>JBDNHI010000123.1:0-55237 GCA_041694635.1 Gemmataceae bacterium | reverse complement strand
GATGTTCGAGTTAGTAACCCGCCTTCCAATTCTGAACTGCTTCAGGAAATGGGAAAGAAGTTCACCGAGTACAATTACGACTTCAAAAAACTGGTTAAAGATATCTGCCTTTCCAACACCTATCAGCTTTCGACTCAGGCCAATGCTAGTAACGAAAGCGACACCAAGAATTTCAGCCATTCTTTCATCCGCAGGATTAAAGCCGAGACTTTCCTAGATTGTATTAGCCAAGCAACCGAGACAAAGAATAAGTTTCCTGGTTTACCATTAGGCGCTCGTGCGGTTCAAATTGCAGATGGTCAGGTTTCGAATTATTTTCTTACCACCTTTGGCAGAGCAACTCGTGAAACGGTTTGTTCTTGCGAAGTTAAACTCGAACCTACATTAAGCCAGAGTTTACATTTGCTTAATGGCGATGCAACGACGCAAAGAATTACTCAGGGTAACTTGGTAGGAAAACTTTTGATTGCAAAGAAAACCCCCGATGAAATCATCACAGAAATATACATTCGTTGCCTTTCTAGGCTGCCTTCCGTTGAGGAAAAGACCAAATTGGTGGCCTTGGTGGAAGCAGAGAAAGACAAAAAACGAGCTTTAGACGATGCTTTCTGGGCGGTGCTTAATACTCGTGAATATATGTTCAATCATTAATTATTGGAGTTAGGTTTATGGTTCGTAGCATTGTTTTACTGGTAGCTTTATTTTCCTTGGTTAGTCAGTCCGCAATCGCCCAAGTTCCAGCCAAGAAGACTAATTTTCAAGATCACATACTTCCATTCTTTATGGATAAATGTGTGGCGTGTCATAATCAAGATAAGAAAAGCTCGGGTGTGATTTTAAACAGTTATAATAAAATCATCGAAGGTGGTAGTTCTGGAGCGATAGTAAAAGCTGGTAACCCCGAGGGCAGCACTCTTTTTACTCTTGTTGCCCATAAATCTGAACCTTTTATGCCTCCTAAAAGCCCTAAGGTTTCTGATGCTTCCATTGCCCTTTTGGAAAAATGGATCAAAGAAGGACTACTTGAAACCGCTGATGGTAAAGCTTTGGCTTTAAACAAACCAACCGAAGCAATTGCGATTGGTACGGTTCGTAGGGGCAAGCCAGAGGGCCCTCCTCCTATGCCTGAAAAACCTTTATCTTTAGAGCCCATCGTTATTACTCGTAAAGGCAATGCGGTCATTGCAATGGCTGCTAGCCCTTGGGCACCTTTACTTGCAGTGGGTGGCCAAAAACAAATCGTCCTTTATAACACTGATTCGATGGAGTTTCTTGGCGTCATTCCTTACCCAGATGGTTTCCCCACTGTCTTAAAGTTCAGCAGGAATGGCGGGCTTCTTCTTGTCGGTGGCGGCAGAGGGGGCAAGAACGGTTCCGTTAGTTTGTTCAACATTAAAAGCGGGCAGAAAATCATTACCGTTGGCCAAGAATCTGATGCGGTTCTTGCTGCCGATATCAGCCCTGACCAAACTCAAATTGCCCTTGGTGGGCCCAGCAAGGTTGTGCGCGTTTATTCCACCGCTGATGGCAAGCTTCTACACGAAATCAAAAAACACACCGATTGGATCACTAGTATTGAATATAGCCCAGACGGCGTTCTTTTGGCTTCGGGTGACCGCAGCGGAAATCTTTTCGTTTGGGAATCGCACAACGGCAAAGAATATTTTACACTCAAAGGGCATACCACCTGTATCAACAATCTTTCTTGGCGGGCTGATGGTAATATTTTGGCCTCGGTTAGTGAAGATGCAACACTTAAGCTTTGGGAAGTAGAAAACGGCACCGTGGTCAAGTCGATTCCTGCTCATCCAGGTGGGGCCCAAGGTTTATTTTTTCATCGCGATGGCACCATTGTTACCAGTGGCAGAGATAAATCCGCTAAATCTTGGAAAAGCGATGGCACTGCTATTATTACGCTAGAACCCTTAACCGACCTAGCACTTCGAGTTGCAGTTTCGGAAAATGCACAAGTTGCATTTGTAGGCGACTGGAATGGAAATGTTCACGCTTATTATCTTGCCACTGGTAAGAAATTCGATTTGCTTCCTAGTAATCCTCCCTCGCTCAAAGATCGGGTTGAGTTTTCTACCAAGGAAATTGCTGCATTAAAGGTTGAATTAGAAAAGTCTAAAGTTGAGTTAACGAATGCTACTAATCAAGATGTGAAGTTAAAGGTTGATATATCAGCTGCGCAAAAAAATCTTGCAGATGCAACCCTTAATGTTACAGATTTACCTGCAAAAATTAAAATTCTTACTACCGAACAGACCTCGTTAACCGCTCTACAAGCCAAAGCCGCAATTGATTTAAAGGCATCGGAAGCTTTAGTAATTAAAAGCACGGAAACTGGCAAAACGCTTAAGGATCAATCCGATAAAAATAAGCTAGATGCGTTGGCTGCAAAAAACGCACAAGTTGCATTAGAACAACTCGAAAAAAACAAGCTTGATGTGCCTGTTAAGAAGAAGGCGGTTGAAGAAAAAACCGCTGCACTTGCTGTAATAGCTACAAGCCTTAAGGCCGCGCAAACGACGCTTTTGGCAGCACAACCTCTCGTTCCTGCCTTGCCTAAGCAGATAGATGCCTTGCAGAAGGCTTTACCTGCTGCAGCGGCTTTAGTTTCAACTATAACTGTTAAAGTTCAAGGGTTTGAAAAGCAAATTGGGGCGAAGGAAGCTTCTTTAGCGCGGTATAAGAAAAGCCAACCCCTAGCCATTGCACCGAAATCTTAATATCCTTGTTATATAAGCTATTTTGATCAGTTATTTCTATGTTTTAGGACGAGGCCGAAAATGGGAGAATCCCGTAAACTTCGCAAAACTTTGCAAAAGATGGATCAACGCCGCTCTAGGATTGAAAACGGCTTCAAAAAGAACAAGGAAAGAGTTCGTAAAGTAAACAGGCTTAAGGCTATGCTTGCTAAAGGCCAGCTTCCTTATACCCCTACGGTTATGAGTTGGCTAAGTCAGGAAATTGACAAGCCTTCCACACAAATAGTTCAGGCCGATGTCGATGCGGTTCTTAAAGCCTAAAAACACACTATTAGTTTTTATAAAGACAGCTTCTTTGAACTAAAGAAGTTGTCTTTAGTTGTTTTAATACCCTACTTTTAACAAAATAGGAGTTACGCAGTTGGAACTAAATCGCCCCTATTCGGGTGGAATTTGGGAAAGACAGGATGATCAGAAAAAGATGAAAACTGCCTAAACAACCAAATTATGGGCAACTGCGTAAGTCCTACAAAAATCAAAACTTTTATATCTTTTTAAATTTGTCTTCTAAATCAAAGAGGACTTATGCAGTTGTGAAGCCCCCAAAGCCCAGCCACCTCTTGATTGCGGGGCTGCTTTTCCGAATCTTTTATTTATAAACACACAAACAAGAGTTCTCACCGAACGCAGTCGGTTGGGCTTGGTTTATTTTCCTTATCATTTTAATAAATTACACAATCAAGCAGCCCCAAAGCGTACCAACCTCTTGATTGCGGGGCTGCCTTGGGGTAAATAAACCAACTTGTATAACGGTAAAATAAGGATTTTAAGTGTTTGAACACCTTAGAGAGTTAGAGGTTTGGCTAAGCTAGGCCTTATGAAGGGGATTACGGTTTTTTGTGATCTTCGCAAAACAGATTTTTCCACGGCAGGATTGGGATAAATCCAAACACCTTGAGCCAGCCCCATTCGCAAGAAATTGCAGGTAAACTACACTTTTTACAGATTCTTGGCATCCCTTCGGGGCCACGAATAACTAGAGGTTCAAGTAGGGTTTCGTGGTCTTGAATTTGGGTTTGAGTAACCCCCCGATGGCGTAGTTCCTGGTGAATAATGGTTAGAGCATTGGGTTCCATACCGGATTTAAACACAGTAACGCGGTCTAAGAGTTCGCGGTTTGAGGCATTAGTTGCATAAACTCGGACTTTTTCAAGATTTAGCGTCATTTGCAAACCATCTAGAGAAAAAAGGGAACTTTCGTTAATTCAACAACGACTAAATTACCAACTAACACAAGGTTTGGCAGAAGAATAGCAAGATTTTGTCGCTAGCCTATATTCAGATAGCTTTGGCCTTATTGTCTCACAGGGGGATTCGAGGCCGATCGGTATCGGGACAAAATGCGGGCTGTCCCACAACTTTCATTATCGCTCGCTCGGAGATCATAACATGAGAAAAATTTGTTGCCTCTGCGTCGCTCTCCTGTGTGCGGTAGTACCCACGGTAGCGTTGGCCGCGCCTGGCGGGGTGAAGGGGCCACCTGCTTTTGCAGGACAGGGCAGCAAGGGGATCGGGAAACAGGTCAGTGCGCTCGCCAAGAATGGGGTTCACGGTCCTCAACTTGTTGCGCAAGTCCATCGACTGCAGGCCGCTAAAGGTATTGGTCAGGTCAATGGCAAAGGGAAGCCGGCTAAGTAGCCCCAAGGTCAGGCTGTGTGGCAGACGCCAAACAAGGCGGTCAACCGAGCAGCGGGATCGGGTATGTTCTGAAATCGAGGCCGTCGCTTTTTCACGCTTGGGAGGACATCGCGGATTGGAAAGCGTACTGCGACAGCGGACTAGAATCATCTTGGGATGACATTGCAATACGCAGCTAAACCCAGTGTTCGGTAGTTGGCAGATGCTGTAATCGGGTAAGCCGGTCCGAACTCAAAGTAATCTTTTCAAGAAAGCGTGAAAATTACTTCAGGTCTTTTGCGTTTTCAGTTGTTTATTGGTATTATAAGTGTAATAATTTAAGTAGGTTGTGCGACTAGTTTTAGGCACAACTCAACCATAAGGATTAAATCAATGGCTATGAAAACTCTCGCTCTTAGAATTTCCCTACGAAGCTTCATTGCTGTGGGAGCAGTTGTAACCGGCTTTTATCTTATGCCAAGCCTTACCCTAGGCCAAGAAAAAGAAACCAAAAAGCAAGCAGTTAAAGAAGATGTAAAAGAAAAAGATACCAAAGCAAAAGATGCTAAAGAAAAGGAACCCGAAGAGAAAGTTGAAAAAACTGCTCCTCTTCCACCGTATCCAACCTTTCCAAAATTAATAATCGTAGGCAAAACTCCCGAAGAAAAGCAAATCACCGAGCAAGTGGTGAAGTCGATTAATCAAAAGCTAGAATCTTCGTGGAAAGAAAATAAAATTGTGCCTTCTGGTTTCATAGATGAGTACGAATTTATTCGCAGGGTGTCGCTAGATGTTGTGGGTAGAATTGCAAGCCCCGAAGAAATAATTAAGTATATGAAGTATCCGCAAGCAAGCAGAAGGTCGCAAGTTATCGAAGACCTCCTTGCTGGTGAAGATTACCCCCGTCATTGGGCAAATCACTTTACCAACTGGTTTTTGACCCGTTCTGGGGTATTTGGTAAGGGCAAGTATCACGAAGAGATGGCTGTTTGGCTTGAAGATCAATTTGCTCAGAACCGTGGCTACCACGAACTAATGAAAGAAGTTATTACCGCGTCAGGCAAGAACACAGAAAATGCTGCGGTCAATTTTATTCTTGCACATTTAGGCGAAAAAACCCCTGCTCCTAAGAAAAGTCAGGAAGGCGAGTTTGAGATGGTCCCCATCACTTCACGCATTACTAGGTTATTCCTTGGCATTCAGATGCAATGTGCTCAATGCCACGATCATCCTTTTAATAATTCCATCACACAAAAACATTTCTGGGGCATTAATGCTTTCCTTCGTCAAGTTGAACGCGAAGGCACTCCACCTGCCGAAACTGCAAATAGGGCGATGACCCTTCCGATGCTTGGCCTAAGGGAAAATACGAATGCTAACAGCGATGGGATTATTTTCTTTGAAAAACGAAATGGTGTGATTCTACCTACCAAAGCTGTTTTTATGGAAGATAAGAAACTTTCTCCTTCTTCACCAAGAAGAGAGCAGCTTGCTTCGTTTATTTTAGAACACGAAAACTTCCCCAAATCTGCAGTGAACCGTATGTGGGGTGTTTTCTTTGGTAGAGGTTTCACCGCCCCTATTGATGACTTCAATGACCAAAATGTTCCTACGAACCCAGAACTTCTTGCAGAGCTTTCTTCCAGCTTCAAGAATTACAACTATGATTTGAAGAAACTTATACGCTGGATTTGTAACAGCAATGCCTACAACCTTACCTTTGTTGCAAACCGCACCAACGATAAGCCCGAAGTTGAAGGCTTGTTTAGTAGAATGCTTTTAAAATCGATGAGCCCTGAACAGCTTTTCGAATCTTTGATGGTTTCCACTCGTGCTGAAGCTTCCGAAAGCAAAGACGTCAAGAAAAACCTTCGGACCTCCTGGCTTAGCAAATTAGTTAGCAACTTCGGCGATGACGAAGGAAACGAAGTGAACTTCAATGGTACCGTTGTTCAAGCTTTGCTTATGATGAATGGTAAAGATATTAACGATGCCATCGCCCGTAAAGATAAGGGTACCGTTTCTATGGCGGTAACTAAAAACAAAGGTAACCCTAACGGAATTATCAACGATTTGTTTCTTGCGACACTTAATCGCCCTGCAAAGCCCGCTGATATGGCAAAGGTGAAAGATAAGCTTCTAATGCGGATTAAAGATAAAGACCCCGTTGCACCTTACCAAGATCTTTTCTGGGCACTTTTAAATAGTAACGAGTTTTTATTAAATCATTAATCCGATGATTATAATTACGATTCCAATTATTAAGGCGGGGGAACGACTCCCCTGCCTTTTTTATTTCTTCAAATTTCATCTCCACTTAACCTTTTATTTCCGATACGATGCTTTCAATGAACACTGTTGATTACTACCTTGGGTTGGATGTTGGCGGAACTGGTATGAAAACTGGCATCCTTTCCTCTACCGGGGAATTGATTCAAACTCATACCGAACCCACCAATAAAGATGCTGGGCCCGTTGCTGGCCTTGCTCTTATGGAAAAAGCATTACGCACCTGCGTCGAAAAATCCGCTCTTAACTTTGATTCTATCAAAGCGATTGGCGCCGCTGTCCCGGGGATTATTGATTTAAAGAACGGCATTATTATCGATGCGGTCAATCTTGCAGATTGGAAAAATGTTTCGGTTAAAACAAAGCTTGCATCTATTTTCAATAAACCCATTGCTTTCTTAAACGATGCAAATGCTGCGGCACTAGGCGAAGCTTGGTATGGCGCAGGGAAAGACGCTGAAAGTATGGCGTTTCTTACCTTAGGCACTGGAATAGGTGGCGGATTAGTCCATCAGGGCAAACTCATCGAAGGTAGGCACGGGTTGGCAGGAGAGATCGGACATATGCGCATTGAAATGAGCAGGCCAAGGCCTTGTTCTTGTGGGCATTTTGGCTGTTTAGAAGCTTATGCAGGTGCTACTTCTGTTTTGAAACGCGCCTACGAAGCTCTTGCGGAAGACTTCAATAAAATTTCTGACCTCCACGAACCTGCTCAAAATAAAACTTTATCTTGCAAGCATGTCTTTGATGCCGCTGTTAATGGCGACCCACTTGCAAACCGCTTGGTAGAACAAACATCTTCAGCGCTTGCCCTTGGAATCATAAACATTCTGCATTTTTTTGATCCAGAAAAAGTTGTTCTAGGGGGCGGAATGATTGCAGCAGGTGACGATTTTCTTAATCGTATCCGCTGGTTTGTTAAAGATCAGGCTTTTAAACAATGTGCCCAGGGCGATAGTATTTGTTTCGCAACCTTAGGAAATAATGCTGGCATTACAGGGGCTGCAATTGCTGCTATGCAGTTATTGAACCGACCAACATTGTAATTTACCAGATTCAAAATTCTGATGACAGGGCCTAGAACCGCTGCTAGGCAATCACTACTTCCTTAACTTTATATCTTCCCAAACTTCATTTGCTTAAAGCTTTTGGTCTGATTTGAAATGGCTTCTTCAACGGGCAAGCGTTCCATAGAACTGGCACCATAAAACCCATCGACTTCTTTGACTTTATCAAGAATAAATTGGGCATCTTCTGGCATAGCAATAGGGCCACCGTGACAAAGCACCAGAACTTCCGGCCTGATTGCCTTGCAGGCTTGGGCGATTGCTTTTACTTCTTTAGCACTTGTTTCAAGCGATTTAGCGGTCTTAGCTCCGATTGCTCCCTTGGTGGTAAGGCCCATATGGGCAACCACAATATCGGCGCCCGCCATCGTCATTTGTTTTGCTTCTTCAACATTAAAGGCGTAGGGTGTTGTTAGAAGTTCCATTTTTCGAGCTGCCGCAACGCATTCAACTTCGAGGCTGTAACTCATCCCAGTTTCTTCTAGATTTTCGCGCATCAAACCATCAATTAATCCAACCGTGGGGAAGTTTTGAATTCCTGCAAACCCCAACTCTTTTAGCTCGCGAAGAAATTGATCCCGCAGCATAAAGGGATCGGTAGCACAAACACCCGCAAGAACTGGGGTATGTTTTACTGCGGTAAGAACTTCGTACGCCATTTCCTTTACTATTTGATTCGCATTACCAAAGGGTAACATACCAGCAAGAGAACCACGCCCAGCCATACGAAATCGACCCGAATTATAAATGATGATCAGGTCGATGCCGCCAGCTTCTTCACACTTTGCGCTTAACCCTGTTCCTGCACCCCCACCAACGATGGGGATCCCTTGAGAAACTTGATGTCGAAGTTTTTCCAGTATGGAAATACGGGATAAGGTCATAGGAAATCCTTAAAGGGTTCAAGAAGGTTTTTGCGGAACCGCGGTAGATTCGGGTTTTGTTCGAGCCTTTGATACGGTTTCTGCATAAGTAAGAATTGGGGGTAGAAAGAACAAAGTCACCAGCAGGCAAAACGCTGCACTTAGGCCAAAGGCGTGTAAGGGTTGAAATTCATAGAGAAACCAAAGGGCTCCAAACCAAGCCAACAAATGGAGTAAATGCAGGCAAATTACCAAGAAATTGGCCCCAGGACGACTGATCACTAAAGCTCCAAAACCACCTTCTATCATCTGCCTATTGCGCTCATCTTTGTAAATTAACGACTGGCCAACCCTACGCAAGTAATTCCCTTTTGCATCTTTTTCTGGTTTGAAAACTGATACCTTGCCATCTTCTTCAACTTCGATCTGAATTGGGGTAGAAGGCATAGGCAAATTAGTTTTTGATTTGTATTCTAGGCGAGTACCAGATTGTTTTAGGTAAACTTCTTTTTTGCCATCTGGTTTAGTTACCGTCATCGAAGGATAAGCGCCACCTTCATCTGGTTTCAATTTATTATTTTTATTATCAGGTGTGTAGGCCTGAAGTTCGTGAATAGGTCGGTAAATTCCGGGGGAACCAAAATCGAACGCCATCCAAATAACAATGCTTAAAGTAATTGCAGCGCCAGCAGCGGGGGCACGCCAAAGAAAACCACTGGTGGGTTCGCTATAAATTCTACCTTGAAAGAAGTGAGAAAAACCACCACTCACAACTGTGATGGTGAACCAAGTAATCAAAACTACGAAGAACAATCCCAGCAAGGCAACTCTCCCTAAAAAAACAAGATAAAGGAACGAGTCTTAAAAGGCACTAAGGATAGCTTACCTAAAGTGGTGGAATAAAAAAGCATTGAATATTCGAAACTAGGTAATTTGCAGTAATGGAAGCAAAGGATTATCTCCCAAGCTTCCCACCCCTTCAAAAACACACAATTCAACTTAACTTATCTCCTTTTGCCAAACTCAATTTAATAATCGTTATTCGCTTAATTTGTGGGAAAAATCAGGCGAGTGACTCGCAAACCAACCTTGTGAGAATCGGGCACCTTGTTATAATCCGCGTCGTTACGACGCATAACCTTGGGTTTTGTCTAAGTAATTTTAATACTATTTCGCCAGAGGATGCCACTGTGCTTTCACTCTTTTTTCTTTCCGCTAGCTTGACTTTTGCTCAAGTAACTGAAGTTCAGCCAGAAGAAATCCAAACAGGCGAAGGGCAGTCTGCCAAGGCATTGCAGATATCAGGGAATTTAAATATTCGTTTACAATCCTCTCAAGAATTACTGTATCGCGGATTATTTATAGAAGAAGAAAAATCGACTAGAGTTCAGTTCCAACGCTCTTATCGGGTTGAAACTCGGGCTTTAATTTTAGATAGCGATAAGAATAACTTTAAAGTTGCCTGCTTGACTGTCTTAAAACAACGCAGTAACCCTGCACCTTTCCCACCGGTTAGCTCTGATCCGCCTGCAACCTCGATTCGTTTAGAAACTTTTATTTGTAGTTCGAACGGCAAAGTTATGAACGGTAGTAACCTTGGCCAAATCCCTCTTGAAGGCCCACCTACTATTGAATGGGGTGGCATTATCGAATTGCCTTTAATAAAAAAATCCACTTGGGAAACCACCGAAGAAGGCAGACCTATTTGCGTTTGGACTGTCGCAGGGGTGGAAATGTCTCAAGGAGTCAAATGCTTAAAATTAATCGGAATACAACAAACCGACGATTGGGTTAAAACACGCGCCGACCGACAAGCTTGGAAGCGAGTGGATACAGTTTGGCTGAACACTCAACTTGGAGTTGCACAAAAGCTAGAGCGAACAATTGAAATAAAGGATCCTGCTCACAATGAAGCATCGCACAAAAGCACAATGCGCTATGAATTAGAAACGAGTTTGGTGTACCCGGGTCAATTATTTGAAGACCGTAAAAAGGAAATAAGGCTGGCTCAAAATTTCCGCGACTCTGCAAATGGTTATTCCCAAGATATTGGTAAGTACACTAACCAGACCAAAGCACTTATCAAGCAGATTAAAGCACAATTGGAATTAATGAGCCAAACTCCTTATCGCGATGCGATTACCCATACAACGAAGAGATTAGAAGCAACGCTAAAGGGAGAAAATACTGGACCGGTAATTGTTCCAGTTTCTGCAACCAGCCTTCAGGTTGCTAAGCTAGGCCTAAAGGCCCCCGATTTTATCGCCCAAAATATGTTAAAACAAGAATCCGTTCGCTTGGCAAGGATGGAAGGCAAAACTATTCTGATGGTCTTCTATAATCCAAAATCTCCCCTTTCTCCTGAAATTCTTGAATTCACCAAAGCAATGCAGCTAAAGTATGGCGAATCAGTCACCGTTTTAGGTATGAGCGTTTTAGAAGATAACGATTTAGTCAAGAAACAGGCCGAAACCTACAAAATTAATTTCCCCGTGCTTAATGGCAGTGGCCTCAGAACCAGTTATGGTCTTGAATCTACTCCCAAGGTTTTGGTATTGGATGCCAAAGGTATTGTTCGTATGAACTTGCTCGGATGGGGCGAAGAAACCCAATCCGAAATCAATGCGGAATTGCAAAAGGTTATGGATTAAGGATCAACGATCCCTTACATATTTCCTAGTCGCTAAAAGTGGCGTTCTGTTTCAATATTGTTTCCCTCTTATTCATTTTCATCGTTGAGGTTTGAAGCCCTTTGCCGATACGATGATGAGGTACAGCGTGCGATGGTCGAATACGAAGTTCAACCCAATACACGCAAGTGTGCATTGAGTGGCAGAATCTTAGTTGCGGGAGAAACCGTATATAGCGTTCTTGTCGAAGAAAGCGGAAAGTTGATTCGTAGGGATTATTCTGAAGAAAGTTGGCCTGGGCCACCCGAAGCTTGTTTTTCTCTCTGGAAAGGTAAAATCAGAGACTTAATCACTAAAAAACCTTTCCCAGTTGATGAAAGCCTTCTTATGGATTGCTTTATTCGACTCGAAGGGCAAGATGACCCCAAACAACAAAACTTTAGGTATATAATTGGTTTGATGTTAGTTCGGAAACGAAAATTGAAATTGCTTAAAACTGATGACTTCGGAGCTATGGAACAATTGACTCTTCGGTGTCCGAAAACCAATGTTGATCATTTGGTTCTTCACACCAAGCTTACCGAATCAGAGTTGGATAAAGTTCAAGAAGAAGTAATGGTACTTCTGGGTTGGGATTAAACCTAACCATACTGGAGAAATTATGAACCTGCTAAAAAACTCAACTTGTTTTGCTTTTCTGGCTTTTTGCCTTGGGTGCAACAGTTGGCCTGGCCTAAGAGACCGTGATCAAACACGAGCAGGAACTTCCGAAACTCCAACTGCACAACAACTGGTTGCTTATTTAAATAACAATGGATCTCGAGTTCAGGCCATCCAATGCAATCAAGTTGCAATAGATGCCAAGCAAGGTAATCAAACAGCTCCGGGCCTTGATGGGCTTATGGTCTGTCAAAAACCCCGAAACTTCAGGCTTAAAGCTAAGGTTATAGGCCAACCTGCTATTGATATTGGTTCCAACAATAATGAATTCTGGTATTGGATTAGCAAAGTTGAACCCGTTCCCTATGTATTCCATTGCAATTACGAAGATCTCGACCGAGGCAATGTTCGCTTGCCTTTCCCTTTCCATCCAGAGATGATTGTAAGCGCATTGGGAATGGGGGAATATGATCCTTCTAAACAATATGAAGTGAAGGTTAACCAGCAGAATATTGAATTGATCGAACCGGTTGCACTTTATCAAGGGAAGCAGGTTCGTAAATCGACTCTGTTTGCGCGCAAGGCTATTGCGCAAGGAAAGTATCAAGTAGCGGGCCATATCTTGCGAGATGGTCAGGGCAAAGAAATTTGCACCGCAACGGTTTATGAAGTGCAGGTAAGCAAGGAGACCGGGGCCGTTCTTCCACAACGCATTAAAATCATTTGGCCCGAAGAAAAAATGGAAATGGTTTTGCGCTTAAATGATATGCAAGTTACTACCGTTACTCCTGAACGAGCAGATCGTTTGTTCAGCCGAAATGATCTCTCTACTCTGCCTGGATTTGATCTTGCTAAGTGGGCACCCGACCAAGGAACTGCAATTCAAAGAACTCGTGGACTCGCACCCTAACTTATTGATTTTGTATAAATCTTATCCAAGTAAAAATTTCAATTGTAGCCTAGCCTTCGTAAGGATGGGCCCTATAGAATTCATTGCAATACCTAATTCTTCACTAATACTTTTATAACTATAACCTTCTAAATAAAATAAACTAACAATTTTTCTTTCAGGGAATTGGAGTTGAGATATCGCTTCTTTTAGATCCAACCTTTTGTTAAAAACTTGGTCGCTAGTTTGGGTTGGTATATCTTGGTCACCAAGCGGAAAATGAGACTTAGTATAGTGAACTCGTTTTGCAATTTCTCTTACCGCAGTTCGTTGTGCCAAAACACAAAGGTAAGTGGAAAGTTTACTTTCACCCCGATATGCTTGCATGAAGGCAAGGTTATTTTTCAAAACCTCAAGAAAAATTTCAGACGCTATATCTTCTACATCTTCAAAGGTAATCTTATAACCCAAACGGTATGCGGAATGATGTATGGTGTGGTAGACTAAATTAATATTTTCATTAACGAAATGATTCCACGCACCCGGATAACGGTCAAGGCAAGCTTCAACGGTATTTTTATCAGCCGAGTTCAATGCCATTTTTTTCACATTTATTTAATAGAGAAACTGGGCGAACCTCACATTCTTCGTTATTCTATTGCAAGGGAGCTATTTCAGTCACTATCAGTTATCTAGTGGCAAAAGAATCCCTTTTGGCAGAGGATAGGCAATTTTGCCTAAACCCTGTATTTCATAAAGATTTTAGAAGCAGAGGCATTATGAGCAATTCAGACCCTTGGTTTCAGTCACTCTTTGCAGACCGTATTGGCGGTGCTAATTATGGCAAATCTACCACAATTTATAAGTTTGAAAAAATCAAACGGGCCAAGCGAGCTGCACTTACTGCTCACCCCGAACGAAAATTGCTCGACTTCGGTATTGGCGAAAACGATGATATGGCCCACCCCCTAGTACGCGATTTTCTCAAACGCGAAGTCGATAAAGTTGAAAACCGGGGTTATGCAGATAATGGCATAGCTGCTTATAAAGAAGCCGCTGCTGGCTTTATGCAAAAAGTTTTCAATGTTACTCTCGACCCGGTCACTGAAGTTAATCACTGCATTGGCTCTAAACCTGCCTATGCTATGCTTCCCGCTGTCTTTATCAACCCAGGCGATGTTACTCTTATGACCGTTCCCGGATACCCCGTTGCAGGAACCCATACCGAATACTATGGCGGGAAAGTTCACAAGCTTCCTCTTCTTGCTGAAAACAATTTCTTCCCCGACCTCGACAACATCCCAAAAGATGTTTGTGAAAAAGCCAAGCTTCTTGTGATCAATTATCCCAACAGTCCAACTGGCCAAGTTGCAACCCGAGATTTTTACAAAAAAGTAATCGACTTTGCTCATAAGAATAAAATCATTGTGGTTCAAGATGCTGCCCATATTCTCCTTTCCTACGATGGCAACCCCCTCAGCTTTTTGCAAGTTGAAGGCGCCAAGGAAGTGGGCGTTGAAGTTCATTCAATGAGCAAAGGTTTCAATATGATTGGCTGGCGACTTGGTTTCGTCGCAGGTCATTCTAAAATTGTGCAAGCCTATGCCGATGTTAAAGATAACTGCGATTCTGGTCAGTTTATGGCAATTCAACAAGCTGCATCTGAAGCCCTAAGGCATCCAGAAATAGGGGAACAGGTTCGAGAAAAATATCGCAGAAGACTTAAGAAATTAGTCGATGCCCTTAGCCAAGTTGGCTTTAATGCAACGATGCCAAAGGGAACTTACTTCCTCTATACGAAATCGCCAAAAGGTTGCATTGGCCAAAGCTTTGCTAACGCTGAAGCAGCATCTCAATTTCTTATTACCGAGCAATCGGTGTGCTGCGTTCCTTGGGATGATGCAGGCTCTTTCCTGCGTTTTTCGGTCACCTACATCGCAACAACCGAAGCAGAAGAAGATGCACTAATGCAAGAAACCGTAGATCGCTTAGGCAAGCTGAAGCTTCAGTTTTAACAACGAACAAGAAATAAAAAAGCCGGGGCCTCTTAATCATAAGAGACCCCGGCTTACTTTTTAATCATTCGTTATCGATTGAACAACTTCCTGAAAAAATCCCTAATTGGCGATTTCTTCACTTCAACAATTTCTTCTTTTACAACAGTCCCAGAAGCCTTTGCAGGCGCTTTAACTGCAGGAAGTATTTCAACCTTCTTGGTTTCTTTAACTGGTTCTGGAGTCTTGGGAGCAGGAGTTGGCTCCACTTTCTTCACCGTCTTCGCTGGCTCTGGGGTACCAGTAACAGGCTTAGCTGGAGTAGTTGTTTCCACTTTCTTTACCGTCTTCGCTGGCTCTGGGGTACCAGTAACAGGCTTAGCTGGAGTAGTAGGCTCCACTTTCTTTACCGTTTTCGCTGGCTCTGGGGTATTAGTAACAGGCTTAGCTGGAGTAGTAGGCTCCACTTTCTTCACCGTTTTCGCTGGCTCTGGGGTATTAGTAACAGGCTTAGCTGGAGTAGTAGGCTCCACTTTCTTCACCGTCTTCGCTGGCTCGACAGCCTTGGCTTGGTCACCTTTGAGCATTGAAGTAATCACGCCCTCAACTGCATTTGCCCAAATTTCATAACCCTTTTCACTTAGGTGAAGTTGGTCGGGCATAATATCTTTAGGAATCGATCCACTAGCATCTAAGAACTTACCACCAATATCCATAAACTTTACGGTTTTCTTGTCATCAAGCGTGGCGATAATCTTGTTAATCTGATCAATCTTATCCTTCTGAGTTTTCTTAGCGGCATCATCTTTGCCGTTATTGCGTGGGAAAACAGCAAGCAAAAGAATTTTGGAAGTTGGAGACTGTTTTTTGAATTCCGCAACAATGCTTTTAACACCATCAGCAATTTCTTCCGCAGTATTATCCATACCATTACTGTTATTAGTTCCGATCATTAACATAACGACTTTAGGTTTAATGTTTTGAAGTTCGCCATTTTGCAAACGCCAAAGAACATGCTGGGTTCGGTCGCCCCCGATACCAAAGTTAGCAGCTTTCATAGGAACAAACTTGGATTCAAAAATTTTAGCGCCTGAACCTTTGTTGTGACCTTCACCACCCCAAGCATCGGTAATCGAATCGCCAAGGAAGAGAACTTCAACCCCGCCACGCTTAGCGATATCAACAAAAGCATCGTGTCGTTTTTCCCAATTTTTATCACGAGGAGCTGGCTTGGTAGCTGCATTTTCTTTCTTCGTTGCAGTATCTTGAGCAAAAGAAAATGAAACCAACCCAGTAAAAATCGCAACCATCAGAACCGACTTTAAAAATTTCATCATACATCCCTTTCTAAGAGGAGAGTTAAAATTGGCAGGAAATATATTCTCATCAAAATTCTTATCCAGTCAATCAGCAATTTCATTTTCCCAAAAGATTATGGGCTTACTGCTTCGCCACCAGAACGGGTAAACATAGCCCAAACATTTGCAATCGACCTATTAGGAACAACTTTACTTGATCCATCCGCAAACATTGCCATAAATCCAGCGGGGTTACTGTTAGTTAATCCTAAAGATGGGTTTCTAGAATTCACATTCAAATCCACTGGCCGTGACCATTCAACCGCCATATCATCATCGGCATCAACTATTAAAATCGTCTGAGAAAACCCATCGGTTATCGAGTTTTTAGTGACTCCTCCGGAAGGTGGAAAAACCGTCTCGTTAGCAACAGGCACCAAAAATGTCGTTTTAAAAGCCACATTCACATCGTAATTTCCAGAGGTTAAATAGAGCTTGGGCATCAATTTTAATAATTCTTTATTGGTAGGACTATCCCAAGCCTCGTTTTGGTTAAACTTATTAAAAAGATTTCCTTGTTCTAAGTTGGGAAGGATAAGAACACGCCAACTTAGTAATGGCGAACCCTGAGCGTTTTTCGTAAATGGGGGCGGATACTTTCCATTATTATCATTTGCATAAAGTTCCAAGGCATCATACACCTGCCTTAGTTTGCTTCCGGTGCCTGTTCTAGCAACCGCATTGCGATTCAGATTTTTTACAGGGGGTGCAGTTACAGGAACCTCATTAGTTACCGGTGCTATTGCAATAGGTGTCGCCTTGCTTGGGTTTACCTCGGTGTTTTTTTCTTCCTTTGGTTTCTTACTTTTACAACCAGTTGTGATCCCTAAAACTGAAACTAAAATAATGAAAACAAATAAACGCATAACATACCTCTTTTTCTTAGCAAATCTGAGATTATTTCTACTATTCTAATATTAACCAACGCAACCTTATGGTCATAGGATAAAATGCAATCAACAAAAAATAGCACGACCTTTACTTATCCAGAAATAATCCCAATTGCAGATATGGGCATTCTGATTCGATTTGTTTCTGAATCAGAATGCTTGGCTTTTTATAACTTATTTGAAGTAAATCATAAAAACTGGATCATTGATATCGTGCCTGCTTATAAAGCATTAGCTATCTATCACAACCCAAAACTGATTTCAATTCAGTGCATTATTGAAACAGTCAAAACCATATTAGAAACAGCAACTCCACAAAATAATTTAATTAGTGGAAAGTTAATCGAAGTGCCTTGCTGCTATGAACTGGGTGCTGACCTCGAAAAGGTTGCTCAGATCAAAAACTTAACTACCAAAGAGGTTATCCGCTTCCATTCGGAATCAGAATATTGTGTTTATGCGATTGGCTTCACGCCTGGGTTTCCCTATCTGGGTTATCTGCCAAAAGAATTAACGGGGGTACCTAGGTTAGCAACGCCTCGAATAAAAGTCCCCGCGGGAAGCATTGGCCTCACCGGGGTTCAAACGGGGATTTATCCTGAAGAAAAACCAGGCGGGTGGCACCTCATTGGCCAAACACCTTGCCTGCTTGTGGATTTACTTTCAGACTATTTTGCATTCAAAATCGGTGATAAAATAAGGTTCTTTCCCATCAATAAAACTTCTTTTAAAAAACTTCTAGGTTCAAAATTATTATGACTCAACCTGATGGATATATAAAGTTATTTGTGTATGGCACATTAAAACGAGGGGAAAGAAACAGCCACGCACTTATCAATTCTAATTATTTAAAACCCGCTAGCACATCGCCCAATTACCAACTGTTTGACCTTGGGCCGTATCCCGGAATGATCGAAACTCCTCAATCTGGTCTTTCGATTCTTGGCGAACTTTTTGAAATTCATTCAAATCTAATTTCGGAACTTGATGCTATCGAAGGGGCACCCACCTTATTTGAACTTAATCCCATCACTCTAAACGATGGTACGAAAGCATTTTCATATCTTTACAAACGAAATACAGCTAATGCACGATTGATTACAACCTGCAACTGGCTAAATGTTTATTAGAATTGTTTTAAGATTGGTAACAAAAATACAAAAAGATCAGATCAAAAATTAACAGAAATAAGCCTTGCAGCAATATTGCCCTACCAAAACCTTTTAACACAGGTTTACTGCGAGTAGCTAAAATAGTTCCTAGAGTTATATAAATTAAGTCGATACCAGAATTGATGGCCAAAACATTTCTCAAAAACTCTATCGTAGCAGGTTTGGTTATTAAGTTGGCCCATCCTATGATCCCGTCAATCAACCCCCAAATTCCATTCATAAACCAGAAAGCACCCCAATACTCGGAATTCGATTTAGGAATAAAATATAAGCCAGCAACGGCAGCGCCTAAGCTAATAAATGCCCAAGCGATCAATCCAATAGTCAGGTAGAGTAAAATAGGTGGTTCCATATCACACATTATTAGGCAAGAAAGATGAGTGTCAACAAAAGTGTCAGCGATTTAGCTGATAATTACTTTTTATTCAACAGCTTTATCTGTAGCCAGAGTTTAGATTTCCATCTAGAATTGCATAATTAAATTGAGTTTAATCTTAAAGTAGTTTTTGAACATTGGCATCAGGGGAGTTTGGTATGGCAAAGCATAGTTGGACCGGAGTTTTTCCAGCGGTTACTACCCAGTTTAAACCAGATATGTCTCTTGATTTAGAAGCAACAGTTCGCCATTGCGAGGCTTTGATCGTATCGGGCGTAAGTGGCTTGATTATGGCTGGTTCCTTGGGCGAAAACCAAACTCTTGAACCTGCTGAAAAACGCGCCCTTATTTCTGAAATTGTAAAAACTACTGCTGGGCGAGTTCCAGTATTAAGTGGCGTTGCAGAAATGAGCACCAGTGCGGCCTGCCAATATGTTCGTGATTGCGAAAAACTTGGGGCCAATGGTTTTATGGTTATGCCTGCAATGGTTTACAAGGCTGAACCTGCCGAAGCTATGAACCACTTTCGAAAAGTTGCAGCAGCTACTCAACTTCCTTGGATGCTTTACAACAACCCCGTGGGCTACCCCGTTGATATAACCCCAGCACATTTTTCGCAACTTGCAAACATTCCAAATCTCGTTGCTTTAAAAGAAAGCTCTGCTAATACACGCCGTATTACCGAACTGCGAATCGAAGTAGGCGATCGTTTTAGTATTTTTGTTGGCGTTGATGATCTGATTTTAGAATCTTCCATACTTGGAATCGATGGCTGGGTGGCCGGGTCGGGCATCGCATTCCCAACCGAAAACCAATACTTCTGGGAACTTACTCGCGCAGGAAAATGGGATGAAGCTCGCGAATTGTATCGCTGGTTCTACCCCTTACTTAAGCTTGACACGCATATCAAATTCGTTCATTACATCAAACTTGCAGTTCAAGAAGCTGGCCTTGGTTCTGAAAGAGTTCGTGAACCTAGGATTCCTCTTTCAGGCGAAGAACGAGATCGTATTTTAGCAATCATCCGAAATGGTATCGCCAACAAACCAAAACTAGGAAAAATTTAAATGCAGCGGATTCAGGTCGTCGATTCCCATACCGGGGGCGAACCCACACGCGTTATCATTGAAGGCGGACCTAACCTAGGCACTGAAAATCTTCTTACTAGGTTAGAATGTTTTAAGAATCAGTGGGATCACTATCGCACCGCTATAATTTGTGAACCTCGGGGATCTGATGTTCTTGTGGGTGCCTTTCTTTGTAAACCCTTTGATCCAACCTGCGTTGCCGGAGTCATCTTTTTTAACAATGTTGGCTACCTTGGAATGTGTGGGCATGGCACAATCGGGCTTGTTGCCACCCTTGGACATTTAGGCCAACTTGCTAGTGGAACACATTTCCTTGATACTCCCGTTGGTCGTATTTCTTTTGATTACGATGGCCTTCATACCGTTTCCCTTGAAAATGTTCCTAGTTATCGCTTGATCAAAAATGCAACTGTAGATGTGCAAGGGGTTGGAAAAATATCAGGCGATGTTGCTTGGGGAGGTAACTGGTTTTTCCTCGTCAGCGAACATCAAGAGACCCTAAAAATTTCGAATGTTAACAGGCTAACCTTTGTTACCAGGCAGATACAAAAAGCATTGCGGGAACAAGGTATTACAGGAACTAACAACGCAGAAATTGATCATATCGAATTATTTGGACCGCCTAGCGATTCAAACAATCACAGTCGCAATTTTGTCCTTTGCCCAGGCGGGGCTTACGATCGGTCTCCCTGTGGCACAGGCACCAGTGCCAAAATCGCCTGCCTCGCTGCTGATAACAAATTAAAACCGGGCGAGGTTTGGCGCCAAGAAAGTATTCTTGGCAGCGTCTTCGATGCTTCTTTCCGAGTCCATCAAAATAATATTTTGCCCCGCATCTCTGGACAAGCTTTTATTACTGCCGAATCTACCCTTTTCATTAATGAAATCGACCCTCTTGCTTGGGGCATCAAATCTTGAACACGAATAAAAATAAAGTGGTTGTCGTTGGGGCTGGAGTCATTGGCGCTGCTTCTGCCTTTTACCTGCGCCAAACAGGTAGAGATGTCACCCTTATTGACCAAGGCTCTTTAGGTAGCGGTTGCTCGCATGGCAATTGTGGCTATGTTTGCCCAAGTCATGTTCTTCCGCTGGCAACACCGGGCGCTTTATGGAACACCTTAAAAACCTTATTCGCCACTAATTCTCCGCTTTCAGTTCGATGGAGATTGGAACCTGCTATGTGGCGTTGGTTCTGGCAGTTCGCCAAAAAATGCAACCATCGCGATATGCTCAAAACAGGTTCTGCTATCCAAGCACTGCTAAATTCTTCCCGTTCTATGTACGACCAACTTCTTTCCAACACTTTCTCTAATGTCGAGTGGGAACCCCTTGGTTTACTATTCGTTTTTAAATCTCAACATGGGATGGATCATTATACCTCGGTTGATCAATTACTCCGAAATGAATTTAACCTTGGTGCAAGACGATACGATGACCAAGCTTTACTCGAGTTTGAACCTGCTTTAAAACAAGGTATCGCAGGAGGTTGGCATTATGAATCGGATGGTACCCTGAACCCTATCAAGTTAATGCAAAACTGGAAGCAAATCCTTCTGGGGCAAGGTGTAGAGATCCGCGAAAATTGCGAGTTACTAGACCTAGTTCGCAATAACAAAATTGCAAAAACTCTCAAAACAAATCAAGGTGAAATCCACGCTGATCAAATTGTTATTACTACCGGCGCTTGGACCCCAAAGCTACATCACCTTTTGCAAAAGCCTATTCCGATTCAGCCAGGTAAAGGCTATTCCATCACGATGCCCCGCCCTTCCATTTGCCCTAAATACTCGATGATTTTCGAAGAACACCGTGTTGCTGTTACTCCTTTCACTGATACCTATCGCATTGGTTCGACTATGGAATTTGCAGGCTACGACACCACGATGAACCCAAAGCGCTTACAACTCTTACGCGATGGTGCTGCCTTATACTTACACGAACCTTTAGCAGAACCTGTATTAGAATCTTGGTATGGCTGGCGCCCAATGACGCCTGATAGTTTACCTTTCATCGGGAAACTTCCTGCATTCGATAATGTTTACCTTGCTGCAGGCCACGGAATGCTTGGGGTTTCGATGTCCCCTGCAACGGGAAAATTAGTAGCAGAGTTAGTTTCGGGAAGCACGCCACACATTGATCCTGAACCCTATGCTGTTAATAGGAAACTATAACTTATATCAGATATGTTTAGTCGTAATTAAATTAATTACAGATAAGTATTTAAATAGTAAAGATGTTGGTTTGCATTTAGTTGCAGAGAAATTCTTGTTAAGAAACAATGATTTACGGCGTTTTCTTGAGTGCTTGGCCTTGAATTTGCTTTAATTGTTCCACTAAAGTAAGTGAGTAGGGTTGCATTGCGAACCATTTATCTGCGGAAAACCAAGAGTCACCCGAACCCTTCAAAAATAGCACAATTTTCTCCTCTCGTTCTGGTGGTAGCGATTGGCATAGGTTGTAGGCACGAGTTACTTTTACTGAAATCAATTCCTTCACAGCAAAATTGCCTTTGATAGAATCTATCACTTGGATATGAAAACTATTCACATTGACAGGAATTGGGTTGTAATCAAAACCGATGCTCTGCAAACCTTCAGCAACTTTGGCAACAACAACCGCATCCGATTTCGAAAGATAATATCTTAGGGTGTCATCATCACTATCTTTTTTATTTTGAGCAATTGTTTCAAATGGTAAGGTTAAGTGCACGAGAACAAAAGTAAAAATTAACACACTTAACTTTTTCAAAAATCACTCTTTGAATTGCCAATGGTTAGGAACAAGTACTAGGGCAATAATAAACTGGCCTTCAGTTCTGTACAACTCAAGTATCAATCCTTTGATTCAAAATATTTCAAATATTGGTTTTAAAACGCTATTTCAAATCGAAATCCAGCGTTTTTCTTTCACTTAATGGAACTTCTACTTCAATTGGAGTAAGCACAGAGGTTTGATAACGCTCTGCAATTCTTGATGACTTTTCAGGCTTTGCTTCTAAATCTATTACCAAAGATGGCGCTTCAATAAATGAAACTCGGTATTTCCCAGGCACAATTCCCATCCCTCCTCGGTTGCTATAAAGTTCATAATTTCCTTGGTCGTTGGTTCGAGCGTTGCCAACAACAGGTTTATCTCCCTCCTTGGAAGGGATACTTGTAAAAGTGAGTAAAATTTTGGGGGCAGGTTTACCATCAATAAGAACTTTACCTGCGACTTGAGTAACCCCTTTTGCTTGCAAAACTTCTTTACCAGTTTCATCAGAAACGAAAGGAGAAAGATCTTCCTTATAAATACCTTGAAGAGAAATATGTGAAATGACAGGTGAATTATCCTTCATAGTAATCCAAGTAACTTGGTCAAATTCGCCAAATTCAGCACCACGAAGCGAACTTCCCCCACCCGTTGTGGCAAGTTGATAATAGCTATTGTTATTGCGGAGGTACTTTCTGAAGGAATGAACATGGCCACAAAAGACATTGTATTTTTTGCCTCGGAGCAATTTTTCGATAGCGGGCCAATTTGTTTTTTCAAGGTCTTTGGAATTCCAAATCGGGTGGTGCAAGAAAATAAAAATCCAACGGGGATCAGGGTTTTGTTTAAGAGTTTCTGAAAACTGTTCTAATTGCGATTTGCCTATACGCAACTTTTTAAAACTTGCTGCCTCTTTTGGATCATCTTGATCTTCATCGTTTGTGTTTAAGCCAATAAAAAGGCAATTCTGATAAGTAAAGCTAAAGTTTCGTCTGCCAAATTTTTCATTCCAAACTTTAGCCGATGCGGGATTAGATGCATCGTGATTTCCAGGCACATAAAAGAAAGGCATTTGAAATTGGGATAGGTAACCGTTTAACTCGGTCCACTGCTTGCGGTTGGTTTCCTGATCTTGCGACCCTTCGATGAGGTCGCCAACCGACATAACAAATTCAGGCTGAAGCAAATTGATTTGCTGAACAGCTTTAGAAAAAATCCCTTGCCTATGCCCGCCGGTACGATCTGAGATAACAGCAAATTGAAACTGTCCTAATGCGGAATTAGGCTTTAGGCTAGTCCAGGGATTATTTTTTTCAACCTTGGTATTGAATGCACCTAAAGTAGTTAAGGCCTGTTTTGATTCGCCATTTAAGTTGCTTAAAGCCAAAGTCAAAATCATAAGCCCAAATACAGCTACTATTAATATGCCACGCTTCATTGAAAATTCTCCTAATCACTTCAGTTATGTATTATTAACTTGACTACTTTTCATTTTAAAACAAGTAACAAATGATGAATTTTTGGTAAATTTATATCAGAAAAGGGGACTGGCACTTTTTAAATAGAATATTGCATTCGTGCCGGTCCCCTTTACCAGTTGCATTCTGACTGGTAGAATCAAAGTTTATTTAAAGATGTCACAAAAGAATTAGGAAAGAAAGATGCCGCGGCCAGATAAAAACGATATTGAACGCTTGACCCGGGGGAAGTCAACTCGGGCGAAGATCGGCAACCGCAATATTGGTCATCGCTTGACGCAGAAAGAACGCATCCTCTTCCAAGCGGCGAAGCGGCAAGGGTTTCTCAAAGTGCCCATCAATGGAATTCGAGAAAACGTTTTAAATATCTACCGTCTGTGGTGCCAAGCAGAGGGTTGCCCCTGTATAGTGAAAGATGGCGGGCATTCTTAGATTAGCAAGAATTATTGTACGCCCTCTTTTTGAGGCGGTATTACTTATTTCTCTCCCTTTGCAGTGGCTGTGGTTCCGGCCCAGAGCAAGCGTTGCTTGGATTTTTTGCTCGAAGTAGGTGATCAGTTTTTGGTTGACGACGATGAGGGCTTGCTCGGTGCGGATGGAGTAGTGCAACAAGTGAATTTTGGCCGCGACGCAATCGAGCAACTTGGGCGAACCGCCGGCCCCTGGCCAAGTCTTGGATTCCATGTGAATTTCCTAACCCTATGACCATCGCCCGATTATGATTATGATAATGAAAAGTGAAGAGCATTTTTTTCTTAGGTGGTGCGGGCATCGATAGGTAAGCGGAATTCTACTCCCCACCGATAGAATTGCCAGCCTAGTAGACAGAATAAATTCTGTCTACTCGTTGTTCGGCGCAAGAATTGGAGTAACCGATGGACTTCATGTGGGGGCAGGGTGCGAAAGGCTTGTGGGTGGGTGCCCTCCTCGGAGGTCCGGCCGGCGTGTTCATATGGCTCATTCGGGGCACGCTCCTCTTCCCTGCCGATGCCATGCTGTTTGGGGCAATCATCTGCGCCATACTCGGCTTGCTGTTTGGGGCAATCTTCTGCGCCATACTCGGCTTCCTGATGGGCGATACATTCTTTGCGTGGCTGAAGGAGTGGTGGCCGATCTTTATAATCCTTCCATTTTTTATAATGCGCTTCCTGCACTGATGGGCGATATATTCTTCCTGTGGCTGAAGGATTGGTTTGTTCGGCGCAAGAATTGGAGTGATCGATGAACTTTATGTGGGGGCAGGGTGCGAAAGGCTTGTGGGTGGGTGCCCTCATCGGAGGGCAGGCCGGCGTGTGGATGTGGCTCACTCAGGACACGCTCCTCTTCCCCGGCGATGCCATGCTATTTGGGGCAATCGTCTGCGGCGTCCTCGGCTTCTTGATGGGCGATACATTCTTCGCATGGCTGAAGGAGCGGTGGTTCTACTTCATTGGCTGATCAGCAAACGCAGGCCGAACTAGGCGCATGGACCCTTGAGTCCCGACAGATTTTAGTCCTTGAGGTCTTTGCATAGTTATTTCTATGGCATCTAATTTCAAGGATACGACATGGAATGGCTGCTTATCGAATTCAATACGACCGTTAGTATTTCAATGCAAAACAATGTTCCTGCCGGCCTTGAAAACATTACGCTTGCCGGTAAAAGTATCGGCTTCTTTACAGCGGTCGAACCTTTGAATGGTTTTTCGATTTGAAAGGCTGCGTTGTCGGTGTAGAGTTATGTTCGCCGCCCGAGGAAGAGTTCTTATCGGTCTTGACTCGGAACTCGTTGGTACAAAATGTTGAAATGGATGGTGGCCTCACGAAAATCTGGTTTTTTTCCACTCGCGAGGGAACGCAGCGCTGCCTTCAGGATTGGGAAGATTACTATTATCGTTCAACCGATGGATCACAGTTGATTGCGCTACGAACGCATATGCTAAACCACTGCGAGAAAGAGGCCCTCGAGCTTTCGTTGAAATCCGGAAAACAAAGGTGTCAGGACCGAATGGCATAAAGTTAAGCGTAACTACCGACACCCCAAACGCTTGTGCGACGGCTCCGGAAGCGCCGAAATCTCGGCGCTCCCATCAAACCAAGGCAACGATGTGGAAGCCTTTCGGTAAGATAGTGATGAAGAAAAGGGGATGCAGCTCATTTGCCCGCGTAGGTTTCTCAACAGGATCTGGTGCTAATATGTATATGTCTCGGGGCTATTTTATTAAACTGGGCGTATCAGTACTGTTTCTATCGGGACTGCTATGGGGCTTGTATGCCTTTTGGGGAAGGAAGCCTGTGCCACAAGAACGAATGACCCTGCGGGGCAGCGATCGTCACTTCTATCAAGTCGCCTTCTCGCCCGACAGCAAACTGCTTGCAGCCGGGCAGCAAGACGGGACTATCAAGATTTGGGAAATGCCGGCGGGAACGGAGTGGTATACCCATCCGGCGCGCCCTGTCTCGGAGGTTGATTTTAACGCAGCAATCTTTGGCCTGGCTTTCAACCCAAAAGGCGACATGCTCGCCTGGACGAGCGGAGAAAGCGTCGTGCTTTTCGACCTTCATGCCAAGCGAGTGACGGGAACACTCGATGGGCATGAACGGGATTCACAAACCTTTGCGTTTAGCCCAGATGGAAAAATGTTGGCGACGGCAAGCAGCGGGGTCGTTCGATTGTGGGATCTTGCCACCAAAAAACCGCAGGTGATATTCGAACAATCCAAGAGCAAATACCACGAACCCGATCAGTCGCCATCGGCCATGAAATCGCTTGCTTTCCATCCCAACGGCAAGACGCTCGCCGTTACAATGGACCAGAATGTTGTTTTTCTCGACATCACGAATGGAGAAACTGAATTTGCATCCATACAGTTTCCTGATTATATGGCATGCACCCTAGACTTCTCTCCAAATGGGAAACTGCTGGCTGGCGCAGGCAAGCAGGTGGTGTTCTGGGAGGCGGCCACCGCAAGAGAGGTCGCTGTTCTTCCGCGCAACCAGCGTGGGCACATTGTTTCCGTGGCATTTTCGCCGGGTGGCAACATGTTGGCCATCGGTATTGGCAGACCGTGGAACAGCGCCAGCTATGTCCAGCTTTGGGACATCGACCTAGCCCGAGAGGCTGCCAGTTTCGTCTGTAGTAATAATCCTGTACGACACCTGACGGTCTCCCGATGGCAAAACAATAGCCACAGCTAACAGCAGCCCCCCGGCGACAGGGATAATACTGTGAAAGTCTGGGATGTTCCGACGATACTCAAGAATGCCAGCAAGTAAAAAAAGCAAAACAAAGGAAAAAAGGGGAAGAAAAGGGGTAACCGTTCATCCCACAGGGAGTAGCTTGGGACAGGGTTGACCGGAGCGGTGAGCGAGGATTGCAGCATGCAGATACTCCAAGACACTCTTGTTTTGCAAATGCCGTGTCTGAACGACCGTCATAATTCGCTCCGCCCAGGCCGATTCGAAGCCCGAACCATAAAGCGGCGGGTCAAAACATATTCGCTCCTCAATCGTCCGCGTGAGGAATTACGCAAACGCCCGCAAACAAAAGAAGTTGTAGCTTAACTTCATAGCATTCGTTCCTGACACCTTTTTAGTCACAACGAAAGAAGGCTTTTCGCCGGCCTGCACCAACATCCGGGCAAGGTACATCGGTAACCTCAACCACGGTGTCCTGTTCATCCACTGGGTACATCGCATCCCCTCTTTGGCCTAATTGCTTGGCGCAACAGAAACCTCATAGAGCTTTTTCTTGAAACTCATCTGGGTGCCGCAGTTGGCGGCGACCTAATTACCGTTCAAAACGAGATAAGACAGTTTAAACCAATCCAGCAGCAGCCAGTGCCTCTTTAAGCTTGGGAATTTTATCTGGGCCAACTAAAGTAACCGGAGACCTGCAAGGCCCAATGGAAAGTCCAAGTTCCCTAAGAGCAGATTTAACGCCACCCGGAGCAGTGCCAAGAGTTAAAGCCATACGAAGTGGGTGAAGCTTTGCTTGAGCAGCTTTGGAACCTTCGATATCACCCTTCTGGAATTTCTCGTAAATTTCGACCAATAGCTTCGGTGCGATGTTGCAAGTAGCAGGGACAGCTCCACGAGCACCCATTTGCAATGCAGAGAAAATCAGAGTATCTCGGCCTTGCAAAACGACAAAATCAGAAGGAACAGCTCTAAGAATTTCGATCGTGGTTTGCAAATCTCCACTAGAATCTTTAATCCCAACTATATTCTTAATTTTGGCAAGCCTAGCACAAGTATCGGGATCAATCTTAAGCCCGCCACAAGTAACCGGGTTGCTATAAAGCAAAAGAGGAAGAGAGGTAGATTCAGCGATGCGTTTGTAATGATCGTGAATTTCATTTTGGTTAGGGAGGATAAAGTAGGGAGTGATGACAGAAACGCCATCGACACCTTCTTTTTGAGCCATCTTGGTAAGTCGTTCAGCTTCACGAGTTGTTTCAGCACCTGTGCCTGCAAAGACTGGAACGCGCTTACGAACCTGTTCAACAGCAACCGCTATGACTTGTTGTTTTTCAGCTTCATCCATGGCATAGAATTCGCTATTGGTTCCGAGGACAAAGATGCCATGAACTCCAGCAGCGATTTGATGCTCAATAAACCACTTCAATCTTTCAATATCAAGATCTTCGTTATCTTTAAAAGGTGTAGCAAGGGGCGGGATGATTCCATGAAACTTCATAATTAGTGATCCTCTGGGGGTTTGAGTGCAGCTTTGAGTTTAGGAGAGAAATTGCCTGTGTAAGCGGCCCAAAGAATTTCCATGGGATGTGCGACCCAGACATAAGGTGGGTTTTCGCGTAAGTAGCGATCGACTTGCAAAAGACAACCGACATTTGCAGTAAAAATAGCTCGGGCCCCCGTTTCAACAACATTCTTTGCTTTGCGTTCGCCCAAAGCTTTCGACATTTCAGGTTGAGTAATATTGTAACTACCCGCAGCGCCACAGCAATGCTCGCTTTCAAACAAAGGAACTAACTTTAAACCTTTGATCATAGAAAGAAGTTGCCGGGGAGGAGTGCGGATTTTTTGGGCATGAGCAAGACCACAAGCATCGTGATAAGTCGCCGTAAGTGGTATTTCAAAAGTAGGTTCGATAGGGCCAAGTTCAGCAAGAAACTCGTGAACATCTTTAACCTTAGAGCCAAAAGCTTCGCCTTGCTTTTCGAATGGGGTGCCGTGCAGGAGGTGCCCATACGCTTTAAGAACAGGGCCACAACCCCCAGCGTTGTTGATAATGGCATCGAGCTTATTTGGTCCATCGAAAAGGCCGTCAGCAAAAGCGGTGCAATTGGCCGCTGCAAATTTCTTCGCTTCGTTATCGAGTCCAGCGTGGTGGTGTAACGCAGCGCAACAGCCCTGAGTTTTCGGGATCCAAACTTCACAGCCATTTTCTTGCAAAACTTTTGCGGTAGCATAATTTGCCTGAGGTAAGAAAGCATCAGCAGCACAGCCGAGGATCAAGCCAACGCGCGCCCTTTTAGGCCCTTTCGCAGGAAGAACTTCAGGAAGGGTTCCGTAGTGTGGTTCCAAATCTGGGACAATATCATTAAGAAGGCGAAGTGACTTGGGGAGCAAATTTCCTGCCAGCCTTATCAGCCATCCTAACCCAAGCGACTGTAAAATTCGAACGGGCATAAGGGCAAGTTTCATTCGCCCTGCATAAGGTGTGAGGTTAAACAACATCCAGCGCTGCAAGGCGTTTACGGTGGGTGCAGGGGGAAGAACGCGAGTCATATCGTGTTTGTAGGAGGAAATAATTTTTCCATATTTAACCCCAGAAGGACAAGCAGTTTCGCAAGCCATGCATTCTAGGCATAGATCCATATGCTTACGAACTTCGGGAGTAAGCTCGGCTCTGCCATCGGTGACAGCGCGCCAAAGATAAATGCGGCCGCGAGGGCTATCATTTTCATCGCCTGTTTCGACATAAGTGGGGCAGGACCCCAAACAAAGACCGCAATGGACGCAATCCATAAAAGTTTCGTAATCGATATTGGTGCCAAAACCTTTTTGCTCCATAGGAAGGGAAATCGCCCGGGGATCTTTAGGCATCGGCTTAGAAGTAGAAGGTTGAGTATTCATAATATATTTATAACCTGAAGATTAAATGCGATCAACAAAACGGCCAGGGTTGAAGATAGATTTTGGGTCAAGAGATTGCTTGACTTTCAACATAATTTTAGCATCGGGCCTAGTCTGTCCCCAAACAGGAAAATCATCTTTCCATTCGGGTAGGCAATAAGGTAACACGAGGTTACCCTGATAACGAACAGCTTTTTGCAGCAGTATATTAACTGCATTAAAGGCCTCTGTTTTGGAAAGGCCAGAAGGAAAATGACCAAAAACTATGCCCGAACCAGCGTGTGCCCCTAAGGCTAATTCAGGAACTGTTTCACAAGCAAGGGCAGACCAAGAAGCAACTTTAGAAGCAGGAATATTTGCTTTGAAAGTTAGGCAAGAGCCTGTAGGTCGAATCGCTTGAAAGGTGCCAAGTGTATTCCAAAGAGGAAGATCATTTGGTGCATTGATAATTTCAATCTTGGAATTAGGAACCGAGGCGAGTTCTTTTGCTAAGGTTTCGGTTTGCCAAGTAATTGTCTCAGCACTATGTTCAAACCCAACAAATAAGGCATAATCAGAAGTGGCAGAAATAGGGCTGAGGGAAGCTTGGTGCAATGCAGTTTTACTAAGAAGTTCAACTGCAACAGGTCGGGTTTGGGTGTTATGAACAAGAGCAAGAGTTGTTTCTAATTCTGAATTTTTTAAACTAATTTGAAGAAAGGCAGAAGATTCGGTCTTGGGTCGGAGTTTAAGTGTGACCTGAGAAATAACCCCAAGGGTACCTAAAGCGCCTGTATGAAGTTTACAGAAGTCGTAACCTGCAACATTTTTAACAACTCGCCCGCCCGCCTTAGTTTCCTTCCCTTCATCATTAAGAATAGAAATGCCAATAACATAATCACGCCAAGTACCCCAACCAAACCTTCTTGGCCCAGAAGTGTTGGTAGCAAGTAAGCCCCCTAAAGTTGAATGTTCAGGGTAAGGATCATCGACGGGAAGCCGTTGATTTTCAGAACTAAGCAATGCACTAAGGCTTTTCATACGAATCCCCGCTTGCACGGTAATAGTCATATCACGGGCGGGGTAGTCGATCACCTTGTCAAGCAAGCGAGTATTAAGAATAAAACCTTTTTTTGAAGGGGCAAAACCAATATTCATTTTGGACGCCGAACCTGAAGGAACGATCGATTGAAGAGAACTTGCAGCCTCTTTGATAAGGTCGCACGCTTGCTGAACATCAGCAGGATGCTTATGCTCAAAAAGATCAAGAGAAACAGAATCAAAAGCAGACAAGGAAAGATCCTCCGTGGAATTACATCGCAGCCATTCTACCAGCTTTAGAAGCCTCGATACAGGCACCAGCGGTAGGAAGCATTTTATGAGGACTGCAATTATTATTAGGGTTGAAAGCAGAACGAAGTCGAACCATCATAGCGATATCATCTGGGGCGAAGAGTTTTGCCATAAAATTGATTTTTTCGACCCCGATGCCGTGTTCGCCTGTGACGCTCCCGCCAACTCGAATGCATTCGTCCAAGATTTCGCCGCTGGCTTCGAGAACTCGTTTGACCTGATCAGGAAAGCGCTCATCAAAGAGTAAAATAGGATGAATATTCCCATCACCTGCGTGAAAGACATTACAAATTTTTAGGTCGTATTTAATACCGATGCGTTGAATTTCGCGAAGGATATGAGGAAGCTTACTTCGAGGAACCACGCCATCTTGGGTGCAGAAACTGGAAGCGAGTCGTCCGACTGCGCCAAAGGCTTGCTTTCGAGCCTTCCAAAGTAAAGTTCGCTTAGCATCGGTATCGGCTTTACGCACCTCGCGAGCCCCATTTTTTAATGCGATTTGAGTAATTTTTTCAGCTTCGGAATTGATACCTGCTTCTAATCCATCGACTTCCATAATAAGAATAGCACCTGCATCAAGAGGGAAGCCAAAATGGAAAGCATCTTCAAGCGCCCCCAAAATCATTTGATCAAGCATTTCTAACGCCGCGGGCACTATCCCCGCACCAATGATTTCACTAATCGTATTGGTTGCATCATCAACGCTATCGAAAACGCCAAGCAAAGTGCGATAAGCATCAGGGTTTCGAGTAAGCCTAACCCAAGATTTCACTGCAACCCCAAAAGTTCCTTCAGACCCGACCATAATGCCAGTAAGATCATAGCCTGGATTATCTTCAAGGGGTCCACCGGTATGAATAATTTCGCCATCAGGCATAACAAATTCGAGGCCAAGAATATGGTTGACAGTCACGCCATACTTAAGGGTATGTGGGCCGCCCGAATTCGTAGCGACATTCCCCCCAATAGTACAAGCGCCTTGGCTAGAAGGATCAGGTGCGAAATGATACCCCTGTGGTTTAAGATGATTAGTAAGCCAAAGGTTCACCACACCAGCTTCGATAAGTGCGCATCGATTTCTGTAATCGACATCAAGAATTTTTTTCATTCTTGCAAGCGAGATCACCACGCCACCACCCACGGGAAGGCATCCGCCAGCAAGGCTAGTGCCAGCGCCTCGGGGAAGAAAAGGAACTTTAAAATCGTTACAGGTTTTAACGATGAGGGAAATTTGTTCGGTGGTGGTAGGAAAGACCACCACATCAGGGCGATTTTTTTCAATCGTAAAACCATCGCATTCATACACCAGCAGTTCGCTTGCTGCGGAAATGATGGCGTCTGGGCCAACGATGCGGTTCAAAACTTCCAAAAGCCTTTTCATAAACTAGTTCCAAACCTCAATAAAAAAATTAGCGGGCAGACCATTTATTCTTCACACAATAAGCCAGACTAAAACTAATAATTCCGAGCATTCTTGCGGATATGGGTAATAGGATCGCCCCCCGCAAGTAAAGTCCCCGAAACAACTTCTGCAACCAACAATTTATGATCTCCAGCACCTAAAAGACTAACCGCATTACAATGCAAAACCGAACAGGTATCGATAAAAACCAGAGGTTTTCCTGGTTCTTTTTGAAAGTTTAAACCTTCAAGGGGATCTTCACTAGGCCGGGGCTTTGCAAAACGCCCCACCATCTGATTTTGCCCTTCTTTTAAAATATGAAGATTAAAAGGTTTTCCTTGCACCATTAATGATAAAAGTTCACGGTCCGAGCGAATAGCAATGTTCACCATTAAGGGGAAGAAAGAACATTGCTGAACCCAACTGGCCAGCATAAAATCATCTTTACCAAAAGCATCAATCAAAGAAAGAACAAAAAGCCCACTAGGAATTTTTCCTAAAGCAGAGGCTACTTCGTCCTTAATGACGGGGCGTGGGGAATTAGAACTAGAAGGATTTTCGCTCAAGGTTTGCTCAATAATTCTTGGATTAATTTTTCTAACTCTTCTGGTTTATCTGCATCATCGATTTTCAAAGCAATTCGGTTTTGCTTGTTGAAAAGAAACAAAGTTGGGACATTAACCCCATCCAACTTACTCATCCACTCAGATTCGGGCTCATCAAGAATTAAATTAACGAAATCAGCTTTCATCTTTTGCAAGAAAGGCAAAGTAGCTTTTTCAACCCCGCCCATACCCAAAGCTTTATCCACCGCCATATTTAGATGAACGGTAACAAGGACAAAATCTTGATTAGCGAATTTCTGTTGCATCTGAACCAGATGCGGAAATTCTTTTTTACAAGGCACTCAGTCGTGCCTCCAAAAGTCGACAAGGATAACTTTGCCTTTATAATTGCGAACTAGGGAAGTTAATTCAGGGTACTTAACAGCCTTGATAGAAACTTCGGCAGAAGCACTAAAAGAAACTAAAAATAACAGAAATAACATCGCAAGTGTTTTTTTCATTACTCTCTCCCCCAAGCGACAAAACACATATATTATTATGTTAGCGTGAAACCTAAAAAATGCGAAGAAGAATTAGCGTTTTCGAATGGTATAAAGTGTTCCTTTATAGCGGTCGCCTCTGGGAATGCCTGCTTTAACGACTTGAGTTTTAAAAGAAAAGCCATATTTTTCGATATTATCGCGAAGTAATTGAGAAGGAATCCGATCCTGATCCGTCATAAGGCAAAGGCCATCTGGGGTCAGGATTTTGCTTATCATAGCAAGAATAGGCTCGACATTTCGAGGTTCGTAAACAAGATCAGAAGCAAGAATAAGGGGAAAGCTAAGGCCCTCGGGCACATCGCGCCAATCGATTTGCAAAGTCTCAAAGTCAAGGAAGCCATTCGCTGTGGCATTATTGGCAGCGAATTCAAGTGCGGTGGCATCGTAATCAGAAAAAGTAACTTTCAAGCCTAGGTGTAAAGCAACGATGCCCACCAGACCTAAGCCACACCCTATTTCCAAAGTTTTAATTCCGGGGGTGAATTGTTCCTTCATCAGATATTTAGCAAGCATCCGAGAAGAGGGCCAAACCTCGGCCCAATAAGGCATATTTTCGTCATACTCGATGCCCTTTAAAACCTCGGGATGTTCCAGAATTTTATCGGTATCGGAGGGCCTGCCAATGGTAAATTCTTTATCGCCCGCAATAACTGTTTCCCAAATAGTTGGGCCAAGCGCTTCTTTAGGAGTCCGGGGCATATTTTTGGCACTACCACTCATAATACTTTTAACCTATTTAATATAATTTATTTTACAAAAGCCTTCCACTTGTGTTAAAATCTCCTTGAGTTATTTCACGATCTGCACGCAATAAGCAATATCCAGCATTATCAAAATGCGCATCAAGAATAATTTGCCTAGAATTTGGGTATTCATATCCCTGTGCGCACGGAATATGACCAGTCACCAACCATTGCGCACCCACCTTATTTAAAAAAGCAGTGGCATTTTCTAAACTGGTATCCCGACCCCACACTAAAGAATGCACATTGCCACCGGGTATTAGGTCTATTTCTTGTTCAGGCAACACTTCCAACCTTTTAACATCAAAATCTTCCAGCTTTGTTCTATCAGGAAGACTATGACTAATGCAAACCTGATTAGGCAAAAATATCATTGCTGGTATGACACTTATCAACTGTTTGTAAGCAGCAATGATTTTATCAACCGCAAGGGGGTAAGCGTGGGCAATACCAAGATCAAACGATTGATTCAAATCTAAATTATTCTTGCTGATCTTTCTGTTGGTAACCTGAGATAATTCGTGATTACCCAAAATGTAATGAATCTGATTGGGAAACTGACACTTCAACAAGGCAACCATATCAAGAACAAGGTGAGAATTGTCCGAGCCATCAGAATGGGTGGTGGTTCCGTGAATCAATTCTTGAACAATAAGAATGCGATTGGGATTGGCTTTTAAATCTGCAAGTTGATAAGCTTTTTTCAAGTGATCAACCCGACCGTGCAGGTCTCCTACCACTATAACATCTGAAGCATTTGCAATCCGTACAACCCTGCCACTACGGCCAAGGGTATTTTTAAATGCGAGAATTGCTTTTTCTATGGTGTTTAAGACTTTGTTTGCATCTATCATAAGGTTGTAATATCTTTTGAGTTTAGGTGGTAAAATCGCAAGTTCCAACTCCGAGGGAAATCCAATGGCATTAGAAGATATCGTGATAGCAATGACAGGCGCCAGCGGTGCCCCCTATGGTATTCGCCTGCTCGAAGTACTGCTTCAAGCTGGGAAGAACATTCATTTTACTTTAAGTCCTTCCGCGATTGAAGTGATAGGAACAGAATGTGGAAGAAAAGTTGATGCCGACAAATTCAACCCCTCCAAGTTCTTTGGCAATTTCTGGACCCCCATTTTATCAAGTAGGTTTACCTATCATAACTATCGAGATTTCAAATCAGGAATAGCAAGTGGTTCGTTTTTAACAGGCGGAATGGTAATCTGCCCCTGCAGTATGGGAACCCTTGGTGCAATCGCTACAGGAATTTCAGACAATTTAATAACCCGCGCAGCCAATGTACACCTAAAAGAAAGAAGAAAGCTAGTCATCGTGCCCCGAGAAACCCCCCTGCACCTTTTACATATAAGGAATATGCTATCTTGCACCGAAGCAGGCGCCGTTATTCTTCCTGCAATGCCTGGTTTTTATCAGAAACCTGCCTCGATTGAAGACTTAGTCGATTTTGTGGTTGCAAGGATTTGTGATCAAATCGGGGTCGTACATAACCTGCAAAAACGCTGGGGTCAAAACTAAGTTAGCAATCGTAATACTCATCTTTAGGATCCCAAGCTGGAACCCCTAAAACAATGGTTCGAACTCCAAGTTCGCTGTATAGCCTATGTGGCGTATTTGCTTCAATATAAACGACATTCCCGGGCTCAACGGAAATGGTATCTTCATTCAATTCCATCTTGCCATTACCCTCTAAAATATAGTAAACCTCTGTACATTCCTTGTGGTAATGCTTAACGGAATCGGTGATAAAAGTAACATGAAGGTTTAAAGCGGTTCCATCAAGTCGAGTTAAAACCCGAGTGCTTTCGCCACAGGAACAAGGAACGGTAGGCGATTCAGCAACGCGAAGAACCCGATAACCCTTGGAAACGATAGCAGCCATGAAAGACTCCCGTAAGAAAGTAAAAATCGGCAAGAACCGCGCCAATGAGGCCTATAACTCCAAGTTAGCTTCCCTAGGGTTGCTAATGGTAACCTTGGCACTAGGTTGCAGCGAAAAAATCGCAATTCCCACCCCGACCGAACCTACAGTATTTTCAACCTCACTTAAACCAAAAAAGTCTACCGCAGGCATAAAAGGGCAAATTGTTTGGCAGGGAATTCTACCCACCGTGGCAGGGTTTAGAGCCCCAATCAGCCCCCTTAGTGAACATATTGGCAATCCAAGATTAGCTTGGCCCAACCCAAGTACACCAAAAATTAACCCCAAAAACAATGGCCTAGAAAACGCAGTTGTAACCCTTGAATCTACCGAACCATTCTCAATTAATGCAGAAGGATTTCCCCCTATCGAAGTAGAAACCAATCAGTTCAAAATGCTGGTCAAGCAAGCAGGGGTGTTTTCGCCTATTGGGTTTGTTCGTCAGGGAGACAGTGTAAATTTCATCAACAGGCAAGACTTCTTTTTTTCGATAAGGGCAAGGGGAGAAGCCTTTTTTAGCATACCACTTTCGCAGAAAAACAAACCAGTACAGCGTTCATTTCCCAGCGCAGGTGTGGTCACTTTAACGAGCGGAACGGGTCAATTTTGGATGCAATCTCACCTAATAATTTTGCCTCATACCTTTGCAACTCGCAGCGACAAAGATGGCCTATTTGAAATCTCCGGATTACCCGAAGGGAAGCACAATTTCAAAGTATGGCTACCTAATTGGCAAATAACCAACCAAGAAATCGATGCCGAGACTTGGGAAATAACACGGCTTGAATTTGCCAAAGACTTAGAAAAAACTTTCTCCAGCACCGCATCCGAAGAACCTTCCTTAGAGGTAATTAAAATCTCTGGCTCTGACTTAGCCATAAAAAAATAGCTTGAACTCGGGATTATTATCTTTTATACCCTTCTCGTAACACTTGATTCGTGCTAAAATTCCCTTAACAAATACTAATGACACTCTTCTTGCTTTTAATCCTCGGAGGTTCTTGTGGCATCTATTGAATACAGTCAGGTTAGAAAAGGTATGGTAATTGTCGGCGAGGGCAATCAGTTGTTCCATGTTATCGACCGGGATTTAAACACCCCCGGAAACTGGCGCGCTATTCTCAACTTAAAGCTTAAGAGCCTTAGCACAGGATCGACCATCCTAAGCAGGGTTCGGCCCCAAGATAAAGTCGAACAAGCTTACCTTGATAAACGAGAAACCCAGTACCTCTACCGAGATGGCGACGACTTCATCTTTATGGATCAAGAATCTTTTGAACAAATCCCCCTGCACCGTGATTGGGTAGGCGATCAAATACTTTACCTAAAAGAAAACGATAAAGTACAAGTAACTTATTACGAAGAAAAGCCAATTTCCCTAGAGTTACCACCCACGGTTCATCTCAAAGTTATTGAAACAGAACCCTCCATGAAGGGTGCAACAGCCGCAGCGCAATTTAAACCAGCTATTACCGAGACGGGTCTTAAAATCACCGTACCGCCCTTCATAGGCATAGGAGAATTCGTTGCGGTGGATACAAGAACAGGCGAATATTTATGTAGATCGACTGAAAATAAATGATATTTGATAAGCAGAGCCCAGAGGGCTGGGAAAGAACAAACTGCCCTGGTTGCCAAAACAATCAGGGTTTTATTTTTATAAAGCTTCGGTTAAATCCTGATCATCATTTGTTTAAATGCCCCGAATGTAGTTTGGTCTTTCTCTCTCCTAGGCCAAAACCAAGTGCTATGCATCAGTACTACCCTAGAGATTACGCCCCACACACAGAGCTTAATCAAAGAAAAAAAGGAAAGAATACCAGCAAGGAATTTTCTCTTTCCCCTCCCTTCAAAAATGCCAAGATGCTCGACTTCGGTTGTGGCAATGGCGCCTTCCTTGTCAAAATGAAAAACCTAGGGTGGGATGTAACAGGCGTAGATTTTTCAGCTCAAGCGGTTCAACTTACAAAAAATGCAGGCATCCAAGCATTCGAGGGAGATTTTAATAATCCTTTTCTCGAACAACAAAAATTTGATTGCATTACCCTTAGGCAAGTTCTGGAACATCTGCATAACCCGGTTGAAACATTGGTTGCTGCTAAAAAACTTTTAGCCCTCAAAGGAAAATTAAGTATCTCGGTCCCTAACATTCAAAGCCTGCCTTACCGCTGGTTTAAGGAAGACTGGCTAGGGATCGATTTTCCTAGGCACTTGCTACATTTTAATCCTGAAAGTTTAGAGAAAGTGATTACAAAGTCGGGGTTCAAAATAATCCAGATGCAACAAGTAAAGCATACAGGTTGGCTCAGGCAATCCGCGGAAATCGCACTCAAAGCAAAGGGATTTCATTTTAAAGGCTGGTTAGCAAGTAAAAAAATGATGGCTAGTTTGATTAGCGCCTGGGCCAATCTAACGAATCAATGCGACTGCCTTCAGGTTCTTGCAGAAGAGGTCTGAACTTCGCGATCTTTTATTTTCTTAACATAGACTTCCTGAAAGACTCCAAGCATCTGTTTGTAATGATGTTCAAAGGTCCATAAAGCTGCAGTTTTTCGGGCACTTTGGCCTGCTGCAATTCTCTTTTGGCTATCAACATATTGAGTCATACTAAAAGCTAGTTTTTCATAATCGTGCGGATCATCAACGACAATACCTTCTTTATTTTGGGTAATAAATTCGGCAGCCCCGTTGTAGCGAGTGGTAATAACAGGCAAGCCACATCCCATAGCTTCGGGTACAACATTAGAACAGGGGTCGTAAAAAGTGGGGTGGACTAAAAAATCGGAAGCGAAATAACAATTGCGCATATCTTCGCAGAAGCCAGTAAATCGAACACGATTTTCAACCCCAAGCTTAACAGCAAGCTTTTCAAATCCACCTGTATGTTTATTACCAACAATCATAAGTTTAATCGGAGAATTCGCCGGTAGAAGTTGCATTGCGTGAAGCAAGGGATCAAGGCCTTTAAGCCGATAATTCATACCCACAAAAAGCGCCAAACAATCCGAAGGCTCGATATCCCACTTCTGGCGCCATTCCATCCTACGCCTTGGCCTATCCGTTTCTTGAAAACGGTTTGGATCCATTGCTATGCGAACCAACCGAAGATCGTTAGAAGAAATCTGATAGTACTTTTGAAAATGATTTCGGACCATTTCACTAATACCAATAACAATTGATTTTTTCATTCCCAAATATTGTAATCTTTCAAGCATTAAAAATGATTGGTGGGAAAGGTCGAATGTTTTAAAAAATTTCACGATACTTCGAGTTGTAGTACTTTTGTATTTCAGCAGGTTATGCTCTGCGGTTGCAGCAAATAACCCCCCCTGCGGATACAGTACATCTAGCCCCCAAGTTTTATCAAATCCAATACTTACATCGTGATCTTTACCCTTCAAAGCTTTCGTACAAGCAGCACCAAAAGCCCAAGGACGCATAAATCGTGGGCACCAAGGCAACTCAACTTTATGATAATTCAAAGTCGAAGGTAGGGCAGATTCATCCCACCGACTGGCATAAAGATGGATCTGATGGCCATCCACCGCAAGTCTACGAGCAAGGGAGGCGATGTAGGTTTCACACCCACCGCGCTTTGGAAGAACACTTTCATAGCAAAAAGCTATATCCATTTTACCTAAAGCACTCCCTTAAGCTGAACCTTGAAAACGATAAAATCTTATAAATACATTCGACCAAAAGAAGCAAAAACCTTAACTTTTGTTTGGCGATTTAAGCAGCTTTCTTTTTCAAATTATGGTTCTTATACCGGGCCCATTTGAGTTTAATTACCCATAACAGAATTCGGTCAAGAAAAGATCTTGGGCCTAAATCTCTATAACACCGCCAAAATTCAATACGATCTTTATCATCAACTCCTTCAATTTCAGAAGAATAAATAAGCTGGGCAAGATCTTTTATTTTCCAAACCTGTGCAGTCCAAGGATGACTTCCTAAACGGTGTAAATCAATCAAAACAACATTATCGCGCCATTCCGGAATCCGAAATGTATCATTCTTATGAATATAGAAATGGCAAAGATAAAGGTCTTTATGAAACCAATTGCGATCGTGAAGCATTCTTGCCATCCGCGCCATTTCTGCGACCAAGGATTTTTTCCATAGTTTAAAAACCTTAGGTACCATCCTAGAAGATGCAAGTGGAATAGCCTCGTGCAGAGGCAGCATATTTTCGAGTTCACGAACAGCAAGAGCGCTGCGAAGTTTATTTCCTGGGCCGATAAATTCAACCGCGGCCAAGGTATCAGGGACTTGTAAGCCCAATAACCTAGCCGAGGCAAGGTGATGGAATTCCTGCATAGCAGGCGACCAAGCTTTTTTTGGGAAAAACCGTGACAGCATTCCTTCCCACCAAGAAAGTTCGTAATGCCTTTTCAAATAAACCGCAAGTTCTGGTTTCCCTTCCTTGCCCTGAATAATAATTCTACCTACCGATCGACCCTGCTTCGCGTGAAACCTATCGGTAACAGGAATATCCATCACTTGGAAAATCCAATCAGCACCATAGTGGCTGACCCAATCTGGAGTGGAATAAAATTTACAATGTGTACCATCTTTTTGGACTTGGATTAAGATTTCAGATTCCACAATTTCTGTTTTATTTGCGTTTAGTGCTGTAACTCCAGCATCACGGATGATTTTAAGTTTAACCCCGCCAGAAATTGCATCCATCGCCAAAAGGCCGGTGCTACTTTGGGTAGTAGTTCCTAGGTTTAGGGAACCGTTACTGATTTCATTGGAGTAAGCCTTACGGTAATGAACAATATCTTTTTGTAGAGCGCCTAAAGATAAAAGTAATTGTTTCATTTTATTCAGGTCAATACTGGCCCACTTTGGATTAGCAAAAGAAGCTTCTTGTAAGCAATTTGCAGCATCGAGAAAAATAGCAGCATTAGAGGAGTCAGGCACTCGGACTTGCAAAGTTTTCTTGCCTTTAAGATGACAACCTGAGGTGTGAATTTTCGCAAGAATTTTACCCAATTCTTGAAAGACTTGACGCCTTTTCTCAAAAGAATCGCTTGTTGGCTTTGCTTTATTACCCTGCATAAGCCATTCGTTCAATGTTTGCGTTTCACAAGGTTCGCGCGTGAGAAGAAAAGATTCTTGAAGCAAGAGATTTTTTTTTCTAATACCTAAAGCTAAAAGCTTTCCTGTTTCCACGCCGTGACGCTGAACCCTAAAAAGAATTGCAGCGTGGGAGTACTCAGGCGACTTAGATTTTTTGAATTTAAATCCTGAATGAAGAAATGATTCGAACCAAGAGATTTTGCGATATTGGAGGCGAAGGTTACCGCCCCCAAGTGGTAAAGATTTTCGGAGAATAATCTTGCCATTACTTTTGGATTTTCCTGCTTCTTCCAACATTGTTTCTAAGCAAGCTTTTTCTGACTCGGAACATATTGAAGTCACAAACAAGTTTTTATCTTCAAGGAAAATCCAGTTTTGTGGCTGCAAGGTGGTTTGCGTGTTGCGTTTTTCTCTGATATGCCTGTATTTTAAAAGTCTAATAGCTTCACGGTCGATATCGAGTGCCAACAGATGAAACATCGGTAGAATCATTTTTCCTTGGCCGAACTGAGCAGTAGCTTCCAAATAAGAAGCAAGGAAAGCTAATTTTTCGCGAGGTTGAAGAATTGCTTCATCTAAAGTGGCGTGAAGTCTGGCGAGGTTGCCAGCTCTATTGTGCCAAGGCAAATCACTCAGGCGGAAAGACCTCTGCCAATCAAGCAAGAAAACCTGCCTAGTTTCTGGATTAATCAAGATATGCTTGGAATATAAATCCACATGAGAAAAACCTAAAGTGTGAATCCTAGCCAGTATCCAAGCCAACCTTCTTAAAACTTCTTTACGCTGAATTCTACTCCGCTGCTCTGTCAGGTAGGTTTTTAAATTTACCGTATCGGGGATTTCATCCACCAACAAGAATGATTCTCCCTTGCTGGTTTTGCCTACTGCAAGCCAAAGAGGTGCAGGAATGCCTTCAAGTTCAAGAGCTTTAAGAATTCGAGCTTCGTGAAGCACGCCTGAAGATTGCACAAAGAAAGATTTTATCCAACTTGGGGCATATTCTTTTTTAAGGAAGCCAAAAGATTCGGTAGAAGCAGATCCATTACCAAGGGAAATACGAGAGACATGGCGGCCTGTTTTCCAGCCGTGGCCTGTAACGCGAACGCCTTCTTTATTGAAAAGATCGCAAGCTTTTTCAACCCCTTCATCTAAAAGCAAAGCACGCTTACTTGGCTTTATTAGAATGAAATCTGAATTTGATCTCAGGGGAATACAAAGCAATTTACCCACCCCGTTTAAAAGCGGAATAAATAGGGCTCCCAAAATTCTTAATGTCCTTGAAATCAAATCTATCGCTCCGTTTTCGTTAACCTACCGACCTAATAAACCTTACCGATTCCAACTGTTGATCCAATAAGCTAATCGAAGCTTTTAAAACCGCGGAAGGCAAAAGTTCCTTCATACATTGATGTTCCAAAGGGCATATTCTTTTCTGACAAGGGCCGCAAGGCAACTTTTTCTGCAAGTTTATTTCCTTGGCGTGAAAGGTATCGGTCCATTCAATATGAGTAGGGCCAAAAAGCGAAACAACTGGCCTATTAAATGCTGCTGCAAAATGCCTTGGCCCACTATCCGTGGTAACTAACAATTGGCACTTCTTTATGCACGCCTTGGTTAATGCAAGAGATAACTCAGGCATACCGGGCTCTGCTAGGCATCGAACCGAAGGGTGCGCAACAAGAGAAGAAATACGAAGGGCCAGTTCACTTTCTTTAGGCCCGCATAAGAGCAAAATACCAGCGCCCCGAAGCCTGACTAATTCTTTAGCCAAAGCAGCGAAATGTTCAACGGGCCATAATTTTGACGCACCAAAAGCAGCGCCAGGGTTTAAGCAAATGACCTCGGGCTTTTCTTGAAAGCCCGCAAATTTCCAAACCTGATTTGCCTGCTCCTCTTCCCCTTTTGATGCAAACAATTGCATTTCATAACCTGGGTTCGGGCTTCCCGCCTTCATTGCAATCTGGTTATAAGAATCAATCACGGGGCTAGGAAGCAACTTCCCTTTTTCATCTCTCTTAGGTTCAAGCGGATCAGTGAGTAGCCATTTTCTAAAATAACGATTAAAACCGACCGAGCGTTTACAACCACCCATCCAAGCAAGCAGCCCCGCTCTAAAAGAATTAGGGAAAAGAATCGCAATATCGATAGGTTGTTTTTTCAATTCTTGGGCCGCTGCTAAAAAGGAAAGGCCATACTTCCCACCTGTAAGAATCATCGAATCAAACCAAGGGTTTCCTTGAAGAACCGGAGCGACATAAGCCTTAGAAACACCAATAAAAGTGCCCTGAGAAAAATGCTGACGAAGAGCCCTAATGGCAGGAGTTGCCATCACCGCATCGCCAATCCACCCGGGTAAAAAGACCGCAACATTCATAAAAAGAAACACCTTATCAAAAAAATAATTAAGCAGCCCCAAGCCGTTCGAGAATGCTAGTAGTGGAAAAGCCCTGCCTAAGAGGAGCAAGGTAAACCTTACCGCCATAGCTTTCCACAAATTGTCCGCCGATGACTTCGTCCTTGTGATAATCAGCACCTTTAACAAGGACATCGGGTTTAATAAAGCGAATCAAATCAAGTGGAGTGCTATCTTCAAAAACGACAAGAAAATCGACACATTCAAGGCCAGCAAGAACCATCGAACGGGCATCAATTTTATTCACCGGCCTAGTTGGACCCTTAAGGGTTTTGATACTTGAATCGCTATTAAGCCCAATGACCAATAAGTCACCCTGAGCCCTAGCTTCGGTTAAATACTGAACATGGCCTGCGTGTAAGAGGTCGAAGCACCCGTTGGTAAAAACGATTTTATGTCCAAGTGCTCTACGATTTTGTAACTCTCTCGCAAGGGAATGTCTGGTTTGTAATTTTGCAATTCCAGATAAGGCCTCGACTTTTGATCCGATAGAAGCTTTACTTATATCGCTGATGATTTCTTCTTTAGAGACAGGGACAACGCCAATTTTTTCTACTTCTAAACCACCTGCAATATTCGCAAGCTTGATGGCTTCGGGATAATCCGCACCAGCAGCAAGTGCCATTCCTAAAACAGCAAGCACCATATCACCCGCACCCGTGATGTCATAAACTTGTCTAATTCGAGTAGGGAAAATAGCATTCCTACCGTCTTGATGACAAAGCGCAATGCCTTGCTTATCTAAGGTGATAATCGCGGCTTCCATATCAAGTCGTTCGCGAAGTAAAGCAGCGGCAGCAAGAGCATCGTCGTTGGTATCAATCATTTTTCCTGTAGCAAGGCCCGCTTCAAGGCGGTTTGGAGTCATCGTAGAAATGCCGTGATATTTGCGGTAATCACTACCACGAATAGGGTCCACAACAACCTTTTTACCAATCGCTTTACAAGCAGAAATAACGCTGGCAAGAAGCCCGGGGGTGCAAACACCTTTGTCATAATCACTAACAAGGACAATATCATACTGGTTAATATTGCATTTGATTAGTTCAGCAAGTCTGGTTTCAAGAGGCTTAGAAAGATGAGTCCGAACTTCGTAATCTACCCGAATGATTTGTTGCGGATGCCTATGCTGCGCCTTCCCAATATAGCGTTCCTTAACTGTGGTGGGGCGCTCTGAATCAACCAAAACTGTTTCCGGATCAATCCCCTGATCAATAAGCATATTTCGAAGTTGCTCGCCGTTCCCGTCTTTACCTACCACGCCAGCGATTTGAACTCGTGCGCCCAGATTTGTTAGCATTGTTGCAACGCTACTTGCGCCACCTAGCCTTTCTTCTCTTCGTTCTGCTCGAAGAAGAATAACAGGTGCTTCCTGACTGATACGCTCGGCATCGCCCCAGACATAACGGTCAAGCATCAGATCGCCGAGAACTAAGATCCTGGGGTTTCCAAGTCGATTTACTAGATCAACAAGGTCGGTACTTTGCGCAAGGATTTCAGGAGTTACAAGCCTAGGTTTCATATCGTTCATAGAATTCCTCAAAATAAATCAGGCTGCCTTGGATTCAGTAATAGTGCCAGTCTTTGCAGAAACTGCTGCAACAGCGGCGTGTAACAAGGGGATCAATATTTCGTGGTGCCCTGTGATTTCAATTCCCTCGGAAGAAGGGCGATTTAAAACATTGACCGTGCTACGGTAACGCGATTCCTTATCCATATTTACCGAAACAAGGCCATCGAGGTTGTAATTAAAGTTTCTTACGACACTCACAGCTTTGAGAAAGACCTCGGGCATAATCACCGCACTACCAAGGTTCATCCATACACCATTTTCCATCGTGCTGACTACCGAGCATAAAATACGAAAATCAATATGACTACTTTCGCCAAGGGCAGCGCCACTAACATGGGGGTGCATATGAATGATATCGGTACCAACAGCAACATGAACTGTGCAAGGAATTCCTGCTTTATGGGCAGCAAGAAGAAGGCTTACTTCGGGGGCCTTACAACTTGTTTCTGAAAGCATTGCGCCAATAGCGGCACCAAAGCCAATACCTTCATCAGCACCCCTTCTACAAGCCAAGGCAAAGAAATCACCTGTTTCTCGCGCCATTCCAAACTTCCCTTCATTAAGGGCAGAACCCACTTCTTCACTTGTCTTACCTTCTAGGGCAAGCTCGACATCGTGAATTGCAGCAGAACCATTCATTGCAATTGCCTTGATAATTCCTTTTTGAATCCAATCAATTAAGTAGGGGGCGCATCCAGTTTTAATCACATGGCCGCCTATTGCAACCACTACGGTATTGCCATTTGCAGAGGCACGAATTAAATGGTCACGAACCCTTCGGATACTTTTCCCAGCAAGCTGGTTAGGCAAAGAATCAATCAAATCTGCAACGGTCGCAGTGCCAGACAACGGCTTACCTAAATCTTCTTTAAACACTTTAGAAGGGCGGGAAGCCAAGTCATAAGTTTTCAAACCTTGGAGGTCAAAGGGCCTGTTCATATTTTTACTTTCTTTAAAATTCACAAATAAATCCTCCTGGTAATAGTTTTTAGTTAATTAGTGCCCAGCCTGTATCGAACCAAAACATTTGGTCTGAACTAAAGTTTTAAGGTTTTCCGCACCTTGTAAAAACTGCATTTCAATTCGAAGAGCAAACAAAGGAATACTTCCTAGGGATGCCGCACGAATTTTAACCAGATCTTTATGCGTGGTTACTAATAATGCATCTGCATCAGCAACCAAATCTGCAGATTCAATCAAGCCATTAATATCCTGTCGAGAATAAGAATGATGGTCCGGGAAGAATCGAGAAGAAACAACTTGGGCCCCAAGGTCAGCAAGGGTTTTAAGAAACGAAGTAGGATTGCCTATGCCACAAAAAGCGAAGACCTTACGGCCTTTAATTGCAGTCAATTCCAAAGGTTCTTTACCCCAGCGAATTAATTCAGCAGGCAGATGTATGGTTTCACAAAGAACAATTTCTGGTGCTAACTTTTTAATTTTATTTCGAATTAAACTTAGCGCGTTTTCTTCCACCTGATTGGTTCGGGTGATAATTACAGCTCCTGCTCTTTTCAACCCGCTGCTTGATTCTCGCAATGTTCCCCTAGGCAACAGATAACCAAAACCCCACGGGTTGGTCGCATCAATCAAAACAATATCCAAATCTCTGAACAACTGACGATGTTGAAATCCATCGTCAAGCACCAAAAGTTCGGATTCTAATTCTTCGATAGCGGAGTTAGCAATTAAATATCGGTTCGTACTTTGGAGATGGGGAACTTCAGGCAACTGGTCTTCGAGAACCATGGCTTCATCGTTGGCACCACCAGCGCCGCCATAACCACGGCTTAAAATTGCAATACGCAAATCTAATGTGCGTAGATAATTGCACAACCATTCAACACAAGGGGTTTTGCCTGTGCCACCCACAGTCAAATTGCCTATGCAAATAACGGGCACGGAAACTTTTTTCGTTTTAAATAATCCGATATTGAAGCAAATATTGCGGAGCAGCATTGCCAAGGCATAAAGCAAACTTCCTAACCAAAGAAATAGGCGCAAAAGCACTAATGATAATTTGTTAGATTTGCACGATGCGACATCGGCATGCCAAACCGACCAGCTAAGGCCTGCTTGAAATTGATTCAGCGGAACGGGTTGAACGACGCTACTAACCAAGGGACACATCCTTATCCCAAAAAGCAAAATTGCATCCGTGCATTTCATAAAATTGGGCACAAGATTTAGTTATGCGCAAAGTATGAAGTTAAATTTATATTCGTTTTTGAAAGTTCGTGTCAACGGCGAACCTAAAAGCATTTTTGGAATTTGAGCCAAAGAAAGGAATAAAAAGCGATGGGGGTGGAAAATATTATAACAAATAAAGTAATACCTGTTGACACGGTATTATTCTGTTATACAATTTGCATTATAAGATTGTTTTACTTTGTTATATCGCAAACTTTGAGGGAATCATGTCAAATAACTTGAAACGCAATGCTTTTACCCTGATTGAACTTCTGGTCGTTATCGCAATTATTGGCGTCTTGATCGGTCTGCTTCTTCCTGCGGTTCAAAAAGTTCGTGAGGCTGCTGCAAGATTACAATGCACCAACAATCTTAAGCAAATCGGCCTTGCAATGATGAATTACGAAAGCACCTACGGATTGTTTCCAGCGGGTTACCTAGATAATATGAACATAAATCCGGTAGATTCATCAGCAACTTCTAACCCCGATCCGGTTACAGGCTGGGGTTGGGGCGCTCTTATTCTTCCCTACCTCGAGCAAGAATCTCTTTATAAATCCATTAGTATGTCTTCCATAGCAATGAATAACACTTCTGCTGCTGCGATTGCCTTTCGAAAAACAGTAATCAAGGGATTCCTTTGCCCCTCTGACGATACGGGTATTAACACCTTTACCATTTTAGGAGCCGGAGTGAATTTCGAACTTGCCAAAAGCTCGTACGCTGGGGTAAATGGCCAAGGTGAACTTGCAGACTTTGATTCCGCATTGGGATTGGGAATGCTGCTTCGGGGTAGAGGCGTAAGGATTGCAGAAGTTACCGATGGCTTAAGCAATACCATTTTTATTGGCGAAAGAAGTAGTAAATCAGCGAAGCAAGCAGCGGGCAACCTACCGGGAGTTTGCACTTGGGTGGGAGCACTTCCAGGGGGTGACCTTGATGGTGAATCACCCGCACTTTATATTCTTGGTTGGACTGGTGACCCTGCCAATCCTGCAACGCCAAATAAGCCAGAACCTGACGGTTTTTATCACGCTGAAACTTTCTCAAGCAAACATTCAGGGGGACTTAACTTCCTCTTTGGCGATGGTTCCGTACGGTTCATCCCCGACTCCATCGATGGGCAAGTTTGGGTAAACCTTGGCACACGCCAAGGCGGAGAAGTCATCTCAGGTGGTTACTAATCTTCAACCCTTTAACTTAAAAGTTTTTATTATGTTTAAGCATTTTATCCTCACCTTGCTTTTTTTAAGCTTCTTCCTATTTGGTTGTGGAGGACAAGAAAAAGCTAATTTTTACGAAGGTCAGCGCTTTATTGCTGTCGATTTCACCCGTGATGGCAGTATCCTTGCTGGAATAAGTAAAGATGGCTCGGTTGTTTTATGGGATCCTGTAAAGCAATCTAAAATTCAATCCATCGATGTTAAAGAAAATCGTGTTACCGCCCTTAGCTTCAACAAAGATGGTTCCCTTCTTGCATTAGGGCAAGATAACGGACAAATCAGGCTACTAACTATTCCCGATGGAATTGATAAAGACACTTTTAAAACGGGTGCTACCAAGGTTAAAGCGGTTTCTTTTTCACCGGATGGCAAAAGTCTAGCAATTGCCAACAAGCTAGGAATTGAAATTTGGGCCACTTCCAATTTTAAGAAAACCACCACCCTTCCCAAATCAGGCCAAATGCAAGAAATTGCTTGGACCCCAGATTCTAAAAACCTTATTGCAGGGGGTAGCGATTTCAACTTAAATATTATCCCTATGGATGGCACCGCTAAAACATCGTTAAAAGGGCATACTAAAGCAGTAAGTGCAGTTGCTTTTTCTTCGGATGGAAAGCTTTTTGCAAGTGGAGACCGATCGGGGAAAATTCGCATCTGGACTTGGGGTGAAAAATCTCCAACCTCTAAAGAATTCCAGGCTCACCAAGGTGGGGTGGATAGCATTAGCTTTTCTGCCGATGGCACAATTCTTGCCTCTGCTGGCAGAGATGCCCTTGTAAAAACCTGGCATACCCAATCTGCAGAGCCTTTACAAATCTTCAAAGGTCACCTTAACGATGTTAAGGGTGTAGCATTCAACCCCGACGGCAAAACCATCGCCAGTGCCGGCCTTGATGGAACTGTAAAAATTTGGGAAGTTAAATAGAGGTTCGAAACTCTTTTCCCATAATCATTTCTGCGATGTAATTTTCAACTTCCCTGTAAAAGCATAAGATTGATAAGCTTACAAGAATTTAAAATTCTTACTCTTTGGACTTGTCTATTACGAAAATTATATTTATAAAAGAAAAGTTACCCCTATAATTACAATGTGAAGAAATGCTGAAGATTTGGTTAAAAATTCGTTAATAGTGAGAGGTCTTCTATGCCCGCACTGCTTTCAATCGCCAAAGGCCTAGGAATTTTAATTACTGCTACCGCTGCTGTTTTTTCTGCTTCTTCATTTAATACAGTTTCTAGTGCCAAGCCTTCTGCCACCTCCTCGCAAAATACCTTTCAAACTCCCTTAAAAATTTCCTGTATTCATTTCTCTCCCGACTCTAAACAACTTGCAAACATTGCAGGCGATCGAATCCTTAGCGTTTGGCCAGTCTCAGGCGGAGACCCCACTGCTATAACTTCCTTCCAGTCGCTTCCTATGACCTGCATCGAATGGAACCTCCAAGGGGATTCTCTTTTTGTAGGTACCAATAAACAACAGATTCTACTTTGTGGCCCCTCCACCTTAGACATTCAATTTCGGATACCTTCCGATATTGAACTTGTCAATCAAGTAAACTTTAACCGAACAAACGAATCCCTGCTAAGCTTGGGAAACAGCGGTATGGCTCAGCAAGGCCAAGGAAAATTCCAATGTGCCATTCCCCAAGTCTGGAAAAACGGTATCTCTCAGAATCTGGCTAACCTCCAAACGCTATCTTATACGAACCTTTGCATTCACCCAGAAAACGGCACAACCGCCTTTGCTACAACAACAGGCGAAATTGTTTTACTTGACCTCGATAGCAACCAACCCTCTAGAATTTTAACCATTCTTGCTGGTGCCGTTGAGGGATTAAAATGGTCAGGCACAAATCTTATTGCTAGCACGGATGTTTGCCTTTTTAAAATTGATGCCTCAACAGGCGAAGTTCTTAGCAATATTCGATTCTCTAACAAGCCCATCAGGCGGATTGAAGTTTCATCCGACAATAAGCTTTTATTTGTTGCTGGGGGAAACGAGACGGTTGAAGTTTTTGATTGCACTACTTTTAAATTAATCTGCAAGCTTACTTCTTTTAGAGAAATGGTAAGTTGCATTAGCCTTAGTCCAGATGGAAAAACCCTAGCAGTTGGTACCTGCCAGGGTAATATTACACTTTGGAACACTTCTGATTTTCAGATCAAATCGGTTCTACCTGCTGGGTTTCTTACGGTTACCCCTTAGAACAATTCTTCAATTTTCGAACCTTGGGTCAACACCGCGTGTGGCCTACCCGAGTGATCTAAATAAGTAGCTTTTGTATCAATGCCAAGATGGCTATAAATAGTCGCAAGCACATCGTGCGGTAACTTACGGTTATCTTTTGGTACAGCCCCTTTTGCATCGGAGGAACCAATTACCCTACCACCTTGCACGCCACCCCCTGCAAATGCAGCAGACATAACATAGGGCCAGTGATCGCGACCTGCATCTTTATTTACAACCGGGGTTCTTCCAAACTCACCCCAAGCAACCACTAAGGTGTTTTCTAGCAATCCCCTTGCTTCCATATCTTCTATAAAGGCGGAATAAGCCATATCCCAACGAGGTAAGAAACCACGCTTTTGCGAATCGAAACCTTGTTTATGAAAATCCCACCAGCGCAGATCGACTGTTACTAATCGAACACCTGCCTCGATCAATCTTCGAGATAGCAACATTCTTTGGGCCCAATTCGGGGAACCACATCGCTGAGGATCCATAGGGTCAAAGGCTGGCATGTAGCCATATCGTTCTCGGAGAGATGCAGGTTCGGAATCAAGATCAAAGGCGGCTTTCGCTTTACCACTAGCGAGGATACCCAGAGCCTGACTTTGAAATTCTCCTAGATTTTTCATTGATTCGATAAGATCGGGGCCATTCAAAGTAGTTAAAAGATCTTTTCTTTCGCTAAGCCGAGATGAATCCATACCTTCAGAAAAAGTAAAATTAGGAATTTTGAAGGGACCAGGAGTAGCAGGGTCAGACATTGTTTCAAAGGCCGCATTTGACTTTCCCAACCAAGCAGAACCTGTACCAGGCACATTCTTTGGAATCATCACATAGGTAGGCATAGAGGGGTCTAGGTGTTGTAACTGCTTCGCAGCATAGGCGCCACAACTGGGCATAACATTGGTGTCAGGTTTCGGGCCACTAGGATAACCCGTAAAGCAAATTTGATCGCCATCGGAATGCCCTACATTGCCATCTTCTATCCGATGGGCCAAGCTTCGAATGATCGACCACTTGTGCATTATTTTTGCAGTCATAGGCAATAATTCTGAAACTTGAATTCCCGGAACACTCGTGGAAATTGGCTTAAACTCGCCTCGAATTTCTACCGGCGCATCAGGCTTGGGATCCCACATATCGTGCTGACTTGGGCCACCTCGCATCCACAATATTATTACCGATTTTTCTTTATTTACCTTCTTGCCTTGCGCTGAGGCAAGCGCTTCATATTTAAGTAATTCGGGAAGGGCCAAGCCACAAACTCCCAAAGTACCCGCCTTGAAGAAATCTCTTCGAGATTTGCCTAAAGTGTTGAACTCGTTACAGGCTCTTTTGTTATAACCAGCCATAATCTTTTTCCCTAATTGCAAGGGTGAGGTAGGACCGACAAATCTATTTTATCCTAAGATATCTAATAATACCATATTTATCGACCCGATTACACTAAAATATCTATCCAATTCCTTAAGTTTAAGTCGTATGATGTAATTAGGCCCATTTCTTTTGTTTCAAGGCGGGTTTTTATGCTTCCCGAAGTCTACTTTCCAATCGGATTAATCCTTTCATACCTCCTTGGGGCTATTCCCTTTGGCCTTCTTATCGCCGGTTTCAAAGGCGTTGATATTCTCAGCCAAGGAAGTGGCAACATCGGTGCAACCAATGTTGGTCGGATTTTAGGCACAAAATTTGGCCTACTTGTTTTCGCCCTCGATGTTCTAAAAGGCGCTATTCCTACAAAACTTGCTATGCTTTATCTCGAAAACCCCCTCGGCCCAGAACTTACTGGCATCCTCTTTGGCGCTTCTTCTATGCTTGGCCACCTCTTCCCCATTTATCTTAAATTTAAAGGTGGCAAAGGCGTTGCAACCGGCGCGGGGGTGATGGCAACTTTGGTCCCTTTTCCTTTAGCCCTTGCTGTTCTTACTTGGGTTGCTTTTGTCGCGGGGTGGCGCTTTGTCTCGCTTGCATCTTTAGCTTGCACCTTGCCGCTTTTTATCTCTCAGATTTTTATCTCTATTCATTCCCCCACCCCGGGCAATTTTTACCTCTTAGCCTTCACCTGCATTGCAACTCTCATTATCTGGATTAAGCATATCTCTAATGTAAAAAGACTTTGGCAAGGCAATGAAAATTCCGTAAAAGATTCTCTCCTTTGGCGCAGCATCGAAAATATTCTCCTTTCTCTTTCTCTCGGACTTTGGCTAGGCTCGTTTATTTTCTTTACTGGGGTCATTGGCCCTGGGGTTTTCAACTGGTTTGAAAAACTTTGCCTGACCGAAAATCCTCCCTACTGGCTACCCTCTCCTGAGGTCCTTAAAAAGGATTTCCCCCCAGGAATACCCAGCCCCTTTTTAAAGGAGCAAGCAAGCAGGCTTGCTGGCGTTGTCGTTTCCCCCCTCTTCCCCATCTACTATTTCATTGAAGTGGTGTGTGGCGCAATCGCTACCATTATTTTCTGGGGCAACTTGCGCAGACATCCTTCTGGGCGATTACCCATTGCTATGACTTGTTCCACTGGTTTTGCTTTCCTTCTTGCCATTGCAGGTTGGTTATGGCTTCCTAAAGTTGAAAACGACCGGATTAAACGGGCGGAACTTACCGACCAAATATTCCTTCAAAAAAATATTACTAAGTTGGATGTAACCGTTATTCCTAACGCTTTGCAAGCTCGTAAAGATTTCACCCGAAGCCATCTTATTAGCCTTGGTATGAATATGCTCTGTGGCTTGGGGATGCTATTAGGAATTATCTTTTTTGCAATTGTTACTGCAAAGCGAAGTTTAGAACCGGTGCAAGTTCCCCGCGAAACTTAACTCTTTATGCTTGTTAGTTTGCGATAGCATCTTTTAGTTTAACAACTCACTTGCCAACCTTATGATTGCTTTCTCTTTTTTACTTTGCTAGACGAAAACCGGTGTAGTCGCTTTGCTCATCTGGGGTAACCCTTAGGTCCCGATCCGCAGAGCGAGCATCCCTGGCATCAAAACTAAATGAACCGCCACGCACCACCCGGATCATTCCACTATTTGGCCCAACCGGATCGGTCACCGCAACCACAGGATAAACAGCCCGCCAATCTTGGCACCATTCAAATACATTGCCGTGCATATCATATAAGCCAAACGCATTCGGCTTATAACTTCCCACTGCACTTGGCTTTCCAATCTTAGAATCAGAATAGTTAGCATCCTTAGAGGTGATCGTATCTCCAAAGGAGTAAGCTGTTTTGGTGCCTGCCCTAGCAGCATATTCCCACTCTGCTTCTGTTGGTAATCTATATCCACCTTTAGTCTTATCATTTAACTTCTTAATAAACTCTTGGCAATCATTCCAAGTTACATCTGTTACGGGCAACTTTGCCCCCTTGATAGCACTTGGGTTGGTTCCCATCACTGCTTCCCATTGCTCTTGCGTGACTTCATACTTACCTAGGAAAAATGATTTAGATAAAGTTACATCGTGAAGTGTTTCATTATTACTACGGCCTTTTTCATCTTCAGAAGATCCCATGGTAAACTTGCCCGCGGGAATCAAAACCAATTCTAGGGTTACATTTTTGCCTAGAATGACTACATCTATCTTAGGTTCCGCGCTTTGGATTATTGCGAGAAACGAAAGCAAAAAAATCGCTGTTAAGCACCCACTTCTCATTAGCTTCATACCTTGCCCCACCTGATTTAGTTTTATTAAACGATTTAGTTCTATTAACTTTAATTATAGGAGTTACGCAGTGTGTGGCTTTTGGGGCTACTCGCTGGGACTCTTGTTTGTGTGTCGCATTTCCCGGGATTAAGATTCCCAGCCATTGTCAGAGCCGGAAGCGTCTTTCAGAGCCGGAAGCGTCTTTCAGAGCCGGAAGCGTCTTTCAGAGCCGGAAGCGTCTTTCAGAGCCGGAAGCGTCTTTCAGAGCCGGAAGCGTCTTTCAGAGCCGGAAGCGTTAGCGACGGTTTCCCCAGCCCTAATCGTGTCGCTGATGCCAAGTTCCGTAAGCGGTGAAGGTGACGAAGTAAGCTAGGTCATTACCG
>JBDNHI010000122.1:0-20781 GCA_041694635.1 Gemmataceae bacterium | reverse complement strand
TGCAAACCTCCAAGTAGGTACGCTGGGGGGATAATTACCACTATAAAACGCCTCCGTCCCAAGCGATTCTAACACCTTCTTTAATGCGTGCCTAATCGGTTTTACGCAGGAACTTCAGGCTCGATTTGGTGCTTGGATCGTGGGTGAAAAGCAATGGATGGTGATTCGGTTTCCAAGTTCGCTCCAGGCGTAATACTGCACCAACTCGGTCAGAATTTTCTCGAGGGTGATTCCGTGCAAGGGATTATTTTGTTGGGAGTTATCCATTCAATAAATCTTTTGGCTTGCGATCGAAAGTTGAATTGCGATGCGGAAGCTTTTTTTCAAGATATTAGAAAATCAGCGATAATTGCGAAATTTGTTTTTCATAGTCGCCTTAAATTGTTGCCACCCAGAATGTGGTTCACCTGCGGTAACTATTATTCCAAACGAAGTTGCGGCGTAGGGGCCCAGTAGAAGTTTAAGATGAACATCGTGGGTGTATGGCGGTGGATCAACATAGAGGTCTTCTGGTTCATCACCCGTGAAGAAATCAAATTCCTCCACCCTATGGCCACACTCCTCCAAAAGCTTCTTCATAAACTGAAAATCTTTTTTTCTGAAAATAGCAATGGGGTTGTTATCCACAGTTGCATCGTTCGAAGAAACATTAAATTCGGTGGTGTGAACTGCGATTCCGCCTTTTTTCAAATATCTAGCCATGTTTAACATAAATTGTGTTCCCAGACGGAGCGTTCCAAGGTGCTCTATGGAACAAGAGGACCAGATAAAATCGTATGTTCCCAAATCCGGGGGAATTTTATTCATATTAACAGGTCGGAATTTCACTCGTTTGTTAAAATCTTCTAATGGGCAGATATCTTCCCGGATCAATTGTTCCACACCGGTCGAATGCTGGTTTGTTGAGGCCCAATCGGAATGGCCTTTTTCCCCCTCAGGCATATCAGTAGCAAGAATATCGCAACCCATTTTGGCAAAAAGAGAAATCAAAGGTTCTTTTCCCACCGCAAATCCCAGCCCTTTTTTCCCTGATTGCAACATACTGCGTTCATGCAATACCTGCGAAATATAGTACCATTCCCAAAGCTTTCGGTGTAATTTGACTGGGGCATTTAATTCTTTCGCCCATTTTTCAAAATCTTTGGATAACAATTGTTTTTTTGTGCAGGCGGAAGATTTTAACATTACATCGATCCCTCTCTAAAATAACTTAAAACGCCTAATGATGTTTTAAGTTATTCCAGAAGAGCTTGTCAATCTAAGCTTTTACGAAAAGTTAGTTGCTGGCCTTTGCTCAAGGCGTTTAAATTACAAGAAGCAAATCAATCGATAGGTGCGAACCTCCAAGTAGGTACGCTGGGGGGATAATTCCCACTATAAAACGCCTCCGTCCCAAGCGATTCTAACACCTTCTTTAAAGCGTGCCTGCGTACGGTTACATAATAATATTCGCATTTCGCATCTCGTATGTAATCCCATACTTGGTAAAGTTGATCCGTCTCTTTGATCACAGCGTGCAAATCTGCACCAAACAAAGGTTCAAGGTTGGCTCGGGCGTTGAGATGATGTTTATAGGCACGATTAAAGCTAAGCATTTCTTGAATTACAGTTCGGTCTGGAAATCGTATTGCATCGTTTACCAAAGGCACACCAAATAATTCTTCTGCCCGCTTTTTTAACAGTTGTAAATCAGTACTAAAATCTTCTGACCTAAACAAAACATACTGACTTTCCCGGGGATCAAGAATCTCTAGATGCCAAGCAATTGCTTGCACAAAAGGAGCAAGATTAGCTTCTTGTTGAAGGGCAAGATTAGGTTCAGAAAGTTCCGAGTTTGAAAAGATTAAAATTGCCGCCAAGACAAAATCTGAAAGAGCCATCGCTAATTCTCCTCACGAAAGTTACCTAGTTGGAACCAAACATGAAACGAGATCAAAGCTGGACTTACTTGCGCATTTGCACTTTAATTTTAAGCAGGCCAAGCACAGCAAGATTCTTTTAAATACCTTAACATTAGAAAAATGAACTTAAACACTGCTGAGATAGCAAGCAAAAATGATGCCAAACCTTATATTCTTGGCTTTGGACTGGTTGGACACTTAGAATCGAACGATTGTAATAGAATTTCTGATTTTTCCACCTTAGCAACTGCTTATTAAACTTGCATTAACAGCCTAATTATTAAGCGCCTCTTTCTGGTAAAACCTTTTCTACAAATTATTAAAAGCTATAAGCCTATCGTAAGATTAGACTTACATATTTTTAAGGAACATAACAAAAAGGATGGCACAAAGATTGCTCATTCTTATCAAGGTGTCTTTTACTTTATTTGCATTTTTTGAGGAATGTTACTTATGAAACGGCTTCTTTTCTCCCTGGTGGGTTTCTTGCTCTTATGCAATACCTCATCTCTCCTTGCACAAACTCCTGAAAAGGAAAAACCTGCAAAAACTATTGCTGAATTGTCGGAAGATCTCAAAAAGGTCAAGGAAGAGGCTGATTTAGCTATCGCGGAGGCTAAATTAGGCGGCCATAACGCTTGGATGCTTACTTCTTCTGCGTTGGTTATGTTTATGATCCCCGGTTTGGCTCTTTTTTATGGCGGTATGGTTCAAAGAAAAAATGTCCTTGCCACTATGATGCAAAGTATGGCTTGCCTTTCTATCGTTGGGGTTTTTTGGATCGTCTGCGGTTATGGACTTGCATTTGGCCCTTCGGTTATTCAGTGGGGTGATGCAGGTATAATCGGCTGGGACTCCAAGTTCTTTTTCCTTCAAGGTGTTGAGCCAGGCGATATTTTGCCTGCAACTTCTACACCTGTTTATACTCATGTTCTTTTTCAGGGTATGTTTGCTATTATCACGCCTGCCCTTATCAGCGGTGCGATTGCTGAACGGATTCGATTCATTCCTTTCACTATTTTCTCTCTTCTATGGGTTACTTTAGTTTATTGCCCACTTGCTCATATGGTTTGGGCATTCGATTGGTTTTATGCAAAACCTTTAGATGAAGGGCTTGGCCTAGGTGGTTCTGCTATTGGTCTCTTAGGCAAATGGGGCGCACTCGATTTCGCAGGTGGAACTGTGGTTCACATCTCTGCTGGTTTTGCTGGCCTTGCTTGCTCCCTTGCTTTACGCAAAAGAATTGGATACCCATCCCAAGCTATTCAGCCAAACAGTATGGTACTTACTTTATTAGGTGCAGGGCTTTTATGGTTCGGATGGTTTGGCTTTAACGGTGGTAGTTCGGTTGCTTCCAATACCCTTGCTTCCTCTGCATTTGGCGCAACACAAGCTGCCGCCGCTGCCGCGGGCTTAAGCTGGATGTTGGTTGAATGGTTGCATAAAGGCAAGCCTACCGCTTTAGGTTTAGCTTCTGGTATCGTCGCTGGCTTGGTTGCGGTTACACCTGCATCAGGTTATGTCTATATGTGGGGTGGCCTGATCATCGGCTTGATCGCTGGCGTTATTTGTTATGCCTCCGTTCAAGTGAAATCTATCCTTGGATATGATGACTCCCTAGATGCGTTCGGCATCCACGGTGTAGGTGGCTTTTTAGGTGCTGTGCTTACTGGCTTCTTTTGCTTTTACGCTGTTAACAATCTTGGAACAGATGGATTTGTTACAAGCCCCGATACTGTGAAAAAGCAGATGGCTGAACTTGAAAAGAAACCTGAAGCGGATCGTTCTGCTGGTGATAAAGCTAATATCACCAAGCTTAAAGATTGGACACCTTCTGGCCAAGTTATGATTCAGGTCAAGGCTAGTCTTTTCGCTGCTGTTTTTGCTTTCGTCATTAGCCTTGGGTTGGCCTTTGGCGTACAGGTAATGACAGGCTTTAATTTCTCTACCGATCTCAATTCTGAAACCAGCGGCCTTGATGAGACCGAGCATGGGGAAACTGGCTTCGATTTTGGTACTTCTCTTTCTGCTGCACGAAGCTCTTCGACTCCCAAGTCGGCACTGGCTCCGGGTGGTGCAGGTAAGGGGTATGTAATTTCTTTAGATGGGGCCAAGGAAGCCGATGTTAGGAAAGTTTGGTCTGATTTATGTCAGGCTGGAACTACGCCTACCTCGGAAGACTTCAAAAAGGTTTACCCCTACCTTACTACAATTACTGGGAATAAATTTAAGTTCAGAGGGGGAGAACCTAATTCGGTTAAAGATTCTCTTGCTAAACTTTTCCAGAAAAAATTGAATGTACCAGTTAAAGCCACTGTGGATGCATAATCCCCCGGGTGAAGCCCCGGCCATCTGCGCGTGCTTTGGCTGGAATCACCCTTTTTCATCAAGATTTTACATTAGGAAGTGAGATATCTAATATGAAAATGATTGTTGCGATTATCAGGCCCGAACGACTTGAGGCGGTTTTAGCTGCTCTCAACGAACGGGATGTTTACCTTATGACAGTTACGGAAGTTAAAGGGTGTGGCAGACAACGAGGCTACACCGAGGTTTATCGTGGAACTGAAATCCAGATTAAACTTCTTCCTAAACTTAAGATTGAAATTGCCATTACCGATGCTTTTGTTGAAGCTACGATTGAAGCCATTGTTCATTCTGCCCGAACTCCAGAGTCTGGTCAGATTGGTGATGGCAAAATCTTTGTGTTTTCACTCGAAGATTGCATCAGGATTCGGACTGGCGAACAGGGTAGTATTGCCATCGGCCCATAATCTTTAGCTTTACTTATCAACTTAAAAAGGCAGGGACTAATCGTCTCTGCCTTTTTATTTCATTCCTTGGGTTAGAAACCATTGCTTCCAATCTGATTGAGCTTTAGCGACTAAGACCTTGTTCGAGAAATCGGTTGGTCCAAAGTCTTTTCCCTTGGCGATATTTAGCAAAGCTAACTTCGCTGCCTTCTGAACCCCTGCATTTGAATCCGCTAGAAGTTCTATTAGGTCGCTAACAACGGCAACTGTTTTTAATTCTCCCAGATTTTCAGTCGCAGTTTTTCTTAACAAAGGGTTCGAGTCTTTTAGGTATTCCTGTAGCTCGCTTGACTTTAGTTGTTTGAATTTTTGATTGAGTAATTTTAAAGCGGGTTCCTTTACTTCGGGATAAAAACTTACTGCAAATAATCCCAAGGCTTGCAATGATTCTCGGTCGCCTCTTCTTGCCAATTCTTTTGCCATCATTAAATGTTTCTGTTTATTTTCTTCTTCTTGGAGCGATTTGATCATCTCAGCGGGGCTTAGAATTAACAACCATTTGGGAACTGCAGGGAGGTTAGCTTGCACGAATTTTTTCCTTAAAGTTACTCCTAATCTCATGTCTTGAAGTAATGGGGCATGGCGAGATCCCTCTAAGGCGGAGGTGATTTCATCTCGGGCGAATTCAAGTAATTCACTATCTTCTGACTTTAGCAAAAAGGATTTTAATTTTTGTGAGATCATCGCAACGGGGCAACTATGATCCAGCTTGGAGGATTTTTGCAAGCCCCGAAAGAGTGCAGGGATCGAATCCGAACTTAGTTTTAAAAAATCAGCTTTTGCCTTCTGACCTGCTTCCCCAGGCAATTTTCCTAGATCGTATTGAATAAATCGATTAACGATTCCATCATATTTTGCTTCTTCTGCCTCGGTAAGTAAGGGCAGGCTAGGTGCTAAGGGGTGAGCCTGCCTTTTGGCGGGTTCGGGCCCACTTTGCAGCATTATTAGCATAATTAATACGAAATATTCCATCTTCTTAACCTACTTTTGCTGTCCACACCCCTAATATCCGGTTTATTTATTCCGTTGCCAAGACAAATCTTGCTTTCATACTTCACATTGTTTGCTTGACCCCATCCCCACTTACCCCATAAATTGGTAGTAAGCAATCTGTCAAGGAAGCACGGCTGCATATGGTTTTTGTCTTTCCCTAACCGTCAGCTTCCTAAAATGCATCGTGAAATTTCTGAACAAGACCGGGCCCTTGGAAGTGAAAGTAGAACTTCACTTTACCTACTTACGCTAATTCTTGGCCTGCTCATTGGCTGGGACATTTTACCTTGGCTTTCTTCACGGGTTGAACTTTGGACTGGTTTTTCTCTTCCTTTCTTTCCTAATGAAATTCGTGGCGTTCGAATTGCTCTTATTGCTGCAATCTTAGGTGGCGCAAGAGTTCTGTACGGCTCGCTCGATTCTCTCTTACAAGGAAAGTTGGGCGCAGACCTTGCCCTTGCTATTGCCTGCATTGCTGCAATTCTCATCAAGGAGCCTCTTGTTGCTGCGGAGGTTGTTTTTATTGGGCTGGTGGGTGAGTGCCTGGAGGGCATTACTTTTGGCCGCACTCAAAAAGCTTTAAAAGGGATGCTTGAACTTTTTCCCACACGCTGCTGGCGCCTCGATTCTTTAGGGAATGAAGATCGCATTTTTGTCTCGCAATTAATCATCAATGATTTAGTCTGCGTTAAGCCGGGCGCTCGGTTCCCCGCGGATGGCATCATCATTAATGGCACTTCCGAAGTTAACACCTCTGCACTTACAGGCGAAAGTATCCCTCAGTTTAAAACGGTTGACGATGAGGTGCTTGCTGGTTGTTTAAACGGACTTGGTGCAATTACTTTTAAAGTTCTTAAAGTTGGCAAAGACACTGCTGTGGGTAAGGTTTTTGATCTTACCGTTAAGGCTCTCTCTCAGAAAAATCAGATCGAAAAAACTGCGGATCGTATGGCTCGCTGGTTTCTTCCCATCGTCCTTGCACTTGCTGCATTAACCTTTCTAACCTTTCTTTTTGTTAATCAATTAGGTTGGTTTAGAAGCCCAGAACTTCCCAAGCCTAGTTTTTATACCTCGCTAAGGTTGGCTATTTACCCCGCTCTTTCTATCCTTGTTGTCGCTTGCCCCTGTGCCCTTATCTTGGCTACTCCCGCTGCAATTATCGCTGCTATGGGCAGGCTTGCAGGCACTGGCATTTTAATAAAGGGCGGCACTTCACTTGAACAACTTGCACAGGTCCGGGCCTTCGCCTTTGATAAAACTGGCACCCTTACCGAAGGCAAACTTGAACTCGCTCAATCTTCCTTTTTTCACGATGCCTTTCCTTCAGATGAAGTGCTTCGACTTGCTGCCTCTGCTGAACAATCGAGCGAGCACCCGTTGGGTAAGTTATTAGTTCAATCTGCTAAATCTAAGGGCATTCAACTTGCTCCTTGTTCTAGCTTTATTGCTTTGCCTGGCTTTGGTATTGAAGCTACCCTCGAAGGGAAAAACATTCTTGTTGGAACTCTCAGGCTTTTTAACGAGCGAAATATTCTTATTCCTGATGCTGTTTCTTCTGTACTTCACAAGGTTGAAACCGTAGGCCAGACCATTATGCTGGTTTGCATCGATAACAATATTGTTGCCTTGTTTGGCGCTAGAGATCGCATTCGCCCGGAAGCGGTTGGAGTCATTTCACGCTTACGAGAATTAGGAATTAACAGAATTGTTCTTCTAACAGGAGACCGACTGGCCGTTGCCCAGCAAGTTGCAAACTATCTTGGAATTGATGAAGTTCATGCAGATTTACTGCCCGCGGATAAAGAAAGAATCATCAAGGAAATTGCGTTAACGCATCCGGTTGCAATGGTGGGTGATGGCATAAACGATGCCCCAGCGTTGGCTCGGGCAAATGTAGGATTAGCGGTAGGCGGCCCTTCTGGGATTGATGTGGTTGCAGAAGCAGGCGATGTTGTTCTTTTAGGTGATCCGCTCCAATCGCTACCCTTATTAGTTGGGCTTTCTCGTGCGACTTTAACCACCATTAATCAGAACATTATCTATTTTGCTTTTGCTGTTAATTTCGTTGGGATTGTGGTCACGGCATGGCTTTGGCCTTTCTTTGCATCCGCAGATTGGCTCGAGCAATCCCCCCTATTTGCTGTGATTTATCATCAGTTTGGTTCCTTTGCGGTACTATTAAACTCGATGCGACTGTTATGGTTTCAGCGCGAATCAACCTCCCATTTCTCTGCGAGCTTCAACAAGTTTCTTGATAAGCTTGGTATCTTTTTTGATCGTTTGCTCGATTTCGATGCACACTTAGATTTTCTTTCTCATAACGGGACTAGGGTTTTTTCTGGCGTTGCTGCGGTCTCAATTTTCATCTGGCTTGGTTTCGGTTTCGTTCAAATTCAATCCAATGAAATTGCTGTCGTTCAGCGATTGGGTAGGTTGCTTGATGATAACTTAGAACCCGGTTTACATTGGCAGTTCCCTTTTCCCATCGATAAAGTAACTCGGGTTCAACCTGCTAAAATCCGGACTGTCGAGATTGGTTTTAGAACTCTTGCAAATACCAAAGCCTCCTCTGAAACTGGGTCTTGGAGTAGCAGGCACGAGGGAGAAGGTTTTTACCGAGTTCCTGATGAATCGGTCATGATCACAGGCGATGGCAACCTGATGGAGATTCAAGGCAGTATTCGTTATGCCATCAATGATCCCCGTAAATTTCTTTTTAACTGTAACGATGTTGAAGCTACTTTGCGCGCCAATGCTGAATCTATCCTCCGCGAAATTGTTGGCTCGCGATCTCTTGGGTCTCTGCTTACCGAAGAGCGCGGGAAGTTTCAAACTTTGGCTTCCAATAATCTCGAATCTAGGATTGCAAATTTAGATCAATCTGTTTTGGGTATTAGGCTTGAAGGCTTGTCTCTGCACGATTTGCACCCGCCACAAGAGGTGGTTCGTTCTTATTATGCAGTCACTCAGGCGATGGAACTTCGCGATCGAAAAATCAACGATGCCCAAGGTGCTGTTTTGGTTAAGGTTGCAGAAGAACAAGGCAGGGCCCTTTTAAAAGAACGGTTGGCACAAGCTTATAAAGAAGAAGTTATTGATAAAACAAAATCTCAGGCAGGCGCTATTCTTGCGATTCTTAATAGTAGAAATGGACCTACTCCTTTTGATGATTTCGTTTTAATTTCTTCAGCTTTGATGGATGTTTTACTTGGTAAAAACCCACAGCTTACTGCTTCACAAACTCTTGAACAGCTTAAATCTAGAAGGGATTCTTGGAAGGTTGTTGCTGACTTTCGAAGGTTTTGGAACTCTATTTCTGCTGCCCTTTCGGGTAGAGATAAAATACTTATCGATTCTGATAAACCTGTAAAAAGTAATCTTTGGCTCGTTCCGGCTGACTTATTTCGTTTCCCTAGTTTCTCTCCTACTCCTGCAGATAGGCAAAAACCTTCTGCCAGAGCTAAGGACGATACGCCTAATATGTAATTTTGGAGGGTTTTTATCTTGCGTACTTTTTTGCTTCTTTTTATTTTTATTCTGCCACTTATTTTTATTCCACAATGCTTCTTCACCGTTGACCACGCTGAATTTGTTTACCTCACTCAGTTTGGTAGGCATATTCATACCTTTGATGGCAAAGATTCTGATCAAGCTGGATTACATTTTAAATTCCCTTGGCCCATTCAAGCTGTGCAACGACTTGATCGCAGAATGCAATTTTTTGATCTTCCTAGCGTTGAGCTTCTTACCCGCGATACCCAACGCAATACCATCGATAAAACCCTTAGCCTAGATGCCTACATTTGCTGGCGGATTGAAGATGCAAACGGCGTGGATATTTTCTTGCGTACGGTGGGGACTTTGGAAGGAGCTAAGGCTATTCTTGCTCAGCGCATCAATTCTGAATTAGGCGCTGCTATTGGCACCATGGAACTTGATGAACTTGTTAGTGTTGAAGAAGGAAAGGTCGAGAAGCAGCGTGATCTTCTTCGTAGCAAACTTTTACTCGAACCAGGTCGGGTCAATGGCAAATCCTTAAAAGACTCGGCCTCTTCCGATTATGGAATTGCTGTTGTCGATGTTAGGCTTCGTAGGGCCAACCATCCCCCCGCAGTCAGGCAAGCGATTTTCGATCGCATTATCAGTGAACGGGATAAGAAAGCTGCGCAGTATCAAAGTGAGGGCGAGCGAAAAGCTGCAGATATTCGTAGTGCAGGCGAGAAAAATGTTGCCTTGCTTCGCTCTTCTAGTGAAGCAGAATCGATTAAACTTAAAGGGCAGGCAGAAGCAGAGGCTGATAGAATTCGCTCTCTAGCTCAAGCCCGAGACCCTCAGTTTTATTCCTTCCTAAAAAAACTCGAAGAGTATCAGCGCATTCTTGGCGATAACAAAACCGTGCTTCTTTTAGGGACTCATCGGGAATTATTCGACTTATTGTTTCAGCCCCCAATAAAATTACCCGGGAGTTTACCCGGGAGTTTACCAGAAAGTTCTTCAAAGAAGTCTTCCGAACTCAAGGAGTCCAAACCTTGAAAAAACTACTTGTTATTTCTGCTCTTGTTCTGGTGAGCTATCTGCTCACCGGTTTCACCCAGATTAGACCCGGGGAAAAAGGCGTTATTAGGCGCTTTGGTAAAGCTCTCGATCACCTTGCTGACCCAGGCTTACTTATCGGCCTCCCTTTTGGTATGGATCTTGTTACCAAAGTTGCTGTCGATCGGGTCAATACTCTTACCGTGGGATTTTTTGAAGACGATGGGGGCAAGCCTCTTCCCGCTGGACAAATGCTTACAGGAGATAATAACCTCGTTAATGTTCAAGTTACTGTTTATTACAAAGTTCAATCAGGGAAAGAAATCGAATTTGCTATAAACCTTCCTTTTATTCCTGATATTTTAAAACGCTATGTCGAAGCTGATGCTGCAATGTGGATTGCTAGTAAAACGGTTGATGAAGCCTTGCTGACTGGGAAGATAGCGATGGGGCCTGCCATACTTAAAAAATCTGCAGAGCGCCTTATTCCTTGTAATCTTGGAGTTGAACTTTTAGATGTTCGGGTTTCTCTTGTCGCACCGCCCGATGAAGTAAAGCCTTCCTTTGATGCTGTTGCAAGGGCGCAGACCGCGGTTACTACCGGCCTTAATAAGGCAGAGCAAGAAACTGAGGGAAAATTAAGGCAAGCCGAGTCTGATAAATTCAGGCTAGAGCAAGAAACCTTTGCAATTTCTAGTGCGATGATTTTACAAGCAACTAAAGATGCAGAGCGTTTCCTTAATAGGTTTAACCAATACCTAAACAACAAAAAAGAGAACCCAAATTATCTTTTACAGATTTGGGAAGATGAACGCAGTAAGATCTTTGCTAAGCTAAAAGAGCAGGGAAACATCGGGCTTCTCGATCAATATTTAGGTGCAGGTGGATTGGAAATTAATTTAATGCCCTTGAGCGGTAAGCCTAAACCTTGACCTTTAAGTTTCTTAGGCTTGCATCACGGTGTCGTGAAAGAACTCCAGGATGGAACTATTATTAGACATCGCCTTGGTTCAAAAAGCTGCGGTCCAACAATCGATATCACAATGCCAAACGGTACAAACATAAAGGTTCATATCAAACAATGAGCTAACGCTTCCGCAAACGGAGCCGGAAGCGTTAGCGACGGTAAGGACGCAAACGGAGAGCCGGAAGCGTTAGCGACGGTAAGGAGGAACCATCGTATGATACGGGATGCCCTAGCTTACTTTATCACCTTCACCACCTACGGAACCTGTCTGCAAGGGCACGATCTGGGCCGGGCAAACCGTCGCTTACGCTTCCGGCTCTGACAATGGTCGCATATCAGTCCCAACAGGACGAAATGAATGCCCGCCGCACCGTCTCGTGTCGTCCCATCGGGACTCAAACGCAAGACGCCGTCTCGAAACCACGGGCTCACGCCCATGGCTACGGCGTGCCGCCGCGTTGCGGCTAAACGGTAACCGTTCAGTGAAACCCCTTCTTGCGAGCCTGTTAGCCTTGGAGTTTGGTTCGACTAGCTCACCAGCCGTACCCACCGGATCGGTCGCTGAACCTGCCGAAGCGAGCTTCCCACACTTTTGCCAATCAGGTAATCAAAAAACTTGATTGAAGTCGCTGGCACCTGCACTTCGCCGAAGCGATACCGTAACCCTACCTTTTTTCTTGACCAAGCTTTTCTTGTCATCATACTATGCTGGTAGATTAATTCTAAAATCATTACGCCCATTTCCGTACATTGTAGTTGCCTGAGATAGTTTGTGCAGGGCGCAATGTTGACCGAGATAGCTTGCGCAGGCAAGTTCCTGTTTGGAGGGTTGCATGGGTACAGTCATAACGCGCATTCTCGCAGGCATCGGGTGGGTCATTGTGAGCCTGCTGCTCTGGGCCATACCATGCAACCTGCTGTATTCCAGTATCTTATGCTGTGATAATCACGGCATTCATATTCCTTCCGAATTTATTTTTGTCCTTAACCTTGTACTGCCATCTGGATTGCTCATACTCCCACTGTTAACCGCAGTGCTTGCGATCCGAGGAAAATTGCCGTTGACCGGTCCACGAAATTCGGATGCAGAGGCACCGCATGACCGGTGCGTTGTCCCGCTTCTGATTGCCTGGGTCGTGGCTGGAGTGACACTCAATGTGCTCCTCCACGGCAACCGTTGCCTTGCGCCCAACATCAGGTTCGAGGGCGGGGAGGTGGGCACTGCCGAGATGTCGGTCTACGGCATCGCCCTATACCGAGGCACCACCACCGACACCACCATGGGCGTATATCGCGAGGCCATGGTCATATATCGCGAAGCCGTCTGGCGGCTCAAGACGGCGCTGCTGGTCGAGTGGGGCGTGGCTGCTGCGGTCGGGGTCGGAGTGTATTTGTTCGCTCGCTTGTTCGCTTGGTGGTGGCGTGGGCGTGCGAGATCGCTCGCAAGCGGCAAGCATGCCGAACCGGGTGAAGCACCTGACACCGGCCGCAAGTAGGCCCTCTCCGTCCGATTCGAGTAGTGCAACAAGCGCGTCATCGTGTGTACCTAGAGTCAAGCAATTCCAGCGATTGAACACGACTTCTGTGGCGATTCCATTTAATTTTTCTTTGTAATCGCACCGTCCGCCGGTTAAAATACTACAGTGTGAAGAGAGGCGGAATCTCTTCCGTTCCGGGGACATGCTGTTCAGGATTAGTAAGAATGAAAAGCCGAGTTAGATGGAATTTATTCCATCCAACCATTGTTCTGCCACAGGGGGCACCCGATGTCCGTTGAATCCTTCTTCTTCGTGCGCGACGCCAAGCTGCCGACGATTCCAGCGTGGCAGGCCGCACTTGATCAAGCGGGAGTTGGCATCGTGCTGGAAGATGTCGGAGACCTTCGCAAGCACACCGGGTATCTGCCCGCAACTCATCGCGGTCATCCGTCCGGGTTCGAGTGGTTCTACGGACCACTGGTGGAGAACTTCGGCGGCGATCCGCCGGACGGGCTTGATGGGCGAGAGTATGTGATCAATTGCGTCACCCATAGTGACATGCGAGAGTTGGTGTGCGGCTCCATCGCCTGTTCGGTGTTGTTGCAACTATCTGACGGGGTCTTCCTTAACGAGGAATCCGGAGGCTTGTTGGAGCCGGCTGCGGCGCTGGCTCAGGCTCTTGCCTTGGAGCCGCACATCAAGCCTCCGAGGCAGTAAGAGGCCTAACAAGGCGCTGCAGCAGACCGGGGCCGCATGTTCGCTTTCTGGGATTCATAGCTCACTGTGGCCCCCGCCGCTGCTGAGCTTTGTCGTTGGGTGCCTTTATGAATACTGTTCTTATTCGTGACATCGCCACAGACGCCATATGATATTGGGAACTGCGTCGCCTGATTTATAATCTCGTTCTTGCCTGCATCGTGGTTGGCTACTTCATCGCTGGCTGGCCGGCATCGAGAAGTTCGCTCACATTTGACGGCTCCCTGGGACTTTTCCTTCTGGCTGTGCTGGCGAATGTGGCTTACTGTGCCGCCTACATTGGAGACATTTTCATCCAGCTTTCTGGCTTTCGCGAGACTTGGCCACGATTTAGATGGATATTGCTACTGGTCGGAACTCTATTTGCTTCGATCATCACTCGGTTCATATCGAAGGGAGCATTTCCTTGAGTATGATTACAGAGCACCCAACCAGTCGCTGCGGCCGACCGTGCCACTGCACCTGACCCGGCCATGTGATTTGTTTGGTTCAGCATTCTGCGCGTTCGAGTTGCGATCTGATGTCGCAACCGGGCAGGTAAGCTGGGTCATTCTGTGATGGAGGATCGTATTTATCGAGCCAAAGAAGTGTCTCCGCAGCGGCGGATCGCGGCTGGAACCGGGGGCCATCCGGTCCACAGGCCGCATCTACTTCCGCCCAGCCAACAGCTCGTTCTGGTCGCTGTGGACGGCAGATGTAGCCATCGAGGCGAATGTCTGTTTGGATTGCGGAACGGTCGAGATGGTAGCGGATGTCAAGAAGGCGGCGGCGTTAGTAGACCGTGCGCCGCCGAACTGAGGGGCAGCTCTAGACGCTGAAGCTGACCGGGGTCGCATTATTGCTTCGAGCGGTTTACTGTTGTTGCAGAAGACCCGGCAGGTGAGGTTAATCATTCGGCAGCGAGACCGCCATCTTTTCAGATGAAGAAGGAGGAACCCGATGTGGAAGATTCTCGGCACCTTGGTAGTGAAGGTTCTCAACACCTTGGAAGTGAAGGTTCTCAACACCTTGGAAGTGAAGATTCTCGGCACCTGGGTAATGATGGTGGTCTGCGGGATCATCACATATGCGGTTACAACCTTAGTTCTAATTGGACTAGGGCTTATAAACTATCCCAACCTCAGGTACGACCGTCACTTGGAGTTGTTGATTTGGGGGACCGACTTTCGTCGGTTTCCTGGCCCCGGGAATGGTTGTCGTGTTCCGTACTCGTATGGGGCTACCGATGGGCGAGCTGCATGACCGGTATGTTGTCCCGCTTCTGATCGCCTTGGTCGTGGCCGGAGTGACACTCCATGTATTTTTTCTCGGCCACAGGGGCCACTTGCCCAGCATCAGGCTCGAGATCGGGGAGGTGGGCACTGCCGAGATTTCGGTCTTCGGCATCGTCCTGTACCGAGGCACCACCATGGGCGTACATCGCGAGGCCATGGGCATATATCGCGAGGCCATCTGGTGGCAAGAGACGGCGCTGCTGGTCGAGTGGGGCGTGGCTGCTGCGGTCGGGGTCGGAGTGTATATATTCGCTCGGTGGTGGCGTGCGAGATCGCCCACGAGCGGCAAGCACGCCGAATCAGGTGAAGCAGCCGAACGGGGCGTTGCACTTGACACCGGCCGCAAGTAGGCCCTCTCTGTCCGCCAAAGATGCAAAAAGCGCAGCAAATGACGCCATTTGCTTTATTTGTGTGGCGCGGAAGTTACCAGAAGAATTTTATGAACCCTTTCATTACTTTGAGCGTTTTGGCTTGCTTCGTAATACCAATGGAGACCGCTATGAATGAGGAAGAATGGACCGAAAAGATCGATCCAGTCGATGAGAACATACGACGACTTTCCCGAGACATTTGATTTTTTTAAATTTAAAAACTCGAAGCGCATCTAGAAACTTCCAAAAAATTCTTAAATATCATTTGCCCCTCTAATTGTTTGTGATTAAATGTACTAATCTAAGAAGGTTGAGCGACCATTCCCGTGACTCGTTGTCGCTGGGGATAGCTGCCAAATGAAAACTTGTTAGACGCACCCCGGAACTCGCACCAAGTGTCGTTCACTTGTATCGCCAAAACTTTAGTTAGATACACAAACTTTTTAGGAGCACTACTTTATGCCTACTGAATACAAGCACCCTACGCTAGTCAGTAACATCAAACGCGAAGCCTTTGCTGATATCCTTGCCCTTCCAAGGAGAAAGCATATCGAAACCAGGGCTATGTCTCCTTATTGGATAGCTCGGCTCGATAAGATTGATACCTCAGCACCGTTTCGAATCAGAATGATCAATGGCTACACCCATCCCATTCCAGAGGCTACCGTTGAGGTTGTCCGAGTCCGGAAGATGAGCCGTACCAATGAATTTGAGTTTCACTTGGGTCGCGTCTTCGATGTAAAGCATTGGGATCGTCGTCGTGAGGTCCCAACCCCATAAAGTGAGCAATTGCTAGTTCCTGTGATTTTGCACGAGGCAGCGTCCGGATCGTCCCTAGGGCTCCGGATGCTGCACGCAGGGATATCTTGGTTAGATTGCATACAGGCTATCATGATACCGAATGCGATAGAAATCTCAACGGTTTTTCTTGACAAACCCTTTGGTGCGTGAGATGTTGCGTTATGTGAAGACCAGACTCGCATCAACAGCTTGGCCAAGTTAGCAGGCAGATCAATTCACTGTTATCTGCTGTACCATTCAGACTGGGGCCAACCAATGCTGCGCACTAAAACGAGCGTGTTTTTTCTTGTGCTATTCTTAGCTGGCTGCGGAAACAATGCCGAACCACAGACCCAAGTGCCTGAACCGCAATTGCAAACTAATGAATCGGTGGAGAAGCCGATCGCAACTTCACCTCCGAACTTCATTCAGACGGAGCCTTCCAGTACACCGCCGGGCTCGCAGGGTGACGGGAACATTAAGAAGGCAGATGCATCAAACGCCCTGGCCGGTGTGCAGTCCAATCCCGCTCCGCAGTTTCCGAATCCCACACCGATCCCTCAGGTGAATCCTGCGCCGCAGATCCCTGCTCCCGGTGTGCCGGTTCAGCCTGCTCCGGGGCCGGCGGTTGCGGCAAATCCGAGCAACGCTTTGCGCTACAAATGGCAGCCGAATCGCAAGTACTCGTACAAGTTCAGCATCGAGGCGAATCTCGGCCAAGTCATCGAACGGACCGAAGGAATTTGTAACTATCGCATCTCGCCGAAGCCGGCCGGGCCGATCATCGAGTTCAAGAAGCAAGGGACTGGCACTGCGTTCGTCGCCACGGCTGACGGCTTCTTGGTCACATGCGCGCATGTCGTGGACGGTGCGAAGACGATCGAAGTACTGCTTGGCGGAGTGAAGTATCCAGCAGTCGTGGTTTCATCCGATCGTGTACACGATGTCGCCGTCATTCGCATCAACGCTCAGAATCTGACGCCGGTCGCGCTGACTGATTCCAGCAGCGTGCAACTTGGCCAAGCGGTGCGAGCGTTGGGTTATCCGCTCTCGGATGTGCTGGGCAACAATTTGAAAGTCACGACCGGTTCGGTGTCAGGATTGAATCAAGAAGCTAACAGCCGTGTGTTTCAGATCGATGCGGCGATCAATCCGGGCAACAGCGGCGGCCCGATCGTGAATGAAATGGGTGAGGTGATCGGCGTCGTTAGCGCGAAGCTTGCGGGAGCGACGGTTTCGACGGTTGGGTTTGCTCGGCCTATCAACGATGCGAAAACATTGTTGCAACAAGCGGGCGCAAAGTTCGTCGCTGGCAAATCGCAACAGAAACTGGATGGCCCGACGCTCGTGACAAAGGTCAGCCCATCGGTTGCTTTGGTAAGCGTCGTCGCAGGGGCGAGCGGCAATCTCATCACGCTGGCTTACGATGCGACATTCTCGACCTCTCAGCGAGCGGTACCTGGTCAACGGCTTCTCAACTTTTCGATCCCGTCGCAGGGCCGCGGCTCCGGAACACTAACTCTCGACGAGTTCGGTGAGATCGTGCAGATGACCGGTGAAGAGCAGCTCCCGTTCTGCATGGGACCGGTCGGCTTGGTGGCGATTGCTCCGCTGAACCCCACCGGCCAAGCGACCTGGGGGCAAAGCAAACAAACCTCTGTCATTCGCTTCGAGCAAGACCCGAACGACCCGCTCGCACGAATGCGGGCACGCGGCCTGATGCGTCCGCCCTTCGGGCCCTTAGGCAATAATCGGCCGAAGGAAACGGTTTTCCCGGCGCAGGAAAGCACCACATTCACGCTCGGCAAACAAGTCGATGGCGTGGTGTTACTCAAGAAGAGCTACGAGCTCAAGACGCTCGACAATGTCAGCAACCCGTACTTGCATCTGAAGGGGGAAGGAGACTGGCGCTATCATGTGAAGGATGCGATGCCGTTCGCTGCGGAGATGAAGTTCGAACTGGCGCGCAACATCGATAACGCCACGGTCAGCGTGCCCTTCCAGATGCAGTTTCTCTACACCGATCCGCAGATCATCGCGGCCGAACTCACTGCGAACGAAGCACGCATGGCCGATGTTCGGCGACAGCAATCCGAGAAGGCAGCCACCGAAATCGAAAAACTTCCGGGACCGAAGAAGGCCAAGCTCGTGCGCCGCTTTGCGCCCCTCAACACGGGTCTCATTCAAGCCATCCAACTGACTCCGGACGGAAAACGGGCACTCGTCGCGACGCACGAAGGGCCGGTGCAAATCTTCGACGCTTCACAAGACAAGCCTATCGGTCAGCTCGAAGGTTTGAAGCAGAACATTCAATTCCTCAATGTCTCTTCCGATGGCAAGCTGGTCGGCGGCGGAACACTCACCGAAACCTGCATCTGGAATCTCGACAATCGGAAGGTCGTCCTGCAACCGAAGGTCGATCGCTTCGCACCGACTTGCCTTACATTTTCAGCGGACAACCAGCGTGTCTATCTCGCCGGCTTCAGCTTCCAGAGTTGGGATCTGTCGTCTGGAAAGATGCTCAAAGAGTGGCAGTCGAAACGAGGCAACACCAAGGCCGTGTTGCTGAGCTCTGATGGCAAGTCGTTGACCGCCACCGATGGCCAGGAGTTGCTGCACTACGATTCCAACACGGGAAATCTGGAAAAGGCCGAGCCGCTGGCTCCGGGCATCGGCAGCTACTTCCAAGCTCGTTTCGCTGCGGATGGTAGTCGTGGTGTGTTCGTGAAAAGCTTCTCCAGTTTGGATGTGATCTCCTTGGCTGAATCGACGAAGCCGACGAACATCGCAGTGCGTCCTGCGCAAAACAACAGCATCGCAATCTCGGCGAATGGCAAGCGCATCGCCGTGGCGGATTCGAGCAACAAGCAGGTCGTGGTCTGGGATGTCGACAAGAACCAAATCATCGACCAATGGCAGGTGGATACCATTGCTGCTCAAACCGTCGCCCTCTCGGCAGACGGCAAGTTCCTGCTGACCTGCGGCTTCCACCGAGTCCTGCAACTGTGGGAGATGACCGAATAGTGAGATTGGTCGCATTGGCCTGCTAAAGCGAGCTTCACACTCTTTTGCAAATCAGGTAATCAAAGAACCTTATTGAATTCGCTTTTTGGCACCTGTATTTCGCTGAAGCGATACCGTAATCCTACCTTTTTTCTTGACCAAGCTTTTCTTATCATCATACTATGCTGGTAGATTAATTCTAAAATCATTACGCCCATTTCCGCAACTCGTCGTTGCTGGAGGTGGGTTGCGCAAACGAATAACTGTTAGGCGTTGAGGAGGAGAATCGATGGGAATCTCTACAAGTTCAGGCTTTGAACAAATAAGACACCAACTCATGAATGGCATCTCAAGACGAGACTGTCTCAAGTTGGCGACTGCGCCGCTGATCGGTGGCATCATCGGCCCGGTGGCGAGTTTCGCCTCGCAGGATTCCGCCCTAGTCAAGCCAAAGTTAGTGGCGGCTGTCGTTACGGTGTACCGCTATAACTCGCACGCCGATGTCATCCTGGGCAAGATCATAGAAGGCTGGAAACAGGACGGCGGGCCGGGGCCGTCGCTCAAACTGGCATCGCTCTATGTCGACCAGCTTTCGAAGAGCGATATCGGTAAGGCTGCCTGCAAGAAGCATGGCGTGCCCATTTTCGACTCTATCGAAAAGGCCGTTACCATCGGCGGCAAGAGCATCCCGGTTGACGGCGTGCTCAGCATCGGCGAGCACGGAAACTATCTTCTCAACGATCTCGGGCAGCAGCTCTACCCGCGTCGCCGATTCTTCGAAGAAATCACCGCTACATTTCAGAAATACAATCGGGTGGTCCCCGTGTTCAGCGATAAGCACCTCGGCCCCGTCTGGTCCGATGCCAAGTGGATGTACGATCGGGCTCGCGAGTTGAAGGTTCCGTTCATGGCCGGTTCATCGCTGCCCGTCGGAGACCGCCTCCACGAGATCGCGGTGCCGATGAACTGCGAAATCGAGGCGGCAGTCGGCATCGGCTACGGCGGGTTGGAGGCCTATGGCTTTCATGCTCTGGAGTTCTATCAATCGCTCGTCGAACGGCGGAAGGGTGCGGAGGGGGGCGTTAAGTCCGTGCAGTTCCTGCAAGGAGCCGAGATGTGGAAGATGGTAGACTCGGGCAGCATCTCGAAGGTTGCCTTGGAAGCCGCGTTCGCCGTCGTGCCGAAATCTGGCAACCCGAACATGCGGCGGGACGACAAAGCCGGGCTGTTTCTGTTCGAGTATATCGATGGCTTCCGCGGCGCGGTCTTCATGCTGGGGTGCGTCGCAGGAACCTCGGTTGCGCTCAAGCTCAAGGGGCACCCGCAGCCGATCGCCACGGCCTTCGACGAACGCTCACCGCCCTATCCCCATTTCGCCTGTCTGCTCAAGGGGATCGAGCGCATGGTTCACACGGGGCGGCCGACCTATCCCGTCGAACGAACGCTCCTTACCAGCGGCATCCTCGACCGGGGACTGACTTCGCGATCACAGGGGGGCAAGCAGCTCAAGACTCCCGAACTGGCGAATTCCTATCGACCAGTCGATTGCCCTTACGGTCAAAAGATCGACCTGCGCGCTGATCCATCGAAGTGACCAAGAGCAGTTGCTTGCGAGCAGACCCGGAGTTATGTTTGTCACGGCGTCGCGGCACATCGCAGAGGGGCTTGAATGAGCCAGCGGAACTCGACGAAAACTGCCAGCTTTTCGAGATTCGTCACTCGCTAGCCAATGAGCTATAACGATTTTCCTCCGTCGGGGGGCACATTGACTACTTCATTTTGACATGCTAACATGTCGGACATGTAGACAGCGTGTTTCCGAGAGGTATCTATGCAGATCGAAGCGGTCCAACGACAAACGACGATTGATCTGGTGGGCGAGCGGATTGCTCGGGTCATCAAAGAGCGGAAC
>JBDNHI010000121.1:0-38564 GCA_041694635.1 Gemmataceae bacterium | reverse complement strand
GGCAACATGATATGGACTGCCTTTTTTATAACCGCCCCTGCTGACTATTTTCAATTTAAGTTTTAGCTTTATTTCTTCCCATTCAATTGAGTTTGGGTCGGCCATGATAAGGATGTACTCTTTTGGCGGTGCGATTTGAAGGGATTGTTCAAACTCTATTTCCTCGCCATCTTCTGCATTGTCGATTTGATCGCCGATTGGCAACGGCACATCCCATTGGGTCAGTTCTTCGATACTTCCCCAAGCTTCACTAGAAATGATATCCCAGTCGAATTGGCCCGATGAAACATTATCTCTAATGACTATTTCCTTTTCTTTTTCCTCGGTCAACCCTTGGAGAAGAATCGTGGGGGCTTCTTTTAAGCCATTGGCCTTCGCTGCTTCAAACCTCATGTTGCCGCCTAGGATGATCAATTGGCCGGTTCGGTCTGATAGGAGAAGGGGTCGAGCCTCAAAATAACTTTCGTTTGCCGCAATCGAAGCGCAGAGCTTTTTAAAGGAAGCATCTTTAAGGATTCTCGGGTTGTTGGGCAGTTTTTTCAGATCGGACAGTTTGCGATATTCGATCTTTGCCTTGGGTGTTTTCAGCGGTGCAGCTTTTGCCTTTGGTGTTTTCATTCGTTCACGGTAGCGAGGTTTTCGGCATTGTCAATAAAAAAAGCCCCTAGAAAAATCTAAGAGCTTTTGCACAGTGGCGTTTTATTTTTCTGCGGCATCCCGTATCAGCCACCGGATCGCATCGGTGCGGGTGACTAGCCCTTGCGCCTCTTGGATTTTGTTCAGCCGCTCGCTGTCTTCAGGCGACAGCATAAACTGGTGCGGGCGAAGACCTTGTTTGGGCGGGCCGGGGCGAAGGCGAAATTTTGGTTCCATTAGTTGCAAGCCTCCGCCACTTTTCGTTTTGCGCGAGCCAAAATTTTGCCCCAGATACTCCTGCCCATGTTGTCCAAAAAAACAAAATATCCCGCCACATCATCGCCACCCAAAGTAACTGAATAAATTCTTGTCATTTCCCTTACTCCTCTTTCTTGTTTGTGTTAGCCCGCTGAAAAGTTCAGCGGGCGGGTAAAATTAAGCCTCATCCAGCACGAAAACCAAGTTGCAGTCTACCATTTGTTCTAACTCTTCCTCTGGGAAAAATTCTTGAAAGCTCCCATAATAGTTCCTAACCTCTTCAAGTTGGGCCCGCCTCCGCGTCGAATGAGATTCACCATTGCTGGTTAGAAAGATATTGCCATCCCAGACAATTTTTAGCACATCGCCACCCAAGGTAACTGAATAAATTCTTGTCATTTCCCTTACTCCTCTTTCTTGTTTGTGTTAGCCCGCTGAAAAGTTCAGCGGGCGGGTAAAATTAAGCGCCCAAACCGGCAATCAACGATTCTTTTTTCCGCTCAGCTTCTTTTTCCTGAATCGCGGTCCACTCGGACTGTTCGGGCTCTGTCATGGGTCGGCAAGTGTAGGACTCCGTCCAGCCCGTATCTATCCGCTTACCCTTCGATAGCCCCTCGCGGAAAAACTCCTTTTTACCGATGGAAGCGATGACCATCGGCCGGCCGAAGCAACTGATCACCTGCCCGACGGCCCAATTTTGTTTTACCTCGAAGGTATATTTTGCGTTCTTTTCCATTTTCATAACTCCCTATTTTCTTTCCGTCCTGGTTAATCGATGTGATTAACCTTACAACATCATTATACACCCTGTGTTTATCCTGTCAACATAAGATAATGATAATTAATACGGAATATTCTAAAAGCCCTATATTCGTAGGTTATTTGAGCGAAAAATAAATTAAAAATACTTCCTACCTATCTTTTATTTTGATATACTTGCGGCTGCCTTTTGCCTTCTTTATCGGTTTTGGCGCATTGAATTTCGGTATTTCCCCGTGGCAATTTTCCGGCGTGGCTAATTTCGCACGAACGATAACTTTCTCTTTCGTGGATTGCCTTGCGTAAATTCTGCCGGTTGAAACGGCGTGGATATCGTCCTCGGTCTCTGTTAGGAATGTTAGCGTCCGCTTTTGCTCGGTAAGGAACACCGTCATCAAATAAGTCTTAATTAATATCTCCTTGGGTAAAATTTCTTCGCACAAACCCTACAAAAATTTTTCATCATTTTAATATCATTCCGTAGTTGTGCCTCCTAGTTACATTACCTTTTTAATAGCTAATAACATTATAACCGCCACTTGTGGCACTATTGAATTACCCAATGTCTTTAATCGGTTGGCACGGTTTTCGGTTGGGTCTTGATCTTCCGTTCTGCTTTCCACTTGTACGGAAACTGTGTCCAACCCTGTGGATACCCCATTAGACACTCCACCCATGTCGGATTTAGTTTTCCCCCTGTCCCGGGTTTGCGACTTACACCACTCTCCGCTCTGGGTGTGGGCCACGACTGTTCTCGGTGGTTCCCAGTCGAATTGTGGTTGTCTTGGACGGGAAGGCCAGAGTGTTTCCCGTCCTTCGTTCCTTTGGGGCGTGTCGGATCTCCCACAATCGCCGGATGATTGCTGAGTCCCATTTGCCCGTAATTCGCTTGGTTTGCGATCCTGCTGCCTTCCGCTGCCGTGGGGGTCGGCCAATTTTGCATCTGCTCCTTTAGACTCCCTTCCACATACTTCCTCCCTATACTCGCCCGATACGCAATTCTCTTTGCAAAGTCCTTGCGTTGTATCTGTACTACACTGGGGGTTAGCCAATTCCTTTCCACCTGTTGATTTATTGTAACTGATTCCCGTGGAGACGGCCAATTCATCGAAGACGGTAAGCCATACCCGTTCTCGTTTGTGGGGTGCGCCAACGGAACTAGCCGGTATAACATTCCAGAGTACCCCATACCCAATTTGGGCCAAGTCCGACATAACTCGGTTGAGAAAATCTCCTTTTGCACTGCTAAGTAAGCCCCTGACATTTTCAAACAATCCAAATTTGGGTCGTAATGTGCGAAGCATTCTAACACATTCCCCCCATAAATCTCTGTCATCTTCGTTGGCTTTTCTAAGTCCGGCGGCGGAGTGCGGTTGACACGGGAAACCTCCAGTAATAAGGTCAACTGTGCGGTAACCTGTTCGGCTAAAAAGTGTATCGCAGGTAATGTCGCAAACTGAGCCGAGGTTTGGGATTTCTGGGAATCTGTGGGCAAGCACTGCGCTTGCATAGGGGTCGATTTCGGCAAAGGCAATTGTTCTAAAACTACTCCTCTGAGATAGCTCTTTTTTACATCGTGGTCGTTCTTCATGTTTGGATTGTGGGCATCGGAAGCATTCGGAGTCGGCCAATTCTCCCGCAAGGGTGAATCCCCCAATTCCAGAAAAGGTATCAAGGACTGTGATTGTTCTTTCATCATTCGTCTCCGTAATAGCTTCAGTTAATTCAAATGAATTTTTTTTATCAAACAAATCTTTTTGCTTCATCATTTATTTCTTATATGTTTTAGTAACTGACGACCTACTTCTTCTATAGTTGACACCGTCATCAAATAAGTCTTAATTAATATCTCCTTGGGTAAAATTTCAACGATTACACTTCTTCAATTATCACGCCATGAAATGCCTCGACTAATTTTTTTTTCAGCCGATATGTCGGCGTTCTGAATCCCTTGACATCAACCACATGGTACTTGCCCTCGCTGTCGTGATAAGTGAAATCGGCTAAGTATTTAAACAGCGTCTTGCCGTTCAACTCAAAACTGAAAACAGTCTGCATCTGCAACCGAGTAATTGCCCCAGCTTCAGAAAGAGATTTCAAAATCAGATAATGATGCGCCTCCTTTTTGGACGCAAAGGTTTTGCCGTCAATGACGGTGCGCTTGTTACCATATTTTGATTTTTTAAAATTCATTCTACCTTTTCCTGACACCACGACAGCCCTCGACCAAGCACAAGCAGATTGTGAAAGCCGTCTACAAACATTTCTAATGCTGCTATTTCGTTATCGTAACTGGGGCAACCTATGTGCGTGTGCGCCCCGTCTTGATCTGTAACCGTTGCAGAACCAAAACCCCAATCTTCGGCAATCGTTAGGCTTTTGCCGTCAGCGGCCAATCGAGCCAAGGCCCGCAGAATTTCTAATGCTTTTTGTTCGTGTGTCTTGACCTCAACCTTGTTTTTATTTTCCATCCTGAAGCCCCCTGTTTACCCTCGCTTGAATTTTGCTCAGAATTTTATCCAAATTATTTGGCGGGCGAATATCCTCACGCAGAAAATTTAATTTCTTTTCCCGCTCTTCTCGATCTTTCATTTGTCGCTGCCAAGCTGGATTCATGCGCTCGTAGGAGTTCAGCGAAGTCCTTTGCTCACCTTTGGAGTTTGTTGCCCCGCTAAATTTGTTGCCGGCGTAACAACTGCAATACACGCCAGCGGTATAGTTGTTCGTCCATTCGCCGCCACGAACACCGCTCAAATGTGGCACGGTAATTAACCCGAAGTTCCTGCAAACCTTGCAAGGTGCAGGATGATTTATTAGTTCATCGTTTTGGCGAGCCGTCACTTTGTAATTCTCTGCCCGTGCCTCTTTCAGAAACGCCACAAGGTGGTTCAAATGGTGTTCCCTTTGGAAAGGTGGTTTTGAAAGGCCCGCTATTTTTTTAGTTGCCGAAAGCATCTCTTCAGGCGTGTATCCTTCGCCCCTGAAAAAGCCAACCCATGTTGCCAACATCTTGCCGTCCTCGTCTGCCTTCCAGCCAAAAAAAGCTCGGTGATGATTAGCCCATTGCAACCAGCCGTCTTGCGCTGGATTTTTAACAGTTAAATTATTTTCCATTGAATGATACTCCTAAAATTTGTGAGTCAATCGGATCGGATAACATTTCTGTAAAAATCTGTTCCATGTTTTTCCTGCCAGCAGGTTTCCAGCTGGACTTTCCGTTTATGTTACCCTGCGCTGGGCTGTCGGTTGCTCGGGCAAACCAGCGGCTTAGGAAAGCGTTCATGCCGGTTGCTGTTTTCCTTTTGGTTGGATTCGATTCAATCCAAAGGTTTGCCCTTCGGATTTCGGCCAGCAAGTCCAGGTTTGGGTAAGCTTCCTGAGCCGTGTCAAAATATGCTTGGGTAAGATTCCAGCTTTTGATTCTGCCCGTGGTTTTAATTTCAATGCCTGCCGGGTGCAAAAGCAATAAGGCTAATTCCTTTTGCGAATCTGGCGGGGGTGCCGGTGGTGTGCCAGCCTCTGGCTCAGCACAAGATTCTGTCTCTGTCTCTGTCTCTGTCTCTGTCTCTGTCTCTGTCTCTGGTGTTACGGATTGGTTACGCTTTCGTAACGGTTTCGTTACGGTTTCGTTACGAACGATAAAACCTGCCCTTTCAATTTCTTTTAAAGTCGTATCAATTTTGGTTTTATCTTGCCTCAGACGAAACGCAATTTCTTCAACGGAAGCCTTAATTTTGCCTGAAGTTGGGTCAATGTCCTCACAGGCAAGTAGCCATAGCATCGGCAACAACGCCCTTGCATCTGCGCCCATGGATTGGTATTGGTAATCGTCTAAAAGGCTACGATGAAATCTAATCCAAGGTGGCTTACGATCTTTGTAAGATTGGTATTTTTCCCAATTCTTTATTTGCATAATTTCCAGCCCTCCACAAAAGTTAAACGGTTCTGTTACGGTTCTGTTACGGTTCTGTTACGGTTCTGTTACGGTTTCACCATCATCTATTTCGTGTAACCAGCCTACACCAATGAGTGCAGTAGCGAACCCATCTAAATCAACTATAGTCAACTTCTCAGGCAACTGCACTCCTATTATTTAATCCGTAAATGTTGGCCCCGTGGCAGAACTGTAACGCCATTGATAACCTCGCCCGCCTTGACTCGCTCACGAATTAAATCAAGGTTCGGCGAGATCGTTGTCTTTTGGAACTCGATTGGCAGGGCTTCCGCTGGTATGGTGATTTCCAAGGGCTGCACCCCGCCATTGGCGCATACCGATAGGTTAAAATTTGCGGTTTTCAATTTAGCCATGCCCTGCAATCCAAAAAAGTATAGCAAGCGTGACTTCATTGATTTAACTGCATTAGAATCTTGGTCGGATAATTTCCTTATCCGGTCCGATTCCTCTTTTCGGGCGTTTGAAAGAAGTTCAAACTCGCGGATTATTCGGCAGTATACTTCTACTTTATCCTCGATCTTTCCTTCTAGTTCCACCAAAAGAGCATCGAGCGCAGGGTCAATTTCCCCCGACCCCGCCGCATCGTCAATGTTGGCCCAGAACTCTAAAATCTTACTACCAATCGCTAAATCTAAAATCGACATATTAAAGACTCCTGTTGTTGAGAATTGCCAGATCAAGTGAATCAATTACTTCGTCTGCGTCCTTGACCGAAAGATCCTTCATCGAGACGCAGCCATATTCATTTTGCAAATTGAATTTCCACGAAGTCATTTCGCTGGGGGTAAGGGCAAGCTTTTTTAGGGCTTTATTTAATGCCAAGATTTGTACCTTGGTTATTTTGTCGCTGCCCTCGGTTTCAAAAATCTCCCCGGCGATATGTGCTGGATCGTTTTCGTTTAGGATAACCGGCGTAGACGCAGCAGGGGCGGGCGTAGGCGCAGGGGCATTTTTTTCTAACACTACTGGTATTGTTGCTGCTGGTACTTCTGGTTTTGCCTTCGGCTCATCTAAGTGAATAACTTTGCTTGCTGCTGGCACGGTGTCCAGTTCGCTTTCGTCCAGCCAGCCAAGGCCACACAAAGATAAAGTGGCTCTTCTCTTAGCCTTTGTCACGCCCTTCATTATTGCATTCGCCAAACGATCACCCGACAAGCCAGCAATAACCACGGCTCCAATGTCCTGATCTTCTCGGCCAGTTTTATCACGCACCACGCAGGTAACGGTCTGGATTCCGCTTTCAATTTTGGTTGTAAGCGAAACTACGCTCACGCAATTGATCGCCCGAAGCTGATCGGTGCAAGATCGTAACGCATACAGTTGTGTTCCACCCTGCGGGAACTGAATAAAATCAAAGGGCTTGGTTAGCGGATTAAGCCCTAGGCTTTCGCAAATATCGGAATAATATTTGCGTCGTTCCTCGGCGTTCATGTTATCAATATCGTAAATCCGAAAATTTCTTAAATCTGTTTGCATTTTTCTATTTCCTTAATTAATTTTTCTCTGAGAATAACAACCGACTGTGGAGCGGAGAACAACAAGCGCACCTTGCCGTTTTCACAGCCGATCACGGTCACAATAATTTCTATCCCGAGGTGGCACAGAATGATCGATTCGTTCGTGTTGGCCGCCAAAACTAATCCTTTGTTTCGGGTCATTTCTTAAACTCCTAGTGGGTTGTAAAAAGTTTTAATTTCTTCGTTCGTCATGGGCGCTGCTCCGTATTTATCAGCGAACCAAAGTGCCTCGTCAAGCGTGGAAAATGCGTCAAAGGTGAAAGTTTTGGTTCGCCAAAGTTCCGCCGTAACATTCGGAAAACTTGTCTTTAAATCCGTGATCGGAAACCTCGCACGAATAGTAAAGTGAGGTGTGTCAACATGAGTAAAATAATCGCCTCTTTCGCTGCTTGGTGCGTCCATCTGTCTGTAGAAACTCTCTGGGAAAAAGTTCTCAAACACGCCGCATACTTCCTTATGTATGGCTTCGTCCATCGCCGCAGCTTCCACTTTTTCTTCGTCTTGCGCTTCCTTCCTGCGTTTGTGTTTTTCCTCCTGTCTTTTTACCGCAGCCTTAATCTCACTCCGCATAGCCCGCCAATGGTGTTCTAGCATTTTCAATCCTCCTGTGACTCCGTTCGCTGAACCCAAAGTAGGTTCATTCCTATTATATATAATTTAAAATTAAATAAAAGTAAATAGCTAATTTAATTTATTTCTATATTCGTATTGCAGTAATTTAATAAATAACTATATTAGAGGTTGTCGTTTCAATATTTTTTTTTAAAGGAGCTAAACATGGCAGGACGGCCCAAAAGAACTGGCGAGATAGTAAAGCCCAAGACACTTGTTATTAAGTGCCTAGAGCGAGATTCAGCCACCTACGGGGCCATCAACCGCTATGCCACGGATAACCGCCTGTCAAGGAATATGGCGGTGTTAGAATGTTTGACCGAATATTTAAAAGTTAAAAACTATCTATGAATTGAAAGCCCCCTGCTTCCGGTGTGATTGCAATCGCATCGGTTAACCTTGGCCGTATTGCAGCCTCTCCGGTAGGTGATGCGGTCAGGGGCAGAATTATTTTAAAAATTAAGTGTTCGGTAAGTGTTTACAGTTGAATAAAACCAGCGCACGGCAGGATTACCACCGGCTCCAAGTCTTGCCAGTCACTCCTATCGGTTCGCCCGCCCAACTGGACGGCTGGATTTTTATCCCAAGTTTTAAAAATCTGGTGGTATAGCCCTGTTGTAGTTTCAACGATTAAAATAAATGGGACGCCGGTGGCCTCGGCCATCGCCTTCGATTCAATGTATTTTCCGAGCGAAAACATATAGCCACCCCAGCCATTGATTTTTTCCCAACTGTAATTTCTGCATTTGATTTCCACGAACGCAACCACCAGCCCATCACGAACGGCCATAAAGTCAACGCAATACCGCAGCGGAGTTTTGGTCATGGCGCACTTCCATTTGTCGGCCACAAAGTTTGCGATTTTTAATTCTTTTGAATGGGTTTCGGTGGTCTCATAAATTGGTCGCATCGTGGCGGCTCCATAAAATTGCTGCATCTTGAGTTATGCATTTGTTAAATTTTATCCAATCATTTAGATGCCCTACCACTAAATGACATCGGTCACACAAAGTAATTAGATTGTTTTGGTCAAGCTCCCAGCGAGCGTCGATATGTACTGGAATTATGTGGTGTACTTCGAGGTCTTTTAACTTTCCGCAACATTTACAAATTGGATTATCTTTAATGTACAAAGACCGCACAGAAGTCCATTTGGAATTCCGTGCGGTAATGATTTGAAAATGGCTGTAATCTCTACTTACGCCATCGCTTGAATCGTTTTTTTCGTTCACTCTTTTTTTCTCGTGATTTAAAAATTGAGATAGCGGAACGGTCTGCGGTGCAAACCCCGTTTTTACAGTCAGAAAACATCAAGCTCGTAACTAGAATAACTGAAAACATTTTATCCCCTTTTTTTCATGTACCTTTGCAGAATCTGAATGGCTATTGAAACGATCAATATCCAAGGAATTACACCATACACTTGCGGCCCCTGCGAAGCAACAGAATTTTGCACGGACTCTAAAAGCGAAACCATTTCCGCATCCGTGTAATCACTTTTTAAAAGTTCACCAGCGGGGTCGCCGCTGATTTTCGGGCCATCCGGTAGAGCTTGACCTAAACCCCATCCGATTAACTCCCACGCCGAATGAACCACGCCTTCGATTGGGTTGGTTGGTGATTCTGGATTTTTAATTTTATCCAAGATCACGCCGATTGCGTAAGCTGGAAAGTCTGTCGGGTACGGCTGTAACATTTAAAAAGCTCCTAAGTAAAAGTTAAAAATTCCAATTGATCTTTTTTTGTGGGAAGCCTTCAACCGCTGAAAAAGCCCACGAATCGCCTTCGGCAAGCATCCTATCAAGCACCTTTGCATCGGCCCAGAACCCGCTCGCAGGCGGGTCGCCCGCACCCATAGGCCCGCTATGGCCGTCATCGCCCCATGAATTGAGTAAGAAGCCACCATGACGCCTGCCAGATTTATACCCGAGTAGAGCCATACAATGGCCCCAGTCGCCAGAAGGATTACAAAATCCGTCATCATCACGGCGTGTATTAAATCCACGGTTAGAGCAAACCGCAATTCCATATCCATTTGCAAGTGCTACCTTGGCTTCAATGAAACTGGAAACCATGCTGATCGTTTTTACTGGATGCCGCTTGGCAATTGTTTCAAACGCTGTTGGAACTCCAGTTTTTCCCCACGCACGGCAAAGTTTTTCATTGTACTTTTCTAAGTCAATTTCTTCTGGCGTATCAAGGAAATATTTAGCTCTAGAAATCACGCCGTACTGTTTGACAAACTCCGCTGCCCACGCCCCGATGCTTCCGTCACCGCTAATCTTGCCACCGCCAATTTCAAATCTGCTGCCACCATAAATCAATTCCTGCACCAGTGGTTTATATTCCTCGGGGTCGCCACCAGCAATTTCACAAAGCATTGTATGCTCGACCGCTGACGCAGTACCGAATGAGACGCACGAACCTACTTGCCCTTGATTGGTCGCTGGTAACAGGCCGCCTAATACCTTTACGGCCGCCTTCCATAGGAAGACTTCCTCTGGTATCGTCTCAGAAAAATTAAGTGCGTAAGTGCGAAAGAAAGGCGTAGACTGGCGTGATATTATTTGTTGCACCGCCTCGGGGTCTCTGGCCCAACCTGCTGGAAATTCCATCATTTGATTTGCTCCAGTACTTTTACGAAGCCATTAAAAATATCGGTTATTAAAAGTTTACTTTTTTCGTCCAATTTAATTGATGGGTCGCTAGGTAATTTAACATTTAAAACTTCGGCAAACGCCGCACGAACCAACGCCAGATCATCCTTGCCCAATGCCGCCTCGCCAAGCTTCCTGCCAGCCGTATAAAATTCACCAAAGGTCGCCACTTCACCAGACCTCGCCAAGGCCGCAAGGGCCGCATACAATTGAGCCAGCTTCGTTTTCAATTCTTTTTTATTTTCGGCTTGCTCCAGCCCATACACCGCTTGAATCTTAGCCATAAATTCATCAACATCGGGCGGCAAAGGCTTTGGCCCATCTCCAACAATTATCTCAAGGATTGCAGGATTAGAGGGCTTATCGCCCAAGGCAGAATAACAAAGGATTTTGTATGTGCCATCCTTTGGGGTGGAAAATATCGCCCAACGAAATGATTCGCTAACGATTAAATCTGAATCGGCGGGATTAAAGTTGAACCATTGGATTATTTTTTGGTCGCTTTTGGCTTCGATTTTCAGTAATCTTCCCGCCTGCACCGTTAAAGTCTTGGGCAAGATTACGCTCGGTTCTTGCGCCAAAAGCAGGGATGGAAACAGTAGGAGGAGTAGAATAGCTTTCATTTTATTTTTCACCACCAAAAAAAAAGATGCCAAGGAATATCCCTATTGGAATAGCAAATAACGCATAACAAAGTGTGATCATCCAGAAAAACATATACTGAATGCCCATTGAGCGATCAGTACTCGCTCCAAAAATCCAGCCGATAATCTCCCAAGCCTTCCAATCTTTTGGCATCAGCGGCCAGAAAATAGAAAACATTCCGGTGAGGATTAAAGCCGCGGAGGCAATCAATTCAAGTGCCACTATGCTGTCACTCATTTTTTATCACCTGTTTTTTTATCTGGGCCGTGCCACTCCTTGGCAATAATTTTGGTTATGGTCTCCATCTCTTTTGCGAGTGCCGTTTGGCCCTCAGCTAAAATTTTAAGGGTAATTTGGAGCGAATCCAAAAACTGTAAGTGACGATCTTTTAATGGTGCCAATATGTTTACTCCCAGCCAAGCCGTAGCCTTCCAGAGGCTATAGGAAACAAAGGCCAGCATCCCTACGGGGAGGCCAAGTTTTTCGATTATTTCAACCCAGTTTTGTTCCATAAAAAACATCCTACTCGATAAGGTTTAATCAGTCAATCTTTAAACCACTTCCGTTTCCGTGTACTCAGGGGCATCAGGTGTAGGAATTAAATCGGGTGGTGCGGGCAAGTCAAATCCTAGCTTACTGATTATGCCTAACGCTGCTGGACTCGGAACGCTAGGCATTTCATACTTGCCATCCACGCCCAGCGCACGATAAGGGTAAAATGGGGCTTGCATAACCACATTATTATTGTTAAAGGCTTGCCTTTCTTCCGGTGTTGGTTCAAACCCTGCAACCCTTCGTGACAAATCAGTTGTTGGCATTGATGAATTATAAAAAGCTATTTGATAAGTCTTTGGCACTTGAACCATTTGCCTGTCGCTATTAACCTGATAAACCAGTCCAGTCAAAGTAAGGTGATCATAAAGACTATATTCCCCTTTACTCCAATAATATTTGCCCCTTTTTTTTATTTTTATGTCTGTAACTCTGTAATGTTCAGGAGTGGAAAAAGTCACAGCCGGTTTTATTTTGACTATTATCTCAATCTCTGCCCCTTGCCCTGTAACTGTTACTATCGTTAATGTTGGTGCGCTTACCCAATAATCATTCCATAGCCCATAATCATTTCTAGATGGTTCTACAATGCTGGTAATATATCCAAACAATTTGTGATTAGTATTGTTAGCAAGTCCGTAGTATTGATCCGTGATACCCGCTTGGAAGGTGCCGCCAAAGTATGCAATTTTCTTTTCGACTAGCGGGTCTAATATTGCAAGCTCGCAACCATTGTTGGGAATATAAGTCACCGCCCCGGAAAATCCTATGGTATAAAAATCATAGGTATACGGCTCGCCCAAAACAATTGGCCGACGCTTATCTAATTTCTCATTGTTGCCGCCGGAAACTTTGGTTTGCCAAAACGCATAAATTTTCCAGTTGCGACTAACAGTCTTATCGAAAGGGTTATTGCTGTACCACTCATAATAATCTTCGGAAAAATAATTGTATGGTAAATCTACTTCTTCCCCATACGGTTTATCAAAATGCGGAGAGAAAATATCCTTGCTGTTCCGATAAAATGTTTTCGTTGCGCCATCAATATAGGAAGTAACTAATTCATATCTTGTTTTAATTTCCATTTTCAAATAGGTGTTCGGGCTTCCATACACTTTTAGCCCTGTTTCAAAAGTGTATGCGCCACCTTCTATCAAACCTAAATAAACATACGGGCAAACTTCAACCTTGAATTTTACATTGTTGCTTTCCATTGGTTCTGACTGCCACTTTTTTTCAATACTGTTATAAGTGCAAACAATATCGCCAGATAGGTCGCTAGATTCGGTTCTGTGATCACCAGAAATTAAATCGGAGGTTATATTCTCTTGGACTTTATCGCCTTGAGTCATCGTTAATTTTCGCCAAGTGTGATTTAATGCACCGTCAAATTCAATGTTGAAAGGTAAGTGTTTAGGAAAGTAAAATTCTAAATGATTAATCGTAAATGAATCTGGCAACAAATTATTATTAATCACTTCGACAAAGGATATTCCAGAAATACCTAAATCAACTATTCTTGGAGAAGCCATAGCAAAGCTTTTGCCAGCGTTTATATTGCCTTGCGAAACGGTAACAATCATGCCATTTACAAAGTCTTCATTTTTGTTAGCATCAGAAGCTCTTACCCATTCTTTTGTTTGGGCTATCCAGATGCCATTAGATTTGATGCCGTGGAAATTATTAACTAATACTCTAGTGCCACTGGTGATAACTATTCCATCAATAGGATTAAGCCCACTAAATCCGTGAGCGTAGTCGACATATACAGCTACGGTAAAGCTTGCGCCTGTTATTACAGACGAAAATACACCACCAGCGTAAGCATAATGTTTGGTCAAAGTGGATGCGCCAGTAGGATCAGTAATTTTGGCAGTTAGCGTTGCTCTTTTTCCACCTGTTTTATAATTCTCGTAAAGATTTCCAGAAACTACAATTGAACAATTTATGTAATAGATGTAATTGTAAGTTGTCCATGCCCCAATATATTTAGAATAGACTCCAGAAATAGGAATGTATTTTTGCACACCCTTGTACAATGTAAAAACTTTTTCATCTGTACGGTATGGAAATCCAGCAAAATAAAAATTAGATGGAATTGAGTTAATCAAACTTTCTAAGTGTAAATTTATTGCATCGGCTACTGCTTGCGTTCCTGATACAGTTTTTTGCATAACCCAAAAAACCGAATTGTTGATCTGATCCCAAGTGTATGTTACTGTTTCGGTTGCACCCCCAAAAGAACCAGTACTAGCAGGGATTGGAGTAGCATTACTAGGAATATTAAAAAACGATAGTGCCCTAAAATTAAAATTTAGTTTTGCATAACTTGCTAGTCCGAACGAGACACCCAAAATAGGAGGAATAGAACTCTCATAAATTCCAGTCGTATCCGCAGCAGGTTTATTTAAAGCTTCAAGCGGAAGGTTAGTTGTATCTTGAAAATGTTCTTCATAGGGTCTGACAAAACAATTGCCTTCAGTTTTACTTGCTGGATTCCATCCAAATGATTTATTGTCTTGATGGACATTATCAGGCCGATTGTTTTCCGTTGTGACTCGCTCCAACCCATATTGCGTATTAGGAGCTAACACTACATCTAAAAATTCCCCTGCCATCGCCTTATCTTTTGTTTCTGCAAGTTGAATACCGTACTTTTTATTAATTATAAAGTAGGTGTTTATTGGGTCTAAGTCTTCAGTTACAATAGGGTCAGGGTAAACGGATATTATTTTCTTGGGCAGTTCTGATCGGCTGTGGTCTGCGTTGTAAATGCACATTATCCCGTAACCCATTGTTTGCAGCGGTATTTTATTTTGGGCAATAGCATCGTCATAAGACCTTGCAAAAGAAATATTCTTGCCGTTTTTAATTAAGTAGTATTCGGAATTTAATCTCAACCCTGCTGGCAATTCACTTTCACTTCTACCGATAGGACTATCGTTGTATGTTTTCCCAGCAAGTCCTTGCTCTGGATATTCATAATATGAATGGAACTTTTTAACTCTTTCATCGTAAGGTTGTTCAACCCAGCTAGTCAAACTAGTAAGGGGCGTTAATTTAAAAACTCGATATGATTTTAAAACTATCCCAAAAAAAGTTTTAGTCGAGCCAACAGGAAGCGATATTTGCTTATACCAATTGCCTTTATTTACATTCCAAATTCCATTCTTCGTTGCATCGGTTTCGTTAGTCAACAAAATATTTAAACTGCTTGGAAAGCCTTTAAATCTTTTGGCTAATATTATGCCGTGAATAGAAAAGAACCCAGCGTAAACATCAACAGGCAAAGTAAAAACATAATCGACAACAAACCCATCATATGAATTTATGCCACCGCCAACATAATTAAACGGGCGTAGTGTTGCAGCGGTTTTAACTTGTACTTTTGTTCCTGTTCCAAAGTCATTTATGTTTGAAGCCCACCTTGTCGGCATGGATGTATCTTGCGTTTGAATTTCGTTCGTTTCTAAATTCACATATCGGCTATCAAGCCAGCTTGCATACATGGGATGGGATGTTGCACTAGATACCGAATAACTGTCCCAGATGTAATCTAGTATTCCAATATAAGGTTTGGGCGGGTAGTAGCTTTCACAAGGAAGAATTGCCACCTCCGTTCCAGTTTTATATTCTTGCGCTGGTCTTGCAATATAAACATTACAAGTGAAATTGCTGCCCCCAGAAGTCATTATGTGGCTTGATGTTGATTCTGGATTATTAGTAAAAAAGTTAGGCCGGTAATAATATGCTTGGTCATTAGGGTAAAAATCCAATACGGTTTCATCAGGGAAAAGTTGAAAAGTTGTGTTTGATAATTTGCGTGTTTTTATTAATGGTTGTGCAATCCGGTATCCAATCCATTGATCGGCATTATCAAAAGCCAAAGAGGAAGGAATGTTATGGGAATAAAACAAAGGCTTTGTATAATTATTTGCCCGATAAATATTTGTTTCAAGAACTAAAACTGCAACTGGAGGTTCAACAGCAGTATTTAACCGAGTAAAAACAGGTGGTATTGGCCTTGCTGGATCAGTAATATCATCCTTTGTAAAAACTGGTATAAAATAAAATTGTTCTCCGTTGTTTAAATACTTTCCTATGGACTCTGGCAAAACTAAATTACCTGTAGAAAAATTATCCTGAGTAACCTGCCCAATTAAATGTTTAGAATTAAAATCACTAATGCTCGTTAATTCTGTGCCGCCCTCAGTCATGCCTATTAAATCATATTCCGAACGGTATAAATAATAACCAGCATATTCCCCTTCAGTAATTAATACCGGTTTTTCTGTTCTTCGGTAAATAGCTTCAAAGACTATACTTCCTGCATAATTTTGATAATGCTTTGTACTGTTTTTAAATAGTTTTAATTCTGAATCATAATCATGCCAACTTAATTTTGCATGGGCAGAAAATCCGGCTGGAAGTATAGAAGTAACAGGGGGCCAACCACCACTAAAAGTTCGGTAAGACAAATATTTATTCATGTCAACCAGCTTCAAGATTTGAGATTCTGGTCTGCATGGAATTAATAGACGCTTGAAGGTTCGTTATTATGGTGGTAAGTTCTGCGATGCTTGTTAGTATTGCCACGATATCCGCATTAATAGAACCAAGTCCGCTGGCCCCTTCTACCGCAGCCCCGAACTCTAGCCCAGTTTCAGCAAAATTAACTGTAACAACTTTTCCACTCTGCCCCGAATAACTTTTAGGAATAACATCGGTATTGCTTAAGAAGGTAGGGCTAAAAGGAGCCTTGTAATCGTAAGCAGCAAAATTGTGTTTAGTTAAATTGATTCCATTTGAATCACACAAAACATTGGTAACAACCGATTGAACCGTAGCACTACCGCCGAACTCGTTAAACTGGAAAACATAAATGGTTTTAGATTCAGTTCCGTCTACCTGATTAGATATCGGCTCAAGCCAAACTACTGTTCCGAACGGCACGCCAATATTTCTGTTTACCTCGATTGCATAATTGTCAAATGGGGTAGATGAATTATATGCGATCTCATCGAATACAGGAAAGTTCCACCCGTAATTTTCAACTACTTTTTCAACTGAATACCAGCCGTACTTAAATCCATCTCTCGCTTGCAGCCTTGCCCAGAATCCCTTCGTCCCATCCACGCTAATATGCACCCCACCGCCTTCGCTGTTTACAGTTCCACCCTCGAATGAAACATTGCCCTGCCTGCGTAGCTCGGAACTCTGTGCGTTTATGTCCGCAGCGTATAGTGGATGCCCAGCCCTTGCTTCGGAAATTGGTTTCATTTAGATTTTTACCAAACTTTCAATTGTTAAAGCCGCCACGACCGCTTTCCTTCGGGTAGCAAAAGTACCAGCCACCGCCGACCTTGCTGCACCGTACCGTAAAAGTAACATTGTCATATCAGCTAATGTCGTAAAGGAAATTAGAGAATTATCGATTGATATTAAATCTGGAATAGGCAAGCCTAACGCAGACGCTTCCTTCGCCAGCAAATACACGCCAGCGAGCAAGGCGACATCCGTAGAGACGATGCCAAGTGAGTAGCCTAGGCCAGAATCCCATCCAGCTTTTTCGATGGATGCCCACTCGGAGTCTATCTGTTTTAGCTTTTCTGATTTTGTTTGCGTCAGGTTGTGTTGCGTCTCAAGATCAATAGCCCATTGGTTTATTTCAATTATCGTTGGTTGTGGCTCGGGAAGATTCCATATTTTTATATACGCACCCGCCCCGTCATCCTGCAAAATCACTTCAGACTGCAAGTCTGCACTAGGATATTTAATTGCAATAATGGCCGCTAAATTCATAGTCGTGTTCCCTTAAACCAGTTGTGGGCTGCGTTGGCCGAGGTATTCGCATCCGAGCCTTTTTCGTGGTAAATGTAAACTTCGGCGTAATCTGTCGTTCCGTTCATCTTCACTGGCATTGCTACTGTAGCAGCCGTGTCGTTAGTTCCAGAGGAATAAATATGTGTCTGTGCTACCCGTGATCCGTTTTTATAAATGGCGATAATCACCGCTTTTTGATCCGCAAAGGTCGCTCCAAAAACCACAGAGGCAGCATAAAGGTAAACCCCAGCGGTAGTCGGTGTGTGTCTATAGTTGCTACTACTGTCGTAGGTTCCGGCCGTGTCCGTGGTTTCGGAATTCAGTTGGAATTTAGTAAAAGTAGTGGTGGCTATGGTTTGGGATGTAGACCTATTGACATCGAAAAACAACGCAGTAGCGGAGTCTGTAATATTTCCAGCAGGCAAAACCCCAGTAACACCTGTAGTTAGTGGCAAGCCTGTTGCACTAGTTAATATTAGCGTAGTTGGCGTACCTAAATTAGGAGTTACTAGCGTAGGACTAGTCGCCAAAACATTATTCCCTGTGCCAGTATTTGTGACGCTCACTAATCCTTTACTTGCGTCTGTAGCTACTGCAGATGAAACTGTTAGTGAGCTAAGAATAGGTTGACTTGATATTGTCTGCACACCTGTAAATGTTTGAGCCGCATCGGTGCGGGCAATGGTAGCCGCAGCGTCAGGGAAAGTATAAATCCGAGCAATCGTAGGCCCAGCAGCGGTAAAGAATGCAACGCCTGTTCCGCCGTTCGCAGTTGGAAGAATCCCAGTAACACCTGTAGTCAATGGCAAGCCTGTGCAGCTAGTTAATGTGCCAGCCGAAGGTGTCCCTATATTTGGCGCAGTCAAAGTGATTCCTGCAAGTGTCAAAGCTGCTGAAGTCCTGTTTAGCGCAACGCTGGTCGTGCCGATAAAGTGAACATCCGTGGCCCGTGCGATAACCACGCCTTCAATGGACAAAATTCCAGAGGCAGCCGAAAGAGTATTTGCAGTAGCGTGACCAAGCTCAATATTACCTGTGGTGGTAATAGTCGCAACTGTAATACTAGGCGTTCCAATTATCGCCGTGGCAACCGTATTATCGCCGGTATTAGTTCCGCTAAGATTCGTGACCGCAGCATTCGCAATCTGTGCATTGCTAATCGTGCCTACTAAATCAGATGTGTTTTTGCTCACCACTAAAACATTGGCGTTTCCGGCTGCGTTTCCAATCCAGATTTTGCCGTCTGTTGCGTTAAGCCCCAGTTCCCCTGCTTCCAGCGTAGGAGTATTCGTAGTCGTGTAGGATCTTTTTGGCTTAATTGGATTAGGCATTTCTAGAATGTTCCTCCGTCAATTATGGACGCATTATTTAGATAATCAGTATGTAAGGTCGCTGCGACTAAAATAGTTCCGTTCGTTTTGAATATCGTACCAGCACTTGCGGCACTTAAGTTTGCACCAGTACCGCCATAGGCAAGGCTAATTAATGTCGAAGAGTTCCACACGCCCGCAGTAATCGTGCCGATGGTGGTCAAGGACGAAGTCAAAACATTAGACGCAAGCGTTGTTCCAGTCAAAGTATCGGCTGCGGCGGTTACCACGATATTAGCAGATCCGTCAAAAGAAACCGTATTAATTGTCCTTGCTGTTGCTAGTTTCGTAGCTGTGCCAGCATTGCCAGAAATCGAACCAACGATAGTATTAGTGACAGTTAAATTGGTTAGAGTACCAACTGTCGTAATGCTTGCTTGCCCGACATAAGAGGTGTGAATGTCGATAGCATTCGCTGAAACAGAAATCCTATTGGTCGTGCCAACAGCATCAACGGTGTTCCCTGTTTTGGTTAAACCATCGCCAGCAACGACATCACCAACACCAGAAAACTGCGTAAAAACCAAAGCAGTAGAGCCGAGGTCAATAGTATTTGCGGTTGTTAAAACAAAACCTTGTCCGCCATTTATCGTACCCTCTTCAACAAAAGTGAACATACCGGAAGTGACTTCTGGGGAAGAGTCAGCATCGGCAGATCGTGACGCAGCACCACTTGCAACAACAACATAGATACCGTTAGCAGCCCCTACCGTTTGATTTTTCAACAACACTCGGTCACCAGTAGCTACTGTGATTCCGTCTATTGACGAGCCATTAATCAAGTGCCAGGCCAAGGTAATATTAGCCGTAGACGCAACTCTCACAGAAGCCTTGACATCCAGCCCTGTTCTGGCGGCATCCACATAACTTTTAGTAGCTGCATCCTGTGCTGATGTCGGATCGGCAAGGTTAGTAATGCGTTGCGAATTTAAAGTAACACTAGTATTAGGTGCTGCAAACTGGTCGAGTCTAAAAGCCGTCACATAAGCTAAAATTCCAGCACCGGAAACAGCACCAGTTAAAACAACGGCACTCGTAAAAGTGTTGGTCGTTCCTGCCCATGCATTGGTGGTTGACAACCCACCGAACGCACCTTCGCCACCGATGGTAATTATTCCGCTCGATCCTGTATCATCACCACCAATTCCATAATAAAGAATTTTGGAAAATTCATTAAATGCCAATTCCGCATTGATCAAACTTGATGGTGATCCTGCACCACTACCCGCCAACCGTCGTTTGATTCTCAATGGATTCGCCATTTCACCACTCCTTAATTAAAAGTTACCACTATCAATAATATTCTTATTCACGAACTTGGAACTTGCCGCATTCCACTTAATAAAATCATCATCCGCAATCGAAGTTAAAACCACATCGGTTAAAGCTGCGAGCGTGGTTGCACCCGCAGTAAAAACTAACTCAACCACGCCGCTTGGATTTTTCATGTACCCCTTTTTATCAGGTACATTTATGGCCAGTTCATTATCAGACAATTGCGATGCCGATGGTACAAGTCCAGCCTCATAACTCCGTTTTGGCTTTACCGGAATAGTTGGAGTAGAAGGTTGCTCAATCGTGACAAGATTGGAAGTTGTTCCAATTAAATCCGGTGAGGTAAAACTTAAAGTGAAAGTTCCTGTACCAGTTGCGATAAGCTCAGAGTAAGACGCAACGCCATACGCTGTAGTCATGACTAGAACGCCTGTAGTGGCCGAACTGCCAGTCACGATATTCCTTACCACCGTAATTTCATAATCGGGCCGAACCACAACAATATTATTACCGTCACGCACTTCGATGACTGGCTGAATAGAAAGTATAGCACCAGAGATCGTAGATGAAACTGGTTGCGTTACGATTACCAGCGAAACCGCTGGCAATGAAAAAGTTAGCAATTCCGATGTGGCAGAAGTTAAACCATCCGAGCTGAATACTAGATAAAAGCTCCCTGTTCCAGTCGCAACAATATCGGTATAGGTTAAGACACCACCTACGGCAGATCCGAATGTCGTTCCCGATAAAACACATGATCCAGACATAACCAAAACATCTACGGAAATAGCGTTTATAGCACCCTCAATTAAAAGGTGGTCATCCTTATGAACCGCAACGATTGGCTGAGTCAAGAAAACCAACCCTGTGGTCGCTCCAGCAGGCTGGGTGGTAATCATCAAATGAGAAGCTGGCAAAGGGGTTTTTATAAAATAAATAGAACCGCTTACATTATCAGAACCAACGTTAATTGACGCATTTTTGACATATGTGATTTTCACTTCTTGGTCGGTTGCCACCAAGAAATCGGAGATTATATTGTCAGCCCCGCTTGCCAACCATAGCGTTTGTCCACCGACAGTAATGGTCGCAACATCGTTAAGGAATTCCGAGCTAACAGAAAAATCTAGGTACACCCTTCCACCAACCGGCGAACTAAATATTATCTCGCTGCTAGATAAGGGGTCGGTGTTATTAGACGCAACAATAAAAGGGCTTGCAAATGTGCCTAGGCCTGAAGTATTAAAGCTAACTGGTGCGCCTATGATTGCTAGTGCCATTAGAAATATCCTCCGTCGGGATAAACCCAAACTAAAATCAATTCAGCGTTTGGCGTTAGCACCTGCGAGACTAAACCACCAGAAGGAAAACCGCCACCACCACCAGCCCCATTCGCTGCTGCGGAAATTCTCCCCCTTGCATCAACAGTAATATTGGCCGAGGTATAAGCACCCGCAATCACGCCTGTAGTTTTCAGCGATAAGTCGATAATCCCGCTGGTGGTAATGGGCGAACCAACGATTGTAAAATCTTGGTCGTCAGAAGTAATCGTAATAGATGAAACCGTACCAGAGGTTCCGCTAGAGGCCAAAGTGATTCTGCCCTTGGCATCAATTGTCAAATTTGCGTTCGTGTACTTTCCAGCGGTAACAGCTGTATCCGACAACTTTGCAGCGTTGCCAATTGAAGTAACATCGAACCCAGTAAGGTTTGCGTTAGTCGTGACATTAACCGCAAGCGTTGTGGTCGCAGCATTACCAGTCGTATCTTGATTTAAAGTAGGAACAAATGAAGCTTCAAGTGCTTTATTTGTAAACTTCGCAGCAGTTGCATCATACATTACAAAGTGATTGTTTAGCGGGGTCGCAACCAGAACATCTTGAAGCTCAGAAAATAAGGTTAAGTCACCACCCTTTATTCCGGTATCGCCTTTTGCACCCTTGTCACCCTTTTGGCCGATAGTGGAAACTACTACGCTTTGAGTCTGCAAGACGATATCGAGCATATGGTCATTTACGATTATTTCGTTTGCAATGCTAATTATCTCTACAGAATGGCTCACGGTATAGCCTCCCTTGTCACCTGTGCAACAACCGAAAACGAACCTTCGATCAATCGAGTCACTTGGTCGGCAGGGGAAATTAATTCTAGATCGTAAACATATTCACCCGCCAATAAAGCGTCTGTGTCTTGGTGCGTCACCTCTAATATTATTGTTCCTAAAACACCACCTAAAACAATTCTGCCTGCCGCTACATCTAGCTCTAGTACGACATCGACACTTTCAATTGTTTCTCGCACCTGCATTCTTGCATCGTAGCCAGTAAGGTTGAACACAACGCCATTGGCTTGTTTGTATGTAAGGTTGACAATTAGCGTTGCACCTTGTTCGCAGATGATAGCGTAATTTCCAGCGGCCATATTATTTTGCCTTTGGGTTAAATAATAGATTGAAACCTTTGCCTACGCCAGTTTGGGTAATTTCTTGGTCGTCCTTATAAACATTTCTGTAAGGTGGTGCAAACCCATGTTCAACCAGCCGATCCCAGTATCCCATATCCGGTCGATAGATTCTATTCCACCCCACGAATTGCTTTGCTGTTTTTGACGGAACAACAACTTCTTTAGTAACGAATGGATCGCCACTTCCTCCGCTTCCAGTCGTCTTCATTTCTTTAGTCTGCATAGATGTTGCAACGAAATCAAAGATCGGCATGATCGTAAATTTATAACTGATATCGAAAAACTTAAAACCATCCATCGTTATTTTCTGGTCTATATGTGCGCCCTCAAACCGCAATGTTTCAGCGGGCCAAACCGCTACACCCAAATTAAATGGATTTTTATTTACACGCCCAACTAAAGCTGTAATGGCTTGAATCGGCCTACGAGCCACACGATGCCGCATTAAATTATAGTCGATCTTAGGAATTGTTTTGGTGGCATTTACATTCGTCAACTGTGCGGTATTAGTTGGGTTGCCATTTTTGAATTGATAAAAATTCAGTGGCAAGGTTAATGCCTGTGCCGAAAAATCCCAACTCTGTGAAGCCAATTCTATTTCAGAATTTTCGCTCCCACCATCGTCCCCTTCCTCCGAAGCGGCTTCCACCTCCTCTGGTGTTGATTTTTCTGGTGTTTTGTACGATACCGTTAAGATGCCGAAGTCGTAAACATTTTTAGCATTTAGCATGGCGTTTGCGTTGTTGTCCGCCGGTACTGCTCCTAGAAATTTTCCACCGCCAGTACTTTCAATACTTTCGCAAAAACATTGTGGCAACCAAGGGTCACGAGACGGTAATATCCTTCTAATTCTCCCATTGATAAATCTTGCCCCGCCTAACATTTGGTAAGCTAACAGCCCGATAGCAGAGTAAGGACGAACATTTAAAATTCTGGTAACGGTCAAGGAATCTCTGTTATAAGAAACCGTTCTACTTACTTCAGAAACTGTGCAATTGATAGTTATTGCCATTAGCGTACCACCGGCCCTTTATCCCTGATTTCATTTAATGCAATAGTTGCAAGCTGCATATTTTGGTTTATTCCCTTCATCTCAATCAACTGCGCTTGCTCGATATTCGGCCCTCCAGCGTTTGCAAAGGCTAATTGCAACCGATCAAAAGTTCCTTGTAAACCTTCAAAGGCAACCGTTCCTTTAATTTTAAAACCGCCGCCCGCATCTAAACCTTTGAACAATTTAATTAAAGGATCAGCGTATTCATCGGCCTTGGCTTTATTGCCCGCCATTCTCGCCCTCATTTTATCAAGGATGGCTTTATTGTCCGCAGCCAACTTTTCCATCGCTGCCTTTTGATCCGTTCCCATCTGTGCCATCTGCTCTTTATTCGTTGCCAGCAAAGTATCGGTCGTGCCTTCACCAACGATAGCCAACTTTTCTAAGACCCAACTTAAACCTGTGGATAAACCGTCAACCATCGAAGCCCAAGATTTTTGAATCACTTGGAATATGGCTAAAACATAACTTTTAAATTCTCCGAACTTTTCCATAATCCAAACTAAGGAGCTTCCCAGCCCTGTGGACATATCATCACCAGCGGCCATACCTTCCATTCCAACAAATCCAAACTGTTCTGCAATCCAAACCAGAACCCCTTTTGCCGTATCGTAGATTGCCCCGAATATGCCGCTGAAAACATCTCCAAACATTTCAAAGGCTGTTTGCATCGCCGTCCAAATATCTAAAACCCCACGAATAGCGGCCTTTAATCGTTGTTCCCAAGTCATACCAGCTTTGGCCGCACCACTAAGCCAAACTATAACTGCCCCTATGGCTGCACCTACCGCCCCGATAGGAGTTAATAGCACCATGAAACCAGATAGGATTGCACCTAATATCGAGCTTATCACGGGCAAGACCGCAACGAACGCCGCTACGCCAATAGTGATCGCCGCCCACATTGCGATTGAACTTTTCAACCCCTCACTTAAAGATTTCCAATACTCAGTAAATTTATTAATAGCCTCCGTTGCTAGTCGCACATAAGGCGCAAACATATCACCAATTACTTTTCCTGCGTAGGTGTAAGCCTTAGATAATCGATCAGCTTCAACCGTGTTTTCCATTGCAGCAGATGCGAACCGCTGCGCCATTACGGCCATCCCTGCGGCCGCTGCAACTGCGGCAAGTTGTAATCCTTTTATTTTCCCTTGCAGTTTAGAAATAGAACTTTCAGCCTTGGTTGTGTCGATATCTATTTTTTGTTTTACCACCTCTGGCGCTGCAATCTTCGCAACCGCCTTTTTCTGCGGCATAACCTTTTCTTTAATTGCCGCAACCGTTGCCGCTGCCTTTCCCTTTGGTGGCGCAACCCCTTTTTTTATTTCTCTCTCATCATGCTTTCCCTCGAATGCACTTAAAGTCGCAGCGGCCTTCGTGGTGTCGATGACCAAGGTTTGTTTAATATCATTAAGTACAGAGTTCTTTTTCTCAAACGCATCCAAAGCTTTATCCGCTTTTTTTGTGTCAATGGTAACAGATTGGTTTATAACTTTGCCGTCGTTCTTTTTAATAATTCTTTCTAAAGTTGCTTCTGCTTTTTTTGTGTTGATCATCAACAGGAAATTTATAATCCTGCCTTTATGTTTTGCTTTAAACGCTGCTAGAGTTGCTTCAGCCCTTTTAGTTTCTATTAGCAAGATTTGCTTTTTGTTTTGAAGAATCTCGGCCTTTTTTTCTAATGCCGTTAAAGTGGCATTAGCTTTTTTCGTGTCTACTCCGACATCCTGTTTTTTGCCAAAAATTCCGGTGACCCTTTTCCATAAACCACCTATCGTTGATTCGGCCTTGGTGGTGTCAGGGAGCAAGATTTGTTTTTTGTCTACCGTTATCGCCGCCTTTTCCTTTGGCTTTGGTTCTTTCGCTATTACCTTTTCCTGCGGCATAAATTCTTGTTTTACTTTACCTCTGCCAGCATTCTTTCCCTCGAATGCAATTAAAGCTGCCTCGGCTTTCCCCGTGTCAATAATTACTTCTTGTTTTACTTTACCTAATCCTTCAGCCTTTTTTCCAAGCGTCTTTAGTGCGCCCATGGCCACCGCCACGCCAGCGGCCATAGCCACGCCAAGCCCAGCACCCTTGGCTATTAACGCATTTAGAGCGGTGGCAGCGGTCTTTGTATCAACTTCGACCTTTTGTTTTTTTGGGACTTTCGTAGCGGTCTTTTTCTCGGCTGTCTCTAGTGCCGCAGCATCTTTGACTTGCTGCTTCGTTGCCACACTAGCAGAGGTTAATGCTCGTGACTTTTTCTCAAGATTCTTTATGACTTTCTCTGTCGTTTTTGATAATAAGTTTTCTTGTTCGCTTAAAACATTTACTGTTTCATGTGCTTTGCGACTGGAGTCAGTCAGGTTCTGCGTAGCCGATTCCACCTCTTTCAAGCCCTTGGCGAAAAACTCGACATACGATTCTGCGAGTTTAGTTGCCACTTTTCTTTTTCCTCTCTGCGATTATTCTTTTAGCATCCGCAAAACTTAATTCTCTTCGTTCGTGTTCAAGGCTTAAATACTGCGGAATGCTCATCTCACTAATATCTTTTGCAGTCCACTTCCCTTCGGTAGACTCGATCACCTTCCGATAATATTTTGGCCTGTCTTCCTCGATCCATGCTGCAAGGAATTCGGGCCAAGTTAGTTTCCCTCGGGTGCAACCGCCACCAGTCCACACGCTGGCCCCAAGTCAGCCATAACCGCCTCGGGTGATGCTTCCTTCACTAGTTCGCAACAAAGCTTATGCGAAAGCTCAGGGTGATTCTTTTTAACCAACAACCACATCAAGAAACCGCAACCATCAATGGACAAAAGGCAGTCCTTAAAAAAGGCAGCGTTGCCCTCTGCACCGCCATTCGCCTGTAACTTTACCGCCTCTGCAATAGCGAACTTTTGCATTTCGGGTGGTAAGTCTTTTAGGCTGGCCGCTATCGCTGACAAGGGCGACTTCATTGAGGTACGAATAAAATTATGCAGGGTTCCCATAATTTTATCCGTCACTTGATCAACCAAAAAAGTCTTGTCACCAATTTTGATCGTGCCAAGGCCGCCAGAAACGGCCTCGTTGGCAATCACATTTTTTTCTTTTTCGTCCACTTCGTTTCCTTTTTAAAAGTTAAAAATTATTAGGTGGGGTCAGTGATCACGCCGGATGTCTTGAAATTGCAAGCGAATTTGACTACATCCGTGACCGCATTAACGGTGACCGCCAAGGACTCAATCCGAGCATTCATTACATAGGTTTTCCCGCTGTCACCAATTTTCAAAGTTAATACCACCAGCGCACCCACCTCTAGCGTTCCGCTTTCGTCAGGCCCAAATAGTGGATCGCCGGGCGAAGCGTTTTCGGTGTTGCCCTCATCCGGAATATTTTCCGAATCCCAAAGGGCGTTAAAGGAACCGCTACCCTCTGTCACGCCCGGAAAGTATTCCGCATACCCGAGCGAACCCGAGTTCGTTATTTCGGTAAGCCTGTTTGTTTTCGTAAGCGTCCAATCTAGTACGGCAAACGCAACCGAACCCGCCAAAACAGAACCGCCTTGCCCACGGTGAAAAGTAGCTGGCATGATAAACCCCCTTGTAAAAGTTAAAACTCAAACTCAAAACCTATATCGACCGACCTTGCAGCGTTACCAAAAACGATGCCGTTATTTTCGTGACATCCTCAGAGTTAATTAACTCCGGTTCTATCGTAATTATGTTTCCGCTCGGAACAAAGGCAACCACCCTGCCACTCGCTAGAGACAATTCCCCTTCGCAAAAGTTAAATTCGTCTAGCAGAGTCGCAAGTGGAGCAATTGTATTTTTGCCAATACCGCCCAAAGCATAAAGGGTAAATGTTATCGTGAATATTTGCAGGTAATCATAAGTGCTTGTGTTGGTTTTCTCTCCACCAGTCGCCGTTATGACGCAGTAGGGCAATTGTGAATCTGGTGGTACTCGCTCATACCAAAGGCCGCCAGTTAGCAGATCCTTGGTTGAAAATGTTTCAAACAAATTTTGTACGGCCGTCAGTAATTCCAACATTAATTTATTCATTTGATTGTTACCGCCGATGCCGCCAATTTACTTAACTGCGGTTGCAAATCTTTCAGCGTCCGCATAAGCCCTAGACGCTTCAGTTTGAACTCTAGAACCGCCCCATAAAAAGCATTCCGTCCATAGCCCACACGCACACGCATACCCTCGCCAACAACATCGGCCACCTTCGTTGGTTCATAAAGAATATTAGCCTGTAAGAATCCGGTTCGCTTCATCGGGTATTCGCCCTCAGCAGAAAATGGCTTTATAAAAACACGATGCTTTTTTCTTCCCTTTTTAATTGTTTTAGTCGCTGGTGTTCTTGCACCCAACTCTTTCATCAACTGAGTCTGAAAAAACACGGCAGCAGCTAAAAGGTTCTTGGCAACACCTTGTTTAGCTTGTGCAAATAAATCAGTTGAATTAACCTTGAAGCTTGCCATTATAAAATTTTCTCCAATGAGAAAACTTGAAGGCTGTCTAGGGTGAATGGCGCTGCCCCTGCAACGATGGAATAAACATTGTCATTCTGATCGGTGATTCTATCGGTCGCCTTCCAAAGTAATTGCCTTTGGCTGTGGCAATCGAATCTTTGCTTAGTTGTTTTTCGCCCGAATAAATCAGCAGCATCGCTATTCACTTCCACGATTTTACACTGGACATCGGCTCCGACTTGCGTGTAGGTGGTTGTCCTTCCACCCGAGCCATCTTTTAAGTTGTCTGGCCGCATTAACTTGATTGTGTCGAACAACCCCTCAGCTAAAACCAAGTTTCTGGTTGTCAATCGCCAAGTGCTTTTAAAATTCCAAAGCTGTAAATCTAATACAGTCCACTCAACCGAAGCACTATCGGTAATGTAATCCGATACTTTCGGTATCAACCCACCTGTTAAAACCGCCGTAGGAATCATCCACACTAAGTCCGAGCTTGTGTATGATCCTGTTTTTTCAGTCGGTACATCAGCGGAAGTTATCGATCTTCGTTTTGCAATCGCTAATTGATACGCCGTGTCCGTCACATTGTTTGAAGTGTAAGTGATTGATTCTATATTATCCCAAATCAGATAATCATTAGCGGTGTTGATTTGCATATTACACCGCTTCTAAAGTGTAGGTCAGATGGCCGCCTACTACTGCAATTCCAGACAAGTTGATTTTAAAATCTTCGCCCTCAGCGCACTTCAAGCACCCGAGCAAAGTGCTTGGTAATCTATCCCCCGAGCCAAAATATGCGCTTGTATTTGCTGCCAACGCCATTGAGCCTGTCAGATCGGTACTACCAGATAAAAATTTGACGCTCACCGTGGTAGCGGTCGCATAAGTGTAACTGATTATTTTGATACGCTGCCCCGCCACCCCTGCGATTAAAGTGGTATCCCCTGCGCCAGTTGCAACTATTTTTGAGAAGTACATTTTAACGCATCCTTACTATTTTTTGGAACGGCCCTTCTAAAACTTGTTGCGTCTGCTTCAACGCTGCTAAACTCGCCGTCAAGGAATTCAAATAACTTTCATGCGAATAACTTTCACCATCAATCGAATAAGTAGGCTTATAAGTCGCTGTCACTTCGATGATGCGGTCGCAAATCTGATTTATGGCCGTGTTTATTTTGTCGCTAGCGGCTGACATGGTGAACACTCCACGAAGTCTAAATCTTCACGAAACAGATTGTACTTTTTTTTGTAGATGGCTTTCACCATATCTTTATTAGTACCCATAATTAAAGACCTAGGAAGTCCAGTAACCCGAACTTCCCACGCTTTAAGTTCATCGCTAATTGCCAATACGCTTTTCAAAGCCATTAGTTTTTGTTCCTAACAATGTGCCAAGGACTCCATACAGACGGAATACCACGCTCATTAGCAAAATAGCTTGCGATGATTCCCTTGTCAAGCATCTCGTACTGGTTAGGTGCGGCTTGCTGAACATTCAAAGGATAATTCTGCATATAGCGGAAGGACTTTCCGCTCTGAAATAACCACCAATATTCATCAGCGTTAGTCTGTGATAAGTTAAGACCATCCGCATCCGTGCAACGCTGTTCGATCAACGGACTCGATAGCAAGGTGAACTGCCCCGAGTAAGGATTGCCAGCCGTTTGGCTAACGCTCAAAACTCCAGCAGTTTGCTGATTTAATCCGCTGCCTGCAACTCTTCGCTCGGTTAGATTAGCACCCATGATTAAATTTGCAGTAGCTAATTTAGCTGGATTGCAAACGATAATATTAGGAGTAATTAGGATTCTCTTGCCGGTTGTTGGGTCTTCCATTCGTGCGAATTTTAAACTCGCCGCTTGGAGGTTAGTCCAATCCTGCAATTGGTTTGAAAAGTCGTTTACAAAGCCCAAAGTTTTAGCAGTCTGGTAAGTGTTATAAGCTGTACCAGAATAAGAGAATGAATTTTTATAACCGATAAAGGTATCGATTACTTCTAGTTCTTTTCGATACGCAAGTTCTTCACCAACCGAACTAGCAACATTTAAAATATCGCCAGTCAAGTCAAAGAAAACCGTTTCCTTCAAAACATCTACGGCGAGAGCATTTTCCCGAGTGGCAGGGGTCTCAATCCATCGTTCGGAAAACTGCGCCCTTTGATGGGCTTCGCCGGCTTTGCGCTCTTTAGCTTTATCGCCGATTCGACTGACGCCAATAACCTTTTGGCCGTTGAGTTTGGTCGGTTCGGCTGGCATCAACTGGTCGGCAATCAAAGATGGGTTCTGAAAAGCTTCCAGAATTTTAACTTCAATTAATCCACCAACAACGGCAGTAAATGCGTTGATGTTCGCAAAGGCCGTTGGATCAATACCGACGCCGGTAGATTCAAGCAACGCCCTCGTATCATTCGGGTGGCCCTGCTCAACCAGCGATCTTGCCACCGTGTATTTTGCAAGGGCCGAACTGTTGGAAGGATCAAAGAAATTACGCCAAGTGGAGCCGATAATTCCCTCTGCCAACTCTTGAATGCTGAATTGTTCTGGCCTAATTTTCTGTTCGGTCAAACGGTGATTGCCGGCCTTGTCCCTGCTAGGACTTCCGCTCTTGTCGGTTAAGCCAAGGCCGTGGGAGATTTCATTTAGGAACGCCAGCTTGCCGCCAGCAGAATGCTTTTTCGATTCGTATAATTCCCTGATTTTTAAAACATTAATTCGCATCGCAAACTCCTTCTAAAAGTTAAAAATAGCAACTCAAGTATTAAAGGTGTTCTCGACCACTTCGGCCAATCAAACGGACTTCAACCTTGGTGATCGCACCAGAATAGTATTTAGTTACGGTTCCAATTTGCAATGTGACATCAGTGGTTTCAGCAACTTTAGCATCGCTGATTGCACCCACTGCGGCTGCACCAGATGAAAACGCACTAACGCCATCGCCTACGGCAAGGTCACTTATAGAAGCACAATCGGCCTCATAAATGCAATCAGACATAATGCTGACCTTTCCATCGGTTAACTGTGCTGCAATCCTTGCACTCACGGCCACACCTAGGAAAGTATTGTGTATGGTGGCTAGGTCGGTAGCGGCTGTACCCGAGCCAGTCAGCGAAGATAATGGCACGGCGTAATTTCCAGACTTTGCCATGAGGTCGCCAACAGAAATAACAACGCCCCCTTGGCAAGGGAATGAAAATTGACGCTCCGCACTAGGTTTTACAAACCGATTGCCCTGAAAAGTAGTACCCACGGATCACCTCTTTCATAATTTTAAAAGTTAGTTTTGGAGCCAGTTATAAAGATCATTGCCGGTTGGAATGCTGGACTTGCTTTCAAACAATCTTAGGCCAGATTTTGGCTTCGAAACTTTGTGAGCAAGTGCCAGACGCTTTGCGGTTCTGAGCAAAGAATCCTTTTTCATTCCCTGTAAGTCTTCAAGCAAGCTTCGGGTCAAAGGCAGCTTAATCTTTCTGCACACGCCCCGAATCCAAGCTGTTTTTCTCATGTGATTAACCTGCTCTTGCAAGTTGGTTAGCTTTTTATTTATGCGATGTTTGCGGCCTTCCTCAACTTTCTTATCATCGTCTTCGTCTTCGCCCTCTGTCATTTTTTCATCGGCATCGTCATCTTCATCTTCGTCTTCATCTTCATCTTCGCCTTCTTTAACCTCGTCACTGTCGTCTTCATTTTTAGTTACTTCAGAATCGGAGCCATTGTCACCTTCCATGGCCTCATCATCTTCATAGGTTTCTTTTTCTTGTTTATCATCCTCATCTACTTCTTTTTCATCCTCGGCTTCTTTAAAAATCTTTATGATTTTATCGGCCATAGCCTCGTCGCCATCTTCATCATTGGATTCTTTTAAGGCTTCAGTGACTTTTTTCTTTAGGTCGTCCTCTTCTTCTTCTCTTATTCGTTTAATTTTTTTAGCAGATTCTTTCACAGATTTTTTCACAGTTTTCCCCTTTTTAGAAATAGTTTTCGACTCACTTAAACTTTTGGTTGTCGCAGGATCTGCGACTAAATCTACGCTGCGGACTTCGGTAATTTTGCTCACGATAAATACCCCGTCTTTTGTCTCGCCTTCGCCTTGGGCATTGTGCGATAACCCATATTGATCGGGCATTTTTTCGGCGGCTGTAAAGATATTCGGTGTAAGCTCATGGCTAGGGTTCAGCCATAAATCAGCGTATAACCCTTTCCCTTCAACAAACCGGACATTGATCAGTTTGCCAATTCTGTCGTAAACAGAGCGGGCTTTCGTTGGATCTTCTGGGTGATCGACATTAACATTTACGCCTTCGTAAAGTGCAATTGCGCCCTTTAAAGCGGCTGGTAAATACTCTCGACCATTTTCAGAATCGAAACCAATTATCTTAACGCCGTAAATGATATTAGCCTTGCGGCTGGTTTTCAGCGTGGCAAGGTTTCTGGCTTCGTGTAATTTTAAAAGCTGGGCCATTCCGATATTCAAGCACACGGGCCGGAAGTTTGTCAAGGCGAGTTTAAAAGAATTATTTAAGGGTTTTGAGTATTCAACCTAATTCTCTTTACTGCCCGCCACTTTTTGACTATGGCCTTAGCGCACCTTTTGCAGGCTCTTTGCAGTCCGTCCGGTAGGTTTTTGTTCTTATAGAATTGCGCCAGCGGCTTAACTTGGCCGCAGGTATTGCATTTCTTGCGGGTGCGTGGGCGTGGGTATTTCATTTATTTTTCTTTTTCTTGATCTTCTTTTTGCTCTTTTTCTTGATCTTCTTTTTGCTCTTTTTCTTGCCTCGTTGTGGTAGCTTTCCAGTTTTGGTTTTCCGAACTTTAGACGGAGTTTTGGCAATTGGAATTTTCTGCGCTGGAGAAATGATTCCGAGCAATGTTTTTATCGCAAGTGCTGCAACCGCTGCAACCGCTGCAACCGCTGGCATGGCTGTAGAAGTAACCGGAGTAATTACCACCGGATTGGCTGGAACAACAACCGAGTCGGCTGGTATTGCTACCGCCGTAACCTTCGGCTCCGCTATCGGGTTTATTGGCACTACTCCGAGCTTGGGGTCAACGGCTGGCGGTGTGATTGGCTTTGGCTCGGGTGGTGTAATAGCCGCAACCTTCGGCGGCGGCTCGGGCGGGATGTAGCCGTAAGTGTAAACTTGTTTTGTTAGCTCCAGCCGTTTTGCAATCACGGCATCGAACTTCCCTACACGCTCCTTTCGCTGGATTTCACTTTCAACTCTTAACTCTTCAAACCCCAATAGTTTGCCCGTCTCTGGATTAATAAAATGGCCCCATTGAATTGATTGCCCGATTGGAACAAGCTCCTTCATTAGCTTCAATCTTTTCACGCCCACTACTTTTTCCTTGTCTGTTTGATTCGCCTTATCGAACCATTGCGTGTAAACGGCTGGGTTAGGTATTAGTCTACCTGCTGCATCCGTAAATACAGCCTTGGCCGCTGGGTCTTCTTCTATGTGCGTTTGTATTTCCAGAACTGGAGTTATCCAGCAACGGCAATTATGGGCAACCGTGCCGTCTGCTTCGAGCGGTGGCCTTGGCATCTCGGACATCGGTCGCTCATTGCCTTTAGGTTTTTTACTGTAGACCGTTCCGCTTCGTGCGGCGTGTTCCGGCCTTACCCGAGAATCCATTGTGGCATGAATCTGATACCCCGAAACCATCTCCCCTAAGTCTTCATAAGCTTCCATTCGGGTTTCATGGGCAATTCGCATTGATTCATTCCGAGCGATTCGCCTAGCACTAGCTGCCACTCCTGCAACCTGCGGTTTGATTAAGGCCGCTAATTGCGCCGGCGTTGCACCCGCATTAAATCCACTCGTAACTAGCGTTGCTAATTGTTCGGGGCTTGCTAGGTTACTTTGCTGTGCCAGCCTCCCTTGCCATGACATCCCTGCGGTTGTCCCTTTGACGATCTGTTCCACCTTCTCGGGTGACAGCGGCTTGAATATTGCATCAGCCATTTTCTTTTTGATCGAAGCCTTGGTCGCCTCGGTCAACCTTTTAACTGTTGTTTGCAGGTTCAAGTGGCCGATGGGAATCACTTCACCCAAGATTTTTTTTGATGCAATAAAAGAGTTGTCCGCAATTTTCTGGAAACCCTTTTTCAACTCTTGGTGCGAGTCAATCCAAAGATCATAAAGTGCGGCCCTGATAATTATTTTTTTTTCTGCCTGAGTTTTTTTACTTTTCAAGGCGAAGAAGATTTTGTTCCATTGGCAGCGGACACGCCGATCAACAGCATCGGCCACGGAATCGGCTAGGGTCAATTGATCATCCGAGTGCAATGAGAACCGAGCGGCCAGCGTTGAATTTATGGCGGTCTGCATGGTATTACTTTTGTTTAGGCGTAAAGATAACATCCACTTCGGGCTGGCCTAAAAACGGGAAGAAGGTTCACCGGTTGGATCGGCCAAAGGACTGCCGCCGCCGCCAAGTGAATCATCCTTTGCGTTGTCCATCTCGGATTCAAAATCCAAACCAAGCTCTTCGGCGATAGTCTTTTTGCTTTTAATTCCAAGCGTTGAATAAATCTGATTTGCATTCGCTTCGGCCGCCTTATCCTTCGATTCAACCGATGGGGCATCAACCTTTATATCAATCAGTTTAAGAATATTTTCAGGCAGCAAATTACTTTCAGCCGCTGTTTTAATAGCGTATTTGACCACCTTGCAGAAATGGTACTTGTAAAATTCTTGCAGACGCAAACATTGCCTTGTAAACGGCGCTTCAGCGGTCAGGCTGGACGCAAAGTTATTATTGCTAGAGTCACTGGATACTAGCCACTCGGGGGCGTTGTGCCTATTTCCTGCGGATCGTAAAAGCCCAGCGAAGATTTCCATGTGCGGGGCCGCATTCACGGCTGCGGGCGGTGGAATATAAGTCATACCCTTTGGAATATCTAAAAAGCTGCCTGACTCAATCCGCTGAAAATCAGTTGATCTTCCACCGCTGTTGATAGTAAAGTCTTTGGCCTCGTCTATAAAATCCGTAACTTGTGCGGCACTGGTTGCCTCATGCTGTCTCACTGCTGCAATCGCAGCTTGAACGGCTGCACCTTCACCAAGATTCTTCCGCAACTTTGCGGCTGAATTAAAGGCATCAACCGTGTCATAGCTAAAATCCGTAAGCCCTCTTTTAATACTTCTTTTAACATTCACTTTGATGTGGCAGATCAAATCAGCGGCAACGGCTTCGCCCATGCCACCAGCATTATCAAAACTATCTGCACCTTTTGGACTCCTATAATCGACATGATATGCCTTGATATTGCACACATCATCAATGTCCGTCTGAATGCCGTAAGACCATTCGTCGAGCGTTGAACCAACCGGCTGGTAAACCATTTCGGGTTCAACTGTTCTGATTGCAAGGGCTCCATTCGCCTGCGGAAAATAGCGAAGAAAAGACTCGCCATCTTCCCTGCTTCGGTAAAATAATTCTTGCTCCATCTCGCACCAAGCATTTTCCTCGGTGAATCTGTCGATCACGCCCTGAGCTTTTTTAACTGTTAGCGGATCAATTCCACTTCCAGATTTTGGCACAACGGTGTATTTGTAACCGACGCCGACCACATAAGAAGTAAGCCCATTGATCAGCCCTTGGGCATTTGCATTTGTCGTGACGCAAAATCTCGCCGCTGCCCTCAAAATAGATAGTTGCTGTTCCGATACCCAGAAGGGAAAGTTACTGCCGTACCTGCGGTCGGTCGGTTGTGAGATTGGATATTGACCGACTATGCCATCACCGCTTCGGTCAAGCATTTGATTGTAGGTATTCAACCAAGGATCGAACGCCAAGGATTCTTTGAGTCGCCGTTCGGTTTTTTGCAGACGCTGAAACTTTATGCTTTCCAGTAGGTCTTCACGCTGTTGTTTTATTGAAGGTGCGAATAGATTTTTAAATATATTTCTCATGCTCGTAGCCCTCTTTTAGTTTTCAAAGTTCGTCCGTTGTGCAAGTCTATCATAACCCGCAATGCCATTTCAAGCGCATCCGGCCCATCATCATGCGAAGCGGTAGGAAAGTCCTTAAGCTGATCAACCAGTAACCTAGTTGAATTGCTGTTGGATTTGAACCTAATTAAGCCCTGTGCTAGGTACGGGCCAAGCCTTCGGATGCGGATTTGTTTGCTGATCGTGTTCACTATTTTTACTGTTGGGAAAAAACAATCATTGGCCTTGGCCTTCTGTTCGATTTGCACGGCCAGCAATTCTTGAAACTGGTTGGACTCGATTGCGACTGCATCAGCCGCAAATTCCTTTTGAATCTCAATAACTCTATCGGTCAGCACCTCGGTGTTAATCCGATCAAGGTCGGCTTCAACAAATAACACGCCATCATTATCACGCCCGAGACGCACTACCGCCGAGTAATCCCCCGATCGGCCGTCACGCCCTTTGCTCGGGTCAATCCCAATTGTTTTAATTGTTAGGATTTTAGGCCATTCATCAAACCAAATTCCTTTGCCAAAGTAGGTCTCAGGCCATTCTGTTCCGCCCCCAGCCCTTGGGCTTTGCTGGTAAAGGGCAGCCCACTGATAATCGCCAACGGACGCTTTCATTTGCAGTAACTTTTCGTAGTTATATTTCCATGGCCACAGAGCTTCACCTTCAAGCCTAGGGTCATATTCCATGCGTTTTAGCTCAGCAATTGCAGGCAGATGAATGGTTTCCCACTTATCGGCCAGCGGCTCGGCGTTCTGCAATTCTTGGAGCTTCCCGATCAAGTCTTCAGAATGCCATCGGGTCATAACAATTAGGATTCTTGCGTCTGCTTCTTGCCTTGTGGTAAAGGTCGAGGTGTACCAGTTCCATATTTTTTCTCGGTAGACGCTGGAGTCCGCCTCCTCCCGATTTTTAACAGGGTCATCGATGATAAGCCAATGCCCGCCCATGCCTGTTATTCCCCCGCCCACGCCAGCGCATCGGTACACGCCCTTGCGCCCGACAATCTCAAACAGGTCGGAATTCCTCAACCAATTCCCTGCAACTGTTCTAGAGTTTGCTTCATTCAAAGTGGTTGCTGGGAAAAGCTCCTTGTAGCTCCCCCCATCAATTATCCTTTGTATATCTCGGTTGTTGCGACTCGCCAGATCGCTTGAATAAGACGCTGCCATAATGCTAAGGTCGGGCTGAATGCCAAGGAGATAAGCAGGCAGGCGTCGGGAAATTAGCTCGGATTTGCCATGCCGTGGTGGCAGGGAAATTATCAAACGACGCAGGTCGCCATGAATCATCTCATTGATTTTGTCGCTGATCAGCTTATGAAACCAGCCCGCTTGATATTCGGGCATGGTGTATTTTGAGAATTCAACCAAGCTTGATTTTGCTTTTTTGCGTAGAATTAATCGGGTCGCAGCTTCATTTGGTTCGGGCAGAGAGTTTCCCACCTCTGGCAATAATCGTGAGTTCGTCATCGGTTAGTTCCTCCACCCCTCTTGTGACCTCAAGTTTCACCTCGGCCTTAATTTCTTGCCGTTCTACATAACCCCGTTCTTTCCCGAGACATTTTAGCAAGAAAAAGATCGCAGTATGTTCGCCACGATTGATGGCCTCAATCAATCTGTGTTCGCTGAAATCAAGAATCAGCCCACGCTCTTTATCTATTGCCGCCCTGATTGCTGGATTTGCATTTGCCCGAGAATAAATAGTTGTAGGAGCGCAACCGAGTTCCTTCGATGCCATAAAAAGTAGGCCCTTGGATTTTTCTAGGGCAGCAATAATAAGCTTATCACTGTACTGCTTTTTCCTAGGAATTATCAGCCTTGGAATTATTGGCTTTTTCTTTTTCGGTTTCGGCACTGGAATCCCTTTTTATAGTATGGCGTTAAGTTAGGTTAGCAATCGGCACAAAATCATTATACCCGCCTACCGCAATAATAGTTAAACAGCCGTCTTATTGCGTAGGATTTTACCACGGACGCTGCCAAAAACACCATCGTGATTATTATGTTCTGGTTGTTTGTTGTTACGATGCACATCATCGGGTAGATAGTCCACTGGATAACCATAGACGCAGAAAAGCCGGTTATTAAATTCACTAGGCTTTCGGTGAAGGACGAGCGTTTGGTTTGCATTACATTTTAATTTCCGGCGCTCTGTTTAGCAAATTTTTCTTGCCCTATTGGAACGAATAAACATTCATTTGGCTGATTGTTATGTTTTTGAGTTCCAGTAGGGCAGAGACTGCTTTTTTGTGGAAACGATAATATTTTAACAAAATCATTCGGAGCCTTGTATTCGCTTACATAAATCTTATTCATTTTTCCTGCTTTTCTGGCCCAGTCCCAAAATTCGGAATGGTCGAATTCGACCTCTCTATACTCTGCAACACCTGCGTATGGAGGATCACAATAAATTACCGTTCCTTTCGCTATCTTAATTTTGTTATAACTTTTGCCGTGGAGTTGAAGTCGTTGAAGTTGTTCAAGTCGTAGGAGTTGTTCAAGTTGTTCAAGTCGTTCAAGTTGTTGAAGTCGTAGGAGTTGTTCAAGTTGTTCAAGTCGTTCAAGTTGTTCAAGTCGTTCAAGTTGTTGAAGTT
>JBDNHI010000120.1:0-8850 GCA_041694635.1 Gemmataceae bacterium | reverse complement strand
CCATCTGCCATGGCAAGCCTTGTATCCGAGGAATGCGTTACCCAGTAGTGATGATTTTGGAACTGCTGGCCTCTGGTATGTCGCATCCTGAAATTCTGGCCGATTATCCGGACTTGGTTGCAAATGATATATTAGCTTGCCTGCAGTATGCTGCGAAGCTGTCTGATTGCAAAAGCATACAGAAAGTAAACCATTGAGGGTTTTACTTGACGCCCAGTTACCAGTTAGGCTTTTCGAGGTTCTTTCGGGGTTAGGTTTTGATGTTATTCATACCGATTTTCTTGCAAACAAAAATCGCACCGCCAAGCTTGATCTATTTATCCCCCAGATTTTAACCTATAACTCAATTCTAATAGGCGTTGCAGTACTTGTTACTTCGAGTCCCTTAAAGGCTTTTTCATCTGGTTTATTCTTACCGACTTTAACCGTATACTTCCCTTGAGCGTAAACCCTTGGTTTAAAGCTGGAAGTTTGAGAACGCACGGTATACAAAACCTCGCCAGTTTTTTCTTCCATTACTTGTACTACAGGTGTTACGCCTTTTTCAAAAACAAGTTCCGGAAGATACCCTGCTATTTTTCTACCATCGTTTGCATCGGTATTGATGGTGATAGGCCAACCGGGAAACTGCCCGTTGTTTTTTTCGTTCGCCTCTTTAACTTTAGAAAAACGAGGCCAGCATTCAAAAGTGACTGTTTGCAACTTTTTATTAAAGCGAACCAAACCATAACCATCAGCGCGTTTTTTTTCGTTGGTAATATCTTCGGGGTTGGCGTAGGCAAGCATCGAAATTTTATTTCCTAAGCCATCGTTAAAATCGCCGGTCCAAGGAAGCGAACACCCTTTTACCGGATTAGGCCCAGCTTTTTCGTCAAGCGGGTGCCACCATCTTCCATAAATCGTATTAACAAGTGCAGGGCTGGTAAAAGCATAGGGCCCATCGCCAAAATCTTTTACGCCGTGCTTGACGACTACCGCAAGGTGCTGGTCGCCACAGAGATGAACAGCCCAAGCTTTACGGATAAGTTCAAGGGCTCGGTTTCGCGGAGTCTGAGGCCAGCCGTTACAGTCAAGGTCTGCAAGAAGCCTACTATCCCTGCCGCCATGCATATGCACCGCACCACAGAAAGCGGTTTGAGAAAGGACAGCTTTCATTTGTGTGCCGGTCCAGTCTTGAGTCCATTCATCGAGGAATTTTTCCTGCCTTTTACCAAGAAGTTGAAGGTTGGGAAGGTCGATGGTTTTGGGATCGTACTTTGGGTCGTTGATATGATCGGGCCTAGGGCCCATTTTAGGAATTTTTCCATCCGGCCCGGTTTTAAACTTTCGATCTTCAAGAATTGCAAAGTCAATTTCTCCTATTGTAATTCGAGTGAAGTAAACTTTAATTCCTCGGTCAACAGGAGCAGGGTCAACAGGATCGGGTAAGTTCCAAGATTGCTGCCTTTGAACTTGATTAACATAATCGACGGGGTAACGGTATCCCCCATCTGCATCGCCCGGAGTAGTGGATTTCTTGCCGTTTTCACCCCAGACATTACCATGGCCTACATCGTGATCATCGGGGATGCAAAGGGTTGGCCTATCGCGAATGATATCGCGAAACTGTAAACCAAATTCAATCCAACCTGCGGTATGTTCGGTATGGCGGTAGGTTTGATCACCGCCAAAGAAAAGCATATCGGGATTTTGCAACTTAAGATTTTCGATAATTTCTGGCCTAAGGCCAATTGTCCTGCTTGAATTGCAAGACATATTTGCAACGACTATTTCATTTTTGTCAATTGGGTCTTTACGAATCAAACCATCGAAGCTGGCTTTTTCACCGTGTCGAATTCTATAAGCAACATCTTTTGAATTATCCCAATTTTCGATTCTAAAATGTGCATCCCAACCGGGGTAAAGAACTTCCGCCTTGGCAACTTCCTTCCATTGACCTTCCTGCATTAGTTCGAGTCGGGCGGTTTCTTCTTCTTCAGGCATTAGAGGAAAAAGTTGTGCAGTTATTTTAAGAACCTTGTTGTGATGGGCATACAAAGCGAATGCGATTACTTTATCTCGAGCAATATTCATGGAAGGTGCTGGGGTAGCGCCACCTTTTCCTTTGCTTTTAGTTTGGTTGTTAGGTGCTAGGGCGATATCCCACCACTTGCCTGTGGTAAGTGATTCGAGGTTTGGAAATTCGGTGCCAAAAGGCTTAGCAGGTTTTTGCGCGGTGACTCCAATTGCAGGAATGGCAATGCCTCCAAGGCCCACTGCGGTTAATTTGATTGCATTACGCCTAGTAATTTTCTTCATACTTATTCTCGTAAATGGTTTTGGTTTATTAACAGCTTAAGCCAATACTTCGGTGATTACTTTTCCGTGCACATCGGTAATTTTGCGATCGATGCCATTGTGATAAAACTTTAAGTGATTGAAATCAAAGCCGAGCAGATGCAGTACTGTGGCGTAAAATTCCCAAACATTGGTCACCTTCTCAACTGATTTTCTGCCAAATTCATCGGTTGCCCCATAGCTGATTCCACCTTTGACCCCTGCACCCATCATCCAAACCGTAAATGCATCAGGGTTATGGTCTCGCCCGGTAGTACCAACCTGATGGGTTGGCATTCGCCCAAACTCGGTAGTCCAAAGTACCAGAGTGTCATCAAGTAAACCGCGCTGCTTAAGATCCGAAAGCAATGCAGCTGTGGGTTGATCAAAAATAGGGCAATGTCTTTCGTAATCTGATTTCAAAGTTCGGTGGGCATCCCAATTGAGCAACCCATCGACGCCACTGGCTCTTGATGCACAATAAAGATTGACATAGCGCACATTGCGTTCAAGAAGTCTACGAGCAAGAATACAATTACGAGCATAACCAGCTTTAAGATTGTTGGTACTATCTGCGCCATAGGCAACGAGCGTGGATTTAGTTTCCCGAGAAAAATCAGAAACCTCAGGGGCACTAAGCTGCATTCGTGCAGCAAGTTCATAGGCAGCAATGCGGGCATTGAGGGTTGAATCGCCCGGGTTAGCGTTGGCGTGTTGGTTGTTTAAGAAGGAAAGAAAATCACGAGAGGCCTTTTCTTCCTTTTCACTAATCGCAGCGGGTTGCTTAAGATTACGGATATTTAAATGGGAAGCCATCATTACCGCCTGATGCCTAGCGGGTAAAAATCCGTTACTCCAATTCGCCTTCCCGTTTGGTGGTTCGCCTCGAACATCGGGTAAAGCCACATAAGTAGGCAGGTTATCGTTGGCACTACCAAGCGCATAACTAAGCCAAGCACCAGCGCTGGGGAAACCTTCCGAGACATGGCCTGTGTTCATAAAAACGCAGCCAGGCCCGTGGGTGTTACTTTTAGACTGCATCGAATGAATGAAGGCGATGTCATCGACATGGCGAGCCATATTAGGAAGAAGAGAGGAAATGGGTTTGCCTGATTTTCCCGAGGGAAGGAATTCCCAAGGAGGAGCCATCAAGTTGCCATTCTTGCCTTGAAAGGAAAAGAAGTTTTCGCCCCCGGGTAGAGGTTTACCACTTTGTTTGTATAACTCGGGTTTGTAATCCCAAAGGTCGATGTGAGAAGCAGCGCCTGGGCAGAAGATTTGTAAAACTCGTTTTGCTTTAGGTGCAAAATGAGTTACCCTTTTGCCTGCTTGCCAAGAATTCATATTAGCTTGGGCATCTTTTTGTAAAAGAGAACCTAGGCCAATCCCAGCAAGCCCCGTGAAGACACTATGAAATAAACCACGACGGTTAAGGTCAGCCATTGGTGAGGTATTGTTGTTCATAATTATTTTAAGTTGATCAATTCGTTAGAGTTTAAAAGAGCCCTACAGCAAGCACGGAGCCCATGATTAGTGACAAGAAACTTGGCCTGTTTAAGTTCCATCGGGCTAGGATCTCGGGCTAAGGCTAGCTGGAAAGCAAGTTTGATTTGAGTATCGGAATCAGGAGTTGGAGATTCTTTGATAACTCGTTGTGCAAAGAAATTTACCATGTCGAAGGTAAACTTATGATTCATCATGGTAAGGGCTTGTAGGGGTGTGGTGGTGGTGGTTCTACGAGGTTCAGCCAGTGCGGGGTCAGGCGCATCGAAATCGGCAAGGAGGTCAACCCGAGCAGCTCGAGCGTTATGGTGATAAATCGCTCTGCGGTAAGTTTCGGGCCCGACCTGATCTAAAGGAACATAGGTAGCAACATTATCTTGCTGGTATTCGTATAAACGAAAACCAACGCCTCCCATCCGTAAATCGAGCTTGCCTGCAATGCTAAGCATCGTGTCACGGATTTCCTCAGCTTGCATCCTTCGCGGGGGGAAACGCCAAAGAAAACGCGAATCACCATCAATGCCAGCGGCATCCGTTTGGAAGCTAGAACTTTGCTGATAAGCTTGAGAAGTCATAATGAGTTTATGAAGGGGTTTTAATTGCCAACCTTCACTCAGAAGTTTGGTAGCCAACCAATCAAGAAGTTCGGGGTGAGTGGGCCTGCCTCCCATAAAACCAAAGTCGCTAGGGGTGTCAACGATACCGGTGCCGAAATGATATTGCCAAACTCGGTTAGCAAGAACGCGTGGAGAAAGCGGGTTATCGGGTGCGGTGATCCAGTTGGCAAGAGCAACCCTGCGGTCGGCTTCCAGTTTTTGAAGGTCTAGCTTGTAAGAAGAGGGATTGAGATGTAGGGCGGAAAGACTGGAAGGGAAAACCTCATCTCCTTTTTTCTGAGGGCTACCCCCCTGATAGACATGAAAAGGCCCCGGGGCAGATTTGTGATTTCCCACCCACCAAACAGGTAAAGGCGGAACCTTAGCAATCAGGGCATTCACCTCTGCAAGTTCTTTGTTGATATCTGCAATTTCCATACGATCTTTTTCAGCATTCATCTTCTGCAGCAGCCTGACTTCCTTCAAAGCTGGAGTCGTGGGAATACGATCTTTCGAGCTTGCTACCGTTGTCCAAGTTTTATTATCGAGTGAAGTTTCAAAAACATATTCGCCCACGAAGGGTGTAAGGGGCGAATCCACGGGAAGAGCTTTATTGCGATCGCTGGAGAAAACAATGCGGTTGATTTTCTCGGGCTTTGCGAACGAGAGCAAGAGTGTTTTACCCCCTGCAATCCATCGTTCGCCAAACTTGCCATCATTCACCAAGAAGGCACCATAGGCGCCTGAGAAATCCTTGGCTTGACGCGATTCACCCTCCGCCTTGCAACCATTGGATGCAAGTGCGACATTCCTTGGTGAAGGCTCTGCTGAAAAGACTTCGAGTTCATCGATGCGAAAAGAAAGCTCCTTTGGATCTGCGGTATCACTACTCTGGATTGTTAGTTTGAGGAATTTCGCCTCGATGGGTTTGAATGCTTCTTCGGTTCCATATCTGCTGGCTTTGGGTCGTTTCCAATCTTTTGCGAATTCGGGCTCGAGTTTTTTGGATCGTGCGATCAACTCTTCATTTAACTTTTTTAGCCTAGCGCTGAGCAAGACTTTTTTAGCTTCAAACCCTTTACTTTGTTCAGATCGTGCTGCTCTTTGTTCGTTGCTTGCAACTTCGCGGGGGCCATGCACCACACCTGCAAAAGTTGCAAACATCGAGTAATAATCTTTGGTAAGTAGTGGGTCGAATTTATGATCGTGGCAACGAGCACATCCCATGGTAAGCCCGAGAAAAGCTTCGCTGGTGGCTCGGATCATTTCATCCATTTGGTCGGAACGAATTTGAGCTGCTGCCATCGCATCTTGATTGCCCACATCATCGTAAGGCCCCGCAACTAAAAAGGCAGAGGCGATTTCAACCTCGGGTTTCCCTGCCCCTATCACATCACCAGCAAGATGTTCTTTGATAAACAAATTAAAAGGTTTATCTGCATTGATCGATTGAATTACATAATCGCGAAAAGGCCACAGGTTGGTGATGATCTCGTTTCGTTCGTAACCTCTGCTTTCACCAAAGCGAATAACATCGAGCCAATGCCTGCCCCATTGCTCGCCATACCGTGGCGATGCTAGTAAACGATCAACGAGGTCGTTGACAGCTTTTTGTCGATTTGTTTTTGCAGCAACTATAAAGTCATTTATTTCTTGAGTACTTGGGGGCAATCCCGTCAGGTCGTAGGAAGCCCTGCGGATGAAATCAGTAATATCAGAAGGTGGATTTGGTTGTAACTTTTTCTCTTTTAACTTCTGCCAAACAAAAGCATCAATGGGGTTGACCCGCCAAGGTTCGGGGGAGTCATTAGTAACCGGGGGTTGAACTTTTGCTATAGGTTGAAACGACCAGAAGGTTGCATCAGCCTTGGCTTTTTCTTTAAGCAAAAGCTCTTTGGGCCAAGCAGCCCCATCAGCGATCCAGGCTTTTATCTTCTCTACATCGGCCTTGGCAAGTGCAGGCTTCTTCTTAGGCATCTCTGGCTTACTGCTTGCATCTTTAGCAATGATTTTTTGATAAAGAAGTGATTCATGGGGTTTGCCCTGAATGATCGCTTTGCCTTCTTCCCCACCTTTTAGAGCCATGGAAAGTGTTTCAAGATTCAGGTTTCCCTTAGTGATTGAAGAGTTATGGCATTCGATACAGTTCTTTACAAGGATGGGCGCAATTTGTTCGTGAAAGAAAGTATCTTTTGTTGTGGTGGTTTGCGAAAGAATAAAGGTGAGGTTGAGGGAAAGAAAAAGGTTCAGGAAGCTCATCGTATATCTCAGTATAAAGGTTCAAATGTATATTATGCTTTCTTTTGTGCTATTTAAATGGTACCATAAAATTTTAGTTATAGGACTTATGCTTTTATTATCTCTCGCTTTTATTTTTAATTTCTTTTTAACTTTTTTAGGGTTCAAAAATGACTACTCACTTTAAAGCAAAAGGTAAGTTTAATCCTGCATTTACACTGATTGAACTCTTAGTTGTGATTGCAATTATCGCAATTTTAATTGGATTATTATTGCCCGCAGTGCAAAAAGTTCGGGCCGCTGCTGCTAATATGAAATGTAGTAATAATTTGAAACAACTAGGCATCGCCCTTCATAATTACCATAGTACCTTTGAAAAGTTCCCCTCTTCGGGAAAAAGTTTGGGCATCACCAACACCGTAAATGCTGCTTATCCCAAACCCGATCCGATTGGTTATAACCACCATGGCCTGATGCTGCTGATGCCTTATTTAGAACAATCTGCGCTTTATCAAAAATGGAATCAAAACGCTGCTTCTTGTAATACTTTAAGGCCAGCTTTAGCTGCAGCGGGTATGGTTGTTGCTACTCCAAATGCAACTGCAAGTGGTAATGCAGCACTATCTACGAATAAAATTCCAGGCTTACTTTGCCCTTCAGATGATGGCCCTCAATTAATGGATACGGCAGACCTTGCAACCTATGGCCCTGATGGTGCAGGGGGGTCTCAACCTTATAAAACCAGTTACGATTTTATCATTTCCGGTGCTGCTCAAGGCGATATTATCAGCAACTATTGGAAAGGGGCACCTCTAACTAATAAGCGAATCTTTGGCGAAAATAGCGATACAAGAATTACCGATATTAAAGATGGATCTAGTAATACTTTGGCTATGGGTGAACAAACTCTTGATACTTTTAATGGCAGAACTGGGTCTTGGGCCTACCGGACTTATTTAGGTTATGGTATCGACCCTGTGGGTTCTTATAATGTCACCGTCCCTTCCAAAGGTATGAATATTTGGCAATATAATACCAATCCTAAAAAGTTTGGATTAAGGGCCACCTGGTATGTAAATGCAAGTTTTCATACAGGCGGTTGTAATTATCTGGTAGGGGATGGAAGCGTTAAATTTATTACTGAAAATATCGATCTTACTTTACTTGGGTACATTTGTACGATGTCTGGGGAAGAATCCCCAAGCTCCATTCCTTAAAATCGTTCTCAATTTATACCTTAACATCGGGGGGTCTCATTTGTTTCGTAATCTTTACTTCATCATTTTATTTCTTACCCTTATCGGATGTGGCTCAACGGATGGACTCAATAGGGTTCCTGTTAAAGGTAAATTAACCCTAGAAGGTGAGCCGCTTCCGGGGGCCCTTGTTCGATTTGTTCCATTAGAAAGCAAAATGGGTTATGGTGGGTCAGCAGTTACCAATTCGCAAGGGATTTTTGTGCTTGTGGATGACCGTGGCTTTTCTGGAGGCGTTGTTCCAGGAACTTATTTAATTGCTGTTAGCAAAATGGTAAAACCAGATGGTACCGGCCTGCCTCAAAAAGCTACCGAAGATGATTTTAAAGGCGCTCGCGAAACTATGCCTTCTAATTTAGTTTCTGCTGAAAATAGCCCACTTCGATTTACAGTCATAGAGTCTACTCCCGATGCTAATATCGATATTCCTACAGCAATGCTCGGTAACAAACGCAAGTAATGCGATCTTCTCTTTATAAGTTTTTACTTAAGATTGGTTTAAAAACTAATTCAGATTGGTAATTAGAATTAAACAGTAATTAATGCTACAATTTTAAAATTTGTTTTAAGTGGACCAACTATTTTAGCAAATAATTTTCGTTAAAACTTACTGCTTACGATTAATACCTTTAGCGTAGTCGCCACCTTTTTTACCCATCATACTGCCGGGGGGTGGGGGTGGGGTACCTACTGTAGGCAAGTTAGGTTCATCCGCTGGTAAAGGCTTCGATTCTGCACATCCTACCATTGCAAACAGCAATACGAATAAAATCAGTCTTGGCATTAACCGTTTCACTTTCATTTTAATTGGTGTCGGTATCGCTAGGCATTGTCTGGCCATCGTTATAAGTCCATAATCGGCGGAGTTGGTTTGCATTCATGCCATATCGAACGCCTTTAACCGACCCATCAGCAAAAGAACAAGGCATCGAACCAGTATG
>JBDNHI010000119.1:0-4393 GCA_041694635.1 Gemmataceae bacterium | reverse complement strand
GGCGAACTATTCGCCAAGTTTCAGACTGCCTTCTATTCCGACCCAGTAGATGCAGTGTTTAAGGCACTTGGGGTGCAGTAGACCTACGGTGATTTAATAACTTAAAAGAGAAAAATCTTGAGGTTCTCAAGAATCACATTCCTTCGTTATTACCCCCCCCATTCTGTGAGCTCTCAGCCGCACAATGGTCTAGCAGCCATCAAGATGTGCTGTACCCGTCTATGAAAATTAAGGGGGTGCTTGAGTCCCTAGTGGTATCAGACTGACATCATGGTGGTATCAGGCTGCTACCATGGTGGTATCAGATTGACACCATGGTGGTATCAAATCGTTACCACCGTCTATATATTAAAGAATATAATTATGGGATATACTAAAAGAATAGTAAAAATGAAACGGACCAATCAAACCCTCCAACTATTCCGAGAACGCCTTGGTGGGACAACCAGCGTTGTAGTTCTTCCCCCTCGGCTCAAAGTTGCACTGCACAAGCTCAACTCAGGTGTTGCAAGGGATGCCATCCAACTATCTAAGGATCGCGGTGCATGAGCCTGCATCAGTCGAGCAACTTCGGTGACTTACTCCCATCTCTATTCTCTGATGGGGTATTTTCAGCGAATTCATAATTTTCCTTACAAAAGCTCAACCGGGGCTTAACATCATCCCATTAGAGGAGAATGTTTCTCTTCCCAATTCGGCCCATTCCATTCGATAACGAGGTGACGTATGCGGTTGATCGTGGCGGGTCTGTTACTGGCAGCGATGGCGAGTTTAGGCTGCGGGGGGAGAAGCCTGCCGAAGACGCTGCGGCACAGAAGCCCGGCAAACCATTGGTTGCCTCGATTGACTGCCTAAAAGGCGCCTTTGGCCGGCAGAAGCCAATTCCATGGGATGATGCTATCCCATGGAATCCTATCCCATGGAATGCTGCTCTCACGTTGGCCGAAATTTCGAATGCGACATACTCTGACAAAAGGGCGCAAGATACTTTCTTGAGGGACCTCGGCGCAACTCAAGTGAAGCCAATTGCGAACAAGTCTTCGCTTGGGATCGTTGCCTCAAACGACGATGTTGTTGTCATTGCGTTCCGCGGGACCAATGGATTCGCTGACTGGCTGTACGATGCGAATATCCTAAGCCGGAAGGATGATGATGCTGGGGCGGCAATGCACACGGGCTTCTACGAAGCCACTGACTTAATTTTCCAAAACATTTACGATGAGGCAATTCTTCAAGGGGCAAATAAAAAGGTTGTGTGTGTCACTGGACACAGCTTGGGTGGGGCGATGGCTGTGGCATTCGCATATCGCGCAGTCAAGGAAAAAGAATTAGTCCCGGCAGGAATCGTCACTTTTGGGCAACCACTCCTTTTGAACACAAAACTTGCCCAGTTCATGTTGAACACGTTTGCTTCCAAGTACGCTCGGTACGTCAATAATTGGGATATAGTCACCCGATTGTTGCCGACCTACAGGCATGCTGGGTCACGAACTCATCTCACTTCCGACGACAGCTTCACATATCTGGCGCCGAGGATCGCAGTTGAGGCGGCTCCAACGAATGCGCCAGTCGGGCATGATCAAAATGTCTTTTTTATGGAAGAAGATGAGAAACTTAAAACCATGACGGAAGATGAGTTTAAGAATTTTCAAGAAGAATTACGGCGTGAGGGTGCCCCCAAGACTCTGGACGGCCAAGTCGCGGTGATGGGATTTTTACAATGGAAATTCTCCCATAGTATCGAGAATTACATTGAGCGCATCAAATCTATTGGATCAATGAACCCAAAATAGTGATGTTGGTCTGGAAGAATTGGACAGTGGAACAAACGGGAAATTTTCTAAGCCTGCGTCCTGATAGCTAAAAAAAGAACCCGCTTATGGTATTAGCCATACCCGGGTTCTTTAAGTTAATTCATTGATCCGTTCTTCAAGCTCTCGATCAATTTGCTTGCCTGCTGTAATGACATCTCATTGAAGGAAGCTACACCAGCCTGCTTGAGCAACTCAGGAATCGGCACACCTGCCTTACGAGCCAGGCCCTGAATCCAAACCACCCGCTTTTCGGTGGCATACCTCACCCCGACAGTAGCAGATCCGTTGCTTTGCCCATTAACCTGCCCATTGCTCTTATGTTGCAAGGGCTCTTTCTCATCGTGTGCATCAAGAGCAAAACAAAGCTATTCTTGGCCCTGCCGCTAATGATGAAGACCAGACTATGGAAATTAAGGCGGAACTTGAGTTCCTAGGTGGTATCAAATCGCTACCCCCGTCTATATATTAAAGAATATAATTATGGGATATACTAAAAGAATAGCAAAAAATAAAACCGGACCAATCCCGACCCTCACCCAATATTCCGAGAGTGCCTTGGTGAAATAACCAGTGCCGGTACTAACGCCGGTGGCTGGGTATGCTGTGGGTTCTTCGCCAAGGGGACCTCCCTATGCCATATCGTCCTCCTCCCTCAAATTAAGTGCGCCTACAATTCTCTTGCGTTTTTCAGCGTTGCTTAGGCCTGCATCGTTGATGATTGACATAATCGCATTGCCAAGCTGCTTTTCAAAGTCTTCTTCTTCCTCTTCATCCATCAATTTAAGGGCACCTAAAAGTTTACTGCGTTTTTCAGTGTTGCTTAGGGTTTTGTCGTTGCTGATTGCCATAATGGCGTTACCAAGAAGCTTCTCAAAGTCTTCCTCTTCAGCGTCGGCTACCAATACTTGCGCATCGTCTATGTCGGTGCTGACTATATGTGGCGGGCCCATTTCTGGCATTTCATCATCGATCATCCCTGCTGCTATCTGCTTGGTTAGCTCCTCCATCCAAGGCCGCTTGGCTTGCAGTTCCGCCCGGATCAACACTTGCTCCTCGTCCATCTGGTGGCCCCTTGTTATCGCTTCCTCCAGTTGGTCGTAATTGAACGCATCTAGAAACAATTGTTCTTTCGGAGAGTAAGCCTTTCGCGATGTCATCGGGAATTTTTCCGGATTCATATAGTCCGTAAGTGTCATCTTCAAGCTCCTTTGATCGTCCATCGTTATGGTAGGGGTTAATTCCATTTCCTCGGGTTCGGGTTCCTTTGGCATTTCATCATCGATCATCCCTGTTGCTATCTGCTTGGTTAGCTCCTCCATCCAGGGGCGCTTTGCTTGCAGTTCTACTCGGGCTAGTTTCTGTGTCTCGTTGGGAGTCGCTCCCCCCGCTATTGCTTCTTCCATCTGGTCGTAATTGAACGCGTCTAGAAACAATTGCCTTTGCGGAGATAAGCCCTTTTGCGATGTCGTCGGGAATTTTTCCGGATTCATATAGTCCGTAAGTGTCATCTTCAAGCTCCTTTGATCGTCCATCGTTATGGTAGGGGTTAATTGCATTTCCTCGGGTTCTGTTTCAGGTTTATCTGGCATTTCCTTACCATACATCTCCCGGTATTTCTGTCGGTTCTGTTCCTCGACCCTTTTGATCGTCTTCATCGCAATGACTACCTGCTCGCAGATCGCTTTTGTTTCCTCTGCGGATAATCTCTTGAACGGCCGATCTACCGGCTGAGAGGGCTTTTCCGATGACTGATCGTTTACTTCCTCTGGCATTGGCGCATTCCTTCGCATGGCCGTTAATGGCGTCGCTTTAACGGACCGGATAAATGTTGAAACTGTTCAAACGCCTGCTTTATTCTACCCGCTTCTCATGGGTAGTTCTTTATTTTTTCTACTTGCAGAACATTTCCAGCACCAGCAAGGTGCAGCACCCTTATAAACAAGAGTCTGCGTGGTGGGTTGGGAAAGCCGAAACCATTGGAAAGGGAGAAGGAAACCTTTCAGTTAATATAAGTAAGCTTGATTCTGACACATCGAAGTTTGCTAGGTGGGGAGATAATTACGCTTACCACATCGGGGACTTAAGTGCAGTCTCGCTACCAGGTCACGAAAGTAAATACATTCAACGGAAGTATCAATCGTGGGCAGAAGCTTTGTTTCAAACCTATCCTGCTGAAGAACCAACTCTCAAACAACCTGTTTACTTTTTTGCTAAGGCATGGAGAAGCTTAGAGGTAGGACCTTGGATAGAGTTTGGAGCGACAAGGCTAACCTTCTTGAAATATCAGCTAATTGGATTGGCGAGTGCAGCTTTTGGCGAAGTATTGCTGAATCGGGAGGGGAAGAATAGGGATTAGGTGTGTGGGATGCTTCTGAAGCAGGTGAAGGTTTTTACTAATCCCACCTTTTTACCACATTATTCTTTAACCCCGCACCACCATAAACTAAGCTTAGGTAAGTGATGTTAGAGACATAAATCCTCAGAGGTGAAGTATGAAAGCAATAGTAAGCGGAAGTATGGTACAAGGAGCAGAGCCAAAGGAAGAAGTAAGTGACCTAGGCAAGGGCGTTAAGTTAGAG
>JBDNHI010000118.1:0-20961 GCA_041694635.1 Gemmataceae bacterium | reverse complement strand
TTGATTAATTTTTCCCGAAGGGGATTGGACAATGGCTCGTAAATGCGACCTCTGCAGTAAAATACCCGGTCAAGGAAATTCCTACACCTATCGTGGTAAGGAAAAATACCTAGGCGGTGTTGGTCGTAAGGTTACAGGCAAAACCAAGCGCAGGCATTTGCCCAACCTTCAGACTCTTCAGTGTCAGGTAGGCGGTTCTGTTGAAAAACTTACCGTTTGCGTGCAGTGCATCCGCTCTGGAAGAGTTCAACGACCCATTAAGAAGCGCCCATTCCAGATTCAAGCTGGTATGGTTTAATCTTTCAAGGGGTTTCCTTGGCAATTACTACCGACCAAATCAAGTGGATTTCTCATCTTGCTAGGCTCGAATTAAAGCCTGATGAACTTTCCCACGCTGCTGAACAACTTACTTCTATACTCAATTACATCAATTTGCTTCAACAGGTTAACACCGATAATATCGAACCCTTGGCGCATCCCTTAGATGTTTCCAATGTATTTCGTGAGGATATTCTTAAAGCCTCGATTTCAGTTGAGGAAGCACTTTCGAATGCCCCAAATAGGCAAGCAGATTTTTATGGTGTGCCTGCGATTTTTGAGTAACATTTTTTTGAAAACAACTATGCGATAGGCCAGAAATGTCTGCTTCAACCAACAACTTGACTGAAAAAACCGCCCTCGAACTTATCAAATTACAAGAAAAAGGCGAAGTCAAAGCAGAGGCCATAACGGTAGCATTTCTTGAATCCATCAAAGCCAAAGATTCTAAAGTAAAAAGCTTCCTGCATCTTGATGCAGAAAAGGCAATTGCTACGGCTCGCACGATCGATTCAAAAAGGGCTAAAGGTGAAAAACTTGGCATCCTTGCGGGTGTGCCTATAGCTGTTAAAGATAATATTTGCATCAAAGGAACCATAACAACCTGTGGCAGCAAAATGCTCGAACACTTTGTCCCACCGTATGACGCCCATGCAATTGAAAAACTTTTACAGGCCGATGCTGTAATCCTCGGGAAAACAAATCTCGATGAATTTGCAATGGGCTCATCAACCGAAAACAGTGCTTATCAGACGACTCGTAACCCTTGGAATTTGGATTGCATTCCGGGCGGATCGAGTGGCGGGTCTGCCGCTGCTGTTGCAGCCTGCGAATCTCCTATCTCCTTAGGTTCCGATACCGGTGGTTCAATACGCCAACCGGCTAGCCTATGCGGCATTGTTGGTTTAAAACCAACCTATGGAAGGGTTTCTCGCTACGGCTTAGTGGCTTATGCTAGCTCCTTAGATCAGATTGGAACCTTCAGCCACGATGTTGCTGACACCGCCTTATTACTAAATGTAATTGCAGGAAAAGATGATCGAGATAGCACCTGTACCTCGGTTGAAGTGCCAGATTACCTTGCAAACCTTGAGAAGCCTATTACGCCATTAACCATAGGTGTGGCGAATGAATACTTTGCGGGTGGGTTAGATGCAGAGGTTGAAAAATCGGTAAGAGAAGCTCTCAAGGTCCTTGAAGGCCAAGGGGCGGTGATTAAACAAATCTCTTTGCCACATAGTCCTTATGCGATCGCAACTTATTATCTGGTTGCAACTGCAGAGGCATCCAGCAATTTATCTCGCTACGATGGGGTGCATTATGGCCATCGTTCTGAAGCGCACAAAAATTTGATCGATATGTATTGTAAGTCGCGTGGTGAGGGTTTTGGCGCAGAGGTTAAAAGGCGCATTATGCTTGGAACCTATGCTTTATCTAGTGGCTATGTCGATGCTTACTATTTAAAAGCTTTAAAAGTTCGCAGATTAATACGCAATGATTTTGATGCTGCCTTTGCCGAATGCGATGTCGTAATTGGGCCAACTACTCCAACTTGTGCTTTCAAAGTGGGGGAGAAAAGTTCTGATCCTCTTGCAATGTATTTGTCCGACATTTACACCATTAGCTGTAATCTTGCAGGCCTACCCGGAATCAGTATTCCTTGTGGGTTTAATTCAAAGAATCTTCCCATTGGTTTGCAACTATTAGGCGCACCATTTTCAGAAGAAAAGTTGCTTCGTATTGCGAGGATGTATGAAAAAGAGACAACTTGGCATTTAAAGCGTGCTCAAGTTTCTTAATCCCAATTTGCTTAAGTTCCCAACTTATTTCCATACAAATCAATATGAAGACGCGGGCAATAACGGAACCCCTCTTGTTTACACAACTCCACCAACCACTTCGACTTTATATCAAGTTCTTCTCGAATGATTCCTTCGGGCATTAGCAGCACTTTCGACTTTTCGACTTTTCCTAACAGTTTTAAAAACTGATGAACCTCAAGTATATCCGTGGGTGAATTGATCACGAATTTAAGTTGATAATCAGCCATTTCCATAAGTTTTCTAGTAACATCGGGTTGCAACCTTAATTCATCGTGCTTTAGTTTGTATTTGCCATTTTCTCGTTCGATTGGCACAGAATTAGAAAGCTTTGGGCTAATACTTAGAAGATCACAATTTAAATGAGCGAAAACCGTGCCTGCAGTTTCGATAGTGATATGACAATTATTTTCTCGATACGCTTGGCAAAGTTGGGCCAATTCGTTCTGAAGAAAAGGCTCGCCGCCTGTGATCACAATATATTTGGTATTAAAGGCGTTGGTTTGCAGCACGATTTCAGCTAGGGTTAGGCTTTGTCCTTGCGGATCCCAAGAAGTTTGAGGTGAGTCACAAAAAACGCAGCGCAAGTTGCAACCCGTGGTTCTTACAAAGGCAGAGGGAACGCCATTGAGAACACCTTCACCCTGAATCGAATAAAAAATTTCAGATATTTTCATAGTCCAAACCTTTCATAGCGGATTGGATCTACTAAGCCTGCTTCTTTGAAGCCTTCAAGCCTAAGAATACAGGAATCACACAACCCACACGACTTTCCATTTTCTTTGGGATCGTAGCAAGAATGGGTCAAAGAAAAATCCAAACCCAAAGCATGTCCCATTTTTATTATCTCCTTTTTAGAAAGGGTTATAAGGGGAGAATGAATTTTGAAACTTCCGGTACGCTCTACCCCGGCTTTGGTCCCAAGGTTGGCAAGCCTTTCGAAGGCGCGGATAAAATCTGGCCTGCAATCTGGATAGCCAGAATAATCAACCGCGTTGACTCCCAAAAAAATATCAAAGGCTTTTATGCTTTCTGCCCAAGCAAGTGCGACTGCTAAAAACACGGTGTTTCTGGCGGGAACATAGGTAATGGGGATTTCGCCTGCCATCGAAGCTTGCGACCGATTTTTAGGTACCGCCTCGTCTGAGGTCAGGGCAGAACCGCCAAAAGTTCTTAAATCGAGGTCGATAATTTTATGAGATTTTACCCCTAACCTTTCTGCAACTTTTCTTGCCGCTTCTATTTCTGCTTTGTGCCTTTGCTGATAATTAATCGTTAAAGCATTACATTGGTAACCTTCTTTTAAGGCGTGCGCTAAAGTAATGCTAGAATCGAGCCCACCGCTAAGCAGTACGACAGCATTTTTGCTTGAATTTAAGCTCATAAGCCTTACTTTCAGAAATACAATGGAAACCCTAGAATTTTAAAGCCTAACCAATCATTATTATCCTTCTTTACATCTTAATGTTATAAAAACTTTTGGCTTACCACTATGCCCCTTCGACCTTCTACAGATATACTAATGGGAACACTAGTTATACTTACGAGGGCACTATTATGCCAGCTATGACCTTGACTGAAAAAATTCTTGCAAAACATACTAATTTAGCATCGGTTGCGCCGGGTGAAAATATTTGGATTGATATCGATATTTTAATGACCCACGATGTCTGTGGCCCAGGAACCATTGGTGTTTTCAAAAAGCATTTCGGTAAAGATGCCAAGGTTTGGGACCCTAAAAAAGTCGTCATTATTCCTGATCATTACATCTTCACTGCCGACAAGATGGCGAATCGAAATGTCGATGTTCTAAGGGAATTCTCTGCGGCTCAACAACTTCCCTATTACTATGATGTCGGTACCGAAAATTACAAAGGCGTTTGTCATATCGCCCTTCCAGAAGAAGGCCACACCAGACCAGGCGAAGTTTTACTTGGTACTGATAGCCATACTTGCACCGCTGGGGCTTTTGGCGAATTTGCGACTGGTATTGGTAATACCGATGCCGGTTTTGTTATGGGCACTGGCAAGCTTTGGCTTAAAGTTCCACCTACTATGCGCTTTACCTTTGAAGGAACATTACCCCCTTACCTAATGGCTAAGGATCTGATTCTTTCTGTGATCGGCGACATTGGTTGCGATGGCGCTACCTATAAAGCCATGGAATTCGATGGCCACGCTGTTTTTGACCTTAACATTGAAGAACGAATGACTCTTTGTAATATGGTGATCGAAGCGGGTGGGAAAAATGGCGTTATTGCGCCCGATAAAGTTACCCTCGATTTTGTCAATTCTAAAAACAAGCATAAGGTTCCTTTCACACCACTTTACACCGACCCAGATGCCAAGTTTGTTTTCGAAAAAGTTTACGATATCAGCAAGTTGCAACCGGTTATTGCAAAACCACATAGTCCTGATAACAAATCTTTTGTTAGTGAACTTAAAGGCACGAAGTTAGACCGGGCCTATATTGGATCTTGCACCGGGGGCAAAATGACTGACTTCCGAGCTGCTGCCAAAATTATGGCGGGGCATTCGGTCAAAATCGACACCTTTGTTGTTCCTGCTACTACCGAAGTTGCTCGGGGACTTAAGTCTGAAACGCTTAATGGCAAAACTTTAGAGCAAATTTTCCTAGATGCCGGCGCCAAAATGGGCGAGGCTTCTTGTGCTGCTTGCCTCGGCGGCCCTTTGGATACCTTTGGCAGACTTAATCAAGCCATTCGTTGTATCAGCACTACCAATCGTAATTACCCAGGGCGCATGGGACACAAAGAAGCTGAAGTTTTTCTCGCTAGTCCTCTTACCGTTGCTGCAAGCTGTTTAACAGGCACCATCACCGACCCTAGGGAGTATATATCATGAGCAAAATTCCAAATGAAATTTCGGGCAAGGCTTATGTCTTGGGCGATAATGTCGATACCGACCAGATCATTCCTGCTGAATACCTTACCTTTGATCCTTCAATCCCTGAAGAATACAAGCAATTTGGCAAGTATGCGCTTAGCAGTGTCCCACTCGCACAAGCAGGATTGCCCAAGGGGAATATTCCTTTTCACACCACCGATGAATTCGTTTCTCCTTACGCATTTATTATTGCGGGCAAAAACTTTGGCTGTGGTTCTTCTCGCGAGCACGCCCCTATTGCCCTCGATGCTGCTGGCATCAAAGTTGTCATTGCTGAATTTTATGCTCGCATCTTTTTCAGAAATGCGGTCAATGGTGGTTACCTCATTCCTTTTGAATGTACCAACCGGTTATGCGATAGAATTTGCACAGGCGATGAACTGAAGCTTGATGTTATTAACTGCAAATTACACAACCTTACCACCAAGGAAGTTTACGATCTCAATCCTTTGGGTGAGATTGCACCGATTCTTAATGCAGGGGGTCTTTTTAATTACGCTAAGCAAGTTGGTATGCTTAAATCCTAAACCAATCTGCTAAATTTTTGGAACATTATTAAGCATCAGGTTCAGGAAACTGAATTTGATGCTTTTGCTTTTCCTTAAGTTTTTCTGGATCATTTCTCATTTCGTATTCAAGGGCGTAACGAACCGATTGAAAGAAACCATAAACGCAAATCACTTTCATTAAAATTCCTTGAATTAAGACATCGAATCCTAAGTAAAACTGAAACCCTAGGCTGGCAATAAAGGTAAAAACAGAAACGATAGCAAAAGCGCTAGGGGCAACGGGGATAAGAAATGCAAGAAGGATAATGAACCCACCAGCACCAATGCTGGCCCAACTATTTTTACGAGCATTTTGAATAATCACCTCTACTTTTGTTTGAACTTCCTCTTCTGAGATTTTTTTATCTTCTTTCATCGCTTCATTTTGAAAGCGCATCATTTTTGGTATATTCTCCGCAACCGTATTTAAAACAAAGGTATAGAAACAAATGTTAAATAGCCCGATTGCGAGCAAGATATTTCTAGAAAGGTTTAGTTGAACACTAGATTCTGGTCGGTTCATTAAAAAGACCCAATAGTTTAAAAGTGATCCTGTTCCAACAGTCTAGTAAATTAGAGGCTAATGATTTGACAAAAATGTCGCAGGCCATTTAACAAATCTGCCACTCTGACAGTTTCCTCGCACCCAGTTTTCCCCCTTCACTTCATAAACACCATCAGCATAACAACTTACAATCATCACATTTAATGGCATAGCCTTTGCTCTATGTTTTGTTCATTCATTAAAGGCCGACTGGGTCAAAATGCCATTTGGATGCCTAATCCCGGTTTGTAGCCGGCATTGCGATTACTTTTATGCAATCATTTGTTTCGTGGTTAAAGGAGTATTTGGATGGGATCTAAACAAATTACTTATTCGGATGAAGCTCGTCAAAAAATGCTAGCAGGCGCTAGCAAACTTGCCCGCGCTGTTCGATGTACCCTTGGGCCCCGTGGCCGTAATGCTGTCATCGATAAAGGTTGGGGTAGTCCAACTATTACTAAAGATGGCGTTACCGTTGCTGAAGAAATCGAACTTCACGATGTCTTCGAAAATATGGGCGCTCAGCTTATCAAAGAAGCTGCAAGCAAAACAAGTAACATTGCGGGCGATGGCACCACCACCGCTACCGTGATTGCTGAAGCTATTTTCCGCGAAGGACTAAAATACCTTGCTGCAGGTCATCATCCAATGGCCCTTACTAGGGGCGTTCAAAAGGGCGTTGATCATGTTGTCGCAGAACTTGCCAAGATGGCTGAAAAAGTTGACTCTAAAGACAACAAGGAAATTACCGAAGTTGCTACCATTGCTGCTAACAACAACTCGGAAATTGGCAAAAAACTTGCTGAAGCAATGAGCAAAGTTGGCGCTGCTAATGGCGTTATCACTATCGAAGAAGGAAAAACCGCTGAAACCGAAGTGGTAACCGTGCAAGGTATGCAGTTCGATCGCGGTTATCTCTCTCCTCATTTTGTCACCAATCACGACAATATGACTTGCGACCTCGAGAATGCTTACATTCTTATCTACGAAGAAAAGATTAGCTCTGCGAAATCTTTGATTCCTCTTCTTGAAACTCTTTCCAAAAAGAAGGAACCCCTTCTTATTATCGCTGAAGATATTGATGGCGAAGCTCTTGCTACCCTTGTTTTAAACAAGATGAAGGGCGTCATTAATGTCTCTGCTGTTAAAGCACCCGGTTATGGCGATCGCAGAAAATCAATGCTTGAAGATATTGCTGCCCTGACCAAAGGCAAAGCTATTTTCAAGGACTTGGGTGTGCCATTGGAAAGTATCCAACTTTCTGATCTTGGTAGAGCAAAAAAGATTAAAATCGATGCTGAAAATACTACCATCACTGAAGGTGCTGGCGATAAAAAAGCGATCGAAGGTCGTTGCGAAATGATTCGCAAAGAAATCACCAAAACCGATAGCGATTACGATCGTGAAAAACTTCAGGAACGCCTTGCTAAACTTGCAGGTGGTGTTGCTCAGGTTAAAGTCGGAGCTGCTACCGAAACCGAAATGAAGGAACGCAAGGCCCTTTACGAAGATGCTTTGCACGCTACTCGCGCTGCACTTGCTGAAGGCATTGTGCCAGGCGGTGGGGTTGCCCTTCTTATGGCTCGTAAGTCACTCGATAAACTTCAAATCGAAAACGAAGAAGAAGCAGTTGGATTGAAACTTCTTCGCACCGTAATGGAAATGCCTTGCAAAATGATTGCTGAAAACGCTGGCCTTGATGGCTCGGTTGTGGTTCACAATATCAGCAAGTCAAAAGAAAAGAATTACGGATTTGATGCAGAAAAAGGCATTTATTGCGATATGCGTAAAGCAGGAATTGTTGATCCTGTAAAAGTAACTCGAAGTGCCCTTCAAAATGGTGCCAGCGTTGCTTGCTTACTTCTTACTACCGAAACTATGATTGCAGACATTCCAGAACCCAAGGGTGCTGGAGGCGATCATCACGATCATCATCACGGTGGTGGTGGTGGTGGCGATATGGGCATGGGTGGCATGGGTGGCATGGGTGGCATGGGTGGCATGCCAGGGATGATGTAACCCGGTCCCTCTCGGATTAACTATTTCTCGATCATTTAACTTACTCGTTTGAAGGGATTTATCATGGCTAAAGACAAAGACTCTAATTTGAAAGTTCGACCTCTTGATGACCGCGTGGTTGTCGAGCCCCTTGAAGCTGAAGACAAATCTGCTGGTGGGATTCTTCTTCCTGATGCTGCAAAACAAAAGCCACAGCGTGGGCGTGTTCTTGCGGTTGGACCGGGAGCGCTTCGTGAAGACGGCCAAAGAACACCTGTCGCTGTTGGCAAGGGTGATGAAGTCGTCTACGGTCGCTACGCGGGTAGCGATATTGAAATAGATGGCAAGGAAATTAAGATTCTTCGCGAGAGCGATATTCTTGCCAAAATAACCAAGTAATTTTGATCATTTGCATTTTGTACATTTGCTAAGGGAGATTTTGATAAATGGCTAAGCAACTTCTTTATACCGATGACGCCCGTAAGAAACTTCTTGCAGGCGCTGATAAACTAGCACACGCTGTAGGTATTACACTGGGGCCTACAGGTAGAAATGTCATCCTTGATAAAAGTTTCGGTGGACCAACCGTGACTAAAGATGGCGTAACCGTTAGCAAGGAAATCGACCTTGCAGATCCTTTTGAAAATATGGGGGCAAAACTGGTTAATGCTGTCGCTCAAAAAACCAGCGACATTGCAGGCGATGGCACCACCACCGCTACCATTCTTGCTCTTGCTATTTATCAAGAAGGCTTGCGCAATATTACTGCTGGTGCTAATCCGATGGCAATCAAGCGCGGCATCGACAAAGCCGTTGCTGCTGTTGTTGATAACCTTTCTGCTATCTCTAAGCCTATGAAATCCCTTGAGGAAATGGCTCAAGTTGCTGCTATCAGTGCGAACAATGACCAAGTCATTGGCGAACTTATGGCCAATGCTTTTGCCAAGGTTGGTAAAGATGGTGTTATTACTGTTGAAGAAGGCAAGACTGCTGAAACAACGCTTGAATTCGTTGAAGGTATGCAGTTTGATAAAGGTTATGTTTCACCTTACTTCATCAATAATGAAGATATGACTTGCGAACTTGAAAACCCGATCATTTTGATTTATGAAAAGAAGATCAACAATGTTCGCGACTTACTACCTTTGCTTGAAAAAGCTTCTACTACAGGTCAACCTTTGCTTATCATTGCTGAAGATGTTGAATCTGAAGCTTTGGCTGCTCTGGTTATTAATAAACTGCGTGGCATTCTTAATGTTTGTGCTGTTAAAGCTCCTGGGTTTGGTGACCGTCGTAAGGCGATGCTTGGCGATATTGCTGTTCTTACTGGTGGCCAGTTCATTAGTGAAGACCTAGGCATTAAGCTTGAGAGCGTTGAACTTGATATGCTAGGGAAAGCCAAGCTTGTTAAGGTTGAACGCGAGAGTTGCACCATCATCAATGGTTCGGGCGACAAGCCTTCCATTTCTAAACGAATCGATCAGATTCGTGCACAGATGGGCCAAACTGAAAGTGAATACGACAAGGAAAAGTTCAGCGAACGCCTTGCTAAGCTTACCGGTGGGGTTGCGATTATCCGAGTTGGTGGCACTACTGAAGCCGAGATGAAGCAGACCAAAGGCCGTGTTGAAGATGCCCTTCACGCAACACGAGCAGCGGTTGCTGATGGTATTGTTCCTGGTGGTGGAACTGCGCTACTTCGCTGCATTTCTGTTGCTCAAACTGTAGCAGATAAGCTTAAGGGAGATGAGCGTTTAGGTGCAGAAATCATTACACGAGCACTTGAAAAGCCTGTTCGTACGATTGCACAAAACTCTGGAGTTGACGGGGCTGTTGTCGCTGCTGAAATTCTTGACCGTGCATCTAAACCAAACATTGGCTATAATGCTAATACTGGTGAATATGTCGATATGTTCAAGGAAGGCATTATCGACCCTACACGCGTTACAAAATCCGCTTTGCAAAATGCTGCTAGTATTGCAGCACTGATGCTTACTACCGAAGTTATGATCACCAAGATCGACGAAGAAAGTAATGCAGGCAAAGTATCTGGGGCTGTGAGGTAATTAGTTTTCCTCCACTCTTTTGATTTTATTTCGCGGGTCCACCAAAAATGGGCCCGCGTTTGTTTATCAGTTTTGTTTTTAGTTTCCACGACTCTGTTTATCCGGTATAAGTATGGCAACAAAACGGTGTTATTACGAAGTTCTTTCCGTTACTAAAAATGCGGATAATGAAACTATTAAGCTTTCTTACCGCAAACTTGCGATGCAGTTTCACCCCGACCGCAATGTCGGAAATGCCGAGGCGGAAGCACTTTTTAAAGAAGCTGCAGAAGCTTACGAAATTCTTCGCGATACTGAAAAACGACAAAAGTACGATCGCTATGGCCACGCTGGCCTTGATGGTATGGCTATGCCAGATTTTGGTAATACTGATTCAGTTATGGATGTTTTCGGCGACCTTTTTGGCGGGATCTTTGGCGGCGGTGGAAACAAAGGGCGACGCGGGCCTCAGGCAGGTAACGACTTCCATCTAGGTATTGAAATCGACCTTATTGACGCTATGAAAGGCGTTGAAAAAAAGGTTAAAATCCCAAGAGATAAGGTTTGTAAAACTTGTAGTGGCAACGGTTGTAAACCCGGCACTCAGCCCACTAGATGCAAGCGCTGTGATGGTAAAGGCGTGGTTATTCAAGGCAATGGCTTCTTTCGCATCCAACAGACTTGTTCTGGGTGTGGCGGTAGAGGTGCTACTATTCCAAACCCTTGTACAACTTGCAGGGGGGCAGCATATGTTCAAGAGAATGAAGAATTAATTATTAATGTGCCTCCGGGCGTTGATGATGGCGTTAACATCCGACATACCGGAGCTGGTGAGGTTTCAAAAACTGGTGGGCCTTCTGGCGACCTCTACATTCAAATTAAAGTTAAAAAGCATTCTTTCTTCACACGCAATGGTGCAGATTTGCGCTGCGAGGTGCCTATTACTTTTAGTCAGGCCGCATTAGGGGGCGATATTGAGGTTCCATCTTTGGATGGCAAAAAAATTAAGTTTAAGCTTCCCGCTGGCATTCAAAGTAATGAAGAAGCTCGCATCCCTGGAAAGGGAATGCCATCCCTTCGGGGCACTCGAACAGGCGATCTTATTCTTCATGTAAGGCTTGAAACTCCTAGAAATCTTACAAAAAAACAAGAAGAGTTATTTCGAGAGTTATCTGAAATCGACCATAAGAATGTTTCGCCTCACCGAAAAAGCTTTTTAGATAAGTTAAAAGGGCTATTTGGTCAGCCTGATTCCGATTCCATTAAAGATTTTAGTGAAGATAAATCCTGAGCACGGGGAGCATTACTATGACAAAAGAAAAAAACAATACCGAACCTGAAACCATACCCGAAACCACACCCGAAGTGATTGAACCGGTGGTGCTTTCCGAACTGGACCAACTCAAAGCCCAACTTCAAGAATCAGAGAAAAAGAAGGATGAGTTTTTAACTTTGATTAAATCCACCCGGGCTGATTTTGAAAACTACCAAAAACGCATTCTTAGAGATCAAGCTAACGAAAAGCGTTTTGCGCATTTCCAATTCACTTCCGATATTCTCCCCGCATTAGACAACTTAGACCGAGCTTTGCAAGCTGCGAAAGCAGGGGGCGATAACGGCTCTATGGTGCAAGGCGTTAGTATGGTTTTATCTCAAGTTCTTGATGTATTTAAAAGGCACGGCATACAGCGAATTCAAGCCGAGGGCAATTCTTTTGACCCCAACCTGCATCAAGCGGTTATTCAAGTGCCATCTAAAGATTTACCAGTTTCAACTGTAATTCAGGTTTTAGAAAACGGCTATACCTTACACGACCGAGTGATTCGCCCTGCAAGTGTTTCGGTATCCTCGGCTTCGCCAGAATAGTTTTGAAGCACAAATTGGAGCTAAAAAATGCCAACCTATGAGTATGAATGCGATGCCTGTGGTCACTTGTTTGAAGAGTTCCAATCCTTTTCTGACCCGCAATTAAAGAAGTGCCCTAAGTGCAAAAAATCGAAACTTAGGCGGTTGTTTGGTACCGGGTCCGCGATTCTTTTTAAAGGTTCTGGGTTTTACGAGACAGATTACCGCAGCGACACTTATAAAAATGCTGCTAAGGCTGACAAAGAAGCGCCTGCAAAATCTGATACACCTGCTAAAGATTCACCTACCAAAGATACACCCGCTAAAGATAAACCCGTTGCCAAAGAAACTCCTGTAAAACCTTCCCCAAAAAAGGATTGAGTTTAATGACTCAGGTTAAGTGCCCCACTTGTTTGAAAGCCCTAAATTTACAGGCCAGAAGTGAATGGCCTGACTTTCCTTTTTGTTGCCTGCGTTGCAAACGAATAGACCTTGGCCGTTGGCTCGACGAGCGATTCACTTTACCCAGTCACGACCTTCCAGAAGATTTTCAAGATTTAGATGAAGAAGGTTAATCAAATTTTAATCGATTTTAATTCATTTCAGTTCTTAGCTTTGCTACTTGAACTAATTTTAGATGTTATTGTAAAAAATCTTGTTTAAAATACACCGTACAACTTTCTAACGGTAACTATTATGAAGTTTATTCTAAATCTACTTGTCTGCTTTTCTTTAATTATTTCGGTTGGCTGCAAGCAGCAATCTGCAAAAAAGCTTGACCTTAAAAATCGTATGATCAAAGTGGTGACCACCACAAGTATGATCGCAGATCTTATAAACAATGTAGGCAAGGGGCGAGTTGTTGTCGAGGCTCTTATGGGACCGGGGATTGATCCTCACTCTTATGAACCACGCGAAAGTGATGTTTCTAGGCTAATGGGTTCTGATGTTATTTTCTATAATGGGCTGCATCTTGAAGGAAAAATGGCTGACTTGTTTGAAGAAACTTCGAAAAAAAAATATGCTTTTGCAATTGCTGATGGCTTAACCAATTCAGATATTAGAAAAGAACTTGCCACGGGTGCGGTAGACCCACATATTTGGTTTGATGTTCAATTATGGATCAAGGCATTAGATTTTGTAAGTTTAAAATTAATTGAAATTGATCCTGATAACGCAAGCATTTATTTAACTAACAAGAAAGAGTACTTAAAAAATCTTGAAGAGTTGCATCTTTATGTAATAACCCAAGCTGAAAAAATCCCTAAAGCGCAAAGGGTATTAATCACTGCTCACGATGCTTTTGGTTATTTTGGGAACGCCTATGGGTTTACAGTAAAAGGGGTGCAAGGAATTAGCACGGTGGCAGAAGCAAATAGTGGCGAGATAGGGACCCTTGCAAGTTTTATGGTAAAAAACAAAGTTCGAGCCTACTTTGTCGAAAGTTCGGTGCCACCAAAGAACCTCGAAAAGCTTAAAGAGGTTGCTTCACAACTTGATCCAAACTTCATAATTTTATCAGGTGGCGAACTCTTCTCTGACGCCTTAGGAGACCCAAAATCGACCGCTGGAACTTTTGAGGGTATGGTCAAGCACAACATCGATACCATTGTTAAAGCGCTTATTCCTTAAGGAAATGAGCTTCCTATGAACGGATCTTAAATGACTGAAAAGACTGATAACAAAGTGGAACTGGCGCTAGAGATAAACGATCTGACTGTAAGTTACCGTGAAAAGCCGGTGCTTTGGGATATCGATCTTGAAATTCCAAAAGGTGCGCTTGTGGGAATTGTAGGGCCCAATGGGGCAGGAAAAACGACACTGATTAAATCGATTTTGGGGCTTCTTAAACCCGTTGCAGGGTCTGCAAAAATCTTGGGTTTAGAAATCGATCAGGGCATTAAAAAGATAGCTTATGTTCCACAAAGGGGCAGCGTCGACTGGGATTTTCCCGCAACTGTCTTTGATGTAGTCCAAATGGGTACTTATGGAAAACTAGGGTGGTTCAAACGGCCGGGGGCCAATGAAAAAAATCTGACCAAAGATGCCCTCCAAAAAGTCGGAATGCTCGAACTCGCACATAGACAAATCAGCCAACTTTCTGGCGGGCAGCAACAACGGGTCTTTCTTGCTCGGGCCTTAGTACAACAAGCTGAAATTTACTTTATGGATGAACCTTTTCAAGGGGTCGATTCTACCACCGAACAAGCCATCGTTGAACTTCTGCGAGAGTTACGCAATAAAGGTGCTACCGCTTTAGTTGTGCACCACGATTTACAAACCGTGAAAGATTACTTTGACTGGGTAGTTCTTCTTAATGTAAGGAAAATCGCTGCAGGCCCGGTGCTTGAAGTTTTCACCGAGGCTAATTTAAAACTTGCATTCGGGTCACGAGTTTCACTTGGGGAGTAACGCTTGTTTGATTGGCTTTTAATTCCGGGATTAGGAAGCGTCTTAGCAGGAACCGCCATTTTAGGTTTTCTGTGTGGCACACTAGGAACCTTTACGGTACTTCGAAAGCAAAGCCTTTTAGGAGACTCGATTTCCCACGCCTGCCTGCCTGGAATTATTTTATCTTTTCTAATTTTTAACAGTAAAGAATCTTGGGTCTTAATGGCAGGGGCGGTGGTATTTGGTACCTTGGCTTCTTTGGTTGTTTTAGCCATCACCAAATACAGCCGGGTGAAAGAAGATAGCGCACTAGCGATCACCCTATCTGTTTTTTTTGGTTTTGGCCTGATGCTTTTAACTTGGGTACAGCGTAGGCCAGATGCATCTCAAGCTGGCCTCGCACGCTTTTTGTTTGGTCAAGCTGCCACTCTTTTAGACCGCGATGTTTATCTTCTTGCTGCAATTGCATTACCTTGCCTGGCTTGTGTTCTTCTCTTCTGGAAACAATTCCAACTTTTAAGCTTTGATCGATCGTTTGCTTTAAGCTTGGGAATTAATGTCTCTTTCTTTGAAATACTTTTATCTATTTTGTTAGTGTTAGTAATAGTGGCAGGTTTAGAAACTGTGGGGGTGGTTCTGATGAGTGCCTTATTAGTTGCACCCCCTGTTGCTGCAAGGCAATGGACAAACAAGTTAGGAATGATGACATTTCTTGCTGGGTTATTTGGTGCGATTTCTGGAATTGCAGGCGCAATCATTAGTAATTTGGGCAAAACTAGTATTCCAACTGGACCTGTCATTGTCTTATTCATCAGCGCAGTCGTACTCCTTTCTATTTTATTTGCACCAGCAAGAGGCATTGTTTGGCAATTTCTTAAACAATGGAAAGAAAGCGGCATACTGCAATTAGATTCCGTCCTTTCGAACCTCTGTAACCTTGCAAAAGAACATAGTGGTAAACAGCTTGGCCATAGCATTGCGATGTTAAAAGAGATTAGTTCACAACCCGCAGGTGTTTCCAAAAGTATCAGTAAACTGAGAGAAATGGCGTTGGTATTTGAAGTTGAAAAAGGTTTTTTCATTCCAACAAAAAAAGGTGAAACCTATCTCTTAAATAAAACTTCCCAAATGGGGGGTTCTCAATAATGACTCAAGCTCAACTCGAAATTCAACTTCTTGCAATGGCAACATCAATCGCTTGTTCCCTCTGTGGCGTTTTTCTTGTCCTTAGAAGGATGACTCTTTTAAGCGATGCCATCAGCCATACCGTTTTAATTGGTATAGTTTTAGCATTTTTTTTAACCGGGGATTTATCTTCTCCTTGGTTGTTGGTGGGTGCAACCTTAGCAGGGGTATTAACCGTTATAATGGTGGAAACCTTGCAAAGAACAGGGGTAGTGCGAGAAGATGCAGCAATTGGTTTAGTTTTTCCTGCATTGTTTAGCATCGCTGTATTGCTTATTTCTGTCTATTCTCGAAATGTACACTTAGATATGGATGCTGTATTAGTAGGCAAAATCGCCTTCACTCCCCTACCCTCTCGAAGGTTAGAGCTTTGGGGATACGATTTTGGCCCAAAGTCACTTGCCCTTATGATTGCAATTATTTTTATCAATCTTGGTTTCATCCTCCTCTTTTTTAAAGAACTAAAGGTTTCTACTTTCGACCCAGCTTTTAGCAAAGCTATGGGTTTCACACCTTACTACATTCATCTTGGGTTGGTGCTTTGCGTTTCCACCACAGCGGTTGCTTCTTTTGATGCAGTTGGTTCGATTCTTGTGGTTGCCCTAATGTCTGCCCCGGCTGCTACTGCTTATTTACTTACCGATAAACTTTCAAAAATGCTGGTTTGGAGCTGTGCGACTGGAATTGCCAGTGCAGTTGGTGGCTACTGGCTTGCACACTTTTTAGATGCTTCCATTTCTGGTTCTATGGCAACAGTTGCAGGGTTTCTTTTTACTATTGCTTTTATTTTTGCACCCAAACGGGGTCTTTTTTCACAATGGCAACTTGCCAAGATGCGCAATCGAAAATTTAAACTCGTCCTTTTACTCGTGCACCTTACTCAACACGAAGATACAATGCGTGAAGGGGAAGAATGCAACATCGAAAACCTACACCTTCATTTACGCTGGGACGATTATATTTCTCGCTCTATTGCTTTTCAGGCTATCGATGAAGGTTGCGCCATCGATTCCAACAAGGTACTTAAGCTAACTCCAAGGGGCAGAGCACTTGCCTTAGAATCATTACAACTAGGTACCAATCTTACCTAGAAGCCTAAGAAGGAAATCCTTATGAAAAGACCTCTACCTAAAGGACTAACCGTTTGGCTGCAAAACGAACTTAATCATTTTCAAAAAAATGGTACGATCTCGACATCCCAAGCCGAATCGATTCTTTCTCAATACGAACCTGATTCAATTCACGATAACGAAAAAAAATCGATCGCATTTTATACGCTCATTAGTGCTTCTTCTATCCTTGCAGGTGCAGCCTTGCTCTTGCTAATAGGCTACAACTGGGAAAAATTAAATTATATCTCTAAGCTTGGCCTCATTTATGGCCTAACGATTCTATTTCAGGCCGCCACAATGCTTTGCAGATTCCGTTGGAAAAACCAATACCTTTCCGAAGTCTTTTCTTTACTAAGCTGCATTAGTTTTGGCTCTGGCATTTGGCTCATTGCTCAGATTTTTAACATGAACGCTCACTTCCCCGATGGCTTCTACTGGTGGGCCCTAGGCAGTTTACCACTAGCATTTCTGGGCCAATCTTCCCTACTTTGGGCATTGGTTATTGTTCTAGAAATCATCTGGTGCTTTTCCGAGGCTAGTCTTTCCTTTACCGATAACACTTATATTTTTCTAGGATGGAACACGAACTTTCCCATAGCAGCTTATCTAATGCCATTATTATTATTACCCGGCTTCTTCTGGGCTTATTTAAAAAACTGTGCCACCACAATGGCCCTACACCTGATTGCTTTTGCTTGCTGGTGCGCCAGTTTATGGATTGCTTGGCGCTTTGAAGTTGCTATTATTCCCCTTTTAGGCGCATTATTTGCGGTCTATTGGCTACTTGGTATGTGCCAAATTTTTAGCAAAGTGATCGATAATGTTTTTTGTCTTTTAGGTAGAATTTTTATTTGGCCAACCTTATGTGTATTAAGTTTCTTTGATCTACAAAAAGAATTATTAGGGCTAGGTTTTAACAAAACAAGAACTGAATTACCCTTTGCCGCACTAGATGGGTTGGTTCTTTTAGCTTTAGGCTTCGCTCTTTTTTATTACTTCCTTAAAAATAAAGTTAAACAGTCAAACTCCATCGAACCTATTTCTTTCAAACAATTTTTGCTCGCCTTAGTAATTCTTTTTAACCTGACGCTTTCACTTGGTTTTGCAGCTTTATTTGAGCCAAACAATTCTTTTGCTTTATTTAATAGTTTATCAATAAACTTTTTAATGCTTTGCTACTCTGCAGTTCTGATGAATGATGGCCTAAGGTCAGACTCCAGTTCAAATTTCTTTTTGGGCGTTGGGTCATTTATGATCTGGACGATAGTAAGGTATTTTGATCTTTTTGGCGACTCTGGTGGAATGCTAGGGGCCTCGCTCATGTTTTTCCTTAGTTCGCTGTTTTTAATTGGGTTGGCATTTTTCTGGCGCAATAGAAAAGGTACCTCCTATGCAAACTGAAAATCCCTTAACCTTGCCTCCTTGGAAAGACCCTGCAAAAGTTGGCTTAGTGGTATTCACTGCTTTTATTTTTCAATTGATCGTGCTTACAGGAATGACTGCAAAGGGTTTAGTTCCACGCTTTAATTCTGACCGCGTGCGCTTTGAAGTCGTGCCTGTCGACCCCAGAGATATGATGCGTGGCGAATATATCATTCTTGGTTATGAATTTTCTAGGCTGCCAAACGATCCAACTATGCTTGATAGCACCTTATTAACCTACATGGGTGGCTTTACCAACAACAATCCAGGGAAGCAAAAAAACAATAATGTTTATATTTCTCTCAAATTAATCCCGCTAGAAAACATTTGGAAACCAACTTACTTTGCTATCAATCCACCTGAAAAAGGTCGTTATATTAAAGGCAAAATCGAAAGTCGTGGCTCCATTAAATTTGGCATCGAAGCGCTTTATGTTCAAGAAGGAAAAGGTATCTTGTACGAGCAAGCTGTCCGAGATAGAAAACTAGTTGCAGAAGTTTATTTAGCACCAGATGGCTCTGCGCAAATGAAAACCGTTCACATCCTAGATACAAAAATACCAAATTAAAAATTCCAACCCTCGTTTTTATTTTAATTGAATTAAATGATCTAAAATAAGTTACTATTATTCTTCTACCTTAATCACCCCAGAAGCGAAACTATGTTAAACAACAACCTTATTTCTCGCAGAATTCTTCTAAGCAGCCTTGCTGCTATGCCCTTAACTTCTTCCTTAGCGCAAGAGGCCAAAGCACCAATCCCCTTGCTACCCCAAGTCAAGCCTGAAGACCTTGGCATCGATTCTAAACGGTTGCAAAAAGCATACGACTTAATGGAGTTATGGACAAAGGGACCTAATGCACCCGTGCCGGGTGGATGCATTTTAGTGGGCCGTAATCAATCGACACTCGCCCCAAGGTTTTTTGGTAAACAAGGCCCCGAACCAGATGCAGAACCTCTTCGACAAGATGCTATGTTTTATATGGCAAGTGTAACAAAGCCCATCATTTACACCTGTGGTATGCTTCTTGTAGAAAGCGGAATTTTAAACTTAAACTCCCCCGTCAATCGCTATATTCCTGAATTCATAGGCAAAGAAAAAGATAGTGCTTTGGTGCTTCACCTCTTCACCCATACTTCCGGGCTTGCAGATGAACTTCCTAACAACGCAGAGCTGCGGAGGCAGCAAGTTCCCTTAAGTAAATTTGTAGAGGAAGCTGCGAAGTCGGAGGTTGCATTTAAGCCGGGGACAAAGCAAAGCTACTCTAGCCTTGCAACCATTCTTGTTGCAGAAATCGTGCAACGCCTTTCAGGGTTAAGCATTCGTGAGTTTATAATAAAACATATTGTAGATCCCTTGAGTTTAAAGTCTACCGGGCTAGGGTCTCAAGGTTTTGATCGAAGTCGCATAGTGCGATGCACTCTTCCAGATTATCAAAAGGGAAGCGATTTTAGTTGGAACAGCAAGTATTGGCACGAATTTGGTTCACCTGCTGGCGGACTTTTCAGTTCTGCCACCGACTTTGCTGTTATTTGCTCCCTAATGCTAAACTCCGGTAAATCAATAAATCATCAGATCATTTCGCCCGCAACTGTTCGAATGATGATTACTAATCGTATGGACGATATGCCTGAAATGCCGGAAAAAATACGCAGAACGCAACCTTGGGGGCTTGGTTGGAAATTGAATCATTTGGGGCAAAGTGATAGCTGGAGTGATTTACTTGGTAGAGATGTATTTGGCCATACGGGTTCTTCAGGAAATGTGGTTTGGATGGATCCGAAAACGAAAGGTTTTTGCATTTTGTTTTCGAACTACTTACGATCCCGTGCGCCTTGGCGTCTTGTGAACCTTTCCAACATCATCGCTTCATCGTTTGTTTAAAATTACAGATTTAGATTAAAGAGGCGATCTCTTAATTTTCCCCTTCGTGGAATTTGTTAAAGATACATACCGCAAGCTGTAAATAACCAAGTAGTAATTACGGAGTCCTCACAAGATTGGGTTCCACCAAACGGTTACCCATTATTTTACTTTTTTAATTCCTCTGCAGTTTTATTATCAGCATTAGCCTCTTTGGTTTTGCCAATTGTCTTATATGCATTTCCACGGCTGTAGTAAGCAAATGAAAATTTAGAATTAAGCTCTTTACCAATATATATTTTAGATGATTTTCTTAAATCTACATCAACTCCTTTCGCAAGCCGAAATTCAACATAGAAGCCCCACCTATCAAGTTATATTTCCGAAAATATAGATTATGAAGAAATAAAAATCGGCTTGAAGCAAGGTAAATATAAGCCAGTTGCAGTAGGAAACTATAAAGCAAATGCATTTAGGTTGTATGATATGCAATGAAATGTATGTGTCCGTTCGGTGAAAACCCTTCTTGCGTAGCATGTTAGGCTTGGAGTTTTCAATAACTCTAGGGAGAACAAGCTATGTCGATTAGAAAAAATCCCAGATCAGAACAACGCTGGCGGGATATTATCAAGGATTGTCAGGAGAGCGGCCAATCAATCCGGTTTTATTGCCTACGGCGTGGAATATCCGAAGGGGCATTTCATTACTGGCGTAAAAAATTACTGCGCCAATTAGAACCAAGTCTAAACCAGTCCCAAACTCCAACTTTTGTTCCTGTGCGTTTGCTAAATCAAACAAGTTTTCGAATCAAGGTGCATTGTCCATCGGGACATAGGGTGTCCATTGCCGGAATGGACAACCAAACATTATCAGCATTATTTTCATCTCTAGGTGGAGGTGCATCATGCTGAATCTCCCCACCTCAAATATATTACTGTGCGTTGAGCCAACGGATATGAGGA
>JBDNHI010000117.1:0-59609 GCA_041694635.1 Gemmataceae bacterium | reverse complement strand
CCAGGATTAGTGAATGGCAATGCCTTATATCTTCACCCAAACCAAGTGCAGCGAAGTCATATTGCGCATTCACTTGCACGGCAACAAGGCAACTAACCTTCGACTGATCGCAATTTTCTTGGAGGTGGGCATCACCCGCAAGTAGCGAAAAGTCAGGGTTTTCCGCAAATCGCACTTGATCTTCGGTGATGCGAAGGTAAACTTTCTGTTTTAACAAGTATTTCTCGCATGGTTGTCCGAAGCACGGCATCAGACTAAAGCAGAACCATAAGTTCTAGAACCCAAAAATTTCACAAAATACCAGAAGCGCAATTTATGGGAATTGGTTAGGAAGAATCACAAACGGTTAGCGAGCCGCATAAGCAAGCGGGCGGAGATAGAGTTGAGGCAGGCCAAGACCTGCGCCGTCATGCAAGGCGTGATGCAGGAACTGCTAACAGGAAGGATTCGACTGTTATGAAGGAAATCAGCACATCGAATGGAAGGAATCGTGGCGGGATGAGTACCTGCGCTGGGTTTGCGGATTCGCCAATGCCGAGGGCGGCATCTTGCACATCGGGCGCAACGACAAGGGCGAGGTGGCCGGCATTGCTGACGCAAAAAAGCTGCTGGAAGACCTACCGAACAAGATCCGTGACCTGCTTGGCATTCTGGTCGAGGTCAATCTGCGGCAAGAGGACGGCCGGGACTATCTGGAGATGGTGACGCCGGCCTATGCGTCGCCCATTAGCTATCGGGGGCATTACTACCAACGCAGCGGCAGCACCTTGCAGGAACTGAAGGGAGCGGCGCTCGACCGCTTTTTGCTGCGCAAGCAGGGGCGCACCTGGGACGGCGTGCCGGTGCCCAAGGTCGGGGTGGATGATCTCTCAGTGGCGGCCATTGACGCTTTCCGCACGCTGGCGCGCGGTGGCCGGCGCATGGAACCTGCCGTGCTTGCGGAGCCTGCGGCCAGCCTGATCGACAAGCTGCACCTGCTTGATGGGCAATACCTCAAACGCGCCGCGGTGCTGTTGTTTCATGCGGACCCGGAGCGTTTTGTTACCGGAGCCTTCGTCAAGATCGGCTATTTCCGCAGCCAGTCCGACCTGCTGTATCACGACGAAATACACGGGGATTTGTTCAGTCAGGTACAGCACACGATGGAGTTGCTACTGACAAAGTATCTGAAGGCTGCCATCAGCTATCGCGGCATCCAGCGCCTTGAGTCGCTGCCAGTGCCGCAGGCGGCGCTGCGCGAAGCTGTGCTCAATGCGCTGATTCATCGTGACTATGCGGTGGGCGCACCGGTGTAGATCCGCGTTTACAGCGACCGCTTGAGAATATGGAACCCGGGGCATTTACCCGAGCATTGGACAGTTGACAAATTGCTCGAACCGCACGCTTCGCAACCCTTCAACCCGGATATCGCCAATGCCTTCTTCCGTGCCGGAGAAATCGAAGCCTGGGGACAGGGCTTCCACCGTATCTTTCAGGCGTGCAAGGAGCACGGGAACCCGACCCCGGTGATCGACTACACGCCGGGTGATTTGTGGATCGAGTTTCCTTACTCAGCACAGTACATGGGGATCGTTCCGGCTGAAAAGGAAACTACCCAAGAAACTACCCAAGAAACTACCCAAGAAAAAATCGTAGTTTTGCTTCGGGCGAACCCGACAATCACACGCAAGGCTCTGGCTCAAGCGATCGGAATCACGCCTGACGGAGTTAAATATCACTTGGATAAGCTGAAAGTCGCCGGAAAGATCCGGCACCATGGCCCGACAAAGGCTGGCTACTGGGAGGTAACACCATGAACAATGTCGGCCAACCGGTGTCGTTTCTCTAGAAGTTTCCCTTGCCTGAACAACTCCGCTCCGAACGCCGCACCCAGTACCGTGTTGTCTCCCTGTCTCCCTGTTTACCGACACGACACAGCCTGACTGCTTGGCAACGGCAATCAAAAAGCGGTGTTTGATCTGTCTTGGCCCAACGGCATTCAGGAGGAACTCAGTCAACCAGTCGCAGTTCTGCTCAACGAGTGCAATGAGACTTTGGCCATCGCCAGCCAAGCCGGCTATCGGTTCTTCACCAGCATCGAGGAGTTTCGGCGCTACATTGAGGGCGAGATTCTTGCTGGAGAGTTGCAATCATGAACAGCATCGGAAAACCAGAACGCGCCACGCAGTGCTGGGTGATCACCCTTTTTTCGTGACGAACTGAAATACTGTTACTTGGAGATCGGACGACTCAAAATAACAGCAACATTGAGGAAATGCAACTCACAGGCTACCTGACGAAGTGTAACTACACGCCGGGTGATTTGTGGATCGAGTTTCCGTTTTCGTCGGACTTCCTAGAACTCCTCGGTGATGGTGTGGGGCGGTTACCGGAGTGGGGTGAAAAGTGGGGTGAAAAGTGGGGTGAAAAATCCACGGCAACACGCTTGCGTATCGCCCAGGCCATGCAGCGGAACCCGCAGATCACCATCGTGGTGCTGGCAAGCGAACTCGGCATGGCCTCCACCAGCGGAATCGAAAAACATTTAAAGGTGATGCGCGAAATCGGTTGCATCCGTCGAATCGGTCCGGCTAAAGGCGGACGCTGGGAAGTGTTGCAATGAAAAGCATCGGCAAACCAGAACGCGCCACGCGGGGCTGGGTGATCGCCCGTTGGGGCGCCAAACCAGAGCGCCAACGGCGCGGCTCAAGATAGCCCGGGGTGGAGCAAAGCGTAACCCCGGGTAACTATAAACCCCCATCAAACAAGCCCTGAAAGGGCGATCCATCCGGTGGGCTTGATTGTCTTTCTTATCATTTTATTTAATTACGCAGCGAGCAGCCCCGAAGCCCACCCTGCCGCAGGGCTGGACGCTGAAACGGTTCCTCGGCAAGCATCCGTCAAACCCGCCCAACCCCTCCTTTTGAAAAAATAAGCAACTTCTAAGAACAATTTTGTAAATAATGTATTGCAAGTTAAACTATTTTTAAGAACCAAAAGATTAACTCCGACTATTATTACTTGATTGTTTTTAATCTTAGGGCTTCAACTAAAATAAAAATAAGATCAATTTTCATTTTGGTTTTTTTCTTGTTTTTTTGTCACCCAACTTTAGATAAAATGGCATATGTGATTAGAAATTTCGATTATTGCTATTACTAATATTTTTAATTTAATAAATTTGTTTTGGTGAAAAATGACAATCATTCTCAGTATTTTACTTTTTTTAGCTATTTTTGCAGCAACAGCTTTAGCTGTACTTTTTTTTCGTGCTAATTTAATTTCAAAAAAATCTGAAGAAGACGCAAGGATCGCACAGGAAGAATCGCAAAAATTTGAGGAAGCTTATCTTAAAATAAAGAATGCCCCTAAGTTAGTCTTAGAAAAAGCGAAACTTGAAGCCTACCGGCTTGAAGAATTAGCCAAGTTAACAACCTCACAACTTGTTGGCCAAGCTAATCAAACAAAAGAAGCAATTTTAGAAAAAGTTAAACTTGAAGCAAATCGTATAGAAGAAGAAGCCAGTTTAAGAGCTAATCAACTTGTTGGCCAAGCTAATCAAACAAAAGAAGCAATTTTAGAAAAAGCTAAACTGGACGCTTACCGATTGGAGGAATTAGCTAAGTCAAAAGCATCTGAGCTTGTTAACCAAGCTAATCAACTTGTTGATCAAGCTAATCAAACAAAAGAAGCAATTTTAGAAAAAGTTAAACTTGAAGCAAATCGTATAGAAGAAGAAGCCAGTTTAAGAGCTAATCAACTTGTTAACCAAGCTAATCAAGAAAAAGAAGTAACCTTGGGAAAAGTAGAACAAATAAAAAAATATGCTCAAACTAAAATATTTGAAATTAAAAACCTAGAAAATATTATTGCGGCAATTAAAAACAAGATTAATGGTTACGGTGATGAATATTTAATGCCAATCGAAAGTGTAATTGATGAATTAGGTAATGAACTGGCCTACAGTGAACCTGCCAAACTGTTAAAGGAAACAACTAAAAGAATTAAGGAAACTATTAAAAAAGGGTTGGCTGCCAAAAGTAAAATTTCAAACGAGGAACAACGGGAAAAAGTATTAGAATTTGTTTTGGATGCTTTTTTAGGTAAGGCAGATACAATCATATCCAAGGTTAAAAATGATAATTTTGGAAAGCTAAAACAGGAACTAATTGATTCTTTTACGCTAGTAAATTTTAATGGTGTAGCATTTGGAACAGAAATTACAAAACTGCTAATAGACCTTTATTTAGATAAGCTTAAATGGGGGTCAATTCTTCAAAAAATTAAAAAAGACCAACAGGAAGAGCAACGACTGATCCGTGAACGGATGCGAGAAGAGGAGCGCGTTAGAAAAGATGCCGAAAGGATACAAAAGGAAGTTTTAAAAGAAGAAGAAGCGGTTCAGAATGCTTTAGCAATAGCTTATGAGAATATGTCTAAAGCATCGGAAGCAGAACGCGAAAAATATGAGCAGCAAATCAATTTACTCAATGAGCGGATTATTGCCGCTGAAGAGAAAAGACAAAGAGCGATGTCAATGGCTCAGCAAACCAAAATGGGTTTTGTTTACATTATTTCAAATGTGGGATCATTCGGGGAAGATATTTTTAAAATAGGTTTAACTAGACGCTTGGATCCGCAAGATCGAATTGATGAATTGGGGGATTCAAGTGTCCCCTTTACATTTGATGTTCACGCTTTAATTAAATCGGATGATGCACCTACCCTTGAACATAAACTCCATAAACACTTCATTTTAAATCAGGTTAACAAGGTTAATCATCGTAAGGAATTTTTTAAAATTCCACTCTCGAAAATTCGTGAAGAATTAGAAAATTTTGGATATGAAGTAACTTGGACTATGACTGCGGAAGCTATGCAGTACAAAGAAAGCCAATACCTCGAAAAACTTATAGCAAGTGACCCAGAAATTAAAAAGAAATGGGTTTCTCGGCAATTGGAATTAGATGATTTAGATTTAGGGACCGAATTTTTAAGTGAAAAAGATAATGATGATGCTAGTTAGGTATTGAAATTTTTGCTACAATTGAATGGCCTTGACGCTTTTTCTGACTTGCATTTAAATTTAGCGGCGTTGGACTTTCATACTTAATTCGAGGTTTTTATGCAACGAACTTATTGTTTATCTGCCGTCATCACTTTGTGCGTTTTAAGTTTTTCAGTGCAATCTCAAGAGGTTGCAGGAACTGCTGAATATTATTATAAACTTGGGGTTAGCTCTTATGAGAAACAAAAATACGAAGATGCTATCGGTTATTTTATCAAGGTAATTGAGCTTGATCCCGTCTACAAAGGTGTTTATGAAAGCCGTGCTTTGGCCTTCGAAAGGCTTGAAAAATACAAAGAAGCAATTGCTGATTGGACTAAATGTATTGAGTTGAAATATAGTATTGAAAGATCCTATTACTGTCGTGCTTGTGATTATAGTTGGATAAAAAGTTATAAAGAAGCCATTGCTGACTGGACAACATTAATTCCTCTTAACTATATGACGGGTGATGTTTACCGTAATCGTGCTTGTGATCATAATACGATAAATAAAAAAAAGGAAGCTATCGCTGATTGGAATAAGTCTATTGCTGCTTTTACTAAATCGATTCAACTTGATCCTAAAGAACCTTATGATTTCAGTGGCCGTGCATTATCTTATTATGAATTAGGAAAATATAGAGAAGCATTGGGTGATTACACTAAAGCAATTCAAATTGCTTCTCTCAAGGTTAAAAATAAACCTCGAAAAATTGTACCCTCCAAGAATATTAGTAAAGCAAGTCAAAGTTCTAGTGGCAAGAATGATAATGAAAATGATCCTAAGCAAAACACTCCTGAGAATGATGATCAATACTGGTACAGCCGTCTTTGTAGTTATTACAATGCTAGGGCCCAAGTTTACGAAGCTGCGGGTAGAAAGAAAGAAGCTGAAATAGACCGGGCAAAAGCAATGGAGTATCAGAATTAAACTGGTTGATTATCTTTATTGTTTAAACCCAAATATCATGATCAACCTTAATTTTGTTTCCGCATCAGCTTAGTATTTTATCGATGATTTTCGGGCTTTCCGCGGGGCCGATAAGCCTAGCATTTAAGCCTTGATAGGGGTAAGTGAAAGTCTCCGGATTCATACCCATCAAATGAAGAATCGTGGCTTGAAGGTCGTGCACGCTAACTTTGTTTTCTGCAATGTTCCAGCCGAGTTCATCGGTGCTGCCATAATTGAAACCACGCTTGATGCCAGCCCCAGCCATCCAAGTAGTAAAGCAATGGGGGTGATGATCACGGCCAAGGAATTTACTGCCACCCCTTGCCTCGTTCATCGAGGTTCTGCCAAATTCCCCGCCCCATACCACCAAGGTTTCATCCAGCATCCCTCTGCGCTCTAGGTCTAAAAGCAACGCAGTCATTGGCTTGTCGATTTCCTTGCATTTACGAGGAAGGGCAGTAACGATGTCATCGCCTGGGCCTGTGCCATGCGTGTCCCATCCCCAATCGAATAATTGAACATAGCGAACGCCTCGCTCGACCATTCTACGAGCTAAAAGGCAATTGTTTGCAAAAGTGTTGGTGCCTGGGGTTGCGCCATATTCTTCAATCACTTTAAGTGGTTCCCGCGAGATATCCATAACATCGGGGACAGCGGTTTGCATTCTAAAAGCGAGTTCATACTGTTCGATGCGAGTGATGGTTTCTGGGTCGCCAAGTTTTTGCAATTCGATCTGATTAAGTTCTTTAAGGCTATCAAGGCTTTTGCGCCTAAGTTCCCTGCTCATGCCGTTGGGGTTGTTGACAAAGAAGATAGGTTCGGAGCCAGACTTGCATTGAACCCCTTGGTAAACGGAGGGTAAGAAGCCGCTGCCCCAGACGCTTTTTCCAGCAGTAGGGTCGGTGCCCCCTGAAACAAGAACGACAAAGCCAGGAAGATTTTGATTAGGGCTTCCCAAGCCGTAGGTGACCCAAGAACCAAGAGCAGGGTAGCCAGGTCTGTTTTCCCCGGTGTGAACAAAAAGCTCTGCGGGTGCATGATTAAATTCTTTGGTGTACATAGATCGAATCACGGTGATAAGGTCAGCAGCGTGTTGGAAGTTGGGAAGTAGTTCGCTGATCCAGGTACCAGCCTTTCCATTCTGGGTGAACTTATGAGGTGAGCCAAGTAGAACGGGCCGTCCCTTGATGAAAGCAAAGCGCTCGCCCTTGATGATTTCTTCTGGGCAAGGTTTAAGGTGATATTCGAGGAGTTTGGGTTTGAAGTCGAATAAATCTTGCTGGGGTGGAGAACCCGACATATGCAGGTAGATGACCGCCTTGGCTTTAGCAGGGTACATCGGTTTTTTGACAGCCAGCGGGGGTGCAGAATTAGGCTGGTTTGCAAAAGCTTTTTTCCCTGCCATCTCTGCCATTGCAAGTGCGCCCAAGCTGAGTGGGCAAGCTTTTAGAAAATGCCTGCGTGTTGAAGTATGAATATGTTGTAAGCGAGGATCCATAATTAACTCCGAGTAAGTAGTGCATCAAGATTAAGTAGAACATTGCAAAGCAAAGTCCAAGCTGCAAGTTCAGAGGGGTTCATATTGGCGGGTAATGTGCCTAGGGGCATTTCCGATAATTGTTTCGCAGATTGAATATCGGATTTGAACCGTCCGAGAGAATCGTTATAGAGTCTGGTAAGGCTTTCGATTTGTTTGGTTGAAGGAATGGTTCCTTGAGCAAGTTTCCAAGCGAAAGAAAGTTTATCGGAGAAAGAGTTACCGCCTTCGAGGACAATTCTGCGAGCCATGCCTTGTGCAGCTTCGACAAAGACGGGGTCGTTCAAAGTGACAAAAGCTTGCAAAGGGGTGCTGGTGTTGATTCTTCGGACGGTGCAAAATTCTCTGCTGGGTGCATCGAAAGTTTGCATAGAAGGGTAAGGAACAGTTCTGCGCCAGAAGGTGTATAACCCCCTGCGGAATTTATCTTCGCCATTGCTGGTAGCCCAGTTTCGTTCGCCATTGAAAGCAGCTTGCCAAAGGTTCGGTGGTTGAGGGGGATAAACAGAAGGGCCATAAAGTTTGGGGCTAAGAAGGCCGCCTAGCATAAGAGCTTGATCGCGCAAAATCTCTGCGTCTAATCTATGTCGTGGCGACCTGCTAAGAAGCAAATTACGCGGGTCTTTTTGCAAAAGAATTTCTGTGGTTACAGCACTTTGCTTATAGGTTGCACTTGTCATAATAAGTTTAAGCATAGCTTTCATATCCCATCCTGAATGGATGAATTCAACGGCGAGCCAATCGAGTAGTTCAGGGTGTGAAGGTAGGGAACCCTGTGTGCCAAAGTCTTCTTCGGTTTCTACAAGGCCTCTGCCAAAGAGAAGGCCCCAAAGTCGGTTGACTTCGACCCGAGAAGTGAGTGGGTTTTCTGGGTCAAAAAGCCATTTTGAAAGGTCGAGTCGGTCGGGTTCGGTTTGAATTTTAATGGGATGAAACGCTGCAGGGACGCCTGAGGTTACGGGTGTGCCTGGGGTTAGAAAGTTACCTTTTACCAGAATAGTGGTTTTTCGTTTTTTCGTTTTTTCGAGTTCTTGCATAATAGGAACAGCGGTAAATTTGGGCTGAGCTTTTTCAAGGTTTGAAAGTTCATCCCTTTGCTTTGCAAGGGTAGGTGTAATTAAGCGGAAGTAATCAGCAAGCTTTTTCTTACCTTCGGGTGTTGCCAAAGAGTTATTTAAAAAAAGTCGTAATTCTTTAGGAATGGCCAACCGACGAGAAAGAACCAAATCCGAGAGAAAGGCGATTTTATAATCAGCTAGATTAAGCTTTTGTCCCTTGGCATCTTCAAGTTTAAAAAAGAAGTTGCCTGATGAAGCTGGTTTATCTAAGGCAAATATTGTTTCAGAGTTTGAATCCCACCGTTCAACAATCTGTAACTCTGATTGCCCTGCGGGTTTTAATTCGAAGCTTGGGTTAGGTACAGCGGGTTGATCGTTTTTCCAAATAGCATTACGAGAATCATCGAGAACTAAAACTCGATAACCTGCAATTCTTGCACCCACTGCACCATCGGTGCGGTTCCAGATAACAATTTTGTCGATTGAAGAAAGTTGGGCAAGTTTTACTTCCCACCAAGGATTGTTTTCAACCTTGGTATGGGTGGTAGACTTAGCAATGTTGAAATCGCCGTTGGTGTTGCCATCGATTGCGAGTTGTGGAGGGCCTATAAAATCGGTGCTTGATTGAGTTGCAATGCCCTTTAATGCAATATTAATAGAAGAAGAGAAAACTTGAACTTCAGCAAGAGAAAGCATTTTGCTTTCGCCTGGCAATTCGATGCGAATGAACCTGCCCTTGGGTGCTTGGTTTTTAAATGGCTCGGCGCCATTACTTACCGAAAACTTGGTTCCAACGGGAACGGTATTGTTCTTAGCACCAGAGATTTTAAACCCAGTAATGTTGGATTTTTGTGGGTGAGTTGCGGAAGCAACGCCGGTGCTGGAAGTTGGAGTTAGAGGAACATAAGCTGGCCGTTCGGTTAGATTAAAAGAGTTAAGCCATTTGCTTTCTTCATCGGTTAGATTAACCTCGGCTAATAGCTTTTTTAGTTCGGTTATGCGTGCTTGCATAAGTTCGGTGCCCGCCCGCTGAGACAAAGTTGGGATCATTTTTGTAGGGAATTCATCCCCTTTGTCGCTATCGGCACTCTGATTGAATATCCCAAAAAAGCTGTAATATTCTCTTTGGCTAATGGGGTCATACTTATGGCTATGGCATTTGGCACAGCCAATGGTAAGCCCCATCCAAACCTGGCCTGTGGTATCTGCGCGATCCTTAACCGCTGCGATTCGAAATTCCTCATCATCGGTACCGCCTTCGGTATTGGTCATCGTGTTGCGATGAAAAGCAGTGGCAAGAAGTTGATCTTCGGTTGGGTTTGGAAGTAGATCACCAGCAAGTTGTTCGGTGCTGAATTGATCGTAGCCTAGGTTACGGTTAAATGCGGTGATGACCCAATCACGGAAGGGCCAAGCATTGAGCCTAAGGGGGTCGGAGCCATAGCCACGGGAATCTGCATAGCGTGCTAGGTCGAGCCAGTGCCTAGCCCATTTTTCCCCGAAACGAGGAGAAGCAAGTAAGCGGTTTAATTCCTTCTCATAAGCATCTGGGTTTTTATCTAGAAGAAAGCGGTCGACTTCTTCAGGCGTGGGAGGTAAGCCGATTAAATCAAGAGAAAGCCTTCGTAGCAGCGTGATTTTTTCTGCTTCAGTTGAGATTTCAAGCCCACTGCTTTCAAGTTTCGCTTGGATAAACCGATCAATAGCATTATTATTAATTTTAGAATTTTTGACGGTAGGAAGATGAGAGCGGACAGGTTTATTAAAGGCCCAATGTGCGTGCTTTGAAACCTCTGCTTTTTCGTCAGGCCAAGAAGCACCACTTGCAATCCAACTTTTTATCAGGCCGATTTCTTTCTCGGTTAGCTTATCGCCTTTAAGAGGCATAACCTTACCTTCTTTGCCAACCGTGATGATTTTTAGAAGTAAGCTTTCTTCGGGCTTCCCGGGGACGATTACTTTATCGCCTGAATCGCCACCTTGAAAAGCAAGATCTTTACGGTCGAGCCTAAGCCCCGACCGTTGTTTTTCTAACCCGTGGCATTCGATACATTTCGCCTTGAATAGCGGGGCTATATCGCGCTTGAAATCCACTTCAGCAGCGTGGTTGGTAAGAGGCGAGGTTAGGATCGCAAGGAATGCTGGGATGTAATATTTGATTATCATAAATACTGTTCCAATTAGGCAGGCAACTTAATAAGGATTATCATTTCTATTCTAGCATTACTATCTTATCTTTAAACTAGCTATTCTTGTCAAATCTTTGTTGGAGTGGATAGAATGGAGCCTTGGTATAAAAGTTTTTTGAACCGTAAAGTTTATGACCTTGAGCAGCCTCGGGTACCGAGTATGCCCATCCACCCATCGCATAAGCCTGGGTACCAGTACTTGCTTCATAATCGTCATGAAGATAATTACAAGCCCGAACAACGGGGGCCAAGGTCAAGCGCATCTGGGGCGATTTTTATGAAAGAGCATACGGGCACTCATATCGATGCTTGGTGTCATCAAGCCGATCATATGTATTTATGTGGAGGGAAGAAAATCGATGCATCGGTTGAATCAAACCTTGGATTTTCCTATGGTGCAGTCGAAGATATTCCAATGATAGTTCGGCAAGGTTGGTTATTTGATGTGCCTGGCTTTCGAGGAGTGGGGGAACTTGGCCGGGAAGAATTTATACATAGAGAAAAACTAGAGCGGATGGAGAAAGATTTGGATTTGTCACCACAAGCGGGAGATGTAATTTTAATTCGAGTGGGAACCGATAAATTTTGGCACGATGAAGCTCGCTACATGGATTCCGCAGGAATGGCTCGTGATGCCGCACTTTGGGCAGCGGATAAAAAAGTCCTCGCTGTTGGTGCAGATAATATGTCGTGGGAACCAAACAATGCGACTGATCCTGAATTGGGTTCTCTTCCCTGCCATCTTGAACTTCTTGCGCGAAGGGGAATTTATATCATCGAAAACCTTAAACTTGATGAACTTGCTAAGGATAAAGTAAAGCAGTTTCTGTTTGTTTGCCTACCACTTAAATTCCTAGGTGCAACCGGGTCTCCTGTCCGTCCGATTGCCCTAGTGTGAAAGACGAAAGTGTGAAATACGCCTGATGATTTATTTGATGCAAGGCAGAAAGTTTTAATACAAGATTTCTAACCCCTATTTATAAGTAGATTAATTATGTCTGGACCTTATATGCCGATTGACCGCCGTAATATGCTTACTGCAACCGCCCTTTCAGCAAGTGGCTTGGTTGCGAATACTGTACTTGGCCAAGGTGTGAAAGAGGGTGTTGCGTTACTAAAGCGCCGCTATGCGATGAAGAAATCGATCAACTTATGGGCATTTCCCTACCCCGAAAAAATGAATCTAGAGCAGTGCCTAAGGCTTGCAAAAAGTGCGGGGTTCGATGCGATTGAACTTAACTATGATCTCGACAATGATTTGTCGCCTAAGTCTGGAGCCAAGGAATTTGCTGCGATTCGTAGCTTGGCAGATAAAATCGGCATCCAGATTAGTGGGCTTTGTTCCTTTCTTTTTTGGCCCTACCCACTTACTGCAAATGATAATGCCAAGCGGGCTAGAGGATTTGAACTTGCACAGAAAATGACTCAGGCTGCTCATGATCTAGGGGTTGAAAATCTGCTGGTTGTTCCCGGGGCGGTGAATATCCCTTGGCGCACCGATTACGAACCAGTTGCTAATGATGTTTGCGATAAGCGGGCACGCGAGGCCATTGCCAAGCTTTTACCCACCGCTGAAAAATTGAAGGTCAAACTCAATATTGAAAACATCTTTTTCAATGGCTACCTGATGACGCCGGGCGAAATGATCGACTTTGTGGATTCCTATAAATCCGAGTATGTGAAGGTTCATTTCGATACAGGCAACATTATGATGTTTCAGTTCCCCGAGCATTGGATCAAAATGCTGGGCACACGCATTCAAAATGTGCACCTCAAGGAGTACACTAAGAAGGGCACTGATTATTCTTTAGAAACTTTCAGGCCATTGCTTGATGGTACTACCAACTGGCCTGCGGTGATGGAATCGTTCGAGCAAACAGGTTACAAGGGTTACCTAACCTTTGAATATTTTCATCCCTATGCTCATTATCCAGAAGCGCTGATTTATCAGACTGCCGATTCCCTTGATCGCCTTTTAGGAATTAAATAGCCTGATAGAATTTGAGTGTTAGGTTCTATAATGTAAGTAGGTTGATTGAATAATAAGAAAAAGGAAAATAAATGGTTACTAAGTCGCGGAAGGAACAAATCTCGGAAATGCTCAAGGATGAGCCAAATGATGCTTTTCTGCTTTATGGCCTAGCAATGGAACATCAGAGCTTGGGTGAAGAAGTCGAAGCTTTGAAAATATTCATAGAGCTAATGCAGGTGAACCCGGATTATCCACCCGGTTATTTGCAGGCAGGGCAGTTGCTTGCCAGAATGGGCAAGGAAAATGACGCAAAAAGCGTTTATCAAAAGGGAATTGCAGCGGCCAAGAAGGTAGGAGATTCGCACGCTTCTGGTGAAATGGAAAATTTCCTTTCTCTTCTTGATTGATAATCTGCTAAAGTTTATTGTCAGTATTGGTACTTCGTAAATTTTTTAGGAGGATTAAAATGAAGGCTTTGTTTTCACGAATTCTTGCCCTTTCTGTTTTCGCTTTTGCATTTACCTTAATTGCAGGCGCTCAAGAAGCGGGTAAAGGTGTTACTATCACCATCGATAATTTAAAATCTGTAACACCTGCTCAATGGAAAGAAGAACCGCCAAGTAACAAAATGCGCTTTGCCCAATTTGTTCTGCCTAAGGTTGCGGGGGATGAAAAAGATGCAGATATAGTGATCTTCAAAGGTTTGGGCGGAAGTGCCAAAGCGAATATTGACCGTTGGAAAGAACAGTTTTCTACCAACGATGGTGGCAAACTAGGCGAAAAAGATTACAAGATCACTGAAATTAAAGTTGCAGGAAAGCCAGCTTTGTACCTAGATGTTAAAGGCGCTTACAAATACAAAGCAGCACCGTTTGATCCTAACTCTAAAACAGTGCTTATGGAAAATTCTCGGTTATTGGCGGCTCATGTTGAAGCAAACGATATTTACCACATTAAATTGACTGGGCCCGCTAAAACGGTAGAGAAATACCGTGAAGGATTTGAAAAGTGGTTAGCTGATTTCAAATAAGCATAAAAAGAGTTAAGAATAAAGCTTTACAAAAGGTGTTGAAAAAGGGCGGCCAGATTATTTCTGCCGCCCTACTCTTTTAAGGATTCAGACCTTGCAAGATATCTTCTTTAAATATGATCTCCCCCCAGAATTAATTGCCCAACACCCACCTTTACAACGCGAGCAATCTAAACTAATGCTGGTGGACCGTAAAGCTGCTACCATTTCTCATCATTTGTTTTCTGACCTTCCTTCCTTTTTAAAAAAGAATGATCTTTTGGTGTTGAATGATACGCAGGTAGTTAAGGCAAGGCTGTATGGCAAACGAAAAGCTACGGGCGGAAAATGGGAAGGGCTTTATCTCAAAACTTTGGACGACGGCCTATGGGAAATGATGAGCCATACTCGAGGATGGCCTCTGCCAGGCGAGTTCATCGATGTGGAACCCGGGCCGCTTCAGATTCAACTCCTCGAAAAAAAAGCTGGCGGTATCTGGATTGCTAAACCTAGCATTTCTGGAAATGCCCCTCAAATTCTAGAGACTCACGGTAAAGTTCCTTTACCTCCTTACATTCGCAAGGGCAAAGCAACGGCCGAGGATACCGATAGATACCAAACGGTGTACGCTAAGTTTCCTGGTGCGGTTGCTGCTCCTACTGCGGGCTTACATTTTACCGATCAACTTTTTTCAACCCTTGATTCGATGGGCGTTTCTAAATCTTTTGTTACATTGCATGTTGGGCCGGGAACCTTTCGGCCACTTCCAGATGAACTTCCTGAAAACTATCAAGTTGATCCCGAATTCGGAAACCTCCCCCGTCCAACCCTTGATGCCTTAGTTAAAGCCAAGGAGAATAATGGCAGAGTTATTGCTGTTGGTACCACCTCTACACGGTTGCTTGAAAATGCGATTTCTCAAGCCGGGATGAACCCTTGGAATGGCTGGGCGGACCTAACTATCGATCCTCGTTACCAGTTTAAAGTGATTGATGCGTTGATTACGAATTTTCACTTGCCCTGCTCGACCTTACTTTTATTGGTGGGCGCCTTTGCAGGAAACGATTTAATTAAGCAAGCGTATGAAGAGGCTATTAAAAATAAATATCGGTTTTTTAGTTATGGCGATGCTATGCTAATTGTTTAAGACGAACGCTAATAATCCTTGGTTTAAATTAAAAAGGAACTCGTGCAATGAAAAGAATAATGATGTTGGCACTTGTGGTTTTTAGCTGTTGCGTAATAGCAGCAGAGTACACCAAAGATTCTGCAGAGGCTATTAAAGCTAAGGTTTTAATGGGAAAAATTGTGCTAGTGGATGTTCGTGAGAAAGATGAATGGGATGAGGGCCATGTTGAAGGCGCTAAATTCTTACCCCTGAGTAAGCTTAATAAAGGTGCTTCAAAAGAAGAAATTGAACTCGTGTTTGGTAAAGATAAAACGATTTATCTGCATTGTAAATCTGGAGTTCGTTGTATGAAAGCTGCAGAAATCCTTGAAAAACAAGGCTTTAAAGTCCAAGCAGTTAAACTTCCCGTCACCGAGTTAATTAGTACTTTGGGGAAGGCCAAATAATTCATCTCTTGGTTGTTCACACCAAACTTTTATCCTTTGTACACTGTTGTTCCTTTTTAATAGACTTGGGTTTGTTTATCATTTAGTTTACACCTTGTGAGTTTCGAAAATCTAATTGAGGAGTTTTAAAATGAGAATGCTGCTCTCGGGCCTTTTGGCTTTTTCCACTTTTTCTTTTCTTGTTGCTGCAGAACCTTCCAAGGACTTTTTCTTCCAACCTAAGGATAGGATCGTCTTTTTGGGTGATAGCATCACCGAGCAATATCAGTACAGCAATGCGATTGAACTGTACCTTACTACGCGTTTTCCTGATGCAGGGTTTTTCTTTCTTAATGCTGGAATAGGTGGCGATACCGCCAATGGTGGTGCTAACCGATTCAAAAGCCAGGTGCTTGATGAAAAACCTACCAAGGTGACTATAAATTTTGGAATGAATGATGGTGGTTATGGCAAATTTAATCCTCAAAGTAATAAGGTGTTTGTCGAAAAAACTACGCTTATGCTTGATATGGCTACCAAGGCTGGTGTTAAAGTTGCGTTGCTTTCTCCTAACGCAGTTGACCCCAGGAATAAATCTAATGGAGTAGAATATGTTGAAACGCAGAAGCAATTTTATGCGCCTTTAAAAGAGATCGCTGCTAAGTTTGAATTCCCCTTTGTTGATCAATATGCTATTACTCGCGCTGCACAAGATAAAATGCTCATCGATGATCCCAAGGCTGAAAAAGCAAAGCCTTACCCCGATGGTTTTCATACCGCACCTCCGGGTGGAATGTTGATGGCCCATGCAATTCTTACCGGGCTAAAATCACCCGCTTTGGTCAGCGATGTTTTGTTTGATGCTGAAAGCAAAAAAGTTACTGGCAAGAATTGCACGGTTTCTATAATCGGTAGCGGTGGGATTAGTTTTGAACGCAAAGACGAAGCTTTGCCTTGGGCCGTGCAGAAAGATTGGCTGCCTATGCTTCCCTATACCAATGAGCTTAAAGATTTGAACTGGTATGGTTTGCAGGTAAATGGCTTAAAAGAAGGCAGCTATGCAATAAAGATTGATGGCATCGAAGTTGCAAAATTTTCGGGAGAAGAACTCGCCAAGGGGGTTAATCTTGGGAACCTTACTTCAGGCCCAATCTGGGATCATGCAGACAAGGTTTACAAGGCAATTGAAGCCAAGAACCGAATTGTACAAGGTCGCTTTAGAGGGGTTATCCTTGCCAATGTTCCTGAATGGCTTGCTGATGTTGCAAAGGAACGCAAACCTATGGAATTAGAAAAACGCATGGCTCAAATTGTTGCTGCGCAAAATGCAGTAAATGAATTGGTCAAACCGAAGGTTCATAAGTGGGAAGTAGTTGCAGCCAAGTAAAGCTGTGCTAAAAGTATAATTATAAGATGGGGTCTGAAAATAAACTTCGGGCCCCATTTTCATTCGGCCTATAGTGTTTGCAATCATCTGATGCATATGCTAATTTTAAATTGATTATAGGCACTGCCTTTATCTTAAATAATGTTCATCCCGACTTTGATTCAATTTTTTGGAGAATCACATCATGAGAATCATTCCTGTAATCTTGATGGCAACCTTTAGTTTTCTTTTTAATTGTTTCAATGAAATAAGGGCACAAAATCCCACGCCTATTCGAGCAGGTATGATCGGGCTTGATACCTCGCATGTTCCAGCTTTTGCAAAACTTTTTAACGGTCCAAAGGCTGTGGGTGATCTTGGTGGAATCAAAATAGTTGCAGCGTATCCTGGTGGTACGGATTTTGGCCCAAGTAAGACTCGGGTTGCCAAATTTACCGAGGATATTCGCGCAATGGGAATCGAAATTGTTGACACCATTCCCAAGCTGCTTGAAAAAGTTGATGTGATATTTCTTGAAAGTGTGGATGGTCGTATTCATCTGCAGGAAGCCATTCCTGTTATCAAGGCGGGGAAACCACTGTTCATTGATAAACCAGCGGCTGGGTCTCTTGCAGATGTGATTACGATTTTTGAATTGGCAAAACAAAACAAGGTCCCTTGCTTTTCAAGTTCTTCGGTACGCTTTGGCGCTGGTTTGCAGGAATTAAAAAAGAATGAATCGTTGGGTGAAATCGCAGGGGCAGATACCTGGGGCCCTTGCTCTTATCAGGAAGGCACCCCTGATTTGTTTTTTTATGGTATCCACGGGGTCGAAGCCTTGTACACACTCATGGGCACGGGATGCGAAACGGTTTCGCGGACTCAGGCTGCCGATGCCGATGTTGTCACCGGAGTTTGGAAGAATGGCCGGGTGGGAACTTACAGGGGCTTACGAAGGAACAAGGCCGATTTTGGTGCCGTGGCATTTGGCACCAAGGGGATCGCGCCAATGCTTAAAGGAGATGGGTATGAACCCATGTGCAGAGAGATTGCGAAGTTCTTTAAAACCCGTGTCGCTCCCATCAGCCCGGAAGAAACCATTGAGATTTTTGCTTTCATGGAAGCCGCAGATGAAAGCAAGCGCAATGAAGGCAAACCTGTTTCAATCAAGGATGTTCTTGCCAAGGCAAAAGCGCAAGCTGCAGGCAAAAAATAATGACTCTGTTATGAACCCCAGCTTTAGTTGAACATAAAGTTTTTTTTTGCAATCAATAGGAGCAAACATGAACTCGATTACCCGCAGGATTTTTCTTGAAGACACCATGCTCGCATCTGCTGCACTTGCTGCTGCTGCGACCCCCATAGCATTACATGCTCAGGAAAAATCCACCGCAAAGCCTTCCAACAAGGTTCGCGTTGCTATTCTGGGCAATCGCATTCGGGGCAAGCAACATGCCGCAGAATTGGCCAAGGTTCCTGATGTTGAAATAGCTTATTTGTGTGATCCGGATACTTCTTTATCATTAGAGCTTGCAGCTATTGTTGAAAAACAACAGGGCAGTGTGCCTAAAACAACCCAAGATATGCGTAAGGTATTCGATGACAAATCCATTGATGCCGTTTTTATCGCCACCCCAAATCATTGGCATGCTTTGGCTGCGATATGGGCCATGCAATCTGGGAAAGATGCCTATGTCGAAAAGCCTGTCAGCCATAACATCAGCGAAGGCAGGCGTATCGCACAAGTTGCACGAAAAACCAATCGAATATGTCAGGGAGGCACCCAGAATCGTTCCAACATGGCACTTGCCGAAGCTGTTGAATACATGAAGGCGGGGAAACTTGGTGAAGTAAAGCTTGCACGCAGTATTATTTATGGTGGTAGAGGTTCCATTGGGCCCAAGGGGGTTTACGAAGCACCGAAAAATGTTGATTACAACCTTTTTATGGGGCCTGCCTCTCTTGAACCCCTTACCCGAAAAAATCTTCATTACGATTGGCATTGGGATTGGAACACAGGCAATGGCGAACTAGGGAATAACAATATTCATTCCATCGATATTTGCCGTTGGGGTTTGGGCCTTGATGGCCTTTGCAAATCTGCGATGAGTTATGGCGGCCGTTTTGGTTATGTTGATGCAGGTCAGACTCCTAACACGCAGGTTTGTATTTTTGATTATGGGAATAAAACGATTGTTGCAGAAACGCGTGGGTTGAAGAGTGAACAATATCGGGCCGGGTTTACAGGAGGCTGGTTGTTTCATGGTGCGGAAGGTTCTATCGCAGGGAACTCCTTATTTGATAAAGAAGGCAAAATGGTAAGCACTTTTACCGCCAAACGAAAAAGCGAAAATCACTTTGCCAATTTCATCAATGCGGTACGCAGTCGCAAACGAGAGAGCCTTAATGCAGAGATTTTGGAAGGGCATCTTTCAACAGCATTGTGCCATATAGGCAATATATCTTGGAGATTGGGCCAAGAAAGTTCTGTTGCAGAGGTGCGCGAACAGGTTGTAAAAATGAAAGTAAATGAGGATTTAGCAGAAACATTGGATCGCACCCTGAAGCATCTAAGTGATAATAAAGTGGATTTGGAAAAGAGCAAAATGACTTTGGGCGTAAAGCTTGAGATATCACCGAAAAGCGAAGAATTCGTGGGTAATGCCAAGGCTAATCTTTATCTCACCCGTGAATATCGCAAGCCTTTTGTTGTGCCAACAGAGAGGGAAATCTAGTTTTATAATCAGTCCAAAAGCTATTTTGTAAAGGGCTTAATTCTACGAAGCAAGTAAGTATTCATCGGGCCTTTGCCTTTGATTTCGATGGTGCCTCTGCTTTCAAATTCAAACTTATCTGACAACAGTTCGTACGTATGTTCACTTACATGGATTTCCCCTGATAAGCCATGGCTTTCTAGGCGAGCAGCGGTATTCACACAATCGCCCCAAAGATCGTAAATGAAGCGCGATTTGCCAATAACCCCTGCAACAATCGGCCCTGAATTCATACCGATTCTCATTTTAAGTGTTTGATTGTTCGCTAGGTTAAACTCTGCTAAGCAGAGTTTAAAATCCAATGCAAAATTCGCAAGTAGCTCTGCATGATTTTTAATCGGAGTAGGCACCCCAGATGCCACCATGTAGGCATCACCAATGGTTTTTATCTTTTCAACCTTGTGCTTTTCTACCAAGGAGTCAAACAAAGAAAACAGCTTATCTAGCAGGTTGACAAGTTCGACTGGTGATAACTTTTCTGCTAAAGGGGTGAAACCTACGATGTCAGCAAAAAAAACACTCGCACTATCAAATCGATCCGCAATTGTTGCTTCTTTGTCTTTTAGTTTATCCAAAATCGCTAATGGAAATACATTTGCCAGAAGCTTTTCGCTTTTGCTAATGGCTTTCTTTAATTGTTCTTCTGTTTGGTGAATAATCAATTGGTAATGAAGGGTGTCAAAAACGGAGATGCCTAAAGCTATCACAATATTTACAACCTTTATTGCATATAGCACATCCGGATTACCATCCCACGGTATTTCATTGCTCCATCGAGAAAGAATTACAAACTCCAAGATGGCTGCAACTGCTAAAGTCATACTTAAATAGATTTTTTTAGGAAGTAGAAAGCTCATTCCTACCAGCGTGAATAAAAAGTACTGGTTACCAAAACCCCAACCCGCATAATGGTTGCAAAAAGCTGCATGAATCATTATTTCTGCAGTGAATATTATCCAAGCAACAGAAAATATCATTTTTCTGATGCTATAAAGAACAAATAACCACGCAATAATGCTACAGATATTTACTGCTGCCATTTCTGGCAATTTCATCCATAAAAATAGGGGGATATAAAGTGTGTGGATCAATATGGCAAATGGAATGTTTGCGGAGGCTATTACATACAACCGTGACGATGCGTTATCCAAATGCTTTGGTGCTTCTAAGTAATTTTTAAAATAGGTTTGTAGGTTCATAAACAGACTTCCAACACATTTTTAAGTTAATAGATTCATGCCTGAATATTTTTACATTTAAAATTATACACTCAGATAGTATAGGGTACACTTAAGTTTTAATTTCATGATTAAGCCATGGTGTGACTTTTATTAAATAGCAGCATGGATGTAGGATTGAATTTTTTTAATTGCGAAAGGTTTTAAATGGATTGGATGACTTGGTACAACAGTTTGATTAAACCAGATTGGACGCCTGCCCCTAGGGTGATAGGAACGATTTGGCAAATTTTGTACCCAGTCATCATTGTTTCTTTTGGATATGTATTTCTTCAAGCGTATAAGCGCAAAGTTGCGTGGTATGTGGCACTTCCTTTTGTGATCAACCTGATTGCCAATATTCTTTTCACAACAATTCAATTTGGCATGAGAAACATGCCGCTTGCTTGTGCAGATATTTATATTGTTCTAAGTACTATAATTTGGTGCATTATTATAATTTGGCCACTTTCTAAATGGGTGGCCATTGCTCAAATACCCTATTTGATTTGGGTTTCAATTGCGACCGTTTTGCAAACTTTTATTACCTTGAATAATTAAATTGAATTCTTAAGCAGCTTAATTGAATAAAGCAAAAGACTGTAGCACAGTCTTCCAAGTTCCCCACATTATTGGTATGCCTACCAGCAACCAGAATGAAATTAAAAGTACCCAACTTGTTACTTTTGGTTTTAAATAGTCTGCCGAAGTTAATTCTAAAGTTGTAGGTTCACCCGTACTATTTTGCTTACTGTGATTTCCTTTTACGAAGTGTTTGGGGTCGATAGGTTTTAATAGGAAGTTGCAAATTAATCCACCTAATAGCAGTATTGCGAGGATGAACATGGTGGAATTATAAGCCTGATTTTTAGGGATGCCTGAATGGATTTGGGCTGCATTAATGTAATTGACAAGAACAGGGCCAAGAATACCTGCAACCGACCAAGCGGTTAATAATCTGCCGTGAATAGCCCCTACCATTTTTGTACCAAACATATCTGCAAGGTAAGCAGGAATGGTTGCGAAGCACCCGCCATACATAGTAAGGATGAAACAAAAAAGTGAACTAAAGAGAAGAATGTTGCCGGTCTTTCCCGCAAGTGGAACAAGTGCATAAAATGTAAAACCCAGAATGAAAAATAGATAGTAGGTGGTTTTACGCCCTAAAAGGTCTGAAAGAGAGGCCCAAAAAAAACGGCCACCAATATTAAACAAGCTTAGTAATCCTGTAAACCCTGCTGCAATCGCTGCGATCTTTCCTAATTGATCTTGATTCAGTTGGCCAAATTCAACATCAATCCCAATTAGCCTTCCTGCAAAAATTTCTTGCAGCATAGGAGAGGACATCCCAATTATGCCAATCCCCGCTGAAACATTTAAACATAGCATCAACCATAAAAGCCAAAACTGTGGCGTTTTCCAAGCATCATCCACCTGCATATGATTTTGTGTAATCATACTATTTTTAATTTCAGGAGGTTTCCAATGCAGAGGTTTCCAGTTCTCGGGCGGAACTCTGTAGGCAAAAGTGCCAATGGTCATAAAGATAAAATAAAGTAAAGCCAACGAAAGAAATGTTTCCCAAACGCCAACGGATGTGGGTGTAGCAAAATATTTCATCAACATATCAGCAAGGGGTGAGCCAATCATTGCCCCACCTCCAAAGCCCATAATTGCCATTCCTGTTGCCATCCCCCGCTTATCGGGGAACCACTTGATAAGAGTAGAAACAGGGGAAATGTAACCGAGTCCAAGGCCAATTCCGCCAATGACCCCAGCGCCCAGCCAAAGAAGCCAAAGTTGGTGCGTATAAACACCAAGGGAAGAAATCATCAACCCGCCACACCAGCATAAGGTCGAAACGAAGCCTGCTTTTCGTGGGCCTGCTTCTTCTAGCCAGCGTCCAAAAATTGCAGCACTACAACCAAGGAACACAAAAAATAGCGTGTACATCCAACCCAGCAGAGGTTTATCCCAGTCATATTGAGTTGTAAAAAGCTTCTCGAAAAAAGTGATTTCAGCAGGGAAAGGTAGGGCCTGACTTATTCCAATGGCTTTGGTCAAAGGCAGCCAGAAAACAGAAAAGCCATAAGCCATTCCAATACAAAGATGAATGCAAAGTGCAGCAGGCGGAACCAACCAGCGATTAAATTGTGGATTAGCAATGGTGTTTTTTTTATCTAAAAGGTTCATAAATGATATTCAAGCATTGGGGGGAGATTTAATCATCATTAAAAACACTTGAAAATTTATTTTTATTAGTGATCCTTAAGCAATTGGGGCGGCAGGCTTGACAATTTGCTTGGAGTTTGAGCATAATACTATAAGTTAATTTTCATCAACTTCAAACATCTTTCGGTCATAAATTTTTGAACCATTAATTTGTTGGTTTATAATTTGAAAGGTTTTACTTAGTGATAAATGAAGAAGTTAAGGTGCTAAATTCCACTTGCGCAATGAGCCTAGAGGAAGCCTATTTTCAGCCTTTACCAATCCGTTTGAAACATATGGACTGGAAGAATTTCATTGCAATTGCTGCAGCTCATATCGGAGCTGTTTTTGCCCTCTTTTATTTTTCGTGGGAAGGTTTTGCTTCCTTTTTGATTCTTTATCTTTTTACTGGTTGTCTGGGAATTACCCTCGGTTACCATCGTTTGCTTGCACACCGGTCTTTTCATCTACACCCCGTGCCTAAATTCTTGGTGCATCTTGCGGGGGCTCTTACTATGCAAGGGCAGCCACTTAATTGGGCCCTTCATCACCGAATTCATCACGCTTTTTCTGATGAACCTGGCGATCCTCATTCCCCTAAAAGTGGTTTCTGGTGGTCTCATCTTGATTGGCTTTTCGTTCGACGAGATACGGATTCCTATTCAAAACTTTGTGAAAAATACATACCCGATTTGCTTAAAGATTGGCAGTGTCTTTTTTTCAACCACACTTATGTCTTATGGAATCTGCTTTTAGCTGCTGCCCTTTTATTCTGGGGGGGACTTTCTTGTTTTCTTTGGGCCTTTTGCTTTAGAGTTACTTTTGTTTACCATCTCACTTGGTTTGTTAACTCTGCTACTCATTTATGGGGCTATCGAAATTTTGAAACCAAGGACGGTAGCAGAAATCTCTGGTGGGTTGCACTTGGTACTTTTGGCGAAGGTTGGCATAACAACCATCACGCTCATCCATGGTCGGCATACCACGGCATACGGGCCTGGGAAATTGATACCACAGGGTGGGTGATTTCGATTTTGGGAAAACTTCGACTCGCAACTAAAATTAAAAAGCCAAAGGGGTCTTTTACATTTCTTGATAACCCTCTTGAAATTACGCCAAGTCCGATTCCGACACGAAATTTATTTGTGAAATCTGAAGTTGGCACTACGGTTGTTTAATTTGATCAATTAAGAGTCTAATCTAAGTTGCTAATGGCGTTTATCAACAGAGTTGCAACTACTTCAATACATTTTGGGTTCATGTTTTGGGGCGTATCCCATCGGGTATGATAATAAAATGCTGGGGCAGGATCCATCGCTGCAATAGTGGCGCAGCGAAACCCAGCTTGCGTTAGGGCTGCTGCATCTGTTGCCCCCAAGAAAACTGTCCCTTCTGGAATAATAATCCCGGTTTTAGCGCCTGTTTCTTTTAGCCATTGGCAGACTTCTGGATCGTGGCGTACTGTACCGTTTAAATCTCGGGAGTATATTTTAAGATAATCAAGGTCTCGTATTGTGTCTAATGTGATAACACTGGTCGATTTGTGAGCAAATTCGACTCGGTGCCTTGTTGCCCAACCCTTGGCGCCCCTAAGCCCTGCTTCTTCAGAGCCTGTCAGCAAGAAAATCAATTTAGTTTGCTTCAGTTTAGCTAAAGCAAAATGTTCAAAAATACCTAATCCTAAAAACATACCACTTAGATTATCGTTCGCACCAGGCGCAACTACCTTGAGGTCGTTAAAGAAAAATGCCAGAACAAAGCTGGGGAAAAGTAAGGAAAGGCCTATTCCGCTAAATAGTCTCCCATTTTCCACAGAGGTTGTAAACCAGCCTGCCAAGCAAAGTAGGGGTACAAGAAAAAGACTGATTAACATAATTGCAACAAGGGGTGCAAATAATTTTGGAAACATTCGGTTCCAGCGCCATTCAAATGCTGCATCGGGGTGCGCGTTGATAATAATGGTTTGTTTGACTTCGCCCGTTGGTTCAAGAATTGCCCAAAGGTTTTCACTTTTCGCCTTGGGGAAGAAAGGGTCTAAGAATAATCGATAGCGTAATAATTGTTGGTACTTTATTAATAAAGATAAAAGTCCAAACCCTAAACCTGCTAATGGATGCAGCCAATAACTTACTAGGGCCATCATTCCAAGTGTTGCGCTGACTCGTTGCATACAAAAAAACGCCATAGGTGCAAATTGGAACGATTCCCTTTGAACTTTCCCTAGTGGTTCGATTAGCGTTTGGGCAAAATCGAGGGCTTGTTTTTCTGCTACACTTCCAGGCGGCCTAGGGCCAAACGATTCAATCACATAAGTTGCTCGCTCAATAACCTTGGCAGCGATTTTACTACTGATTTCACAACAATTTGTTGGTGTTTGCATAAGTGAAATTGTATTGGTTTCCTTTGAATTTCAGAAACTAATTCAATGGGCCTCCGCTTATTTTTCGCAATTTAAGTTGAGATTTTTTATCAATGGTGGCCTTTTAGGGTAAACTCGTTACTGGTTTAGTTGTCAATTTAATGTCAATTACTTTTAAAGGGATTTCTATGTTTAGGCTAAGTATTTCACGATTTATTGTAGCTGGATTGTTTACTTTATTTTGTGTGCTTTTGATGCCAAAGCCTGCATCGGCTTTTCAGGTTCAAGAAGGTGAAATGGCTGGGTACCTGCTTGTTCCACACGGGAAAGTTGCAGAATCTTTTAACGGTGGATTCTCTATCTATGCTGCTGCTTGGCCACTCCTTAAGGATTACCCCGGGAATCGCTTTCAGACCGGCTTATTCGGGACTTGGATGCACCCTCAATTCGATGGCCCTGATCCTGAAAAATTTTATACCGATATCGAAGGCGGGCTTGGTTGGTGGAGAGACACTCGGTTTGCTACCGAGACCCCTAAGTTTATTATGGGTGGCGTCGCTTTGAATTTTAGTGAATGGGCTAATGGCCCTGGTACTGGTAAAGGTCGGAACTGGGATAACCCTACTGGGCTTTACGGAATTGCACAACTTAGCCCTTGGGTTCTTTGGCCACCGGATGGCCTCAACCTTAAGCAAGGGACTTCTGGGGAACTTTTTGGTTACGGCTACTTACCGTTGCCACTCACCAATTCCAAAACTACCACCGCTGGGAAGAATGTGCCCACAGGAGACCAGTCGTGGACGCTGTTTTTAAACTCTGGAAACTTCAAAGGCCCCGTTGCTTTTTTCACGCCTTATTTTTGGTCTCGTGCCTCTGTGGCAGATCCAAAACTTAGTGGTATGTTTTTAGATACGCGTCCTGCAAAGCCAAATCGGGCTGTCCAAATGGAAACTCAATATGTGCCCAGCATTCAGGCTACCGATTCCAAAGGGGAAACTTATGCCAGAATTGCACCCACTTCTTTTCCACGCAATGCGCAAGGTGATTCGATGGTTCTGCATCGGATTACCGCCTATAACAAAAAGGCTCTTTGGGATGGCGTGAAAACTTGGTTTGAAGGGGGCCCAGCCGTTGGTGGTACTATCAACCCAGCAGAGGCTAGCTTGCACAGCTTTGAAGATAAAGGTGGAGCGACTTGGCGAATTTATAAGCCCCCAGTTCCTCGGGAGAAAAAAATTCCTCTGGCTTGGAATTCTTTTGCCAAGCCTGTTGCCTTGGATGCTAACACTTACGGATATCGCTGGAATCAAGATTTAGTAACAAAAACTGAATCTAAGAATGGGCCATTGGTAACGCTGCCTGAATACTTTCACCTAGTGGAAGATAAAAATAAAAAGCAGGAGTGGGTGGTAGTAAAGGCCAAGGATGTGCCAGCAGAAACGGGTTTAGCCAAAGCCAGCTTTACAAAACCAAAGCAGCCAAAGCCAGAACCGTATATCACGCCCGAAGATGCGAACAGTTGTTGGAAAAAGCCCGGGCCAGTTGCAGGGCCTTTCCAAGCCTACCCCGGTGATGGTAGCGTGGTGACTTATTATTGGTATCGTTTTGTAGATCAGCCAGCGTTGCTTAATGCCGATTTGTCGGATAAAGAGCGTGAAGTTTTACAATTAAGGGTAGAGAAACTTCACCGCGAGTGGAAAAAAGATCGCGAATATTTGCCACCTCCTGCCTTAGGAAAACTTGCAGATATCGATCCTGCATTGGTAATGATGCCTCCTAAAGGATTCGAGGTTGGGTATGTTCCAATCGTTACCCGCCAAGGGTTGAAGGAGTAACCGAAGAAAAGAGAATTTTAATCCCAGCGACAATATTCGCTGGGAATTTTATTAAATTTTCTGCGTTTGTTAATAACTTTTATATTCAATAAAAATAGAGAGGTAGCCTCACCGCTAGAGTTATAAAAAATAGTGCAGTAGAATTTCGGATTGCGAGGAAACTTAAAAGTATAATCAAGCTTTACTTTTTAACAGTGTTTATAATCATAGCTGCTAAATTTACTTATTTGCTATCCCCCATTTCAACCCATTGAAGGGTGAACCGTGCAACTTTGATGTCTTCCCCTGATTCATAAAGACATAAAATGCTACCATCGGAAAGTACTGCGAGATCGCTGTAGGCGCTGGGGCCGACTTCCAATGTTTTACTTATGGGTCAGGTTTTCCCATCATCATGACTAAGTTTGAGAGTTAATTTCATTCGCTTGCCTTTGCCATTAGGAACTTCTTGCCCTGCATCGTTTCGAGGTAAAGTGTTCGGGCAGGAAAACAGCAGCGTACCTGTTTTACCAGGCAGGGTTAAAATACTTGCCATACAGCGAGGTTCCCAAAGTTCGTTATGAAATTCTGGTTTAGACCATTGTGTAGCTCCATTAAAGCTTGTTGCAATAATTTTGCGATTAGGTTTAGAATAATTGCGAGAAACAAGCATAACTTTGCCATCGGAAAGCTCGGCAAGAATGGTTTCGTTAGGGCTTCCATATTCCCCTTCGTTTGGCACAGCAATATCGCCTGCCTTCCAAGTTTTACCGTGATCGTCACTGAAGATAGTAGCTGCAGCGGAAGGCCCGTGGTCGCCAATTTGGCCGTAAGCTAGCCAGATTGGGACAACAAGCCTGCCAGATTTTAGCTGTATTCCGTGACCTGGTCCGGTAGCAATCACTTTCCAGTTGTATTTTTTTCGGAAGGGTTCAAAAGTAGCTGTTATTTCAATGGGCTTACTCCAAGTTAAGCCATCATCGGTACTCCGCATAGAAAAGCAACGAGAGTAATTAGTGCAATAAAGGAATTCAACTGCCCCGGTATGATGGTCAACTATTGCAACGGGGTTGTTAACCGTTTGTTCAGAAGCGCCTCCGGTTTTTTTATGAGGATTTCCTTCGAACCTAGGGCCTTCGTGCGCGATCTTTTTAGAAAGACCCCAAGTTTTTCCATTATCAGTGGAACGACGAAGATGAATTTCGATCTCGCCCCAATCGGAACTGCTATTACGCCTTGCTTCACAATATGCAAGTGCGGTTCCTTTTGGGGTTACCACAATACCCGGGATGCGATAACGGCTAACCTTTTCTAGGCCTGCGGGGAAAACTTCAGATTTTTCGAGGGTTGGTTCTGCAGCTAATGTTGAGCAAACAAATACTAGCAAGCCAATAAAGGTTTTTAATCGCATAAGTTATTCCTTAGAAAACATAAGGATGAACAAGTTTTTTAACACAGACGGGGTAACAGGACAACTGAAATTTTTATGCCCTTCATGGTGAGTTCAGACGCCAAATAGATGGCAGAGGTTCTAGTAATCTATTTTCATTTTGAGAATCGATATTAACCGGTTCACTTATGTTCGAAAAAATACAACTTCTCGACTCAGAGAGTCGAGAAGTCGAAAAGTGCCGTCTCTAATAAGTGCAATCGCCAATAATTAGCGCTTACCCGACAAAGTAGGTTTCGCCCCGGTTCGTACCAAGGAATCAAGATCAAAGCGATCGAGATTCATCACTTTAGTCCAGGCCGCTACAAAGTCTTGAACAAACTTGTGCTTCGAATCTTCACTCGCATAAACTTCTGCGATGGCGCGAAGTTGCGAGTTCGAGCCAAAGACGAGATCCACTCGGCTTGCCATCCATTTAACCTGACCCGTCTTGGGATCGCGACCTTCAAAGAAATGATCGCACATAGCAGACTTTTCCCACTTGGTGTTCATATCTAGCAGGTTCACGAAAAAGTCGTTGGACAATGCCTCGGATCGTTTCGTGAGGACACCCAGTTTTGCATACCCCGTATTCGTGTTCAGAACTCGCATACCACCTACTAAGACGGTCATCTCGGGGGCGGTCAGTGTAAGCAGGTGAGAGCGATCGATCAAAAACTCTTCGGCTGGCCTATCTTGCTGGTGGCCGAAGTAGTTGCGGAAACCATCGGTGGTTGGTTCGAGCACTGCGATGGAATTTGCATCTGTCATTTCTTGGGTGGCATCGGTACGCCCCGGTGTGAATGGGATTTGAATTTCTTGGCCACCATTTTTTGCAGCTTTCTCGAGGGCGGCACCGCCACCTAATACGATCAAGTCTGCAAGGGATACTTTCTTGCCGTCCATCCGAGTACTATTGAAATCTTTTTGCACTTTCTCAAGTTCCAGTAAGACCTTAGCAAGTTCAGCCGGTTTGTTAACTTCCCAGTCTTTTTGTGGGGCTAGGCGAATGCGAGCGCCGTTAGCTCCGCCACGCTTGTCGGTACCACGGAAAGTGGAAGCAGAAGCCCAAGCGGTCGAAACGAGTTGAGAAACAGTAAGGCCGGAGTTGAGGATAGAAGCTTTGAGGGCGATGATATCTTTATCGTCAATCAGTTTGTGATCAACGGCGGGGACGGGATCTTGCCAGAGTTGCGGCGCAGGAACCAACGGCCCGAGGCATCTGGAAACAGGCCCCATATCACGATGCGTTAACTTGTACCAAGCTTTGGCGAAGGCATCTGCGAACTCTTTAGGGTTCTCGTGGAAGCGCTTCGAAATCTTTCCGTAGGCTGGGTCCATCTTCAGCGCAATATCGGTGGTGAACATAATCGGGGCGTGAGACTTCTTTGGGTCGTGAGCATCGGGCACAGTCCCCTTTGCTTCGGGATTCTTGGGAGTCCACTGTTGCGCCCCTGCAGGGCTCTTTGTTAATACCCATTCATAGCCTAACAAGTTGTTGAAGTATCCATTTGACCATTGCGTTGGGGTTGAATTCCAAGCGCCTTCAAGGCCACTGGTGATTGTGTCGGCGCCCTTGCCTTTGCCAAACTTGTTCAACCAGCCAAGCCCTTGGGCAATGATGCTGGCAGATTCGGGTTCGGGGCCGACATTCCCTTCGGGGTTAGCTGCGCCATGTGCTTTGCCGAAGGTATGGCCGCCTGCGATGAGTGCAACGGTCTCTTCATCATTCATCGCCATACGGCCAAAGGTTTCTCGAATATCGCGAGCAGCAGCCAGCGGATCAGGTTTGCCATTAGGGCCTTCGGGGTTCACATAGATCAAACCCATCTGAACTGCGGCGAGAGGATTTTCAAGTTTTCGATCACCGGTATAACGGGTGTCGCCCAGCCACTTGCTTTCAGGCCCCCAGTAGATATCTTCTTGGGGTTCCCAAACATCTTCGCGCCCGCCAGCGAATCCAAAAGTCTTAAATCCCATTGCTTCGAGGGAAACATTGCCAGTCAAGACCATCAAGTCAGCCCAAGATATTTGGCGACCGTATTTTTGCTTAATTGGCCAGAGTAGCCGGCGTGCTTTATCAAGGTTCGTATTGTCGGGCCAACTATTGAGAGGAGCAAATCGCTGGGTGCCGTAACTTGCGCCACCTCGGCCGTCGTAAACTCGATAGGTACCAGCACTATGCCAAGTCATCCGAATGAAGAGCGGCCCATAGTTCCCGTAGTCAGCGGGCCACCAGTCTTGCGAAGTGGTCAACAATGTTTTGATATCCTTCGTCAAGGCTTCGAGGTCAAGTTTTTTAAATTCCTTAGCGTAGTTAAACTCTTCGCCCATAGGATTCCCCTTGGGTGAGTTTTGATGAAGAATCTGCAGATTCAACTGGTTGGGCCACCAGTATTTATTCGACATCGAACCTGCAGCGGTGTTTCTTTCTGCAGCGGGTCTGAGATTTCCACCGATGATGGGGCAATTGATGGGGTCGGCTTTTTTCGGCGCAACTTCTTTTTTCCCGCCTTCATTTTGGGCTAACAGCAGAGTTCCAGTGCATAGCGCCACACAAATTGTCATAAAGCAAACGAATCGAAGTTTCTTGCTCATAGTATCACCTTAATTTATGGAAAGTTCGATGCAGCCATTTCGCATCTTTCACGCTTTTATAGTATAGTCATATAAATTTAAAATAGCTAACTCAAGAATGGGTTTCAGCCATAATGCATTTATTACTAGATCATATTATTCTAAGAACTGTTTTTTAAAATGATAACTTCAAAACTGAGGTTTTAATGGTTAGTAGAATTTGTTATAAACAAATAGTAATTTTTACTTGACTTACTAATAAAATCTGAATTTTTACTTTACATATTCTTTCTGTTTTAACATTGACTATGTAATGGAATATTGCGACGAATAGAGTTATAAATTATGAATAATTGTTAGTTAATAGGACTTCATAAGTTTAATCTAGGATGGCAAAATTATGATCCATATTACTTGCGACCTCTGTGGTAGTTCCATTGAAGAAACTAAAAATCATTATCGGGTCGAAATCGAAGTCTTCGCAATGGATCAAAATGATTCCCTTACCGAAGACGATCTCGACCAAGATAACCTTGAGCATATTGCAATGCTTATTAATGATTCAGATACTACGCCGCATATTCCTGCATCAAATAGTATTAAATATGACTTATGCCCAAAGTGTACGGAAAAATTTCAGCGAAATCCTTTATCTCGTGAAACAGATGCATCAGTAAATTTCAGCGATAATTAAGCTCAGGACACAATATTTTGCTTACACCCACCTTGGTTATTCTCTCTCTCAAAATTGCAGTGGGTGCCGTAACTATTCTTCTGTGTTTTTCTTTATTAGCTCTTTCAATGGGAAAAGTAAAAGTCCACGGGAAAATTAATCTCCTCTTTTTCATCCTTACCCTTGCCACGCTTTTAATCTTCGAAGTTTTTATCAGAATGATTGACCCTACTTTATTCAAATCCCTTTGGCAAAATCCAGAACTCGCTAAATCATTGAAAATTCATCTTTGCTTTGCTGTCCCTAGTGCAGTCCTTATGGGACTAATGCTTTTTACAGGTTTAAAACAAAAGAAAATCTTACACACCCGGGTTGCAATTCTTTTTCTAATTTGCTGGATGGGTACTTTTTACACGGGTATTTTCTGGCTGCCCAATAAGGTAGATTTAAATCTTATGCCTACCCAGTTAGAGATAAAATAAAATGGCTAAAATGAGTGACAATACTCCTAACGCTAATGAATTGACAGGTGCCTTACCCATCCACCTTTCTGATCCCATTCTCCAAGATAATTCTGAAAATCAACCCCCTGTGATTGAAAAAGTTTTGGAAGCTATGTTTTTTGTGGGTGGTAACCCCCTTACCACAACTCGGGTTTGTGAAATTCTTCGTGGCTTAGAACCCGATGAATTTATAACGCTAATAGCAGCGCTGAATAAAAAGTATAAGTTACAAAATCGGCCCTATCGAATTTTACCTAAGGGAGATGGCTACGAGATGTCTGTGATGCCAAAATTTCGGTTTATCGCAGATAAGTTATATGGCTTTCTTAAAGAAACTAGGCTTTCTTCTCAATCTCTCGATACGCTTGCCTTGATTGCCTACAAGCAGCCAATTTCTAGGCAAGAAATTGAAAGTTTAAGGGGTAATGATACTTCCGCAATCATAAGACAATTAGTCCGCTTAGGCCTAATTTCGGTCTTAAGGGGAGAAACCGATGCCCGAGAAATTATTTATAGCACTACCAAAAAATTCCTCGACCTCTTTCGATTAAAAAGCCTTGATGACTTGCCCAGACACCAAGAAGAGCAAGAACCTTAAAATCCTTCATTATAACCAACTTCTACCGCAGTTTTACTGTTTATCCCAAAATATTGCTTGTGCTCTCGGTCTTAAACACTTTGGCTTATTTCTATCTAAAAATCAAAGAACTCTAAGATGTTTCTTAACCTTAACTTGACGCTTGGGGTTATAAAGTCCTATCATATCAAAGTTCGTGAATAACGAGCGTGGCCCTGTCGTCTAGGGGTCTAGGACACAGCCCTTTCACGGCTGCGACACGGGTTCGAATCCCGTCAGGGTCATAGGTGCGAAAAGCGCCTAAAATCCCCTGGGCAAGGCATTCCTAGAGCCTTGCCCTTTTTTATTTCAATGATTTAAAGTTATTCTAAATCAACAAAAGTTCCATCTGCTTTAACTTCGACTTCGCGAACCTTGCCTGTTTTAGTTTTCCCTCGGATTTCATAAGTACCGTCTTTTTTTAGAAAACACTCTGTAAATACCATTCCGGGTAACTTTAATTGTGCTGTCTTCATTGCAGCTACAGGAATCTCTTCCATCTTAATTTGAACCTTGGGGCCTTCACCAACCGTGCCGCACCCCGCAAGAATTAAAACAACCAAAAAAATCTTCAGTAGGCGCATTATGCTTAATCTCCAGAAATAGCTTCGCCACCATCTCGAGTGGCAAGAGCTTTCAAAGTGGTGTAATTAACGGAAGAGGTAAGAACTTTAATATGCCCATCGACAAATAAATAATTAACCCCACCTGAGTGAGCACTGCTAAAATTATTTATTTCAGTAGGAGTATTCCCCGCAATCATTTCGCCCACATGACTAAGAATAAAATTAGCAGGCTCGTTTAATTCAAATCCAAGGGGAGATGAACTAGGAGTTGCAAATTTACTTCCCGTGATAGAACCAATCCAAGTGGTTTCGGAATATTTCCAAGAGCGTTCTCCTGCTAATAAAGTTTGGCTAGTGCCATCGGTAATATCTTTTACGGAAAGATTACTGTTGCGAAAGAAAATACCTTCGCCATCAACTCCGGGTTCGGTAACCCCAAAGTTCCCGGTGTAAGATGAGGGCGCTAGGTTTGCAATTGTGGAAGTTAATACCCCCGTGGCAGAGCGAGCGCCTACCGGGAAAATTTGCGGTGGCATTTCTACAGGGCAGAGCAGGTTTTTAATCACAACGGGTCGCACGCTAGAATAAATAGCCGCTTCTATTGGCACAGAGAAGTCGATTTTTGCAAACAAGGCTTGCTGTTCTAAATAGGGCAGTAGATAAGCGTTCCACCCCCAACCTGGGCCAAGGTCATCGCCATTAGGCCCAACCGCAGTTACATAACCAGTTGGGAACCGAAGTTGTGCATCGTGGAAGTTTAAATTTGCCAACCCGATTTGTTTTAAATTATTTTGGCACTGTGTTCGAGCAGCGGCATCTCGAACTTTTTGTACCGCTGGTAATAACAACCCCACTAGAATTCCAATGATTGCGATAACAACAAGCAATTCTATAAGAGTAAACCCTAAGCGCTGGTTCGCAGGCTTACCATTGTTTAAACAAATCATTTACTCGACTCCCAAGTTTATAGATAATCAATTCCTGCTTGTATATATTTTGAATTATACACGCCTAGGGGTTTAAAGTAAACCAACTACCTAAATCTTAATGTCGAAGAGGTCTCTTAAGAAAGCATGTGCGATAATACTTTGATAATATCGGAAGTACTGATAACGCCTATTAGTAAACCGCTTGCGTTTACTACATAAAGTTGGTGCACATCAAGTTGCAGTAATTGTTTGATTAAGGAAGGGAGTTTTGTTCCCATTGAAATGGTAAAAATTGCATTTGTCATCACATCTTCTACGCAAGCTTTATCCACCACTTCGATTTCAAATCCATTGGGGATTGGATACCCCGATCGCCTTTCGCTTTCATGAGAAGGGTGAGAACCCCGATCGAGATCATGACGCAAAAGATCGCCAACGCTTATAACCCCAACCGGGTACCCAGCATCATTAATAACGGGAGCAGCGTGATATCCTCGGGTGGTGAAAAATATTAGGGCTTCTGGGATGGAAGCATCGGCCCGTAGTGAAATAGGCGGCTCAGTCATCAAATCCCCAGCAGTTAAATCAGAAAGGCATTCTCGAGCAAGATTTTCGGCAAGAAACTTAATTCTCATAGCAAACTCCTCGGATTAAAAGATGTGGGAATCAATTTTGCGTTATCATTTAGTAACACAAGTTGACTGAATAAATTGCTAAATTAACTATAAGCTAAAAAAAGACTAAAAGTAAATAAACTATCTTTTTTAAGATAATTTTAAATTTTCCCCCCTACGCTTCATTTTCGTTGTGAAGCCATTTGCGGATTTTACCCAAATCTTTGCTCCACGATTCTGCGCAGCGCACTTTGCCAAAGGCATCAAACAAAAGGTCTAAGGTTTCAAGTAAGTGTCGAATTTGACCCACCCGTTCTTCCAGTCGTGCGCGGTCTTCCATAGCTTCCGAAGGTGGCATTTTAGCCCCGCTGATTGCAAATACTTCCGCACTAATTGCAAATTCATAAGGTTGATCGTGTCGGACCAAAGTGATGCCTGTCTTTCTTGGAAGCTTACCACTTTGTAAGGCTCGCAGGGCTTCTGGTAATCGAGTAGGTGCATCGCTGGAAATAGTTTCCTTGCCCGATTGCCCCTTTGGGCATTCTAAAGCCAAGGATCTGGCCAGCATAAATGTGACTTCGGAGCCATCTTCAAGTTTTACAGAATCGTGGCCTGCATCTTGAAGACTCCAAAGCCAAACGAGAAATTCGTTGCCTAGGAAATCTCGACTAGATTCATCGACAACCCATTGGGGAGAATTTTTGGAACCACCTTTTAGGAAAGCAGAAGGTTGGGCATCATCAATGGCTCTGGCTTGCCCGCGAGGTAGTGCAAGTTTGTGAGCAAGAATACCCGAGGAAATAGGTTCGATTTTTTGCGCAAAGGTTTGTTCGAAAAGATGACAAAGTCGATCAATAACCGAAAGAGAAGTGGTTCCAACCAATAATTCGTTCGAAAGTCCATCCCAAAGAATAGAAAAAGATTTTCTGCGAAGATATCTGCCATCCGCTGCTTCACGGTCTAGTTTCTCCATCGCTGCCATTCTAGCTTCGCGTTTTTGTCGCTGGCTAACTTTACCAGAAGGGTTTTCAGCTGCGATCGCATCCAGCTCAATTTGCATATAAGATTTTAATAAATCTGAGGGTGGCTTATTTGCATCAAGTCGCATCGCAAAATGAAGCGAGTCTTCCACAATATTTTTTGCAAGGTCGAATCGAACATCGAGAAGATGGCCACCCGCACTCCAGCCCACTTCAATCCCATCTCGATTAGCAACGCGGTCTTTGCCTATTGCTTTTTCTTCCAGTCGTTCGACATGTTCGGGCCCAAAACCATTAGGCGCTTTGCCTTTGACTTTAAAGCGTGTGAAAGAGACTCTGCCTGTGAAAAATCCCATAGTAATAACCTTTCAATGTCTTTGTCTTGTCAATTGCAAGTATAGAGTTTGCTAGCTTGTCGGTAAGATCGAATCATTCTAATAATTTTTTGTAAAGTTCTTCTTGAGCCAAAAGCGCCTCAAGATAAGTCTGATGAGCCTTAAGATTGGGTTCGAAAGTTGTACCTAATTCAGGTAACGCAGTTGCATTATTTTTGATGAATCCTAAAGCTTCGAGTGCCAGCCAAGCTACCCCCCTGCTAGTAGCTTCTGGCTCTAGGCAGGCTGTAATAGGTTGGCCAAGTACATTGGCAATGATTTGAGCCCAAGCAGGAGATTGCAAAAACCCGCCGCTTGCTAGTATCTTATGTTCTTGATTAGCTAAGGGTGCAAGTCTGCGGTAAATTTGCCCAAGCCTTAAGGCAACAGCTTCGAGCCCTGCTTGCAAAATATCAATTGGCCTTGTTCCTAACCTAATTCCATTGAGCGCTGCGGATGCATCATCGCGCCAACCCGTTGCTCTTTCGCCTGCGAAAAACGGCAGCATGGTTATCCCATGTGCTGAAGCGGGCATTTCGAGTAATAACTTTTCGCACTCCTCGGCTTCGGGCAACCTTAAATTCCGACTTAGCCATTCGTGTACATTTCCACCTTCGGTTAATGCCCCGCCCACCAACGGCCTCTTGGCATCAACTCGGTAGTTCCATAATCCCAGCGGAACTTTTTCTGGAACAACTGTTGTTACAATTCGCATCGCTGCGGTTGTTCCTATGGTCAATGCCATATGGCGGTCGTCGATGCAACCACTTCCTACATTTGCCGCTGCACCATCTCCAATTGCAAGAAACCAAGTTGAGTCGGCAAGCGAGGGCCATCTTGATTTCCATTCTGCTTTTAGTGAAGTGTGCCCCGGAGAAAAATCTGAAATAGCAGGAAGTTGATCTATCCTAATGCCTAATTCCTGCATCCACACCTGATCCCATTGTAATTTTTTTCGATCGAGTAGCCCAGTCCACGATGCTGTTGATAAGCTTACATATTTGCAACCTAAAAACTGATTGCTTAGCAATGAACCTAAACTACACCAATGGCTGACAGAGTTAAAACGATCGGGGTTGATACGCTTTTCCCAGCGTAATCTTGCAGGCAGATAACTGCTATGTATCATACATCCCGTTCGTTCGTGAACTTCTTCTACCAAGTAAAGTTTTCTAAGTTCTTTGGCATCTTGGGCTGAACGGGTGTCAGCGTAGGTGTAAAGTGGAGTGAGGGGGTTAAATTTTGAATCGAGGCCTATCAAACTTGAAACAAAAGTGTCGATTGCAACCGCTTGAATTTTATGAGGGGTACTTCCAAGCTTGGCTAAAAGCGAATCTACAACTTCTTCAACTGCTTTAGGAACAGCGTGCGCAGCAAAAACAGCTTTGCCTAAGGCATCGGTTTCTAAGGCAACTTGGGCCCTTCCGAAGTATTTCTCTGGTTCAATAACTCTGCAAGCAACATCATAAAGAAGGGCCCTTACGGAAGAGGTGCCTACATCAATGGCTAGAATAAAAGGCGGCTCAGCCTGTGTAATAGAAATTCCAGGCATTCATTAGGCCTTTGAATTAAGGAGGAGATAAAGAACCGCCATTCGCACTGCAAGCCCATTGGTAACTTGCTTTAGAATAGCGCTATTGGGGCCATCTGCAACTTCGGGGGTAAGTTCGATACCGCGGTTAATAGGCCCCGGTGCAAGCAGCAGCATATCAGGCCTGCATTTGCGTACCCGTTCAATCGTCATTCCAAAAAGGCGGAAGTATTCTTGGATGGATGGGAAGAGCCCGCTGCGTTGTCTTTCGAATTGGATTCTTAAAACATTAACAACATCACATTCGGGTAAAATTTTGTCGAGGTCGTAACCGGCCTGAACTCCCATCTGTTCAATATCTCTAGGAATAAGCGTGGGGGGACCACAGACAATTACCCTAGCGCCAAGTTTAGTCAGAGCGTGGATGTTACTCCTTGCTACCCTGCTGTGTGCAATATCACCAACTAAGGCTACTGTAAGCCCTTTAATCCTTTTCTTTTCTTGAAGAATAGTAAACGCATCTAGCAAACCCTGCGTTGGGTGTTCATGGGCACCATCACCTGCATTGACGACAGGTGCGTTTAGGTGTTGAGCAAGAAGATGAGGTGTGCCCGGAACAGAATGCCTGACAATAAAACCATCAACGCCTAAAGCCTGAATATTCTTGGCGGTATCTATGAAACTTTCGCCTTTGCTAACACTAGACCCCGAGGGTGAAAAATCGATAGTTTCGGCACCTAACCTGCGTGCAGCAAGCCCAAAGCTTACCCTTGTTCGTGTTGAAGCTTCAAAAAACAAATTGGCAATCACTTTACCTTTAAGAAAAGAATGCCTGATCTCTGCATTACGACTTGCCTCAACAAAGAATTCAGACGCTTTGAAGATAGTGTCTAATTCTGTGGCATTAAGTTCTTCGAGCCCGAGTAGGCTTTTTCGATTCCAACCATTTTTTTCAATTGCATGTGCCGTGCTCATTAAGTGTAATTTCTCCGTAAAGAGTATGCGCAAGCTGTTTAGGAATCTTTCTTCTCAAAGATAATAATATGCTGCCAAGGTAATACACCAATGGTTTCTTTGTGAGAAAGTGGTTGCCCCTTCATTTCAAAGATCACTTGCTTTTCGGTCATTTTATGAACCAGCTTAATGGGTACCTCGGGATCTTCGCCACGAAATTCAACAAAGATCATTGTGCCACCTTTGCGTAATGATTTACACATACTTTGCATCATTTCAAAAGGGAAAGCAAATTCGTGATAAACATCAACCATAATGATCATATCAACGCTATTATCTGCAAGTTTTGCATCTTTTTCGGTGCTAAGAATGGTTTCAACATTGCTGATATTTCTTGATTTACACCGTGACTTAATCATCTCGATCATTTGTTTTTGAATATCCACCGCAACGACTTTGCCTTTTGGGAGTAAGTTTGCCATGCGAAAAGAAAGGTAGCCGCTGCCTGCGCCTACATCTGCAACGACCATATGAGGTTTGAGTTTAAGTGATTCGATAAGTTTGGTGGTGTTTTCCTCTTTTTCGCGTTCGGGTCGTTCGAGCCAACCAGCAGCTTGGAAGCCCATAACAAAAGCAATTTCACGACCTTTAAAAAACTTACCAATACCGTTTGGGTCGTGATTTTTACGCAGTTCATAAAGCGATTCGTTTTCTTCAAAGGCTCGAGAATAGCCACTAAATCTACAATCAGAAAAGATGATAAGGGCCGCTGCAAAGATAAAGTAAATTACTCTTAAGAACATAACTATCCCCTGGAATCACTTTAAGCTGGATAAGACCAAAGCCAATAAAATAAATCTAACACAACCTCTCCCATAATTAAAATGAAAGGTTGTATTCAATAAAAAATAAAAATTAAATCTTTTCTTCTTGGGATTTACCCAATAAATAATAGCATTTTAAATTGCCAGATTACTCTTTGCGGGAAGCAATGATCTTACTGTTTTTGATGAATAGCTTTTGTTTATCAGAAAGCTTCTTTTCTTTTCCCGAGGCGTTTAGAGAAGTCAGATCATCTAAGTTTGCTTGGCACGCTTTGCAGCCTATCATCTCTAAATGAAATTTAATATAATCCATTCTTTTCTTATCAAGCGCGGAGCAACCATAGCTCGAAAGCTCTTCCCGATTAGGACAACTGAGGTGCTCTCTGCGCCAAATTGCGCCCACGGAGTGCTCGCCCTGATCTCTATCTTTTATAATTGTTTCAAGTCTTTTTTGCAATTCGGGAGAGTCCCTAAGTGCTTTTTCAATACGATTAATTTCTTGTTCGTTTAGTTGGTCATCGATGTAAGCGTCAAGTAAGGCATTAGTAATTGTCATAATAAAAGATCCTTTTCATAAAACTGTGGAAAGATGTCTGATGAGAGTCCACTATTTTGGAGATAATCGTGAATAAAATTTTTGGCCCAGTGGAAAATTGATGCCACCTCAGTGTTTTTTATGCCAAGTTTTCCAGCCGTTTCAAGGTTGCTAAGTCCTAGGACAAAGATTAGCTCTATTGCCATAAGTTTATTATATTCATTTTTGCTGATGTAATGATTTATTAAGAGAGAAAGTCCATTTAAAAGGGCTTCATTTTCTAGTGTTTTTTTTTCTTCACCCCGGTACCAAGTTGATGCCCCTTGAGCAGAATCTATAAATACTGAATCATTGGGATTACCCGAACTATCGGCAGGTGCTGAGTTAATAGTAACAGCTTTTTTTCTCCGTATGAAATCAACAACTTTATTCTTAATAATGCCAAAAAGATAATTTTGGATTTTTTTGTCAGGATTGAAAGTTTTTATGTTGGATAAAAAGGCTAGAAATGTTTCTTGGACTAAATCTTCACAAGTTTCTTGGTTGTTTACCCTTTTAGCCGCATAGTAATATAGCCGATTTTCATACCGTGTTATTAATTGTTCCCACGAATCTCCATTCCCTTCTTTAATTCTTCCAATTAATAATTGCTCTTCTTGGTTAGGCATTTAAAACTTCCAAAAAAGAAACTTATAAAAAATAGGACTCGCCAAAAATCGTTACTTCTATTATTCTAAATCATTGCTTCACTATTTTCCTCAAGGAAATTCTAATTTATTTAAGAATCTACAAGGCTTTTATGTAACTCTTATTTTTCTTTGGAAGGATAGTATCTCTATGTCGGAGTCGGCCAATCGTATCTTGTTCTGGTTTCTTGCGCTCTGCAGTCTTGCTGCCGATCAAACTTCTAAGTATGTTGTTTTTGAAAAGCTAAGCGACCCCGCAACGAATCATCACTATACTTTTTTTGAAGCCCAGAAAGGCGGGGGGTTTCATCTTCGTGCGCAATTTCAATACGACCCCGACACCCGCTCGCTTAAAAAAGATTCCCGCGGCAACCCTATACCTTATGTTAATCAAGGTGCGCTTTTTGGTTTTTTAGGCAACCATCAGAGCCTTGCTAATGGATTGTTTGCCATTATTAGTATGGCAGCTGCAATGGCAATTGTTTTTTGGAGCACTCAAAAAAATTCTACCAGCGATTTATTCCTTTCTATTGCCTTGGGATTCATTTTAGGGGGCACCTTGGGTAACTTTTATGATCGTATTGCTTTTGCTGGAGTTCGTGATTTTCTCCATTGGAATTACCTCTTTGACTGGCCCGTTTTTAATCTCGCTGATTGTTGGCTTGTCGGCGGAGCTTGCCTTCTGCTGATTCTTGCTTTTAAAACTTCTAATTCCCCTGAGGTTCCTAGCCAAGTTTCATAATCTCTAGCAATACTTGTTTTCGCCTTTACCCTTTTGACCGTTATAATCATACCCCTTTTCCTTTCTTTCTTAAGGGTTTAAATTGAACCTATGGCATTATTACTTTACTTTAGAGGCTGGGCGTTTATCTTTTTTTGTTTTCCCCGCCTGAAGGTGATTTTATGCTGCGTTTTTTCTCCCTTTGCTTTCTCTTAGTTCCTTCTCTCGTTTTTTCTCAGGAACCAATCCTTTTTCCTAGAACACCTGATATTTCCCCTGATGCCAAAACTATTGTCTTTAGTTATCTGGGGGATCTGTGGATGGTTGATTCTTATGGTGGCAATGCCCGCCAACTTACCATTCATACTGCCCACGACATAATGCCCGCTTTTAGTCCGGATGGAAAATTCATCGCTTTTAGTTCTAATCGATTTGGAAGTTACGACTGTTTTATTATTCCAACTCAGGGGGGCAAAGCTAAAAGACTTACCTTTGATTCTGGAAGCGATATGGTTTGTGGCTGGTCTCCTGATTCTAAATCTGTTTTATTTTCATCCAATCGGGGCTTAGGTTACCCTTCTTTCTCTAACCTTTATTCGGTTTCTATTGAAGGTGGCCAACCGGTTCGAATTACTTTTGATGAAGGAAAAGATGGAGCCTTTCACCCTAATGGAAAACAAGTGGCATACACTCGTGGCCCGGGATCTTGGTCTAGAAAAGGATATAGAGGATCTTCTAATGATGAAATTTGGCTTGGTGCCCTTGATGGCTCTGCAAACCTGAAAATCACTAATTTTAATGGCCAAGACTCTTCTCCTATGTTTAATCCTAATGGTGATACCATTTATTATGTAAGCGAGGTTTTCGGCACCCCTGCAAATATAGTCAAAATTGATAATAAGCCGGGCGCTAAGCCTGTCAAAATCTCTAATCATTCTGACGACTCGGTGCGGAAAGCTCGCATTAGTGCCAATGGTAAAGCCATTGTTTATGAGTGTGGGTCCGACCTTTGCATTGTTGACACCGCCCCACCTTTTAAATCAAGTAAACTTTCGATTATTGCACTTGCCGACGATAAAACAAACATCGATCGACAAGTAATATTTACTCAAAATGCATCTGAGTTTATTTTTAACAAAGATGAAACCTTTGTAATATTTGGGGTTCACGGCGATCTTTTTCGAACTTCTGCAAGTGGTGCGGGTAAGCCAGTTAGGTTAACCGATACTCCTTCAGATGATTTTGGTTTAGCTTGGGCTCACGATTCTTCCAAAGCTGCTTTTCTTTCTGATCGAACAGGTCGGATTGAGATATTTTTAATTGAATCTGCCGATGCGGAACATCCTAAGTTTACTGAAGCACTTCAATTTAAAGTAAAGCAAATTACCAATGATGAAAAGCCTGAATCTAGCCTTTCTTTTTCTCCTGATGGAAAAAAAATTACCTTTCTTCGAGCAGGTCGCTTGTGGACTATGAACCTTGATGGCACCGAACAAAAAGAATTAGTTTCTCAAACCTTGATTTCAGAATACTCTTGGTCCCCCGATGGCAAATGGATTGTTTATTCTCAACGGGATGGCTCCTTTGCTAGCGAATTATTTATTATTCCTTCTTCTGGGCCTACCAAAGAAAATCCACCCGTCAACATTACTCGTTATGCCACTTCTAACTTTTCCCCCTCTTGGAGTGCGGATGGTAAACGAATTGCTTTTATTAGTGAACGAAGGAATTCCCCTAGTTTGTTCGTGGTTGAATTGCAAAAGCCCGCTGCGACAGGAAAAGGTAACTTAACTTCAGGTGCGATTGATTTTGATGAAATTCATTCTCGGGTTATTCCTGTTGGCAATATGAATACCACCGAAGCCGCAATTTCTCCTAATGGTTTTAAAATTGCATTCAAATCGGGCGATGAGCTTTGGGTTGCATCGGTTGCAGGTGGGTTGGCCACCAAGCTTTCTACTGGTTTATCCAAGCCTCAGGGAATCTATTGGTCTAAAAAAGCCAACGATCTTATTTATTTTCGAGATGGGAATGGCGTAATCAAAACTGCTAAAGCTTCTTCTGCTATTCCAGGCGCTGATGTTGGAACTATCCCTTTTAAAATTAAAATGCTTATCAAAGCCGAGGAAGAAAATACCGAGTTATTTGATCAGTCTTGGAGGTTGCTTGCTGATTATTTTTATGATCCCAAATTTCACGGCACAGATTGGAACTTTACCCGTCAAAAATTTAGGCCTATCGTTAAACACGCTCCTTTAAAAGAAGATTTTCAAGCCCTCCTTCTTCTTATGCTAGGCGAGCTTAATGCTTCTCACCTTGGTTTGCAGATGAATTCTACCTTACCCGAGGAACAAACTGCTGACCTGGGTATTTTCTTCGATGAATCTTATAAAGGAAACGGGCTTAAAATTGCTGAAGTCATTAAGCGGGGTCCCTCAGATAAACGAGGGCTTGATTTAAAACCAGGGGATATTATTTTCTCAATTAATAATATCGAACTCAATCCTACCGTTGAAGTTAGTCAAATTCTTAACAATAAATCGGATGAGGCCGTTACTCTTTCGGTTGGAGCAGAATCTTCTACCGATCCAAAAAATAAAAATCGACGCTCCGTTGAAATTCAACCTGTCTCTCGAGAACGCCTTACCCCTCTGCTTTATGATCGTTGGGTTAATGCAAATGCTGCTAAGGTTTCACAACTTAGTCAGGGTAAAATTGGTTATATTCATATTCCGAGTATGGATGAACCTGGCCTCGATCGGTTTGTTCGTTCCCTTTACTCTGATAATTTTAACAAAGAAGCCTTAGTTCTTGATGTGCGTTTTAACGGCGGGGGTTTTACTCACGATCAGGTTTTAAATTATCTTGGGGCAAAAGAGCACACTAAGTTCCTTCATCGGGAGGGCGATAAAGGTGCTGTTCTTCGTAGTTTTGACCGTAAGTGGACCAAGCCTGTTATTCTGCTTATTAATAATCGTTCTTATAGCGATGCTGAAATCTTCCCCAATGCTTTCAAAACTCTTGGCCTTGGAAAACTTGTAGGCCAACCCACCGGCGGTATGGTTATCGGTACTGGAAGTGCCAAGCTTATTGATGGGTCAACCTTTAGAATTCCGAGAATTGGCGTTTATACCAATCTTGGTGTGGATATGGATACTCAAGGAGTTGCGCCAGATATTCTAGTTGAGCCAACCCCCGATGAATTAAAAAATGGAATCGATACGCAATTGCAAAAAGCAGTTTCAGTTATTTTGCAAGATTTAGCAGCAAAGCCCATTAAAAAATAGCTGTAACCTTTGCACCTGAGATGATAGTTTTTTGTGAGGTGTAACGATTACTTTTTTAAATTAAGATGCTAATTATACTTAGAAGGGGTGTAGCTTCCTCAAAGGCTTATTAGCTTCTAGGATTCTAGATTGATAATTTTTTTTAATGCAAGATCATTTTACAGTTCTTTTACTTTTTTAGTTTTTGGGGTTGAATCTCTTTGCTGAATAGTGGAAGTAATCGTAGACTTTACTATACATAGAGTGATGGACTGGTAATTTGAAATTAGATGGCTTAGGTGATTTTTATAACAAAATTATTGCGAGGTGTCCGATGACATCGGCCCTACTGGTTCAATATTTCGATGATTTGCCCACACCTCGAGAAGGAGAAGAATTCTCCGAGTGGCGCCAGAGGCATTTTAAAGCGACAAAACGCTTTAAAAAACGGGTCTCGACAAAATATACTGAGGGAACTCTTGTTCGCCTCCTTGATAATAAATCTTCTAATTCAAGAAAAGCTTCGCTTTTTGCATTAGGCCTTCTAGGCTCGATGGATGCCAATCCTATTATGGCTAGGCTTCTTCACGATCCTGATTCCGATGTTGCGGATATGGCTACCGCAAGCCTTTGGAACTTATGGTTTCGAGGTGATAGCGTTGAAAATAACAAAGAACTTCAAAAAGCAACCCGCATTCGAGACCGCGAAAAATCACTCGAAAGCCTTAATAGTGTCGTTGAAAAAGCTCCCGAATTTGCTGAAGCTTATAATCAGCGTGCTATCGTTCTCTTTCGTGTTAAACAATTCGAAGATTCAATTTCTGATTGCCAAAAAGCACTTGATTTAAACCCTTGGCACTTTGGGGCACAGGTCGGAATGGCACAAAGCTATATGAAATTGAAAAAGCATCGCTCCGCACTTAAGGCTTTTCGCAATACCCTTAAAATTCACCCCAATATGGAAGGCGTTGCCGATGCTATTCGCACGCTTGAAAAAGTTTTAGGGGAAGATGGTGGTAAGAAGGATGATAAGAAATAGTCCTTTTTGTCCTTCATTCTGAGTATAAATTGCATTATTTTGTTAATTAGAAGCATTTTTACTAAAGTTTAAAAATCGGCAAACCCTACTTTTTCGCAGTTTTCTCCTTACTCTTCCTAAATATTGTGAATATTCCTCCTTCCTAACTTGAATGAATACCGCCAAATTGCTAGTTTGACATCTTACAGTTGCATTAAATAAGGCTTTTGCAACTTTTTTTGTTTCATTGCACGGGAGATTTTTTAATGCCGAAGCGCCTTCCCAACCGTAAAGATTTACGCGCAGCCAATGACGCTGCTGAAAAACGCAAAAAAGACAAAGCTAAAGAAGAGGAAGAAACCCTCGATGATGATGAAGATGATGACGACGATGACGACGATGATGATGATGACGACGACGCTGATGGCGACGATGACGCTGATGGCGATGACGACGCTGATGGCGATGACGACGCTGAGGAAGAACCCAGCGACGGTGAGGACGACTTTGATGGCGATGAAGAAGATCGCCCTAAGAAGAAAAAGAAGAAGAAGTTAAAAAAGCCCGTTAAAGAAGTTAAGGAAAAGAAGGTTCGAAAAGGTCGAACCGCCAAGGTTGTTCGAATGAAAATAGTATGGGGAGTGTTCAGTAATTCGAATCAAAGGGTAGCTGTTTTTGATTACCCAAAGAGGAAAGATGCTGATGAACACGCTGTAAAATTAACAGCAGAAAAGAAAACAGGCGGCCCGTACTTTGTACAGCCCGTAAAAGAACCATTTGAATAGATGTTATGCGATACAGTGAAATAAAAAAGCCCGGTGATAAACTGGGCTTTTTTATTTGTGTTGTAATCTTTTTAAGTAAGGTTGACATCTTTAGTCTGTAGTAATTGTTCAATGGCACGAATTTTACTATCTACGCATAAAACATTGGGAAGGTCGAAGGTGTGCATTTGAGCCCCTGAGGTTTTGATGATCAAATCTCCGGTGCCAATGTTTAAAAAAGATAGCCCCAGAATCCAATGCCTAAATAAATCACTCCTTTGCTTTTCAAAAGTAAGACCGTAAGAATCGTAAACTTTTTCGCCATCCCCTATCTCGGTTCGAACTCGAACTTGCCCCGGACTGAAAGTGACATAAATTTGGCGATCAAAGAAAAAGAATGCTGCCAACCAAATGATTAATAAACCCACCGAAGTGAAAAGATACCCACCAAGATTTATGCGAATATCTAAAAGAGTAAAGGCATTGATGATTTTTTCCCAATAACCTGCAAGCATAAGAATGGTTACACCCATCACAATCACAACAATAATAAGGATAGACCAAACCCCACGAAGCGGAACACTAGTAATAAAAATGACAAGCAACAAGGTAAGGCAATAAATGACGCCATAGTTTTTACTTTGAGTCACATAAAGAGTGGGTTGAATCAAAGACCCTTTTTCATCTTTTAGAAGACTTTCGCCATCAGGGACAAGAATTACATTTCGCTCCTTCCCATCGATAGAGGTGATGGATTTTGCTTCCGCATGAAAAGGAACAATGACCATAAGGTGATGATCCCAAAGGGTTAGCCCCGCCAAGATGAAACCAACAAACCAGACTGGCCACCAGTAAAAAAGTACCGAATGGCTGTAAACAGTGATTTCTTTACTTTCCTGTTTCTTACTACTAGGGCTAGAGGTATCTGTTGACATAGGCGTTTGCTCCATCTAAGTAATTGAATCTAACTTATTGGTAATCACCAATATGATGTAACCCTAATGGGGAAGGATTGTCTTGTCAAGAATTACGCTGTATTAAAACAGAGATATGTAACGAAATTATAAATAAATAGAATAGAGCAAAAGAATAAATCCGCCATTGTTGATGGAAATACAGTGGAAAAGAGTGTTAGGTATTAGCTTAATAACTAAACTTTTGCAAATTCAGACCAGTCCCAGTTTTTGTATACCCTGATCGCTGGATCTTGAAAACTCTGTCGCCTACAAGATGGCCCAAGACAATGTACCTTTAAGTGTTTTTCCGAAGGAATGCCCGACAAAGTTTCGCCGATGGTAGTCAGCTTTTGGGAGTGCCCAATCTGCGCAGGACCCTGCCCGAGTTGGCGCATCTGGAGATTTTGCCAGTTGCCCTGAATTTGGCCTCTATGGCGATGGATATTCTGCCAGAGGCTAAGTGCAGAAATGTTAGATCCATCGGGAAACACATGCTGCTTTCGGATTGGCGCGCCATTCTGCTGGAGCTTGTGCTCGTGACCGGCCAACCTGCGTTTTACCACATGCGCATATCCATCTAGCCATGGCCTTAAATTAGCAAACGATTCTGTGATGTCAAAAATCAAGTAAGGTGTCCCCGGAACCGGATAGGAATCTTATTATTTGCCACGGATTTTCTGCAATGTCCTTGCCACGAAAGGATCGTTGTCGAGCTCTTTGAGTAATTTTTCCAACCCTGGAATGGCGTCGTGCGCAGCGGGCCCTATCTCTCCTAAAGCCCTGCTCGCCGCGCCAGAAACGTTATTACCCGCCTGCATCGCTGCGATCAACGCAGGTACCGCAGCTTTTGCCAAAGGACCAATGCCTCCAAGAGCGCTGGCGGCCTCACTACGAACCGCATCGGCTTTGTCTTAATTCAATATCTCAATAAGATCAATTACTGCCGGTTCGGCTTTCGGCCCTAGGATGCCGAGCGCGTATGCCGCTCCCGTGCAAACGCGTTGATCCTTGTCTTTCAGTGCCACGCGCAACGGCAGCACCGCCGCCTTGGAATAGCGGCCGCCTTTGTGCTGAAGTCCTCTTAACGCTTGGACTCGAACTTCCACATCGGCATGCCCCAAAAGTTCCAGCAAGGCTTTTTCGGCATTGCGCCGGCTGACTTTAATGTCGATCAATACATCCGCCGCCCCGGCCCGAAACATCGGATTTTTGCTCTGTAGGGCCTTGAGCAGATCAGGGCCCGCAAATTCAGGCGGTGAGTCATAAAGCGCGCCAATGGCGGTTTCACGAACATTGCGGTCTTCGTCCTGCATCAATTGAAGAAGAAGCGGAATGGCCCCCGGTTCTTTACTTTCTATCAAGTTCCCCAAAGACAGTGCGGCACAGTGCCGCACAAAGGTCTCGTCCGACTTCGAAGCGACTGTTAAGTAGCGTAGTGCCGGCTTTCCGAACATACCCATGGTACTGCCACTGTGCCAGCGCGCACCTTCACTAAAATCCTTGTTTAAAAGAATGCGAGACATCGCCGGCAACGCATCGTGAGCCTCGATTTGGACCAACATATGCGCAACGAACATTATGTAATTGCGAGTGGCTGGGCTAGCGGTTTCCAATTCCTTGATCAACAGCTTCTGGATTTTTTCGTTCTTTGTAGCCATTGCTTTGAGTTTTTTAAATTTAAAGAAATCAAATGCCTCGGGAAAGTTGGCGCATGTTCTCATCGACTTGATCGTTTTTTCGGCCCATTCTTCGTCATTCATAGCGGTCTCCATTGGTATTACGAAGCAAGCCAAAACGCTCAAAGTAATGAAAGGGTTCATGAAATTCTCCTGGTAACTTCTGCGCCACACAAATAAAGCAACTGGCATCATTTGCCGCACTTTTTGCATATTTGGCGGATGGAAAGGTAGTCCACCACCAAGCCATAGTTGCTCAAGTCATTTGCCTTGATTAATTGCCCCTCTGGGAGTGAGTCGCAAAATGTTGGCTGCGCTCGATCTGTACCTCGATACAGGGGGTTTGATCCTGGGTAAGGAAAACTGGGGCCATTCAATACTAACAGTTGCATTGGACTTCTCATTATCTGGGCCTAGTGGCGGAGCCTGTGGGAACAGTCGGATGAGTATAGCCTTGAGGGACTTGCAAATGCACCTTTGCGGAGTCGCCAATGTTTAAATGTGGAACATTCCAGTTCGTCCCCGGATGTATGCAACTTCGGCGGCGATCGAGTTGGTCACCGAGATTGTAGGCGAATCTACGATGTTCCTATCTTCTTCTTAAGTCAGTGCCATTCATTGCCGACCTGTTTTCTGCTCTTTTCGGCTACTTCTGTCAATCTGCCTTTTGGGTCAGCCGATGACAAGCTGCCTCAAGCGCTGTGATAAATCCATTTAGGTCCACTCGTCTAAGTACGCTCGATCCCACTAAGTAGGCTCCATCAGGCGTTTCTACTTCAAAAAGCCCAGGACCACGCTCTTGATTGACGAGAGCTACGAACTTGCCATCATAATAAATCTCCGCAATCAACTCATCGTATTCGGAGGGACTTGCTAACAGAATCTCAAAGCCGACGTTCTTCAGCATGTGTGTTCCTATGGTTCTAAGAATCCCACCATGTTGCCATTGACGCCAAATCGGACACCACGGCCGGTGTCATTATCGAAGATGTCTTGCCCCCCAAAACGGTGGACGATCCTTTGATTATTACTGCGAAGGATACCCTCAAGAATCTGTTGTCCCTGAATGTTCTTGGCCGCCACGTATCCGGTTGCCCGTGGAAACACGCTTCCTGACCTGCCACCATGCTTCTCAAGAGCTCGACCAGCTACCGTCAATCCATTTACATCTTCTCGTGTTCCTGCAACCAGTCGTCCAATTATGCCTGGTTGATTGTTTGAAGCTGGAGTACGACCCGCTCGCAAACCGAACGACCCGGCCAACTGACACACGCCAATGCCGCCAATCGTTTGCGATGCCTCATCCGGCGTGACTTGTCCGTAATACAACTTGAACCCCGTCAATGTTTGTTCATAGATACCGAACGTGACAGTGTTCACTCCCAAGTTGTAGTAATAGTCCCCCATAGACAAGTCGCCGCGAGCCAGGGCGTTTGAAGTTTGGCCCAGATAGCCTCTATATCCAAATCGCTCGTTCGAACTCCATGCCAACACGCCGTTGCCGATATCAACGCCGCCAAGGACGACTTCGCTACCGATGTTGAAAGTGCCGATGCCAATGTTTTTGGGACCTTCCCAAAAGAAGCCCACAAGCCCCGCCCCAACGATCCCGCCCCATTGTCCCCAGTCCACAATCCCGTCGGATCGGTCCCGTTCGTCGGGCTATTGCCCACATAGCGATACAGATTCGAGTCGCCTGCTGCGAAGCGCATCGGGTTTTCTTGCGTGAAGCGGCCCGTATCCGGCCCGAAGTAGCGTGCCCGATAGTAATATTGCGCAGTCAGCGCATCCCATTCTCTTGCAGTGTACTTGAAGCGGTCGCCTGCGGATGAGTTCATCTCGCTCAGGATTTGGCCGAAGCTGTCATAGGCGATTTCGTCGATGACGGTGCCATCCGATTGCACAAGTTGGCGGACGGAACCGAGGATGTCGGTCAGGTACCACGCAATCCCGTCGCTTACGCTTCCGGCTCCGATGGCATCGGCTCGTACGATGAGGCCGCGTCTCTCAAGCGTCTCCACGCACAGGGGGTTGAAGTGAAGCGCTGCCTGTGCTGCTTCACGAGCGGAGTACGCTTACGCCGCTTGCCGGAGAAACATTTACGAAGCCCAGTATGGAAATTGAAGTCGAACATGAGGCGCTTCACTTGTTGTTATGTGACATGTAGCATCAACAACTTTATCGATCCTAATACCACGCATGTGGCTGCGTCAAGCATGGTTTTGATAATATATCGAGATATTCTCAGCACGCCCTTAGCTTGTGATCCAGGCTGCCTCGTCTTCTTTCCCTTTTATTTCTTTCTCGTTTTCCTTCTCAGGCCAGCCCCAGTTTTTGTATGGCCTGCTCGCTGGATCTGGAAAACTCTGTCGCCTGCCGGATGACCCAAGACAATGTATCCTTAAGTGTTTCCCGAAGGATCGCCAGACACGCTTTTACGCCCGGCTATCATCCGCCCGGTCAGGTATTCACCCAAATGCTATCGCTTGCGGCTCACAGGAAAATAAGTCGCCAAACTCACGAAGAGATGCCTGTACCACCTGCGGAAAATCCATGATTCCTAGCAGAGGTTGACCCTCCGTAGTCCACCTTCAAACGGCATTATGTCAACTGATTTGAACCCAGTTGCCCTATTTTGCCAAGAGCAAACTCAAGTTTGCAAAAGTCCAGTTATTACTTCGCTTTTTCAGGAATATAATTCATAGAGTAATATGCTTCGCTATGCAGTAAGGGTAAACCGTCAGCAGATCGAACCCCAGCAGCAGTCAAATCGTGAATATGCCCAGCAACAAGTTTATCAACCGTAATGCGAACGCTTTTGTTATCGGGGGCGACCACTGCGGAAGTAACTTTGGGGTAAGTAAAATCGACTTCAGGGCTGCCATAAGCAGATTGATAAATGTAACAGTAGGTAGAAAGTTTATAAGAGGCAATATCAGCAGCAGTTTTGGGGTCGATAGGGTGAGTGAAAGTGAGTTCAAAGCCATCATTTTTGGCGTGCATTTCGTGGATTTCGAAAGGAATCTTGCCAGTCCAATCGAGTCGTTCAACCGCAAAAGGTTTGTTGCCATGCGAACCCCAACCGCGATTAGTGCCACCTACAAACATTTGTCCACTTTTTGTGGTCATGATAGGAACATTACCAGAGCCGAAACCTTTTCTAAAAGGGAAGCAGGCCCCTTGGTACCTGCCGTGCACCTTTTCCAGATAAACGCGCATAATCGTGCTATTCGTTTGGTCTGCAACAAACATTTGGTTTTGAAAAGGTCCAAATTTACCTTCAGATTTATCGAAATCGATACCAGAAGCAGACTGCCCCATTTTCTTATAAGGGAAGTAAATAGCGGGTGGCATAAGCTGAGGAATACGCTCTGCTTCAACCATCATGCGAGATCCACTCTTAGGAGTTTCTGGTTTAGGGCCAGCAAGTTTTGCATTGGCTTGATCGAACCATTTGTTGCCATCGGGGTGGCCTTGGAACGAACTTGGAAGAAGATGCTTAAGGCTGCAAGTGCCATTCCATGGGCCTTGATTATCGGTGTAGAAGCAATCACCTGCCGCATTAAAGCCAATGCCACCTGGGGAGCGAATGCCGCTGCAAGTTGGGGTAAAGGTGCCATCTGCATTTACCCGTACGCACCAACCTCGGTACTTGCTGTTACTGCTAAAGGAACCAGTTAAACAAAGCACAATCCAGATGTTGCCATCTTTGTCGAATTTGGAACCAAAAGCGTATTCGTGGTAATCTCCATTAATTTCCCAACCATCAGAAACAGTTTGGAAAATGTCGGCTTTCCCATCTCCATTGGTATCTTTAAGCTTGGTAAGTTCGCCCCGTTGGGTGGCATAAATCCAACCATCCTTGGAAGCTAATCCTAAAACTTCGTGCAAACCGTGAGCGTATCGAGTCCATTTAGCATCTTTAGCAAGATCTTTAGCAAAGGGATTTTCAATAGACCAAATTTCACCCCTGCGTGAACTTACATAAAGCTTATTGTCTGAGGTAAGTTCGAATGCCCCCGCTTCTAAAACTACATCTTTAGGAACCTCAAACTTAACGATTTTATAGTAATCGTCTTCGGTGGGAATAGGATCAGCGGCCCAAGTAAATGAGCTGAAAATGAATAGAGTAAAAAGACTCAAGAAAGCAAAGAGAAGTTTCATAGTATCGCCCCTAGGCATTTAAATGTAAAAGAAAGTTACCAAGAATATTCCTGAGTTAAAGAAGCTTTGCCGTTTTCGAAAAGTACTTGTACAAGTACTTCTTTTTTACCATTCGATTCTCGAATGATCACCTTTTTAGACCCAGGTAAACGAAATTTGTATTCTCCATCTACCAGATACCAGCCATCTTTCTGCTCTTCAATTTTGGTTCCGACTGCAGCCCTTAGAAATAATTGAGCAGGTGGCGTTTTGGTTTCAAGGGTGAACGACCTAGAAAACCCGCCCTCTTTAGTTTTTAGGGGCGAAGGAAAGTCATTAATTATCACATCAGCAAATCGATACTGGAAAGAGGGCCTGCCTAATTCATTTGTGGTGTAACTTAAAAAAGTTCCTGCTTGCTCTTTGGAAGTAACCACCGGCCAATTCTCTTTCTCACTCGAAAGGGTTGCAAAGGTTGGACCAGAAGGCAATGAAATTACATTGTCTCCTAACGGTGGCTGATAACCAACCCCGCGATCTCGCCAATGCCTAGCCGCATCAATAAAGGCATTTTGCCAAATTAAAGCTAGCCTTAAAGAGTTAGCATCAAAGGCAAGATTTACTTTTTCTGGATAGCCAACGGCAATGGCCCTAGGCCCAGCACCTTCGATAAAATTACGATAAATGATTGGTTCCTTTTCTGGTACCAAAACAATCGATTCACGCGAAAGCCCTTCTGGAGGGGAAGCTTTATTTCCTTGGCTTAAATAGACATAAATGCCTTCAATTTGCTTTTTTGTGCTACCTTCTAAAACATCATCAAAAAAGGTTTTCCCCATCGGCCAAGGGGCTGGCATTCGGGTGCCTGGCCTAAATTGTGTCGGATCTAACATATAAAGTTGAAACCAATCGCGCTTTAATCGTTGTGGCATGTTCGTTAGGTCCAATGCCTGAATACCTTCCGCTTTTTGATTATTAAAAGTATGGCATTTAATGCAACCCAAAGCTTTTGAGCCAACAAGAAATCTGCCCGAAGTTTTTACTTTCGATGCCGCATCTGCAAATTCAACTGGTGGCACTTTTTCTAGTGGATCTGCTTCGCCCAAGTCCTTAACCAAATGGCTTACATTAGAATTTCCATACCTTGGCATTCTGGAAAGCATATAGGGGCGAACCTTAGTTCCTTGCTCTAAAACTTGTTTCAACCAATCTGGGTTCAGTTTTGCACCTACACCAGAAAGAGCAGGGGGAAGTCGGCCTTCGTCTCCCATTTCAGGTTGTGTGGATACAAAAGAAGCATTTCTAGTATCTTCTACGCCGCCAATTTTATCTCTCTGATGGCAGGCATAACAGTTCAGCGAAAGAAAAGATTGGTTTACGATCGCCTTGGTATCGGGACCTTGGGGCTTACCAGAAAGATGTTTAAGAGCCAAAGCAATTGCAGATTTTTGCTTGGCATCTAATGCAAAGTCGGGTGATTTGCCTTGTGGGTTTTCAGATAGACAACCCGTTTCTTGCCTTAACTTTAATAGTTCCGGCCCCTTTACTATTGCTGGTATTCTCTTGTTATTCTCATTCAAACCGTGGCAATTAGCACAGCCCAGGGATGCAAAAACTGCTTTTCCTTTAGTCGCTAATTCTGAATCGAGCTTAAAAGGCAGAGGGGGTTTATTGTCGCCTGAGGCTTTTACTGCAACAGTATTCTCAGCAGTTTTTTCATCGATAGAACATATGCCCGCAAGAGGTTGCCTTGGAAGGTTTTGGTGTTCAATTTCAACACTAAGGGAATAATCAGCACCGCCATTAAAAACACCAACCTCAACCTTGTGTTCCCCTTTAAATAATTCAACGCTTTTACTAACAATGGTATGGGGGTGAATGCCATCATTGTCGATGATAAGTTTGTCATCAATCCAGATTTTAGAACCATCGTCACTTCCAAGATGAACGGTGTATTTCCCCGCACTATTTAACTTAAACCAACCCTCAAAACGCAGAGCGTTGTTATCGTTGCGCTTGGCTAGGTCAACATCAAAGTCAGAGGCAGTACCAGCAGCGTTAGCTTTAAGCTTGGTAAAATCAGGTAGCTTATCCCAACTACCTTCGAAGTATTCAAACTTCAATACCGCAGATTTAGCAGAAGACTTTGACCCCTGTAATAAATAACAAGCAACCGATTGGGCCTCTTTTTTGTCTTTTAATACGGCAGGCATCCTTCCCGAAGGCCTAACTTGGTGTGGGTTTTCCAAAAAATTAGTAAGAGACGCAACTGTATATTTGTTTTCAAGTGCGCCTAGGGGAATCGAGTTGGCAAGATTTAAATTCTCTTTGGCAGATTGATCACGGCCAGCGTGACAAGTTGCGCAACCAGACTGTGCGAAAAGGGTTTTACCTAAACCAATTTGTTTGGTATCAAGAACCATCTTTTCCATGGGTCCAGCTTGGCTTGCAAGATAATGCGCCAAGGCTTTAGCAGTTGCTAACTGTTCAACTTCTGTGTTGCCTAAAGAAACTTGAGGCATTGTGCTGCCTGGTTTTATGGTGTGAGTTTTAGCAAGAAAAGTTTCAAAGTACTCGGGCTTTATGCGTGCCCCAACCCCATTTAATAAGGGAGCTTGCTTAGGATTAATCAAACCTGTTGCAATACTTTCAGGTGCGTGACAACTTGTGCAGTTTAATTCGCCAAGTAATAATAGTCCGAGATTAATCTGGTTAGCGTCTTTGTCTGCAATAAAGCGTTCAAAACCGGAAATTACAGGCCTTTTTGAAGCCTCTGCTCCGGTGGAGAATTGCGGAGACAGTACAGCAATAAAAGCTATTGCCGTTAGAAGAAAAGTATTTTTGTGCATAGGTAAGATCGTTTTACAAATCATTAAGGAGGGTAGCAATTTAAAATAAAGCATAAACTATCAATGCTTTTAACAAATCAAACCGCAGGTCGTTCCTTTGGTTTAATTTCAAGATTGTAATATGAGAAAAATTGTAATCAAGAGTTTTAACAAAATTAAAAGGAAAAACTTGGATTAGTCAATTACACCAGTTTCGCCAAAGGGGCTAGCGTGGCTAGGAGCAAGAACATGGTCTTGCAGGTGCTTGCCTGCTCTAATTTTATGATCTTCATTTAAGAAAATGTCGTCGCCTCGGTTGCCTATTTTGCGAGAAGGAACCCATCGGATATGGCCACCAACAAATAAAATATTATGCCCGGAACCTCCGTGATTAAAAGAGACATCAAAATTTGCGGGATGCATTTTATCGGCCAAAATCGGTGAGTTACTATCTGATTTATTCGAAAGACCTTCAAGCTTACCCTGATTATTGTATCCAAGATTATAGGCGTAATCGCCCCCTGCCTCTTTAACCAGTCGTTGATACCCTAAGTTAGATTTATTCTGGTACATAGAAGCAAGCTGATCGAGATTAGTTTCGGTGGGAATTTTTCGAGCATTGGTAGGGCAGGCAACCGAATGGTAATCCCCTAATAACCCGTGCTGCCTAAGGGTTGGAACATAAACGCCTGCAAAACTGTTAGCGCCACTAGGTTCAACAAAAGGGTATTTTCCATCGGGTTTCAAAGAGGCAAACTGTTGAAAAGAATTATGAAACTCGCGCAAATTGCTTGCGCAGGCAAGCTTTTCGGCTTTGGCACGCGCTTGGTGTAACCAAGGTGCTAAAAAACCACTGATTATAATTAAAATCGATGCCGCGACTATTAAATCAAACCTTCGAATGGCATTCCGGTGGTTTGTAGCAAGGTGTGTATGTCTACGAAAAGATTGAAGCTTAATAGATGTTGGTGTGCTGTAGGCTTTTATAAGGGTGTTTTTAGCAAGATTAAAAGGTGGCGAATCAGGAACACGATCTTTATCAAGTAACCTTAAACTTAGGCGCATCACTTCCAAATGCGCCAAAGCCTTAGGGTCACTTTTGAGCCTTTGTTCCATTTCCGCCACTTCGGCCGATCCAAGCAGATTCATTGCATAGCGCAAAATCTGATCATCCATAGTCCCGTTTCCTTTTCATCAAGAAATAGTTTTTTCCATCCGGTCCCAGTTTTGCTTGAAACGCTCCACCGCTGCGTGCATCCTAGATTTAACCGTACCTAGAGGAATCTTAAGAATCTCGCTTATTTCCTGATACTTGAACTCTTGAAAGTATGCTAATAATAAAACTTGGCGTAAGTGATCGGGCAACTCATCGATAGCCTTTCTCACTTCAATCTTTTTTTCATCAAGCATTGCAAGTTTGTCTGGCCTTTCGGATTTAGATTCTAAAGAATCAGTAAGATTGCCACTAGTATCATCTTCACTCTTCCATTTACCTTCTAAACTAATGGTAAATCGCCTGTTTCGCTTACGAGCAGCATCAATCGCTTGGTTAGTAGCAATCGTATAGAGCCAAGGCTTAAAAGGTTTTCCATCTTCAAAATTCTCGGACTTTTGATAAATAACCAAAAAAGTATTTTGAAAAGTATCTTCAGCAAGTTCTCTGCTTCTTAAATACTTGTTCAAATAACCAAACAATTCTCCTTCATATCGATGAACCAAGGCATCAAAAGCAGAAGTATTTCCTGCACGAAAAAGCCTAAAAAGCTCTTCGTCGGTTCTTTCTGGCATATTTGAAGGCTGGCTCACTTGCCTGTGCTTTCTACGCTTAAGTTTCGCAAAAGGTTCATTCGGAATAAAAACTTTTCTTTTCTTTTTAGGAAAAAGAAGAGCCAACGCAAATAGAAAGGTAATTAACTCGGTTTCTGAATCCTCGGAAGTAGGGGCTTCACTTTCCCGTTGTCGAGTTCCGCCAGTATTTTAAGCCCGTTACTATAACTTTCTGGCTTTAAAGCGTCCTTATAGTTTATCAAGTTCCAAGAAATGGAGAAGTTGAAACTGTTGTACAGGTTTTCCGCAAGCTTTGGGAGAAAAGGTTTCAGCAAAATGGCTGCGACCCGAATCGCACCTACCATTTGTGCCAACACTACTTTGGCTTTTTCCTTATCGTTCTTAACCAAGGTCCAAGGCGCATTTTTTTCCGCGTGCTGATTCGCAGGGTCAAGTATCAGCATCCAAATCTTTTGTAATGCCTGATTGTATTGAAGATTTTCGAGATGTTCCTGTACCTGACGAACAATCAACTTAAGCGCCTCATCTGAAAAAAGTGGCTCTGTTGTTGCTGGTATATTTAGTAATATTCCTTCGTAATTCTTTCCAATTAATCCAACTACCCTGCTATAAAGATTCCCTAAATTGTTGGCTAAATCAGAATTGTAAAGGTCTACAAAGCGTTGCATACTAAATTCCCCATCGGCGGGGAACGGGCACTCTCTAAGAAAATAATAGCGAAAAGCTTCTGCGCTAAACTGGGTGATGATATCCATAGGTTCAACCACATTGCCCAGAGATTTACTGATTTTCTGAACATCTCCGGTTTCTTCATTTTTGACATAAACAAAGCCATGTCCGAAGACTTTTTTAGGTGGGGCAATTCCTGCAGCTAAACACATCGCAGGCCATAATGCACAATGAAACCGCGTGATATCTTTACCAATGATATGCAAATCCGCAGGCCAAAATGCTTTGAATTTAGCTTCATCTTGACCATATCCTATCGCTGTTATGTAATTTAGCAATGCATCAAACCAAACATAAATGGTAAACTCTGGATCGAATGGCACAGGTATTCCCCACGCTTGCCCCGAGCGTGTGATATTAACATCCTTAAGTTCGGATTGAACCAGGGCAAGGACTTCATTACGCCTGCTTTCAGGCTGGATGAAATCTGGGTTTTGTTCATAGAAACTTAGTAACTGTTCACGAAATTTAGAAAGGGCAAAGAAGTAGCAAGTTTCAAGGCGTTTAACCGCCATAGTTTTATGTGTGGGACAAACCTTGTGCTCATCAAGTTCCTTGTCCGTTTTAAAAGCTTCGCATCCTTCACAGTACCAACCTTCATATCCACCTTTGTAAATATGTCCGTTATCAAAAACTTTTTGAATAAAAGTCTTACAACAGTGGTGGTGCCTAGGTTCGCTGGTTTGGATGAAATCATCAAAGCTGATATCTAAGGCGCGCCAAACTTCTTTAAATTGTTGTGCCATCTCATCGCAATAAGCTTTGGTATCAAGGTTAAGTTCCGCAGCCCGTTTAGCAACCTTGATGGTGTTTTCATCGTTACCCATAAGGAAGAAGACATTTTTTCCCTGCATGCGTTGAAAACGAGCCTGAACATCAGCGCCAATTT
>JBDNHI010000116.1:0-9553 GCA_041694635.1 Gemmataceae bacterium | reverse complement strand
AGTATGGTCGCAAGGCTGAAACTCAAAGGAATTGACGGGGGCTCACACAAGCGGTGGAGCATGTGGCTTAATTCGAGGCTACGCGAAGAACCTTATCCTGGAATTGACATATGCGAAAGCGGTAGGAAGTAATTGCCGGAAACGGCCAATGAACGGTATCCAGTCCGGAACTTACCACAGGTGCTGCATGGCTGTCGTCAGCTCGTGTCGTGAGATGTCTGGTTAAGTCCGATAACGAGCGCAACCCTTGTCTCTAGTTGCCAGCGGGTAATGCCGGGAACTCTAGAGAGACTGCCGGTGTCAAACCGGAGGAAGGTGGGGATGACGTCAAGTCCTCATGGCCCTTAAATCCAGGGCTGCACACGTGCTACAATGGCGTATACAGAGGGACGCAAACTCGCAAGAGCCAGCAAATCCCAAAAAGTACGCCCCAGTTCAGATTGCAGGCTGCAACTCGCCTGCATGAAGTTGGAATCGCTAGTAATCGCGGGTCAGCAACACCGCGGTGAATGTGTTCCTGAGCCTTGTACACACCGCCCGTCAAGCCACGAAAGGGAGTGGCATCCGAAGTCGCCACACTAAGTTGGTGCCGAAGATGAAACTCCTGATTGGGACTAAGTCGTAACAAGGTAACCGTAGGGGAACCTGCGGTTGGATCACCTCCTTTCTAAGGAGACCTCTAATACTTTATTGTATTAGTAATTTCCTACATGAGACACATTATAACGCTATTTGGACATCACCGAATTTAAAAGAAACCCCGCTTTCCTTATGGAAGGCGGGGTTTTATTTTTTATAATACCACTATGATCGATCCAGATTTTATCTCTGTTCTCCGGTGTCCCATCAATCCCGCCAACCCCATTGTCGAGGTTGAAAATGGGTTGCAATGCACATCTTGTAAAACTATCTTCCCTATCAATAATGGAATCCCTTGTTTTCTTGTCGACGAAGCTATTCTTCCTAATAATGTAAAAACACTTAACGACCTTCCTTGCCGTCAAATTAAAAACAAGACTCTCTGATCTATCTTATTTTTGATATCAACATTAATACCACTCTGCTACGCTTCTCGATTAGTTTATTTTAAACCTCGTTTTTTTAAAACGGTTCCCACTTTAAAGAATGACATATTTTGATTATGGATGGTATAATAATATAACAGATTCTCGGCTTAAGATAAATAACTTGGTTTTTTCTAATCATTTTCGCTTTAGGTTTAATTTTAATTGGTTACCAAATTGCATTGTGTGGCGAAAATGGTCTTTTCTATTTATTTGGTACTGCGATTTGTTTGTATTGTTTACACCGACTCTTTTTACAAGTTTCTTATATTTGAATTGAACCGTCTCTATTACTGCCTTTAATCTTTAATCTTTTTGTGTTTTTGCAAGTATTGCCTTTTTTACTTTTGCCCGATGGATCCAAAATTCGCCCTATAGGTTATGTGTTCTACAGTGGTGTTATTGGATTTTTTTAAACTATTGGTGGGTTAATGTTTATTATAGATCAGTATTGAACAGCCTCAAGTAAGTTTGCATGGTTTATTGACTTGCTATTAGTTTTTTGCCCGATCCCAATAGCAATGGCATCCCTCCACTTAATGGTCTTAGCTAAAGGGTTTGAATTGTTGCCTTGAACCTTGATGGTTTTTATTAGTAAAGCGTTGAGTTTCAGATGTTTTAGTTCTTGGTTTTTTAATTAAATTCTAGCCGGTGTGGCAACGGACCCGAAGGGACCTGCAACGAAAGTATCCCGTGGGTTGCAGGGCGGTTTTTTTGTCAGCCATTAATCGTGTTCCGTTCTTTCTTAAAGGGCTTTAATATTTCTTTTATTCCGTTAAAATTCGTTGGAGTTTGTTTGACGATGACAAATTAATTAATGTTTACACGCATTCGATTCCGATTTCGATAAAAAGCCCCAGGCAGTGGGATGGCCTTGGTTGGTGTATGAGATGTGGTTTTCAATTTTTCCTCCTTTAATTTTATCTTCTTAAGTCACTTCACTGAGGCGGATGGAAATTATTAGTTGTTTGATTTGCACTTTTATTTGAGAAATATGTTCGGTATTTTTGTTTTCTTTAAATTTAATTAGGTTTTTTTGGCCAATTTGTGCAAAGTCTTCCGCTTAATTTTATAGGGGAAATTGCTTTACAACTTGAGATTGTAATTTGCAAAAGTGAATTGTTTTTTATTTGAGGACGCCATGGTCCGATTTTTTACCTTATTATTCTTCTTTATCTTCAGTTGTGCCTTGCTATTAGCGCAATCTGATCCCGCAATCAAAAATTTAAAAATGGACCGCCTTTTTATGAAAACTGGCGTTGTTTTTAATGGTCTTTTTATAGAGCAAGACTTTAAGTTCATTGTGTTTAAAACGGTTGAAAAGAAAATCGATGGCCCGTTAAGGATTTTTGAACTAACGGTCGATCGAAAAGATGTTGAAGAAGTGATTAAGGTACCCCTTAAGGATCGAGCATTGCTGGAAGCCCAATTGAAAGAATTGGCGAATCCTATTGCGATTCCTGGGAAGGGTGTTGTGGTTGCAAAAGCCGGCGGCAATTTCCAGGATGTTTTTGATGTTGAGCTTGTCCCACAGGTCGGGTTATTTGAACCAACTCGAGTACGAGAATGCATTCACCCCGCAACAAAAAAGAAAATGACTTTTTTAATATCTCCCAATACTAATAAAGTTTATGTAAGCCCAAGTGAAGAAAAACACTATTTGGCCTTGAGAAAAGGAATTTTGATTCAGGGAAATGAGCAAACTGGGAATGTTACTGATGCGGTTTATTTTGCAAAAGACATAATAACTGCCAGCGATACGGGTCATTTAACCACTTGGAAGGAGAATGGTTTTCCGGATATAAACATGAAAGTTTTGGAAAAACCAATACGCCAAATTACCCCGGTTGGGGACAGCCTTCTGATCATTGATGTTGATTGGCAATTTCACCATTGGGATAAGCAGGGAACAAAATCCTATGAAAAATATGAATTGCCACTTATAAATTTAATGGAAACACCCAATTTATTAGCTGCAAAACATGGGAGCAACCAGCTAACCGTTTGGTCTAAAAAATCAGGAAAAATAGTGTTATCGCAACAACAAATGGAACCTTTTGATTTTCTAATCAATAACAATGAAACCCATTTATTGATGAGATCCGATTCCAAACTAAAAGTTTTTCAAATTAATACAAACCGATTGGTCAGTAGTTATCCGATTGACTTAGATTCTTATACTACTTTTGTTGATGTATCCATCAGGCCTTCAATTAATGATAGAAGTGGTTCGCCTGTTAGCGCTGTCCTTTTCCAGAGCAATAATGTTAGATATTATCTAAATCTTGAAGATGGCCTAAATAGCAAGCCTGTTAACAACGAGGTTAACACTTTTACTAAAACCGATGGCAATGGCAATCGGTTTGTTTCGCTGAGAGCAGAAACCCCTCTTATTGAAGAAAGTACTGTCTATCCTGGGATTAGAAAAATTAATGATAAGGTTTCGGACGCAAATAAAAAACTTTATGTGTATGTAGGATCCTCCGAAATAAAGGTGGTGACTCTTACAAGGGACGGCGAGCAAAAAATTAATCTGCTTTTGCCTATTGATCGGAGGGTTGATGCTTTTATTCAAAACTTTAATAGGCCTTTGGCACAATGGAATCATGTTCATACAGGTGTATTGCCTCAAGGCAACAAATTGGATTTTGTGAACCCCTATAAATACTCAAATATTCCAATAGAAATTACCCCGGCCACGACCACGATTTTTTTAGATGACAAGGTTGCTTATTGTTCCGGGGACAAGTACTTTCATCTTTTGGGAGGATTTCGAAACAATTTCAAATTGGAAAGGGGGGATTTCTTTCATATTGGCAATGTTTGCGTTAACAATAACGGAACGAGGGTCGCTCATTCTGCCCACAATTTTTTCGTGTATGTATGGGATACCGAGAAAAAGGCTAAAACACACACTCTTAAGGTAGATTCTCCGCCCCTGACTCTTGCCCTAAGTGGGGATGGAAATGCGCTTCTTTCTGGCCATAAAGATGGACGTACAATCCTATGGGATTTACAAACCGGCAAGGAAAAATCCGAAATAAAAGTCCCATCAAATCCAATAAAAGCCATATTAAATTATGATGGTACCAAGGCTTTTTTGCATTGTGAGGGAAATAAGGCTTTCGGATTTCCAACCAATGCAAATATTATTTTGGAATCGCCTGGGGACAGTGGTAGGTATACCACCATACCTTTAGCAGGGGGGAAATTTGCGGTTTTTATGCCAGCATTCACTTGGGATCCGACCTGGAAGCCAAAATTCCTTGATCATGATAAAAAGACTAGGGAAAAATTAGAGGCAGCTTTTGATCCTGATAAAAATAAAGGGAATGGCTTTTATGGTGTCAAAGATAATCAGGACCAATTTGTTTCCATGACCACGGACGGTAAAAAAGCTCTAACGCTTCTCGATAAAAAAACCGTTGCAGTCTGGGACTTGGAAAATGCCAAAAAATTGCATATTCTGGAGCATCAGGACCCAGTTTCATGTTTAAAAATCAGCAAAAATGGACGCTGGGTTTTGACGGGGAATGAAAATTACCAAGCATCTTTATTTGATGGGATTACCGGGGAAAAACTGAAAACTCTTGGGGAGCATTATGGCCCTATTTATTCCGTTGGTTTTTTTAACAATGAAAAATACGCATGCTTGGGGTGCAAATATGGTGTTCTTTTTTGGGATATTGAAAAAGCAATCATTTCGCACACATTGATTACTCTTGGTGGCATTCTCTTTTTTGATTCCAAAGGGAATTACGATTGTGACCATCGTGCCACTGATTTTATTGCATTTCGGGACAAGAAAACTAAGGAAATAATTACTTCTTGGATGTTTAACCAATCGGGAGGAACAATAACTCCGTTCCAAAGGATGCTGGGAAGCAAAAACAAACCCGGGATGTTAAAGGATTTTCTTGGAGCTGAAGATGTAAATGTGTTTTTGGATCCGAAGAAAAATCCTTAATATTCTATGGATTATCGGACCTAGAATGGTTCAAGGGTGAGGAAGGCAGGGGTTAGAAAGCGGGCTAGCGAAGTTAAAGATTTTTTTTCTGCGGAAAAGGGTTGGCAGTAAAGAGAAAAAAGTAAAAAAAAGAGAGGAAAATCTACCACTTTTTTTAACAGTTGCCCATTATGGAAATAACAATGCAAAGAACCCCACGGACAAAAGTTCGTGGGGTTCTTTGTATTTTAAATGATGAGATTTTACCTGTAGGGGGTTGCTTGGGGCGCTGCAGGAATTCCTAGGGGTGCAGAGTTTGTGTTTGCTCCAGCAGGAGGCAGAATTGTAGTAGGTGGAACAATTTTCCCCAATCCTAGGCCAGGCGTTGGCGGAATGATTACCGAATCTATTGCAGGCGTATTCAACTCTTTTCCTTTAGCATTTATTGCAGGCATAGTGACTGGCTCGTTGTCTTTTATTTCGGGAATTGATTGCAACGATGGCGTAAGACTTGTTTGAGGAATTCCAAGTTCTTGTGGTTCTATGCTTTTAATTCCTCTGGCATCTTTATTCCCGTATTCAGAAACTGGAATTGTGTGAACTGGTTGCTTTTGAGTTTGGTTTTCTGGTGTATATTTTATCTGACTTGCAGAAGTATTTACAGGCGGATTGCTTGTAGCAATGGGGTTGGATACCACTTTATTAATTCTGGGTGCGGTGGAAACATCAATGGGTTTGCCATCGAGAGTATTTCCTACATTGCTAACAGCACCAGCGCCTGGTAGATCTGCAGTTTCGGTGGTAGCTTTAGGTTGGATCACCGCTGCTGGGTCAGTTCCTAAAGTATTTAAGGAGTATGTTGGTTTAGGCTGAAATTTTTTGTCTTCCTTAGAACAAAACGGGCACCATTCAAAGCAACCTGTTAAAAAGAAACAAGCAAGCGTAACCGCAATAGAAGAACTTTGCAAAAATTGGATTCTCATTGGAATCCCTCCAAGTGTGTTCGCTTGAACTTGCATTGCTACATTAGCTTGCATTAGTAGGAAACTTCTTCCCAATTCAAACAGCAAACAACAACGAATGGAAATAACCCTAGAATTGAATCGTGTCAAGGGAATACAAACAACCAGACGCAAATATTTTTGCATCTGGTTGCAACTTAGGAAAGATAAGAAGACTAGTTGGCAGGCATTGCTGCGCCGCCACCCATTCCGCCAGGACCAGGCAATGGTGTGGGCAACGAAGCGGGTGAACTACCCGCAGTTTGATTGTTACTAGCATTGGTCTCCATCGAAGCCAACTCTTTGGAAAGCGGGAAGAACGGAGAAGGGGGTGTATATTGGGGCGGGTGTTCGAGATAATGACCACTTGGTAAGGTCATTCCAGCGATATGAGTTTGGCAACCACTGTTAGCAATTATGATTAAGCTGGCGAAGGCCAAGCCGATCAAAGATAAATTCGTTTTGTTTTTCATTCCCATCTCCCCTGTCTTATCGGTTTACCACCGAATTTCCCTAGTTTAGAGTATTTAATCCTGTCAATCATTCTTATCGGTTGGAAATATGAAAAGAATTTACTGGAAATAACGAAAATTACAGATCATCCTAAAGTAGTAATTGCAACGAGGCAATTTATTTGATTACTTTTAGGAGAGGCGAAGCAGTTCGCTTTATTGCATGAGGCATTATCCTACGATCTTAAAATGGAACACGCCTGTGGTTCCAAAAGTGACATTTGATTCAGAAAAATTGTCTGGGGTGGGGCGCAAAGTTGGCTTTGATTCTCCACCTTGGTTACAAACGGGTGCCAAAGAAAATCCATTCGATTTTTCGGGCAGGATGCTTGATCTTATCGATGATATTTCCAATGTTTGCCCTGAGTTTTTTCATCTTAATGCTAACAAAATTTTGGTCACGATAACTAGGGCCCGTAATTTTAGGCTTCACGGGTTGCAAGCCAGAGTTACCCCTATGCGCTTTGAAGGAGGTAACTTGCATTGCAAGCGTGGTAGTCGGACTTACGAGGTTCAGCGGTATTATGTTAATGAGCGAGAAATTTATTACCTTGTTACTTTCTGTATGCCTAGGTTTCAAGATCAGACTTTAGAAAATAAATTGGTAACGGTTTTTCACGAGTTATACCACATCAACCCTCAATTCGACGGCGACCTAAGACGCCACCAAGGCCGTTGTGCTTGGCATACTCATAGCAAAAAATCATATGATGCCCAAATGTTGCAACTTGCTCGCGATTATGTTTACAGGACCACCAAGCCCTTTCTTCATGATTTTCTTAGAGTGGATTGCTCTCAATTAGTTTACAAGCATGGTGGCTTAAATGGTATGGTAGTACCATTGCCCCGACTTGTTCCATTGGTTAGGCCGGCTAAAGTTAGTTAAATTATTGTTTAATTTATGTGAAATAGGAATTCAATTTGTATGTCAAATTCTAATTTTGGCCTCAAAGATTATTTTAAAGGCAACGATGCTACTTTTAATGTGCAGTCTAAGGCCAAGGGGCCGGAAGGACAACTTCCCTTAACCGAAGAACTATTGCTAAATTCACCCAGCGGTGATTTGTTCGGTTGGTCGCTTAATGTTGGTATGGGATGGAAGCCTGAAGAAATGGGAAGGCCAGAATTCCTAATTTTAAGTACCTCGGGCGGAATTCGTAGGCCAGATGGTTCGCCTTTGGCTTTAGGGTTTCATACCGGTCATTGGGAAGTCGTACTTTTAGTTCAGGAAGCTTCTAAAACTTTCCGGTCGATAGGGGCTATTCCCTTTGCTGGTTTTGTTACCGACCCGTGTGATGGAAGATCTCAGGGCACGCAGGGTATGATGGATAGTCTGCCTTACCGCAACGATGCTGCAATTGTTTTGCGTAGGCTTGCAAGGTCTTTACCAACGCGTAAAGGGGTTTTGGGCGTTGCAACTTGCGACAAGGGGCTTCCCGCAATGATGATGGCAATTGCAGGCTTACATAACTTGCCTTCGATTATTGTTCCAGGGGGTGTAACACTTCCCCCGATTGATGGGGAAGATGCTGGGAAAGTTCAAACCATAGGCGCAAGGTTTTCTCATAATGAAATTTCTTTAAAAGAAGCTGCGGAAGCTGGGTGCAGGGCTTGTGCTTCTCCTGGGGGTGGGTGTCAATTTTTAGGAACAGCAGCAACAGCGCAGGTTGTTTCCGAGGCGCTTGGCCTTGCCTTACCTCACTCTGCACTTGCGCCATCTGGCCAACCAGTATGGTTGGAGTTAGCAGATTATTCTGCACGCGCCCTTTATATGCTTGCCTCGGAGGGAATAAAAACATCAGATATTCTGACGCCTGCAGCAATCAGAAATGCAATGGTCGTTCATGCGGCATTTGGTGGTTCAACGAATTTGTTATTGCATATCCCTGCTATCGCTCACGCTGCAAAGTTGTCTAGGCCTACTGTCGAAGATTGGATTGAAATCAATCGTAAAGTTCCAAGGTTGGTGGATGCTCTACCTAATGGGCCTGTCGGGTATCCCACTGTAAGTGTTTACTTAGCAGGTGGTGTTCCTGAAGTGATGCTGCATCTGGAAGAAATGGGTTTATTGGATACTAGGGTGCTTACTTGTACGGGTCAGACTCTGGGAGAAAATTTGAGAGATTGGAAAGTTTCCGAGCGCAGGCAGAAGTTTAGGCAAATGCTAAGGGATATGGACGGGGTAAACCCCGATGAAGTGATTTTCTCTCCCGCAGAGGCTAAAAACCGTGGCCTTTCTTCTACCGTTTGTTTTCCCAAAGGAAACCTTGCACCAGAAGGCGCTGTTATTAAAGCTACTTCCATTGATGCATCGGTGGTGGGGCCTGATGGCATTTACCGTATCACCGGACCCGCAAGAGTTTTTCTTACCGAAAAAGATGCAATTGCTGCGGTTAAAGAAAAGAAGATTAAAGCTGGGGATGTGATGGTTCTGATTTGTAGGGGACCGCTGGGTAGTGGAATGGAAGAAACTTATCAGATTACCTCTGCATTAAAACATTTAAGTTTTGGCAAGCAGGTAGCATTAATTACAGATGCGAGGTTCTCTGGGGTTTCGACAGGTGCCTGTATTGGGCATATAGGGCCTGAAGCTTTGGCAGGTGGACCCGTTGGGAAAATTCAGGAAGGAGACCTCGTTGAAATCATTATTGATCGTAATAATTTGGTAGGTTCATTGAATCTTGTAGGCGAAAAAGGCATAAATTATGGCGTTGAATGGGGTAATAAAACTCTTGTTAGTAGGCCTTTTCGCAATGACCTTGCTGCTGATCCCAATCTCCCTGATGACACACGATTATGGGCGGCTTTGCAAACCCTAGGCGGAGGCACTTGGGGTGGCTGTGTTTATGATGCCGATAGTTTGGTCAGCGCACTGTTAAAGAAATAATTCCCCGTTTGTTTGATTTTTACATTTGATGATTGAATTTCCCACGGCGATACTCCATAAATAACTACTTCATTATTTTAATTTGTCGTGTTGAAAGGATACAAAATGTCTATCCGTTTAAAACTGTTCATTATGATGGTACT
>JBDNHI010000115.1:0-16685 GCA_041694635.1 Gemmataceae bacterium | reverse complement strand
GCGCGCCATCGGGTCACCTATTTCTTGTGCATTTAGATTCGTTCGCTTTTCCCGAACTGCTTTCAGATCTACTTCCAACTTTTGTAACAAACTTAATGTGATCACCGTAGGGACAAAGCGATTAAGTGTTTGCTCGGTGCAACTATAGGGGTAATCCGCAAGGTAGGGAAGTGCATCGACAAGTGCGCCAGCAAGGGTTGGGGAGTAACGGATTTCAAGCCTTGAACCATTTTCTCTTCTTTGTTCAGGAACATTGAAAGTAAATTTTGCAGATTCTTGATTGGGTCGAATAACCCCCGAGAAAGATTCGGTCCTTGCCATGCCATGCACATAGGCAGGGAAACTCATTTCCATGGCATCGGATTCAACCTCGGTAATGCCTTTGACCCGAACAACGGCCTTGCCTTCGTTAACTACTTTGACGCGCCAATCGACTCTTTTTTCGCCATTAGGCGAGATAGGAACACTAAGTTTAAGAGGTGAAAGAGCTTTTAAAACATTGCCATCGAGTTCAAGCGAAACTTCAACGGTTTTGGCATCTTTCAAGTAGTTATGAACATTAGCGCTCAGAATAACTTCATCATTTTGGGTAAAGAAACGAGGGGCTTGCAACCTAACGAGCAAGTCTTTTTTTGTAGTGACAATGGTTTCGCCTTCGCCGACACGAGTACCCGAAGCAATAGACCAAGCGCGAATTTTCCAGCCCGTCAAGTTTTCAGGCATCGTGATATCAGCGATTGCAATACCATCAGGGCCAGCTTCAATGGAAGCGACCCATAAAGCGGTATCAGCAAAGTTTTTTCGGATTGTGGGTTCTACCAAACTAGGGTTAGCATTACCCTCGGCTTCTTTACCTGCGCCGTCTCTTTTGTCATTTTGGTCTTTGAACATAACATCTGACATCAAAGATTTGGTTTCAGGTAAACCGCCGCCGCCAAAACCGGCAGCAGGTGCGGAATTCATTTCCATTTTACTCAATTCTCTACGAGTTCCACCACTTCGGCCCTGCATTCCGTTTTGCAAAGAAGACTGACCATATTCATTAATGCTTTGGTTCCCAAAAATGCCAAGGTCACTCATCGTGATTTCGTTTAATTTGCTAAGGTTATAGCCCATCTTAGAAAGGGAAGATTCTTGAGAAGGGCGATGGTTTCTGCGCCATTTCCAGAAATATTCTTTGATATCGCCAACATTAGAACCACCTGAAATGTATTCAACGCTTCGGTCATAAGCAGCTAAAACAACAGAACCTGCAACAGGTTTGCCCTCGAGGTCAGTAACCTTAACTTTGATCTTACCTTTTTCACCTGGCTTATATTCTTCTTTATTGGGAAGTACCGTAAGATTAAGGATTCGTTTTTGAGGAGGAACCACCAGTTCCTTCATTTCGGTATGAATTTTTCCATCAGAAACGGTAAGGACTTCGACAAAAGTGTTAGGCATATCACCAAGGGTGATGACCAAATCTTCGAGGGAAGATTTGCCATCTAGACGAAGCACCTTTGGGGCTTTAGAAACGCCATTAACCGGTTTAGAGAAAAGTAAGACGGTAGAATTAGCGCGGTTTGTGTTAATAAGAACCTTAGCTTTGTCGCCTGGGGCATATTCTTTTTGGTCAAGAATAAGTTCAACATCGTTATATTTGAGAGACTTGCCATCAAAATCTTTACCACGAACATTAAACAAATAGCCGCCTTCTTCCTTATGCCCTTTAACATCGGTTAAAGTAAAGGAGAGCCGATATTGGCCAGCAGTTAAAGGTTTAAACTTATAAGCAGCTTTGCCTAGATCATCTGCACGAAGCTGAGTTTTAAGCAAAGCATCTTCAACCAACTTACCTTCTTTGTCATAATTAATTTTGTAAATGACAGCTTCGCCTGCGCCCGAAACAGGTTTACCATCCGCAGTTTGAGCTTGGAAAGAAGCTTCAATAGCATCATTGGTATTGAAATGCCCACGGTTAACCCAAGCGAAAACGCGGAAGGGTTTGCGAGCAACAATAACTTTTCCGGAGCCGTTGATCACCCTGCGTGATTCATCAACAACTTCCGCGCTGATAGAATATTCGTGATCTTGATTAGAGTGAAACTGTTTAGCAAGTGCGGTATCGATTTCAAGTTTAATGGTACCATCAGGTCCAATGGGGGATTCCTGTTCCAGAACGATTTCGCCGGGTCCTTGAACTCTTGGGTACCAAATGGGGTAAGGTCTGCCACAGCCCCATTTGTCCCAACCTGCATACCAAGAGTAGTCAGGGGAGAACCACCAATACCCTTTACCATAAAACCAATCCCAAACGCCGATGGGGTGCCAATCGGTGGATTTCGATTGTCGAGTTACTTTGATTTTAGCTTTGCCTTTAGAGACAGGCGCGCCAAAGTAATATTTAGCATTAATGGTAACGGGGATTTTTTCGCCTAGCATCACAGGGTCTTTAGGCGCATCTACCTTCACTTCAAATTCGGGTTTTTTATATTCTTCGACACGGAATTGAATCCCACCTGGAACATTATTGTTGGGGTTTGCGGTATGCAAATAGTAAGCGCCCAAAGTTGCATCCTTCGAAATATCAAAACTGCCTGAAACACCACCAAAGGCATCAGACTTAAGAGTTTTTTCGTAAACTTTATCACCCTTGGGGCTATTAATTACCAGTTGAATGTCTTGCCCAGCAAAGCGTGAAGGGCCTTCTAAATCATAACGGGCTTCAGATGCCCAGAACTTAAATTCAACTTTCTGACCGGGCCGGTAAACAGGCCGATCGGTAATCGCATAAGCTTTCATCTGCTGATAATAATTATCTTGATAATTAGGAAACCATAAGCCACTAAATCCTAAGTAAGCCTGCCTATTCCCTTTACCTTTTGCAACCACCATCCACTGCATAGTCTGATTTGCAAGGGCATTATTTACGAACACCTGACCATCTTTGTCGGCTTGTTGAGAAAATTCACTCGTAACAATTTTATAAATATTCTGATTGGGTTTAACTTGTTCCTGTTTCCAACCGAAAAAATCAACCTTAGCCTGTTCTTCAGGTAGCCCTGTGACCGAATCACAAATAAAATAGTAACCTTGTGAATCAATGTTTTTCTTAATGATAGCTAGATCATTAAGCCAAACAACCATTCGAGAAGTGTTGCCACCTTCAAGCTTAGCGACCAGATAATAAGCACCAGCAGGAAGCTTAGGGAGGTCGATGTTAACTCGGGCATCATTATGCCCCGGTCTGGGTTCTAACTTTTGTTCCCAAGCAGAGGCCTTTTTACCCAGATATATTTCCTGATTTTTATTGAGAATTCGTTGCCCAATTTCATTGATATTAATGCTTTCATATTCCAACTTTGCTGGATTACTTTTCAAATACTTCTGCACATCTGCTAGAAGTTTTGAAACATTAACTTCAAAAGCTTCAAGCTGAATAACTTTTGCATTACGGAAGCGAAATTGTATATCGGCTTTGTTTTCAGCAACTTGGGAAGGAGCCGGTTCAAAACGGCCCCAATTACCAACAATCTGCTGAAGTTTATAAGCTCGGTCGAAGTTGCCTTTTTTTCCAAACTTCTCGATTGCCTGCTGCCAAGCTTTTACTGCTTTGGCATACTGCCTTCGATTTTCGAATTCTAACGCGATCAAATCAGAAGCAGTTTCACCCTCCAATTTTTTGTCATTAGCAGCAACCTCTTGCCAAATTTTCAAATAATTAAAATCATGAAGGGTTAACTTTTTAATCCCCGAGGCGATCCTTGCAATAGTTTCCTCATCACTCAAACCTGAAAGCGCATAAGTTCCAGTTTCGGCTTTGGTATCTTCATTAAATGCAGGGAAATAACCAGCAAGGGTCTGAACCCCAAACTGATTGTGTAAAAAACTTGCCAGGCGCATTAGGGTAATATTCTTCATCCCCCCATCTGCTTTTACGGTTTCTTCCAGCAAAGCTCGCCAGCGTTCGCCATCATTAACCGCTTTTTCAAAACTCTCGGGAAGTTTGTAAACGATGGGCTTGCCATTTTCATCTACAGGCGCAGGGGTCACACCGTGATACCCTTGCCAGTAAGGGCTTTCATCGTATTCAGGCAAGGAAGAAAAATCGGTAAGAACCTGCAAGCGCCAAGATTCTTGGCCCGAAGACCCGCGTAAAATAAGATCTGAAAAATCAAGATGTAATGATGCTGCCGCTTTTTGATCTTTATCTTTTCTTGCTTCTACCAAGGCACTATACAATATCTGCATAGCCCGGGCACGATCTCGGGCAAAGCTGCTAACTTGCTTACCACCACCACGGTGATAACCTCGCTCGAATTTGCCACTAATCATAAACCCGTGATGCTCGCCTTCCAAAAACGACCTTGCAGCCATCTGCATAAAACGCCATTTAGTTTCGTGTATTTTAATCACCGATTCGCGAAAATCATCAATCTCATTATTTCGAGCCAGATTTCTAAGGGAATTTAGCGCCAGATTCATATCGTTGGCAGCTTGCACACCATCGGTTTTCGGGTCGAGCGCAAACCGCTTAAACCCTTCCAAGGCTTCCTTAAAATTCCCTTGGTTAAATAATTTCTGATATTTATCCCGCGTTTCTTCTGCGCCACTTACCATCCCACGAAACGACCCTATCATTAACACCGTTACCCCAAAAAACAAAATGGCTGCAAAAGCTTTTCGAAGGTTTTTCTTAAACATAACTTCTATCCTTAATAAATTGAATTTTCCCTTACACTTCAGACGATTCACCCTACCCAATAGTTTTAGAATAACATTTACCTATCTAATTAAACAAGCTTTACCCCTTTATTGACATTAATCAGTATTTTTATTTTCTTACTTTTATTGTTAATTTTGGTTTAACTGTTGGCAAAAGGGACTCCAAAACATTATCTTACCTTTATAACTTTTGATTCTCCTTTGTTTACGGGGGCCACCGATGATTAAAAAACTTCTCTCTGCTATGCTTCTTCTTGTTTTTGCTGCAAGCTTAAGTTTCTCTCCCCTTTTTGCCCAAGATGCTAAGAAAAAGAAATTAATCCTCATCGCAGGAAGAAAAAGCCATGGGTATGGCCAACACTCTTTTAAAGCTGGTTGTATGCTTCTCAAAAAAGCTCTTGATGAAAATGTACCAGGCCTCGAAACTACCATCGTTCTTGATGGCTGGCCTAAAGATGAATCTATCCTCGATTCCGCCGATGGCATTTGTATCTATAGCGATGGAGGTGGCGGACATCCCTACAACGCTCACCTTGATAAAATTGATGCCCTTGCTAAAAAAGGCGTCGGACTTGCTATGTTCCACTACGGCGTAGAAACTCCTAAAGGCAAAACTGGCGATAAATTCCTCGATTGGATCGGCGGGTACTTCGAAACCGATTGGTCCGTTAACCCCCATTGGCGACTTGCTGATTCCGAACTCGCTAAAAATCACCCCATCACCAAAGGCGTTAACACCTTCAAAACTCACGATGAGTGGTACTACCATATGCGCTTCAGACCTAAAATGGAGGGCGTTACCCCTATTCTTAGCGCTCTCCCCCCTTCCGAAACCCTTGTCAATAAAGATGGCAAACTTTCCCGGGGCGATGGTCCACATAGCAACAATCCCTTTGTTCGCGAAGCTGTTCTTGATCGCAAAGAAAAACAAGTTCTTGCTTGGGCTTGCGATCGCACCGATGGCGGCAGAGGCTTTGGCTACACAGGCGGTCATTCCCATTGGAACTGGGGCAACGATAATAACCGCAAGATGATCCTTAATTCTCTTATCTGGATTTGCAAAATGGATGTACCTTCCAATGGCGTTCCTTCTAAGCGGCCTTCACTTGCTGAACTTAGAGAGAATATGGATTACCCAGTACCCGATAAATTTGATTTCGCTCGGGTCGAAAAAGACCTCGAAGAAGCAAATAAGTAATCTGCCTTTATATAAACATAAACCACCCCCGAAGATATTATATCTCTGGGGGTTTTCTTTTTTTTAGTACCTTCACCAATGTAGACAGTCTGCTTTCGAAGGCCTTCTGCATTTTTGATAACCAAATTTTGCTAGATCCTAGCAAGCGAAACTTTCACCTACTTCGGAGTTGAAGCTACTAACGCAGTTCACCCCCTAGATGGGTGGGGAAAGTTTTGCAAGTTTATTTTTAATGCTTGGTTTATTGTTTTGAGGTTGATCTCGCACCCCGCTGCGAAGGTTCGCCCTGAGTCTTGCTTTGGCTTTAAGGTTAAACTTGTTGGTCTGGTTGGCTCGGAGTTTCAGTCTGCATGGTGAAAGTTAATACGCATAGCAGGTACATTAGCCTTATTCAAATTGCGGATAATTACGGGGCTATCTTGCCTTATAAATCATTCCCCGTGGTAAGCCCAAGTACAAGTTGGGCCACACGAGTGGACGGGTGAGGTGCTTGCCTTATAAATCATTCCCCGTGGTAAGCCCAAGGCCTAGCAATTGCCCTTGCTATCCTTATAGCAATCAATCTAATAATTTAGGAGGGAGATGAGCAATAACTTTAAAATTTGTAAATTTTTTATTGCTTTATCCTACTTCTGATTTGTACCTTATAAAGGTTATTTTAATATTGAGGAAGTATATGAATACTAAAAAAGCATTTACTCTTATTGAACTGCTTGTTGTGATTGCAATTATTGCAATTTTAATTGGGTTGTTGTTGCCTGCGGTTCAAAAAGTACGAGAAGCAAGTTCTCGTATGAAATGTGCTAATAATTTTAAACAATTAGGCTTAGCTTGTCATAGTTATGTTGATATTAATTCCGCTTTACCCCCGTATGTTCGAATTGCAAATGTTCCAACCACTGGCGCTGGGCCGGGCGATATTCTAAGCTCTTATCGTACCCCCGGGTTTGGCCCTAATTGGGTTGTATTTATTCTGCCTTTTATCGAACAATCCGCTTTATATAACCAATTCTCTTCTAGTATTAATAATTTCATTCCTAGTGCTGGTGCCGACCTCACTTGGCGTGGTATTCGTAGTACTAGTATTAACTTGTTACTTTGCCCCTCCGATGGGGGAAGTGAAACTCCATTTTCTTTAAACGGGGGTAATTGGGCTCGTGGAAATTATGCTGCCAATGCTGGCCCAGGGGATATGCCCAATACACTTGCAGGGGGTTCTACCTTAAACCCAAGTGGAAGCACTACCATTGGTGATGGTTTAACTGGTGGCCCGATGGCTATTAATTGGGGTGCTCGAATCCTAGAAATTACTGATGGAACATCTAACACCATTTTACTTAATGAAGTTCGAATCGGTATTAATTCTTCTGATCGCAGGGGAGTTTGGGCTATGGGGTTGGCTGGGGCTAGCGTTACTGGTGCTAATAATCGGGGCGATTGTATCTTACCTAATGATACTCTCGAGTATTCTGATGATATTGAAGATTGTACAGCGGCAAGAACTGCAGCGGGATCGCCTAACTTAGGGGTGTTGCGGATGGGTTGTTCTGCTGACAATGCTCCTCAAAATTGGCCTAATTGGCAAGCTCAAGCTCGCAGTAAACATATAGGTGGTGTTAATACTTGCTTTTCGGATGGCAGCGTTAAGTTTATTACGAACAGCATCCAACAAAATGTTTGGGGCTATCTTCAAAGTAGGAACGATGGTCAGATTTTCGGTTATTAATTTATTAGGAGCATTATGAAGCTTTCGTTTGCGTCTTTTTGTCTATTCTTTTTAAGTGCATTATTTATGGGATGTAGCGATAATAAAATTGTCAAAGTTGAAGGTAAATTTAGTGTCGCAGGTGAAACTGTTGAGCTTAAAAAGACTTCAGTAATTCAAATAATTTTTTATCCCGATTCCTCTGATCCAAAAAATGTTACTTCTTTTCCTGCTGATTTTGATAGGTCAACATTTACCTATAAAATAAATGCTATCCCAATCGGGAAATATAAAGTCTCCGTACTTTTCTTAGATCCTTATCCAAATAATGATAAACTTAAAGGGGCGTTTGGACCGAAAAAATCACCTATTAATATCGAATTGACTGAGAATAAAACTTTCGATATTGATATTCCCAAACCGAAAAAATAAGTGATTTAATTCCCCTAGTCCTTCTTATCTTCATTTTCGCGCCCCGCTGCGAAGGTTCGCTCTGAGTCTTGCTTTGGCTTTAAGGTTAAACTTGTTGGTCTGGTTGGCTCGGAGTTTCAGTCTGCTGGGTATCTGTGCTAGTTGGTTTCTGGTTTTGGCGTCGCAGGGCTTGAAGTTCATTCAGCGCCTCAATTATTCCATCGTGGGTTTTCTGTAGCACTGCTCTGTATCCTTTATTGTATGCATCTTTTTTGAGTAGCTCGAATATTTCTTCTGCTGTCATTGTGCGCCCCCTATTCGTAATTAATCCTTCTAATGATCTTATTAATTATCGTAGTAGTCTTCTTTCAATTCGGCCACGACCTTTCAGTCGTGGAAATGGCAGATGTAACCAAAAGTAGAAAAGATTCAAACCATATCACTTTTAAAGCATAAATGCCTTGAAAAATAGTTTCTCCCAATTTACCCACAAAACGAATCATAATAATTTATTTACACCTGCTAAGCTTGCTATTCAAAATATTGCTGTTAGGAATGTAGTAAGAATTTTAGTCACTTTAGAAAAAGGCTTATTAGTAGTTAACCGTTAATAAACGGTAGCTATTTTAGTTTTAGAGAAAATTTATGAACTATTTTGCACATAGTGGTATTCAATCAGATCATTCTGATTGGCAACTACTAGAAGATCATCTTAAGGAGGTTACTAAATTAGCGTTGGCTAAATGCGCTGATGCCTTTCCTAATAACACGGTACTTAAAGACGAGATTTATGTTTCCGCTTTGCTTCATGATTTAGGAAAATATCGTCAAGGTTTTCAAAATTACATTTTAGGAATTCCTACACATCGAGAAGCACGGTATCACAAACAAGCTGGGGCTTTACTTGCATTTAAAAACAAACATAATATTTCAGCATTTGTAATTGCTGGGCACCACGGGGGATTGCCAAACACGCAAAATTTAAAAGAACTTTTAATAGGTGGGTCAGCTACTTCTGGCCTAAATGAATCACTACCGAAAGCAAACCAATTTTTACCAGAAATTCAGTCTTTACCAACGGCCCACAATATTGATGATCTTCTAATGGGGGAAATATATACTAGAATTGTTTTTTCGCTTTTAGTAGATGCAGATGGTGAAGATACTGGCAATCACGAGACGAAAATAAAAGGGTGGCCAATAAAGCAGGTTGCACCAATTTTAAATGCAGAGGAAGACCTTAAAACCTTATTAAAAAATATCCAAACATTAGCCCAAAATGCGGAACCCGGTCCAACCAAAACTGCCCGTGAAATAGTTTTAAATCATTGCTTAGAATCTGCTGATTTACCTGTAGGACTATTTTCTTTGCGAGTTCCAACGGGCGGGGGTAAAACTTTATCTGGTATGGCCTTTGCCTTAAAACATTCTTTGAAGCATAATCTTCGTAGAGTCATTTATGTTGCGCCGTACCTTACAATTCTTGAACAAACTGCAACGGTATTGAGGGAATTTTTAGGAAAAGAAAATGATTGGGATTATGTTTTAGAGCAACATAGCCTTGCAGAACTAGATAGAGAATTAGATGAGGAGACTTTTCAAAAAGGCCCTCGGGGTGAACGCTGGGATGCACCAATTATAGTTACCTCTAATGTGCAATTTTGGGAAAGTTTATTTTCGAATAAACCAGGAAAATGCCGTAAAGTACATATGATTGCTCGCTCTGTAATTTTATTGGACGAATGCCAATCTATTCCGCCTAGTTTGTTTATCCCCGTCTGTTCAATGCTTAAATCGCTTGCTAGTCATTTTGGTTGTTCGATAGTACTTTGCACAGCAACGCAACCATCCTGGACAAAGCGTTTTGGCTTTGAAGATGGCTTAGAAAACTTGAAAGAAATTATTCCACCAGAGTTAAATCTATTTGGCCTTTTGAAAAGAACGCATGTAGAATGGCCATCGTATGAGGAAAACCTTTCTTGGGAAGAAATCGCCAAACTAGTTAGAAAAGAAAAACAAGCACTTGTAATGGTCAATACAAGAAAAGCTGCAAAAGAACTTTATCAAATACTTCAGGATCAAAATGAGAATTCAACTTTTCATCTTTCCACAGGCCTTTGCCCAGAACACCGCCGTTCTATTCTTAAAAATATAAAAGAACTGTTAGCAAAAGGCGAACCTTGTACCTTGGTTGCGACTCAGGTACTTGAAGCAGGGGTAGACATTGACTTCCCAACTGTTTTTCGAGAACTAGCACCATTAGAAGCAGTTATTCAAGCCGCTGGCCGTTGTAATCGCGAAGGAAAACTGAACACGAAAGACGGGGCACCGGGTGGAAAGGTTAGGGTCTTCCGTTCCGCCAAGGGTAAACTTCCTCCGGATGAATGGTACCGAATTGGAATCTCAGTAGTTGAAACGGTATATTTACGGTCAGGTTTAAATCCTCAGCCAGATGATCCTAAATTAATAGAAGATTATTTCAAAACCCTTCATTCTCAAGGCAACCTTGATAAATTTTCGATCAAAAAAATGCGGGAAAAACTAAACTTTAAAGATGTGGCCGAGGCTTTTCAACTTATAAAAGATGCTGGGAACCCCATTGTAATAGCAAGTTGGAATGGCGGTAAGAAAATAGTTAAAGACCTTCTTAAAAAAGCTAAATCGCCAAGCCCAAGTAATGCCAGAAGAAGGTTAGCTGCTTTTCAAGTAAATCTTAGGCAGTGGGAAATAAGCCAGTTTTCTGATTGGATTAAAGAAGAAATTCCGGGAATGTTTATTTATAACGGGCCTTATGATGATAAATTAGGTATGGTTGCGGATCCAAATAGTGATCAGCTTCTATTAATTTGAAAGATAAAGGAAAAATTATGGTTCCTGAAACTGTACGAGTCAAAGTTTGGGGTGACTTCGCCCTCTTTACTAGGCCAGAATTTAAAGTTGAAAGGGTTTCATATCCTTTTATGACACCGTCAGCGGCAAGGGGGGTTCTTGATGCAATCCTTTATAAACCACAAATGCGCTGGCATATTAGGCGCATAACAGCCCTTGTACCTTGGTGGGTTCCAGATGAACCTAACCGCCCCAACTATCAATTTATTTCTTTTTTGCGGAATGAAATTCAAGGGAAAATCTCAGAAGCCGAGGTGAAAAAGGCTATGAAAGGCCTTTCCCAAATGGAACCTTATTTTGTTGATTCTTCAGGCAGAGAAGATGTACAAGGGCAAAACCGAACCCAACGCAATTCACTTGTTTTGCAAAATGTTGCATACATCATTGATGCGACACCCTTGCTCACCAGTCGTGCAAACCAACCCCGTAAAAAACCAGAAGATGTGGATGAACCAAAAGGGGCCGACTCGGTTGCTAAGTATGTTGCTATGTTTCAAAGGCGTGTAGAAAAGGGGCAGTCTTTTCATCACCCGTATTTTGGCGTAAGAGAGTTCGCCTGTAACTTTGCACCTGTCGTGGGTGATGAACCTATTCTTTCGAATTGGAATGAAGAACTAGGTGTAATGCTTTATGATTTAATATTTACCGAAAAGGAAAATTCACCACAGTTTTTCCAAGCAAAAATTCTTGGCGGCGTTGTTCATTGTGACACTCTTGCACAAAGCCCTAATGGGCTTCCACCTGTCCGCCTAATTGGTAAGCAACAAGAAGAGGTGGCATTATGATTATTCAAAGATTGTATGAATTGGCACAAAGAGAAAATCTTTTAAAAGATTTAGCTTTTGAAAAAAAGCAAATTCCATTTATGGTTTCTTTTGATAAAGATGGGAAATATTTAGGCATCCTTGATCGTAGGGTAATGCAAACAATTCTTCCTAAAACAAAAACCAGTAAACCTAAATCGTTTCTCGATGATGGGAAGGAAATTTCAGTTCCTCGAGCACATGGCAATACAGCCACTAAGGGTTTTGCTTGCTATTTTATTGATACATTGCCAAGGGTATTGCCTTTCATTTTTGATCCAGATGATGAAGCAAAATCAGAGGCAAGCAGAAAAACATTCTGGGGCCAAATTACTTTAGCTGCAAATGATATTCAAGATCCAGCTTTATTAGCTGCTGTAAAATTTGGGCAAAAATTATTATCTGATCCAGATCTTAAACTTTTGGTTGAAGCTGATATCAAAAAACTTAGCCCAAAGGTATCGGCTAAGTGCGGCCTAGTTTTGGGTGGAGAAGAGTTTTCACTAACCGAAAAACCAAATATCGCAGCTTGGTATGGTAGTTTCTTTAATAATACAAACTCCGAAAAGCAAGAGGAAATGGAAAAAGGGTTTTGCCAAATCACTGGATTAGAGACTTTTTTGCCAAAATCCCATGGGTTTAAATTTCAAAGAATTCCTAATGGCTTATCTACTGGTAGTTATTTAATTTCCTTAGATAAACCCTCTTTTCAAAGTTACGGATTAGATAAGGCTATTAATAGTGGTATCGGTGTTGAAGCAGCACAATCTTATTCATTAGCTTTGCAAGCACTTATCGACCAACAACTTCCTTCCAATGCACTGAGTAAATTAAGAATTGGCGAGAACCTGTTCCTCTTTTGGACTCGTGAAGTACAAGACCTTTCTTTTATGAATTTACTTGATCGGGTAGACGCAGAAGAAGTTCGTGCATTACTTTCATCACCTATTAAGGGGGGTGAAAACAAATCTTCTAACCCAAACGATTTTTATTTGATGGTTTTATCTGCAAATGCGGCTAGGATTGTTGTTCGTGATTATTTAGAAGCTCCATTAAGTAACATTCAACTTAATTTAGTTTCTTGGTTTAAAGATTTATCATTGGTATTTCTGGACCCACAATTTGATGACAGGCCCTTTTATTCCATTTATGAATTAGTAAAAGCCACTTCTGGTGATAAAACAGACCCTTTAATAACAACGCCAAATCGTTTATTAATGGCAGCACTTAGGGGCGATCCACTTTCGGATGCTATTCTTTCCGCTTGTTTACGGCGGATGAAGGTTGAGGGTTCCAAAGGCTGCACCAGGCCTAGGCTATCCCTCATTAAACTCTTTCTGGTGCGAAAGGGGATTAAAGTGACCGAAAGTCTTAATACCGAAGAAAAAAACCCGGCCTACCTTTACGGCAGGCTTTTAGAAATCTTCGATGAAATTCAGTACGCGGCTTTAGGTGATGTCAACGCCGGTGTAGTTGATAAGTTTTATGGTACTTTTTCAGCTGCTCCAGCATTGATAATGGCTCGATTATTTGCTAATGCAAATAATCATCTTCGGAAACTAAAAAATGAAAAGCCTGGGGCCTTTGTAAATTTAGATCGAAAACTTACAGAGCTAGTTTCTCATTTGCCAATCCAGAGCCCCAAAGGCCAACTACCACTTCGCGAACAGGCCCTTTTTGCTCTCGGATTTTATCACCAGCGAGCTTTCCGCAATCAAGAAAGAGTCGATCGTAAAACCGCTAAGGATGCCCAAACTGTAAATAGTTAATCAAAGTTGTTTTTCTTTCAAAGTGTTTTTTACCTAAAACAGGAGTTATTAATGTCTAAGATTGTTGACAAACGCTACGATTTTGTGTTTCTTTTTGATGTTACTGATGGAAACCCAAATGGGGATCCAGATGCGGGTAATATGCCACGCATTGATCCTCAATCCCTACAAGGGTTAGTTACAGATGGTTGCATCAAGCGAAAAATTCGCAACGCTATGGCGATTATGGGGGCCAATAAGCCTGGCTATGATCTTTATTTCCAAACTCAAGATGCAGTCTATGAAAAAAGAATCCTTAATCTACTGCACCAAAATGCTCACGATGCCCTCGGCCATAAAGAAGCCAAAGACCCCAAAGATAAAGCAAAAAATACCGAATCTGCAAGAAAATGGATGTGTGAGAAGTATTTTGATATTCGAGCTTTTGGGGCTGTTATGTCCACAGGTGTTAATTGTGGGCAAGTCCGTGGCCCAGTACAAATAACCTTTTCTAGGAGCATTGATCCCGTTGTTCCAATGGAGTTTACGATAACCAGAAAATCAGTTACTACTGAAAAAGATGCTGAGTCCCAAGCCGCAAAAGATGGATCCATCACTGGTACTATGGGTCGAAAAAATACCATCCCCTATGGCCTTTATCGACTTAGTGGGTTTATCAACCCATTTCTAGCTGCCGATACAGGATTCTCACTTGAGGATCTTACTTTTTTATGGGATTCACTTAAGGGCCCTATCTGGGAAATTGACCGCTCTGCTAGTCGGGGCCTTATGGCCACTCGGGGCCTTTATGTTTTTGAACACAACAGTCCTCTTGGCAATGTCCCTGCACATTTACTTTTTGACCGAATCAAAGTAAAACCACTTGGACCTGATGCTGCTCCTCGAAGCTTCGAGCAATACCAATCTGGTATTACTGTTGATGAAAATGGCTTAAAGGAAAAAGGTGTTACACTACATAGGTTTGTCGGTTAAATAAATATGGATGACTCTATTTCTTTTCCTAGTGCTGGAAGCGGGGATTATCTACCGCTTTCCGCACTTAATGATTTTGCTTTTTGTAAGCGGCGATGTGCTCTTCACCGTTTAGAAAATCTATGGGTAGAATCTTCTCATACGGTTCATGGTACTCTTCTCCATAGCCGGGTTCATAAAAAGGGAAGTAAAACTAGAGAAGACTCAACTGAACTCCGAGGACTTCGTATTCTATCGCATAGACTCCGCCTTCAAGGGGTTGCTGATATGGTCGAATTTAAAGATACGGTCAATGGTATCACTCCATACCCCGTTGAATATAAACGAGGAAAAGTCAAAGCTTGGGATAACGACGATATCCAAGTTTGTGCTCAGGCCATTTGTTTAGAAGAAATGTTAAAAACGGAAGTACCTAAAGGAGCAATATATCATATTCGCGCAAAAATTCGTCGTGAGGTTATCTTTGATACTTCCCTTCGAAAAAAAACAGCTCGCATTGCAAATGAACTTCATTTTGTTTTAACCCAAGAAAAGTTACCACCCCCGGTGCTTCTACCCCATTGCAAAAAATGTTCTTTAAACCATTACTGTATGCCAAACATAAGTCAGGATAATATTACTTATTTGAATGAACTAACCAAACTTTTTACTCCATAATATATTGGGCTTTAAAAATGGACGGAAAGTTCCTTAATACGCTTTATATTCAAACCCGAGGGGCGATTCTCCGAAGAGATCATTTAACAATTTCCATCCTTATTGATAAAAAAATTGCCTTGACTGTTCCTATCCACCAAATCCAATCTGTGGTAGCTTGGGGTGGGGTCCATATTACTCCTGCTTGTATGGCATTATGTGCTCTTAACGATGTTGCGATTAACTACCTGACGCCATCAGGAAGATTCCTTGCAAGAGTGGTTTCACCTGGGCACAGCAGTGTTCTTTTACGCAGGGCCCAATTTCGCCTAGCTGATTTACCCGAATTTTCCTTACCACTTGTAAAATCCTTTGTTGCGGGGAAAATTAAAAACTCTCGAAGTCTTCTGGTTCGAGCAGCCCGTGAAAATAGTGATCCTTCTTTAATACAAGACCTTCAAGATGGGGCTAACAAACTTGAAGAAAATCTTTTTCGTATTCCGTTATCCGATAACATTGATTCGGTAAGAGGCTACGAAGGAATTAGCGCTTTAGTTTATTTTTCCCTTTTTAATCATTTAATTCGGGCTAAAACCCCCTTTTTTAAAATGAACAATCGTACTCGCCGCCCTCCACTTGATGCGGTAAACTGCCTTCTTTCTTTTCTTTATGGATTACTACTTCAAGATTGTTGCGCTGCAGTTGCAAACCTCGGTTTAGATCCTGCGGTCGGATACCTCCACGCCGATAACCCTGGTAGACCTAGTCTAGCTTTAGACCTTATGGAAGAATTTCGCCCTATTCTTGCCGACCGACTTGTTATCGCAATGATTAATAGGCAACAAGTTCAGGAAAACCATTTTGATGTCCAAGAAACAGGGGCTGTTTTACTAAAAGAATCTGGTAGAAAGATAGTTTTAACAGCGTGGCAACTCCGAAAAAAAGAAGAGGTTGAACACCTGCTTTTAAAACGCAAAATTCCCTTAGGCCTTGTCTTTTCTATTCAAGCAGGTATTTTGGCCAAAACTATTAGAGGAGAACTCCCTCTTTATTTACCCTTTACCCCAAGAAATTAAATATGCGTATTTTAATTGGGTATGATGTTTGTACCCTAGAAAATGACGGGCGAAAAAGACTTAGGCAAATTTGCCAAGCTTGTAAAGATTATGGAGTTCGAGTTCAAAAATCTTTATTCGAAATTCAACTTGATAAAAAAAATTGGATTGAACTTCAGCACCGATTACTTCATATTATGAACGATAAAGAAGACTCCTTGCGGTTCTACTTTTTTGATGAGGACACCAAAATTGAGCACTACGGCCAAGGTAAACCCGTGGATTTTAATGACCCTCTTATTTTTTAATGCGCTATTTGTTCTCGCGCGGAAGGGGGGTGATCTAAAAACACCCTACCTTTTGCGAAATTCCTAACTAATGCTTTGGTAAGGTGTTACAACTTGATGGCTACTTATATTATACTAAAATATCATTGTCGGCTCCTTGGTATGCGTTTTGCAAGAGTTAAACACTTAAACAATAACAACTTAAAGAGCCGGCTGTTTCCCCTCACCTAATAGTGGGGGGCGGATTGAAACG
>JBDNHI010000114.1:0-4082 GCA_041694635.1 Gemmataceae bacterium | reverse complement strand
CATGGCTTGCTGAATGAAATCTTTAGCACGGTTCAATTCCTGAGGAGTAGCCTTTCTACCCAGAGCATTGTTATGGATGTAATTAATTTGAGATTCGATAAAAGGGGTATTCTTAATGGCTTTTTGCGCCAAGGCATCTGATGCTTCAAGCACCAGTTTACTGTTAAGAAAGAATAAAGCTTGAGTTGCAACGGTGGTGCTGGCCCGGTCGCCATTAGAAACAGCAGCGTCGGTGCCATCAAAGAGCGAGAAGATGACGAAAAGATTATTGCGCACGACGGGGAGGTAAATGCTGCGTCTGGTGGAATCGTACTTGGTTAAATCTTTGGAAGTATGATCAAAGAAGAAAGCCCGATTTTTGACTTGTAGAAGAGAACCGCCCATCGAGTTATCAAGAAGGCCAGAAACTGCCAGCATAGAATCACGCAGCACCTCACCTTCGTGGCGTCTAGGAACAAAGCGCCAGTAAAGCCCACAAGCAACATCCTTCTCTGCACTGGCACTCACCAAGGCAGAATCTTGCTGGTAGGTATTCGAAAATATTATAAGCCTGTGCATATCCTTGATAGACCAATTGGAACTGATGAATTGAGAAGCGAGCCAATCGAGAAGTTCTGGATGCGTTGGTTTTTCGCCTAAGAGCCCAAAGTTATCGGGGTTAGAGACAATGCCCTTACCAAAATGCCAGCGCCAAATTCGGTTCACCATCACCCGAGAAGTAAGGGGGTTTGAATCTGAAGCAATCCAGTTAGCAAGTTCAACTCTGCCACTATTCTTTTCAGGGAACGAAGGTTGTTTGCCCGCTGAAAGCACAGCAGGGATTGCTCGGGGCATTACTTTTCCTAGCCTATCAGTGTTTCCCCGGATATGAATTGCAACATCGGTAACCTTACCTTCGTTCACCCCCATAGCACTGGGGATTTCAGGAGCAGCTTTTTCAAGAGCAGCGGTTTCATCTCTTAATTTCTTTAAAGCAACTTTGGTTTCATCTTTAAGAAGAGCTTCAATTTCCTTGGGACTAGGCTTTTTATCTAAGGCAATCTTTTTCTCGGCTTCTAATGTTTTCTTCTGCTCTTCTAGAAAGGAATTAATCTTTTTATTACTGTTACTCACTTTTTCAGAATGATCTTTGGCAGCATTCATTTCCTTCGCATTGCCCAGAAGATTTTCGTTCCACTTGGCAATGGTCACTAAGCTTTCCATCGTCTTGGTACTTTTAAACACCCCAGCAAGCGAGTAATATTCCGCAGTTAAAATGGGATCAAACTTATGATCATGGCATCTCGCACAGCCGAAGGTCATGCCTAAAAAAGTCTTGCCCAAGGTATCGATCTGTTCATCGATGATGTCCATTTCCATTTTCTGCTTGTCGACTTCCGCAAGAACTTTGGGCCCAAGGGAGAGATAACCGGTTGCGATAAGCCGAGAGTGTTTTTCAGATTCAGAATTGTAAGGAATTAGATCGCCTGCAATTTGTTCTTTGATAAACTGATTATAGGGAAGGTTGCTATTAAACGCCTGAATCACATAGTCTCGGTATCGCCAAGCGTTGCCATGCGCCACATTTTCATCCAAGCCATTTGAATCAGCGTAGCGTGCGACATCTAACCAATGCCTACCCCATCGTTCGCCATAAGCAGGTGAGTTAAGATAACGGTTCACCATATTCGCATAGGCGCTTGAACTTTCATCAGCAAGAAAAAGAGCAACTTCAGCTTGAGTCGGGGGCAAGCCGGTTAGGTCGAAGCAAACCCTGCGTAACAAGGTATGCTTGTCAGCTTTTTTAGAAGGTTGAATTTCTGCATTTTCAAGTTTAGATAGGATGAAAGAATCGATTGGGTTTTGAACCCAAGTTTTGTTATTGACCTCTGGGATAACAGGCTTGGCCAAAGGTTGGAAAGACCAGTGCTGCGCGGTGCCTCGGACAATTTGTTTTGCTTGAGGAAAAAGAGCGCCTTGTTTAATCCAAAGTTCGAGTGCTTCAATATCTCTGGAAGGAAGGGGCCCATCGGGTGGCATTTTTAAATCGCCTGATCGCTTTACAACTTTTAACAGTAGAGATTCTTCGGGCTTATTGGGAATAACAGCAGGGCCTCGTTTTCCACCTTTTAAAATATGCTCTTGCGAATTGAGTTGTAATTGACTTCGGGAAACCTCTGCACTATGGCATTTATAACATCGTTCTATTAGTAAGGGCCTTACTTTTTTCTCGAAGTGTTCTGTAGGAGTCTGGGCGAAAGCAGTTCCTTGTATTAAGCCCAAACTTAAAAAAAGAATCAGACTAATAAAAGAATAAATAAACTTAAACATAATTTTAATATCTCATCTATTTTGGTAGGCTTTTTTATTATGACAGCTTTTATTAACCTTGCAAGTCACTTTCAACTGTAATTGTCTAGAGTTGTTTGGCTTACTAGGCTTATTACCCTAATTTTTCATCATGTGAACTAGTTTCAAACCATTTCTTGCTGGTTATCACCATCCTTTCCGATTATTATAACGCTTTTAAATCATTGAATTTAAGGAAGTTATGACTACAGTTTACAAGTCTTGGTACACCATCCTTTACATTCAGGTGTTGATCGCAGTGGTATTGGGTATTGCGGTTGGTTATTTCTTCCCGGAAACGGGCAAGGCTATCAAACCATTGGGTGATGCTTTCGTCAAGCTGGTAAAAATGATGATTGCGCCAATTATTTTCTGCACCGTGGTGCACGGCATCGCTTCAATGGGTGATATGAAGAAATTAGGCCGCATCGGGTTTAAGACGCTGCTTTATTTTGAAGTGGTTTCAACTTTAGCTCTCGTGATTGGCTTGGTAGTTGTGAATTTATTAAAGCCAGGCCAAGGGTTTAACATTGATCCTGCCACGCTTGATCCTTCGCTTACCAAGGGTTATGCCGAGAAGGCGCAATCACATAATATGTTGGATTTCTTGATGAACATCCTTCCGAATACGATTTTCTCCCCGTTCGTTTCAGGCGACTTACTTCAGATCTTATTGGTTTCAATTCTGGTAGCTTTTGCTATCAGCTTCATGGGTGAAAAAGCTAAACCAATTGTTGCAGGGATTGATACCGCTGGAAAAGTTTTCTTTGGCGTAATGCAGATTGTTGTCAAAGCAGCGCCCCTAGGTGCCTTCGGTGCCATGGGCTTTACGGTTGCCAATTATGGCTTAGGTGCTCTTGGAAAATTGCTAGAACTAATGCTAGGCTTCTACATCACCGCTGCATTTTTCATCGTCTTTGTTCTGGGAGTTATCGCTTATTGCAGTGGTTTTTCCATTTTTCGTTATCTCTATTTCATTCGAGAAGAAATCTTCCTTGTGCTTGGTACCAGTTCCTCAGAGACCGCATTACCTGGGATGATAGAAAAATCCCAGCAACTAGGATGTTCCAGTTCTACCGTTGGGCTTGTCATCCCTACGGGTTATAGTTTTAACCTCGATGGCACTAATATTTATCTTTGCATGGCTGCAATCTTCCTTGCTCAAGCAACCAATACCGAACTTACTCTTACCCATCAGATTTCTTTACTCCTTGTTGCAATGATTTCTTCTAAAGGCTCTAGTGGAGTAACTGGTGCAGGTTTTATTACCTTGGCAGCTACTCTTGCTACTGTTCCTGCGATTCCTATCGAATCACTTTCTTTATTGGTTGGCATCGATCGTTTTATGAGTGAATGCAGGGCTATTACAAATTTGATAGGAAATGGTGTAGCAACAGTAGTCATTAGCCGATGGGAAGGCGAGATCAGCAGCGAAGACCTTAACAAAGTACTTTGATTTTGTTTAATAAGGATATTAAAGATGGGCAAATTAGTAATGGTTTTGGTTTTAACTGTAATAACTGGACTTTTGCAAATTCAGGCCAACCCCAGTTTTGTATGACCCACTCGCTGGACCTAGAAAACTCTGTCACCTGCCGGTGTGCCCTTTCGCGGTTATTTTCGACGGATTTTTGCCAGCATCAACGCTACATGCCGAACATCGTCCGGTGAGCCAACCTCTTGATATTCGCGCAGAAGTCCTTCCAAAAGTGGAATGGCGGCGCGAGCGTTTGGGCCTATGTCGCCTAGGGCGT
>JBDNHI010000113.1:0-3463 GCA_041694635.1 Gemmataceae bacterium | reverse complement strand
GCGGCCCTGCCCCTGTTAGCAATCAAGAGGTCGCTGGGCTTTTCTGTGTGTGCATTTGTGTGTGCAATATTATCTGTTATTAAAGCGGCCCCAGCGAACGCAGTCGCAGGGCTTTGGGGCTGCTCGCAGGGCTTTGGGGCTCTCTTTTTATATTGAGGGATTTCAGATTAGAATTAGAAGTAAGCCCATCGACCGCATACAAACTCATGGGCAAAAAAAGCCAATTGGGTTAGAGTAACCCAATTGGCTTTATTAATTTTAAATTCAAGATCGATCTTTTCAGGCGCTCTTCTTATCGTGGTTGCCAATAGGGATATCGAATAATTTAGCTTCGCCACGAACCACCTTATCCGTCACAACAAACTTGCCCTTGTTTTCCAATTCGGGAAGTTCAAACTGCATATCGAGCATGACTTCTTCAATGATGCTTCGAAGTCCGCGAGCCCCGGTATCGCGCTCCTTGGCTTTCTTCGCAATTTGAATTAAAGCGGACTGATCGAACTCGAGTTCAGCGCCTTCCATCTCGAAGAGTTTCTGATACTGCCTTACCAAAGCGTTTCTGGGCTCGGTAAGAATGCGGATCAAAGCATCTTCATTAAGCGGGTCAAGAGGAGCCAGCACAGGCAACCTGCCAATGAATTCGGGAATCATCCCAAACTGAATAAGATCATCGCTGGTAACCTGATTAAGCAGGTGTCCAAGGTCGCGTTCTTTATCTTCTGGATTACTACCAAAACCAATCGTCTTCTTTCCTAAGCGCTTAGCGATGGTGTCCCCAAGGCCAACGAAAGTACCACCACAGATGAAAAGAATGTTGGTCGTATCAATTTGGATGTACTGTTGTTCTGGATGTTTCCTACCACCTTGAGGGGGCACATTAGAAACAGTACCTTCAAGCATTTTTAGCAAAGCTTGCTGAACGCCTTCGCCACTAACATCACGGGTGATGGAAACATTCTGCGAGGTTTTAGCAATTTTGTCGACTTCATCGACATAGATAATGCCCCGCTGTGCGGCTTCGATATCGAAATCAGCAGCGTGAAGTAATTTGAGGAGAAGGTTTTCGACATCTTCGCCTACATAACCCGCTTCGGTAAGAGTAGTGGCATCGCCGATGGCGAAAGGGACATCAAGAATTTTGGCAAGAGTTTTAGCAAGAAGAGTTTTACCACTTCCAGTAGGGCCGATAAGAAGGATGTTACTTTTTTCGAGTTCAACATCACTGGGTCCAGCTTGCCCAGAAACGCTAAGGCGTTTGTAATGGTTATGAACCGCAACGGAAAGAACCTTTTTAGCGCGTTCTTGCCCGATGACATAGTTGTCGAGTTTTTCTTTAAGGGTACGAGGTGAAGGGATATGAGCAAAAGGCTGTTTCCCAGAACCGCGGCGCTTTTTTTCTTGATGGATAATCGATTGGCAAAGCTCGATGCATTCCCCACAAATGAAGACATCTGCCGGGCCTTCGACTAATGGACCGACATCGCGAAAACTTTTTCTGCAAAAAGAGCAAAAAGCATTGCGATTCTTTCCAGTGGTGGTGGTGGGTTTCTTCCCACCCGGGCCCGAATCTTTGGTCGCCATGAAATCTCCTTCAAAGAATAACTCGACAAAACGAATAACTCGACAAAACAGAAGCTAAATGCACCAAGATCACTCGGGAAATAAAACCCGAGTAAGTACTTACTAGGATTGTAAGGATATTTGGTAATTTTCCGCAAGGACAACTAGCCAATACTTCAGGAATTATTACCCTCATCCGGTTTAGGAGCAGAATCAGGGGAAGGCGGTGGAGAAGAATCGGAAGGTACAACGGGGGAATCCTTTGTAGGCGCTTCTTGCTGAGGTAGAGCCTTTAAAGAGATCTTTTTCCCAAGTTTTTGCTTCACTTTTTCAAATTCTTCGAAGCTAATTTCCCCCAAATCAAGCATCTTTCTAAACTCTGTTAATTGCTCTTCTGGGGAACAAAAACCACCCTTCCGACCTTCCTTCCAAGATTTGCTAGCCCATGCTATTACCAAGGCTCCTAGCAGTAAAACCCCCGCTAGAATCATACCCGTTAATGCAAGGTTGAACCTACTATCCTGCCAGATGGGAACCTGTTGAGCACCCAGTAATACTAAAAGGCGCATTTTGCAGCCCCGCACGAAGTCGTTGATGATGAAATCATTAATAACGAAGTTGTTGATGAAGTTATAAACCGTATCGTTATTAATAGTACCATTAATAATAGTATCGTTACAAACAGCATCGTTATAAACAAAATCATCAGGGTCTTTCAGGTGAACATCACCTTAACATTAGGAAGACCCTTCCATCCGTGCGTTCTATTATAGCCCTAGTATTTTAAGTATGAAAAAAAACTGAAGTTTAAGTTATGAAAAGAATAGCAAGGCAAGGCGTTACAGTTAGTAGATTCCGAAACCTATTCATTTTAAACCTGAGTTTTGTTTGCCAAACATACTCCGAGACTGTAAATATATTTTCATCACCCTTTTATTTTTCTTAAGGAGCTTTCCATGACCATTCAAAAATCTGAACCAGGAAAAACGAACATCGGTTGGATTGGCACAGGCGTTATGGGTCGTTCTATGTGTGCCCATCTCCTCAAAGCAGGCTACAAAGCAACAATCTACACGCGCAGTAAAGATAAAGCATCTGACCTTATTGCAGCAGGGGCTCATTGGGTAGATTCCCCCTTGGCAGTTGCAAAGGCAGCCGATGTAATTTTTGCAATCGTTGGCTTCCCCAAAGATGTTCGAGAAGTTTTCCTAGGTGAAAATGGAATTCTCGCTGGCTCTAAGCCAGGCAACATCCTTATTGATATGACAACCAGCGAGCCTTCCCTTGCAGTTGAAATTTATAACGCTGCAAAAGCCAAAGGTGTTCATTCGTTAGATGCACCAGTTTCTGGTGGTGATATTGGCGCACGCAATGCAGCACTTTCAATCATGGTTGGCGGAGATGCTGAAGTTGAACAAGCAGTTAGGCCCTTATTTGATTGTATGGGAAAAACCATTGTGCATCAGGGAAGCGCAGGCTCGGGTCAGCACACCAAAATGGTTAATCAGATTCTAATTGCTTCCGGAATGATCGCGGTATGCGAAGGAATGCTTTATGCCCATAAATCTGGGCTCGATGCTAAAACAGTTCTACAATCAGTGAGCGTAGGCGCAGCAGGTTCGTGGTCGCTATTAAATCTTGGCCCCCGAATAATAGACCGTAACTTCGAACCCGGCTTTTTTGTGGAACACTTTATCAAGGATATGGGTATCGCACTTGCCGAGGCAGAACGAATGAATCTCTGCCTGCCCGGTTTGGCCTTGGCTAAACAACTTTATGAAGCAGTAAGGGCGCAAGGGTATGGTCGAAAGGGAACCCACGCCTTACTTCTAGCCCTCGAACATTTATGCAATATTAAACGATAGTGCAATATTAAACGATAGTGCAATATTAAACGATAGTG
>JBDNHI010000112.1:0-41513 GCA_041694635.1 Gemmataceae bacterium | reverse complement strand
TTAATTTTCAAAAACTTTGATCTACATCGCACAAATAACTTCACCAGCTTCTTGAAAATCAAGCCCTTAGCCCCTCGATAACCGTGGCGCTGGGTAACCTGTGTGTTAAGTCGAGGCAACTATTTAAACAACTGGTTTCCCACCTTCGTGGGAATGACAGCAAGCAGGGTCCAAGATTCCCAGCCATTGTCAGAGCCGGAAGCGTCTTTAAGAGCCGTCCTTTTTTTCCTTCAGACCTTCGTGTGAACCAAAAAAACGCGCAAACAAGTGGAACTCACACGAAGCCTCGAAGAAGATGCAAATACAACCCCAGTCCCGTTATCAATAAAGAGACGCCTAAGCTTTTCGTCTAATCAACATTTCTTGTTCTACCTCGAGTTATAGAAAAATCTTACCCTAACTCGACAGAAAGATTTTCATCAAACTACATTTAAAAATTCTAATTGATCCCAAACTTTTCTTACAGAATGGGCTTTTACTTTAACTCCAAAAAGGTAGCTATGTAATCCTAAGCCCATTCTTCTAACCAATTCATAATTTCACTGATACAAACAAACTTGGCTCAATGGAGTTATTTAAAATGATTTCATTTTGTTGATTTAAGTTTTAAGATTGCTTGCCCCATTGCTTCGCCTATTAAATAATAAGTTTCGGCATTACAGTTCCAGTGGTAACCCTGAGAGTTAGGTGAGAGTTCCTTTTCGCGCCAGAATGTTTTAGTAGGAACAAAAACAACATTCCCTTGAAATTCTGCCAATGTAGCAGCATTTTCCTGAGATTTCATAAGACTAAGAGCGCGAGGATGAATTTCAGTTGGGCCAGTCATACCAGTCTCCCCAATCACAAAAGGCAGTTTAGGAGCATTTAAATCTTTACGAATATCTTTGATAAAGTTGACCATATTTTTTTCATATTCACCGTTGTACTGATCACTGATACGGTCGTTCCAACCTTGATGCCAGGCAAATCCTGCAAGTTCATAACTCCCATCAGAATCAGGAACTAACTGTTTAATATTTTTAAGAGCGGATTTAGTAAGAGAAAGAGTTTCACGGTAATACTTACCCAAGATCTCAGGATTTTTATCGATATCATCTTGGGTTTTTTTATTCAGTGGGTAAGGTGGTTTAGCAGAAGAAGGGGGTCTAAAATCGATAGCTAAACTTTTGCCACCCCAGGCACATTTAATTAATAATACAGGTTGTTCAAAAGCATTACCAACGATGGTACCAAAGCCAAGTTCTGGCCCGATTTTTTCTTTAGTTGCACCATACCCCACAGTAAGAGGTCCGTTTTTATCAAGGTAAGAAATAAAAACATCATCTCGCATAATCCACTGACCATCCTTATTTAAAAGGTGAGAGAATCGAGCTTTGGTTCCGGTATCCTTAGCCAAGAATTCAAGGCTACCTTTTCCTTGATTACGCTTTGCTTCCGATGAAATAAAACCTTGGCCCTCCATATTCGATTGCCCTGCAAGGATGAAAACCTTTACAGGTTTAGCATTAACCTCGGAGCCAATCAAACATTGAGAAATAAGAATAAACAAACCAAGAATCGTGCAAAAAATTTTCATAATTGTTCCTTTAAAAAAAGGATGAACCTTTAGAGTTCATCCTTTTAAACCTAAAAATAAAACTTTGATTTAAAGAAAGTCTTACTCGCCCAAACTTTTCAGTATCGTCTTAGCAACCAATGCATTTCCAGCTTCATTAAGATGAACTCGATCTGTTGTAAGAACGCCTTTATCTTTTTTTGCTTCATTATTTGCTGCAATATGATCAACAAAAGCTTTGCGCAAATCGCAGAGATTAAGGTTGAGTTCCTTAGCAACCTTGCGGCTAATGTTGCCATATTCGTCAAGCTTAGGGTCAGATTTATTGCCACCAGCGGGAATTTCCCCAATGACGGTTGGAGTACAAAGAATCACTTGAGCGCCAGCCTTGGTGCATTTTCCAATCACTTCTTTTAACCCCGATTCAAAGGCTTCAGGTGAAGTACCATTCTTGGGGTTCGATTCACCGTGCCAAACATCGTTAATGCCAATGTAAATAATTACAATGGTAGGGTTCTTTGCGATAACATCTTTATCAACACGGCTTTGTAAGTTAGGAACTTTATTGCCACTGATGCCCGCACCAATGCAATCAATAGCCAGATCTTTTTTCTTTTCAGCAAGGGCATTGCGAATAACTTGAATATAGCCTTTACCTGCATTACCCCCCGCGGTGATAGAATCGCCAAGGAAGACAATGCGGTCAGCTTTTTTCAAAACAATAGGGGAAGGATCTGCAAGTAGTTGTGGCGTAGAAATTGCCAAGAATAAAACAGCGAAACAAGTAGAACGAATCATCAAAAACCTCCAAGGAAGGAAAAATTTGTAGACCAGAACTATAGCACTGGTATTCGCTCAAGAATAGAATAAATAGCTAAGACTAATCATCTAAAGCAAAAAGACCTAAAGCATACAGGTGCTTTAGGTCTTTAATAACATCGCATTTTAAGAAAACTTAAATACCTGCTAATCCTTCATTTGCATCGCCAAATTGAGGTAATTCCAAGCCCATACGGCTCATCAGCGAAAGATAAAGGCTGCACAACTTCCGCTTGCTATTACCCGCATTAAGGTAATCCAGCGACCGGCCTGTAGCAAGCTTCCCACCTAAAGAACCAGCAAGAACGAGGGGAACCTGTGTGCCATTATGTGCGTTCCAATGCTCTGAAACGAACATAATGCAAGAGTTATCCAAAACAGTTTTTTCACCTTCTTGCATCTTGGATAATTTCTCAATTAAGTAAGAATATTGCTCGATGTGACACTTAACAATCGATTGATATTCTTTGCCTGTATTACTATGGGAATAACTATGATGGTCATCACGAATGCCAAGGAAGGGATAAACTTGGCCCGAAAGATCGCGAGACATAAGTAAAGTTGCAATGCGAGTGCGATCGGTTTGAAAAGCTAAAGCAATTAGGTCGCACATCAGCCTGCTATATTCGCGGAAGTCCTTGGGCATACCCAAAGGGGGCCGTTGGCCAGCAGGAATCACCGGGGTATCTTCCTTAGCAAGCTTGTTTAGGCGTTGCACCCTTTGTTCGGTTTCACGAACCGAAGAAAAGTATTCATCAAGCTTTAGTTTATCGGTCCCGCTGACTTTACCCCGCATATCATTTGCCTGTTGAAGTACCTCGTCAAGGATGCTGCCCTGAAGTTTCCCTGCTTTGCCACCAAAGAGACTATCGAAAGCCAGGGAAGGATAAAGTTCAATAGGGATGGGGGAATCTGAATTCTGCCACGAGATATGTGAAGCGTAAACCATAGAGTATTGGCTTTCGTGGAACCCACTCACAGGTTGTTCACACCCAAGAACCAAACTAGAAAGTGGCGTAAAATCTTCATTCTTTTTGGCAAGCATCTGATCCATACTGATGCCGCCTTTAATCATCCGACCGCGATGCAAGGCAGCGCCCGAAAGAATATTACCAGTGCAGCGAGCGTGGCCGCCATCACCTTCTTTGTTAAATAACCCGTTGATAACATTGATTTTATCTTTAAAGGGTGCAAGGGCTTCGAGGCTTGGCCCAAGCTCCATTTCAGCCCCTTTACCTTTAGCCCACCACTGAGGTGGAGAGATACCATCCCCTATAAACATACAGGCAAAGCGCTGAGGATCTGCTTTGATTGCAGGCGCAGCAGCTATTGCAACTGCAGATTCTAGCCAAGGCAAGGCAACGGTAATGCCCAAGCCTTTCAACAAATTACGACGGGAGATTTTATTACTTAAACTCATCGGTCACCTCGTGGATTAATCGAATGAACAAACTTGGCAGGAGAAAAATCTTTACATCGCTGGGTTCTAAATTGTGGGCTATTTACCACCAGTTCGAACAACGAAGACATTTTGAAATCGCTTGTTTCTAACTTGGCTTGCATCTGATCTAAAAGAGGTTGATCAGATAGTTGCAGCGATCGACCCAAAGCATAACCTAAAAACTTATTGCCTAAAGTTTGGGTAAACTCTCGGGCGCGTTGTTTCGCAAGATGGTCTGCAAAAAGCGGCACACCACGAACCTCTTTTCCATCAGGCAATAGTACCACATTATCAATGTTTCTGCCTGCTAAATCTTTAGTTCTTGCTTTACCTATGGGATCAAACCCTTCTAACGCCAACCCAATAGAATCGAATCGCTGATGGCAACGGGCGCATTTATTATCGTCCACATGAAGCTTCAGCAATTGACGAATGGTTTGCCCCGACTCGGCTTCCTTAGCAGGTAAAACTGCAACATCTGCGGGCGGAGGAGGGATATGTTCACCCAGAACTTTATGCACCACCCAGAAACCACGCTTCACGGGGCTAGTCCTCTGGGGCTGCGAATTTTTAGTAAGAAACACAGCCATACTTAATATCCCGCTCCGCCCCTTATCATTTAATCCAGTTACCAATTCCCAATCTTCTGCATTACCTTGATGAGGCAACCCATAGTGTTGAGCCAGCTTTTTATTCACAAAGGTTTCATCGCTATTTAACAAATTGATAATGGGTTTATCTTTTTGAATCAAGTAAGTAAATAAGTTGGTGGGTTCTTCGAACATCGCTTGCTTTAACTTATCATCGAACTGTGGAAAAACAGTTCGGTTAACAGATTCTTGGGTAAGAAAATCACGGTATCCTAACCATTGCCCCAAGAATTCTTGCGAAAATCGACTGACCTTCGGATCTGCCAGCATACGCTTTACTTGAACCTGTAATTGATCATTGCTGCGAAGCGTTCCTGATTGAGCTAAGGCTAATAGTTCGGAATCGGGTGGCCCTGCCCAGATGAAATAACTTATGCGTGAAGCCATTTCTATGTCGGAGAGTGGCGTAACTGTTTCTCCTACAGCCGTTGTATTTAATAACATTCCAAAACTAGGAGAAACTAAAGTACGAATAATGGATGCTCTAACGGCAGCATCAGTCCCTTGAGTTTTATCATTACAAATCGAAGTGAAAAAAGCTTCAAGCTTTGCTTTTTCTGTATCTGTAAGGTTTCTGCGGTTAGCCTTCTCCGTAAAAGTGAGAAGGTTTTTAAAGTAAATAATCTCTGCTTGTTTGTTCGCTGTTTCTTTAAAACGAATGCCATTTCGAACTTCATCAAAAAAGATGCTGATAGGATGTTGATTAAGTTCAGCACCGGTAAGTTTTACATTAGCCCTTTTTAAATAAACTTCCTTGAAGCGAAGTAAAACTTCATCTTTAATTAAATCGGGGTCTTCTTCTCTGAAGGAATCGAAATCCATATGCTTAAGGAAGTTGCGTTCGGATCGTTCGAAAAAAACAAATCCCCGCAGCATCTTCTCCCAAACCCCAGTAACAAAATAAAGTTCCTTCCAAAGATTATTAAGTTCGAGAAGTTCGGGATCTTCTAAAACGGATCGACATAAAGGCTGATCATCGCGAAAGAATCCTTCAATCAGATGAAAACCTGCGGAAAGCCCACGGGTGCTATCAACATAGAAAAAGCGATTGGGAAAGAGTTTGCAAAATACTTCTGCAGATGATTCATAACTTGGTGCAACAGCGTGTTGCGCACTAATCAATGGCCGCACGATAAACTTAGAATCATCTGGTTGTTTTTTATCGCCGATAAAAACTGAAACAATCCCAAGCATTGATGTGTCAAACTTATATTCCACATTAAGAATTACATTGCCTTTTTCTTTTAAAGGAAACGCATTAGTAGGCAAATCAATTTCTAAAACAGATGGAGCATTAAGCATAAAAGAATCTTGATCGATTTTTTCACCCTTAGAATTAGTACCAAACTTAAGTTTGATAAATGTATCGGGGGCATGTTGAGCAAGCAAATCTCGAAGAGACCATTTTTTCTTGTTATCAATAGTCGAATTATTTGAAGAAAAATATGCTTTTATCAGCACATTGCCCGCAGCTTTAGTTGTACCCACATCACCTAATTGAATAATTAATTTGATCGAATTCTGCATAGTTACATTGTGATATTCAACGGTGGACTTCTGATTGCTTAAACTACTTTTATCGAAGGCATCTCGGTTGCTTGCGGTAAGGCGCCGACGCTGTAAATGTTCGATAGGGCCATTTCCAGCATTAGCTACAATGGCGGGGGTTTCAACCGGAGTCAGCATTCGACTTAAATTTTGAATTTCAGCTACCAAGCTTTTAACAGCATTCTTAACTTCATTTGTAATTGGTGTGGTTTGATTCTTAGAACTTGGAAGATTGTTCCACTTGCCTTGAAGCCAACCTATTAAGTAGGTATTATCCGACTTACCTTCCAAAGTGTTCCAAAGAATCATTGCGTACTTAGAACTAAGTTTTGCTTTTTTAGCCCAATCGCTAAGCGTGATTGCTTTATGAGTTTCAGGGCGATGTTTATAAAGCCAAAGGGTGGTTAAATAATTCTCAAGGTCGACAGAGTGCGATTCATAGAAGCTAATGATCGCCTGTTCGTAAAACTTCTGCCTATCTGCAAATGTAATTACAGGGTGCGGGGCAAACCTTAAACCTTCGGTTGATAACACAGCGTGATTTGCAACCTGTTCTGCAGCAGAGTAATACTTTCTGAAAAGGTTAGGCGACATAATAAGAGCTTCACCCGTGTTACTAAATCCTTCGCCCGATGCTGGGTCAATAGGAAAGGAATCTGCAGGCCGAATATCAACGCCCGTAAGATCACGAATCGAGTTGTTGAATTCTGCATTGGTAAGCCTACGAGGAGGAACAATGCCCGGGTCGCCGGAAAGTTTTTGAGACTCAGACTTTATCACATTAGTAATCGTGCTAAGAATTTCGCTTCGAAGTTCTGGGGAAGGTTGTTTGGATTTTGCGGGTGGCATTTCCTCTTTTTTCAAAAATGTTATGATATGTTCCCATTGTCGAAAATGTTCTGCAACCATTGCGCTAGAAGAAAACTGTACAAGGTTCAATTCCCCTTCAGATCGTTTTTCATTATGACACTGAACACAATACGATTTAAGAAAAGGCACAACCTTTTCAACAAATGGATCAGCGGCACCGGCATCATTTAATATTAAAAATGTAATAATTAAACTAAAACCAATGGTTTTTAGAATCTGCATTAAGAGGGCCTTTATCATTTTCGTTCGAGCAAAATAATGCTAGGTGGGTCAAGTTATCTAAAGAACATAGTTTATCGGAACTATGACATCCCTGTCAACGAAGTTTTAAACCCTGATAGTTAGCAATTTAAAATAAACAATTGCAAAGAAAAGTAAATCAAAAGCCGTTACTTTGTCTTACCTAATCTACCATTTTATGGCTGAAATAGATCAGAATTGATCAGTAATTAAACAAAATGGGGCTTTGTGCCGATAGTAGTGATACTGCCGTTCATTCTGCTTTTCCGGATTAAGTAATAAGATTCAAGGAAAGAATTATGCTCAAGAATATCCCTTCAAATTCGTATAACGATATGCCTTATGTAAGTCATCCGTTTCAGCAGACCCATCCCGATCGATTAGCAACAATTGCAAGATTATTAAATCTAAGCACGCCCGAGGTCAAGAATTGCAAGGTGTTAGAAATTGGCTGTGCATCTGGGAACAACTTAATTCCGATGGCGGAGCAACTTCCTGAGGGCCGTTTTTTAGGAATAGACTATGCAGAAAATCAAATTGCAGCAGGTCACAAAGTTCTTAAAAACCTAGAGTTGCCAAACCTTGAACTGCGCTGCCAAAGTATTATCGATTTTAACGAACCTACTAACTTTGATTTTATAATCGTACACGGGGTTTACTCTTGGGTTCCAAAAGATGTTCAAGAAAAAATCCTTGAAATCTGTAAGAAAAACCTAAGCCCCGATGGCATCGCTTATGTCAGTTACAATGTGCTACCTGGTTGGCATATGCGTGGCATCATTCGTGATATGGTGCTTTATCACACCAGAAATATTCCAAACAATAACGACAAGATCATTCAAGCGAAAGCTGTTTTGGAATTTGTTGCAAAATCTTCTATTGGCGAAAATAATCCGTATTCTCTCTTCATTAAAAACGAACTAGAAATATTCAAACAACAAAACGATAGCTACTTGTTTCACGAACTTCTTGATGAAAACAATTATCCCATCTATTTTCACGAGTTTAATCGGAGGGCAAATCAACAAGGCCTGATGTATCTTGCAGATACCGATATGAGAAGTATGTCGACCCGAGACCTAAAGGCGGAAGCGCAAAAGGAATTACAAAGATGTTCCAGCATTATTGAAACCGAACAATATCTAGATTTTATTCGTAACCGAATGTTCCGATCATCGCTTCTGGTACATCAAGGAAAAACGCCGAATTATAATATGAATCCTTCAATGATTAGTAACTTCCATATTTCATCGACTTTGGTTCCTACAGAACAGAACATGAATTTAACAAATAATACGATGGGGAATTTTTCTTGCAAGGATGGTTCAACCCTAAGTATTGCGGATCCCCTGATGAAGGCCACTTTGGTTTGTCTGCAAGAAGCTTGGCCTTGTTCGCTTTCCATTAACGAAATAATCGAGAAAGCAAGTAAAAGAATAGGACTGGAAATTCCACAAACGAAAGAAGCCAAAGAAAAAGTTATGATGGAACTGGGAAAATTGTTGATTGGCGCCTACACCTCTTTAAGCATAGGTACGCTAGAACTTACAACCCGAGAAATAAAACCAGCAAACTCAATCAGTAGTAACCCAAAAATATTAAAAGTAGCTAGGTCTCAAGCGATAGATGGGCTAATCACAAACAATAGACATCAATCGATCAAGATAGGAAATTATGAAATTTGCCTGATTAATATGTTGGATGGAAAAAATAACCTAGACGAAATAGTACAAAACTTTGAAGCCTTGGTACAAAACAACCAAATGAAAATAACCACAGAAGGAAACCCTTTAGCACTAGGAGATGCAAAATCTGCAATAAGAAAAAAGACAGAAGAGGCTTTGAATATCTTGATGAAGAACGGGTTACTTACAGCTTGAAATATTATTCGAGCTCGACATTCCAGTAAGCATTATCTAGAAAGGTACGCCAAGATTGATACTTGGTGTTATTAAGTTTAAGACTAAGGGAAGGGCTACGCTTAGGTTTCTCAGGCTTGCGAATAAGAATCATATTAGCTTGCTTAGGAGTTCTGCCTCCTTTTCGGACATTACAAGAAACACAGGCACAAACGATATTTTCCCAAGAATTTTTCCCACCCTGACTGCGGGGTAAAATGTGATCTAAACTAAGTTCAGACATAGGAAACTTCTTACCGCAATATTGACACTGATTATTATCCCTAGCAAAAATATTCTTACGGTTAAACTTAATCGATTGCTTAGGCAACCGATCGTACTCGGTCAATCGGATTACCCTAGGCACCTGAATTTCGCAGCTGACCGTGCGGACCCAATCGTCCTCAGCTTTGCGAAAGAACTTAGCCCGATATTCGCTAACTTCTCTCCAAGAAGTAAAATCATAGGTGGCATATTGGCCATCTTCCGTACTAACAACTTCAGCAAGGTCTTTAATTAAAAGAATAAAAGCTCTGCGAACATTAATGACATGCACAGCCATAAACATCTTGTTAAGAACAAGCACACTGGAATCAAGAGGGGAAGCAAGTGAGACATTCATAATACTTACTCAAAACAACACGATTCGAAGCCACTTAAAAAGTATACAAAGGCTGAAAGTATGCGGTAAAGTATTCCATTAGGTATAATAGCAGTGGTATGTGGTAAGAATCAAGTTGCGAATTACCCTAGAAACAATAAATTCGCAAAAAATTCATAGAGTAAAAGAATGACTGAAAAAGGAGAAGTTGAAAATACAGAAGCAAAAATAGAAGAGGAAAAGGTTGGCCAAGGTTTGGTCACCCGTGGATTACTAACCAATGAAGAAATAAAAAAATGTCCAGCGGATGGCACAGCAGGAGCTGAAGGTTATCTGAAAAAATTGCTTGCAGCAGGGTTATTAACCAAAGGACAAGTAGACCGGGCCTTTGCTGATCTTACTTTACTCGTTGGCCAGCAAATTCCTGGTTATGTAATGCTAGAAAAACTAGGAACCGGGGCGATGGGTGTTGTCTACAAAGCATTACAAACAAGGTTGAACCGTCAGGTAGCGATCAAACTACTCAAAGGGAAAAACACATCCGACCCAGAATTTTTTAAACAGTTAGAACGGGAAGCAAGGCTTGCTGCAAAACTTAGCCATAATAATATTGTTCAAGCAATCGATATTGGTTCAGCAGGGAAGTTTCATTATTTCGTGATGGAACTGATAGATGGAAAAACTATCCAAGATGAAATGAAGGCGGGAAAAAACCGGTACGAAGAAAAAGAAGCAGTTGAAATTATTTTGCAAATGGCACAAGCATTGGAACACGCCAACAAACGAGGATTAGTACACCGCGATATCAAACCCGCAAATATTGTAATGACATCCGAAGGCATTGCAAAACTGGCAGACCTAGGAATGGCTCGGGAAAATACCGATGCTGCTATGATCTCCAAGGAAAAAGGGATGATCATTGGCACGCCCAACTACATTGCACCCGAACAAGTACGGGGTCAATCCGATATCGATATTCGAGCCGACATTTATTCTTTAGGCGCAACGCTTTACCATATGGTAACTGGGCAACCCCCATTTGTAGGCAATTCCGTGATGGAAGTGCTTAAAATGCATGAAAAAGATGAATTAGTTCCACCGGATCATCTTAATCAAAAGCTCTCTGCGGGATTGGGGGAAGTAGTAGAAATGATGATGGCAAAAGATAGGGGGTCTCGCTATAATTCGCCAGAAAAATTAATTATAGATCTTGAATGTCTACTAAATGAAGAGCCGCCTAAACTTGCTAGACAAAAAGTAAGCGCATCGCTTGCAGGACTTTCAGACGGAGAAGTTGAAGAAGAAGAAATTCGAGAAGAAGAAACCCCACAATGGGTTTACATCACTATAACTGCTTTAGGATTACTTCTATTTATAAGTTTGGTGATCAATGTGGTATTAGGGTTGCGGTCAAATAACACAAATTAGAATAATTTATTCGGGGACCATAAAGACAACTCCCAAGGGTGGAAGAGTAAGTTCGATGGAATAAGGTCGGTTGTGCCAAGACATTTCCTGTGCTTGTTTACGACCAAAATTTCCTTTGCCCCCACCCCCATAATATGGGGAATCGGAATTCAAAACTTCAAGCCAAGTTTCGCCAAATGGAACGCCAACACGGTAACCATCGCGGACATTGGGTGTGAAATTAAAAACAGCGAGAACTGGTTTTACACCGTCGCAGTCCCAGCGTAAAAAAGCATAAACACTACCATCGAGGTCAGAACAGTCCACCCATTCAAGAGCGGCAGGTTCGCAATCTCGTTCATAAAGGCCGGGTTGATTTTTATACATTTGATTAAGATCAGCGATGAAATTTTCAATCTGACTATGCTGAAGATTTTCGAGGAGGTGCCAATCAAGACTGGTATCGTGATTCCATTCTTTCCAAGGGGCAAGTTCGGAACCCATAAAAAGTAATTTTTTACCTGGTTGAGAATACATCCAAGCAAAAAGTAACCTTAAGTTAGCAAGTTTCTGCCAAAGATCCCCGGGCATTTTATTTAACAACGAACCTTTACCGTGAACGACTTCATCATGAGAAAGAGGCAAAATGAAGTTTTCAGTTTCAGCATAAAGCATACGGAAACTAAGTTCATTATGATGATACTTACGATGAATTGGTTCGCGTGATACATAACGAAGAGAATCGTGCATCCACCCCATATCCCATTTGTAGCCAAACCCAAGCCCGCCTGAAAAAGTGGGCCTTGTGACCATGGGCCAAGAGGTCGATTCTTCAGCAAAAGTTTGAACATCAGGGAATCGACTATAAACTTCTTCATTAAATTTACGGAGGAAGGAAGTGGCTTCGATATTTTCATTTCCGCCATACTGGTTGGGAATCCACTCGCCTTGATTTCGACTGTAGTTTAAATAAATCATTGAAGCAACAGCATCAACCCGAAGCCCATCGATATGATAATGTTCGAGCCAAAAGCAAGCACTACTGAGTAAAAAAGAACGAACTTCGTGCCTACCATAATTGAAGATGCAAGATTTCCAATCAGGATGAAAACCTTGCTTTGGGTCGGCATGCTCGAAAAGATGGCTGCCATCAAAATAAGCTAAGCCGTGTTGATCGTTAGGAAAATGCGATGGGACCCAATCAAGGATGACTCCTAAACCGTGCTGGTGCAAATAATCAATAAGGTACATAAGATCTTGCGGAGAACCATATCGAGAAGTAGGGGCAAAATAATTACTAACTTGATACCCCCAAGAACCATAAAAAGGGTGCTCGGTGATGGGAAGAAATTCAAGATGAGTGAAACCAAGTTTTAACATATGCTGTGTAAGTTGAGGGGCAAGTTCACGGTAATTAAGAGAGCGGTTGCCATCTTGAGGAACTCTTTTCCAAGAACCAAGATGGACTTCATAGACGGAGACCGGGGCATTATGAGCGATTTTACTGCGCCTATCACTCATCCATTTAGAATCGTTCCAATGAAAAGAAAGATCACAAAGAGCAGATGCAGTTTTAGGTGCAATCTCCATAGCAAAAGCAAAAGGATCCGACTTAGCAACCTGATACCCGCCGTGATTAGAGGTAATATGGTACTTGTATATTTCGCCTTGCAAAATATTAGGGATAAACCCGGTCCAGATACCAGAATTACCAACCAGATGAAGAGGATGAACACCGGGGGCCCAATTATTAAAATTACCCACCACACTAACAGCTTGGGCGGAAGGGGCCCAAACCGAAAAATGAAAGCCTTTTTGATTGTCTAAAGTAAAAGGGTGAGCCCCCAGTTTTTCGTATAGCCTGCTATGATTGCCTTCGTTGAAAAGGTGCAAATCAAGAGGCCCAAGTAAGTTTTTATCAGGGGGTATCCAAGTGTTGTGGTTTTGCACGATAAGTTCCATAATTTAAAGATAAAAACGATAACCCTCGAATTGAGAGCCCTATAAAATTCCCATTTTAAATATTATACTCCTAGACTTCCTGTCTTGTTAAATTTCCGTAGATGTTTCACAGGGGAATCCCTGTTACAATCATTGTATTAGATTTGATCCTTTTCATCATAACTAGCTAATAGGAGTCAGGTTTGCAGCTTATCTTAATCATTTTAATACTTGTGGTAATTGGTATCCTCATCTCCAAAAATCTTCCAGAGTTTAGCAATGTCGAAAGTTGGGAAGAAAACACGCCTAATTCTACCCCAAACAATCCCTTACCTTTTACCTTAGAGGTCGATCAAAATACCTTAAAAGAGATAATTTGGAAGCGGTTACTTGCAAGCAGAAAAGTAGAAATTCCTGCACTCTTTCTTATGGGTATGGGGGCAATTAACCTTGCCGTTGGTTCTATCATCTTGGTGCGAAGCATTCAAATCTTCCAAATTCCTATTGAAGATTTTGAAAGAAACTATGAAGAAGCAAAAGATATCACCCGAAAAATTATGCCCGAAGCTGCAATCAACCTCGATAGGCAAGATCTCACCATAGCTGAAATCAAAAAACAGACCATCTGGATAAACGCAGGTTATGGCGCATTTTTACTGTTAGGTTCTTACCTAATGCTTGCAGGTGGTTATGCAATGCGAAAGCTTCGCTCTCTACGCCTAATAATTTTAGGAGTACTTTATTGTGGCATACCCTGCATCAGTTGTGCTGGGTCGTGTGGAATGGGGCAAGCCATTGCAATTTGGTGTCTGATCGTTCTTTTTGATCCCCAAGTCAGGCAAATGTTTACTTATAACCCCAAACAACAAACCGATTCTAAATGTTAAAACTACGGATTTTAAATAATGATAATTCCTATCTCTTTATTAATTTTATTTGCATTAGGACAGAACCCAAAAGAAGTAAAGCCGTTAATTTGGGCCGCAGATGAAGAAGGCGGGGCACCTTATATCTTTCTTGACGGAAAGTTAGGGCGCATCGGATTCGAAGTCGATATTATTCAAGCCCTTTCAGAAGAAATTAAACAACCCATCGAGTTCAAACAATATTCCTTCGATAGCTTGATCCCAGGCTTGTTAAAAGGCGACTTCGACTTCGCAATGAATGGAATGGAAATTACCGAAGAACGACAACAGTCTGTTTTATTTTCAAAACCCTACTACATCTACAGGCAACAGCTAGTGATTCGTGCAGATGAAAAACGCTTCACCACGCTTTTAGGGTGCAAAAATACTAAAAATACAATTGTTGGAACAATGGATGGAACCCAATCAGAAAAACTTCTTAAACAAGCGAATATTGCAAACAGAACCTATCAAAGCTCAACCGAAGCTTATGCCGATTTGATTTCAGGCGGGCGCATTGATGCTGTTTTTCTCGATCTTCCCATCGCTATTTCTTATGCCCTTCCAGATAAACGATTACTTCTCTCGGGCCAACCAACTGCGCGTGGCCTTTATGGCATCGCAGTTAAACCGAATAACCAAGCTCTTGCGAATCAAATTAATTCCGCATTAGATTCCATCAAAGCCAATGGGAAACTACGCAGCATTCTTGTCAAGTGGAACCTTTGGGATGCCTATCAAGAAGAAATATCCCCCGGCTTCTTCTTCGAAGAAGAAGGCAAACCAGATTCCTCTTCCATCACTGTTTTAGAAGAAAACAAAGCTTGGACCATCGACCGATACCTTCCCTTATTGCTCGAAGGCACCTTAGTCACCATTGAACTTACATTATGTAGTTTTTCATTAGCACTGGTTTTAGGATTACCGTTATCGCTTGCAAGATTGTATGGCGCAACTTGGTTAAAAAGCTTGGCATTATTGTATATAGAATTTTTCAGAGGAGTTCCGGTATTGCTACTTCTATTTTTCATTTATTTTGGATTACCTGCAATATCAGAACAATTAGGATTGAGTATATCTTTAGCATTAAGCCCGTTTTTTTCAGCAACATTAGGTCTCGGATTAAATTACGCTGCCTATGAAGCTGAAACTTTTCGTGCTGCAATTGGATCGGTTCCCCAAGGTCAATGGGAAGCTGCTGCCTCTCTGGGTATGGGCCAATCTCTTACCTTTAGACGCATCGTTATGCCACAAGCTTTGCGTATCGCGCTCCCTACGATGACTAACGATCTAGTTGCGCTATTCAAAGATACAAGCATTGCAAGCGTGGTAGCCTTGGTAGAACTAAACAAGCAGTATCAAATTTTAGCGAAGTCGAGCCTTAAGTTTGTGGAACTAGGTTTAATCACTGCGGTATTGTACCTACTTCTATCGGTACCCTTAGGAAGGCTGGCAAGGGTAATGGAAAAAAAATTATTACCAGAAAAACATCAGGACTAAGTATGAAAATTATTGCTCGTGAGATAAGAAAAACTTTTGGTACCCGTATCATTTTAGATGGCCTTGACCTACAGGTAAATTCGGGAGAAACCGTAGTTCTTCTTGGGCCTAGTGGATCGGGAAAATCTACATTCCTTCGCTGCCTAAACGGCTTACAAAACTTCGATTCAGGTTCGATTCAGGTAGGTGATCATACGCTTGACCCGATTTCTTCAGCACAATTTAGCCCATTTAACTCAACCGTTCGCAAAGTTTCAGGAATTGTATTTCAAGACTTCAATCTTTTTCCACATAGGACGGTGTTGGGAAATGTGATGGAAGCTCCCCAAACAGTTTTAAAAATGAACCGAAGCGAAGCGAAAATACAAGCCTTAGAATTACTTTCAAAGGTAGGGCTGATAAGCCACGCGAATTATTTTCCTTCACAACTTTCAGGCGGTCAGAAACAGCGGGTTGCGATTGCCCGTGCCCTTGCAATGAAGCCCAAGGTTTTACTGTGCGATGAAATCACAAGTTCCTTAGACCCCGAACTAAAGGTTGAAGTTTTAGAGGTTCTGGAAAAATTAAAAAGCGAAGGGCTTACACTTCTGATGGTAACGCACGAAATAGGTTTTGCCAAAAAAGCAGCCGATAAAGTAATATTTTTAGCAGAGGGAAAAGTGGTAGAAGAAGGTCCCCCCGATCAAGTATTAAAGAATCCTATTCATTCTCGAACGCAAGCGTTCCTATCAAAACTTTTGGCATAAAAAAAGCCCCAGACATTACTGCCTAGGGCTTCTTTAATTTAGTCTCAGGTCAAGTAATGTTTACTTACCTGAAAGAATTATACTATTAAGGCCAAGAATTAAAACGGCCTGATCTAGTTGCTTTTCAAGAATAGACTTCACTTTATCTGGGTCGACAACAAGCATATTGTTCTCGCGGATTTGAAGCTGTTGCTTTTGCACCAGATCATAAAGCCCAGCGAGGATATCTTTTTTGTTTTTAGTACCATCTAACATCGGGATTAAAAACTTTTCGAAATCGCCAACCTTGATGGTCTGATGCCGAAGATTGGTAAGCACTCCATCGATTGCAGCCTGCCTCCGAATATGAGCAGGAACCTTGGGTTTTTCTAAGAATTCGCGTGTTGCACCCAAAGCTCGTAAAGAAAGCTCGATCGATCCCATAGGTAAACCAGTATAGAACAAGAGCAATGCAGAGCCGATCTGATCAACGATGCGATCAATCCCAACTTGATCGGTAGGAACCTGAAGGCCAAGCTTAAGGGAAGATAGTTCAATAAGCTTATCGAAAGAAATGCGTTCGGGCCAAGAATCGTTAAGAACCCGAATTGCAGCTTTGACAAGCGGGTCGCGAGCGGTAGCTTCGCCTCCACCAGGAACGATATAGGTTTCTGGTTCGTTGCTATGAAGTGCGGGGCCATTTTCCTTAACTTGCAAAATACCAGCGATCATAAAATCGCGGACTTGCTTGGTATTGACCTGAAGCACGGTTTGCTTACCGGTATGAACGAGAAGGGTCATACGGAACATTCGGTTACGCAGGAAGTCCATATACTGTTCAGATTCAATTTGATTAGGAGAAGTAGCAAGAAGCTTCTTAGCATCTGCGTGAAGATCGTGAGTTGCCATCGTGCGCATATCCGCATCACCTAAATAGGAGAGGCCGTGAGCGGAAGCACGCGTGGTAAATTCGTGGAAATAACAAGGAGTGTTATTTTCTTCGAGGTGATCGTGGAAGAGATAATTGTCAGATTGCTGACGAAGGAGTTCGAGTTCAGATTTTAGGAATGCGCCATAGGGGTTGTTATCTTGCGGCACAGATTGAACGAGGAATTCCAAAAGAGAACGAGCTTGTTGTAATTTTTGTTGTGGAGTTTCAAAGCGTTTGATGTGGTAAAGCATCATATCACGGATCATACCGCGCATACGCCAACCGGGAAGCACATTATAGCTGACATAAGCGACGCCATCTGGGTTAAGATTTTTCTTACAGATGTCGAGAATTTTTTCTTGAACATCTTTTGGAACCCAAGAGAAGATGCCATGAACGATGATATAATCGAACATACCATCCTTGGGGGTGATATCCATAATGTTGGCATTACGGAGTTCGATATTTTTGAGCCCAAGTTCGGAAATAATTTTTTTACCAGCGGCGATTTGTGGTTCGGAATAATCGATACCCAGAAACTTAGCGTTGGGGAGATTTTCCGCCATCGGAATTAGGTTATTCCCCGAAGCACAACCCAGCTCTAAAATCCTAGCAGTTGCAATGGCTGGGGGGTTCAACCCTAAAAGCTTGGCAATAGAAGCAAGCTTATCGGGGTGAGATTGGTGGTAGGGAAAGCTAACATACTGGATTTCGTCATATGCCGTTGCCATAAATTCTCCAAAGTGAAAATATTCACAAATGTAAACAGAATAGCTATAATAACTTATCCCTTAAAATAAATAAAGACAAAACTTCATCTGTTTTTAAAGGCTTTTGAGCAAAATCTTAAAATAAGAAAGCGGAAACAAGATAGTTGCAACCTTAGCTCTACCCATTTTCTAAACAACTTAAACTTTTATTTTTTCTTAGGTTCTTTTGTAGGTCGTAACTCTTTCTTACACTTAGGATCAGCGGGGGTTGCTTCGCCAACCTTATCTACCGGATGCGTGAACAAATATTTCCAAACTGCCTCGTGAATATATTTGCCTGAAGCATCCTTGACCGCGGCTCCCCCAGGCGTGACCGAGCTATGCGCCCTCTTTTCATCTCCCTTGACATCTGCATCGGTAATCAGACTTCGTGTGTTATTAAAAGGAGCAGAAACCTTATCGACATTTACAATCGGCCCATAACCATTTAATCCCAGTAATTCCCACGACCTGCAATAGTGATCGCCCTTCCAACCACCATCAAGAATATGGCTGAATGCGAAGTAACGGTTAACAGGTGTGGCGGAGGGAAGTGCCTGCCAAGTTTCATACTGATCTCGAGGGCCACAAAACATAACCACCCTATCGACCTTCTGATGCTTAGCAAATCTGGCAGCAGTAGTCGAACCGTGTGAACTACCGGAAATGATTACATGTTCCCAGCGTAAACCCTTTCCATCAGCAGAAATGAAATATTCCCAGTTACCTTGGGGATTATTTTTTGCAAGGTATTTAACAAATTGAAAAGCCCGTTCCATCATTCCATCGGGCTTAGGAATATGAACCACCTCGCTAAAGTCTTCACCCGTTGCAGCTTCAAGTCGAATCTTCCCGAGAAATTTATCATCGGCAGGGGCGGGCTCTTTTCCAAATTCGCCAAACCAACCGTTTGCGTAATGAACCTGAATTGCGTGTAACCCATAGCTAGAAACCCGATCAAAAAGTTGAGCATTATGACCCATTAGCCAGATCACTAATTTACCCTTAGGTGCAACCCTAGTATCAACACAGGCATTTTCAAAATCTGTAAACTTACCCTCTTTTTCAAAAACAAAATTAATCTCAGGATGAGGCTTGGCACGGGAATCAATCTGACTAGCACGAGCTTTTATTTCGTGTTTCTTGGGCGATGAATCTTTGTATTTGAAAGGGGCATTCTTTTCTCCAGCCTCCTCTGCCTGCAACAATAACACCGCAGGAAACACCAAACAACCCACTAACATCAGCACGATTCGTTTCATTTTTATCTTCCAAAAGTATTAGTTCATCTAGTTTACTAATTAAAATAGTAACAACTTCTATTCCAAAACTCACCAAGTTTAACTGAAATAATAGACTTTCGTTGCCTTTATGATTAAACTTTACTTCTCGGGTTATTAAACTTTTTTACCTAGGCAAACCTATGAAACCTTTCAAACTATTAAGTACCATCAGCTTTATGCTTTTTTTCATTCAAGGCATTCACGCAGAGGAACAAGCGCCCCGTTGGAACATTCTTTTTGTTTTCGCAGATGATTGGGGCCGTTATGCAAGTTGCTATAAAGGCATCGATGGTAGGCCGACCATTAATGATGCGATTCAAACACCCAACATCGATCGGGTTGCAAAAGAAGGTGTGTTGTTCAAAAACGCATTTGTGAATGCCCCGTCGTGCACCCCTTGCCGAAGCTCGCTGCTTTCTGGTCGTTACTTCTTTAACACAGGAAGAGGCGCAATTCTTAATGGTGCAGTTTGGGATAGTACAATTCCCACCTTTCCCTTAATGCTACGAGATAATGGCTACCACATAGGTAAATCGTATAAGGTATGGAGCCCAGGAACGCCAGTGGATGCGCCCTTTGGAGGCCAGCAATATGCTTATGAAAAAGCGGGCAGGGCACCCAACAACTTCTCTGAGGAAATGACATCTCGCATCGAAAAAGGGATGACACCTGATAAAGCCAAAGCCGAAATTCTTGACCAAGTTAATAAAAACTTTGAAAGTTTTATGGCTGCAAACAAGAACAATCAACCTTGGCATTACTTCCTTGGTATCACCACAACGCACCGAACTTGGGTTAAAGGTTCGGGAAAAAAACTTTGGAATATCGACCCTAACTCGCTTCAAGGGAAGATGCCTAAGTTTCTTCCAGATGTTTCCGAGGTTAGGGAAGATGTCGCAGATTACTTGGGCGAATGCCAAGCGGTCGATTCCTATGTTGGGGTTTTACTCAAACAATTGGAAGAAAAAAAACAACTGGATCGAACCCTGATCATTTTAAGTGGCGATCACGGTATGCCTGGCGTTCCTGCAGGGAAATGTAATCTTTATGATCACGGGGTTGGCGTTGCATTAGTTGCCCGGGTACCGGGTGGTAAGGGCGGCCGAATAGTAAACGACTTTGTTCGCCTACCCGACCTTGCCCCAACGATAATGGAAGTAGCAGGTGTAAAACCTCCCGAAGAGCTGTATGGTAAAACCCTACTGCCTTTATTAAGGTCTGAAAAAAGTGGGCAAATTGATCCCGAAAGGAACTGGGTCATCACGGGGCGAGAGCGACATGTTGCCAGCGCAAGAGAAGGAAACCTACCGTATCCGATGCGAGCGTTGCGAACCCCCGAGTTTGTTTACATTCGTAATTTTGAAGCAGACCGCTGGCCGCTTGGTTCCCCTAAAACCTTGACAGAAAAAGAATCTCCCGATTTTAATAGCTTACAAAACAGCACCTACACTGCATTTGCAGATATGGATGCCAGCCCGACAAAAGCTTGGCTGATAACACATCGTAATGATGCAGAATGGAAATGGCACTATGAGTTTGCGTTTGGCAAGCGACCTACGGAAGAGTTGTACGATATTGCAAACGACCCCGATCAAGTTAGAAATGTAGCTCAAGATGCAAAATACGCAGCAGCCAAGGTAAAGCTTTCAGCCCAACTAATGAAAACTTTGTTAGATGCAAAGGATCCACGGGTCAGTGAAAAGCCAGTACGATTTGAATACCCGCCTTTCACAGATGCAGGAGAAAAGAACGCGGGGAAAGCAGCTAAGAAGAAAGAGTAGGAGAAGAAGGTTTATTGAACAGGTTCGCCTTTTTCTGCAATCAAGATGATTTCAAGATCAGCGAAATTGCCTGCACCACCCGGCGCTGCGCCGCCAACTAAAAGAGCGTTTTTCCCATAAGGAACCAAGCGATGAACAATGCGTTTTGTGTTGGAGGTGCCAACTTTTTCCCACCCATTAGCAGCATCGTTTAAGCGAAATACAAGGCCCTCAGAAGTGCTGACAATAATTTTCCCTTGAACATTATTAGCTGCGGGACTAAACCCAGTTTTATCACCGGGAAGCAATGGTCCTGCGGACCACTTCTTAGTTGCAAGGTCGTAGACATCAACCTCATTTTTTAACACCCCCATTTCATCCATACCACAGATTACATAAACCTTGTTGGAAATACTTGCAGCAGTCAAGGCTCGCCTTATGAATGGCTGAGGAATCTGTTCCCACTTAGCCCCCTTGGTTTTCAAATCTAGGATCAGTGAAGTTTCGTGCCAGACAGGCATATTGCCTTTACCCCGGCTCTCCCATCCACCCACCACGATAAGCTTATCCCCAACAACAACGAGGTCGTGAGAAGATCTGCCAGAAGGAAGGGAAGAGATAGGTTGCCATTTATTTTCTTTGGGATCGAAAGAAGCGCAATCAGAAAGGGAGACATTATCAGCAGGCATATCCGGAGAGTTTTTAGGTTGCAAGCCCCCGATGCGATAAATTTTTCCATTATGAGTTACAAGATTCATACCTTGCAATTTAGGACCACCCGGAAGCGATTCCCAATCTTTACCACCCTCTAGTTTTAGGCGTTGAAAAGTTCCTAGAACCGTTTGCGTATTGAATTTATGGGTGGTGCCAGCGTGCCCTCCATAAGCATAAAGGTAACCATCAAGTGTCACTGCGCCTAAACTAGAAGTTGCTTCAGGCAAAGGTGGAAGTGCAAAAACGATGGGGAAAAAAATTACCAACATAGCCAAGCTAAGAATGTGTTTCATTTATAAATCTCCTATCTATACAAATAATTTACAGACTACTGTTATTGTAGCCACTCTAAGCAAAGAATTGCAGCCAATCTTTAATAGCATTTCATGTCTTTGATATTCAAGCCAAGAAGAGAAATACCTATTTCACTAACCCAACCTTACAACATCAGTGAATCAAAAAAGCATCGTTACAAAACTGTAACAATGCTATTCTGGTTAACTACTGTAATAGATAGCAATTAAACAAGTTCGGGAAGTGCTTTCCAAGCATCAACCAGATAATGAGGCCTACCCGCGTAATCGCTCAGGGCAGTGGTATGAGGGTTGATACCAAAGTGTTGATAAAGGGAAGCGTGAACTTCACCAAAATGAATCGGACGAGTTGCAACTTTGCCACCATCTCGGTCGGTTGACCCAATCACCTGACCACTGCGGAAGCCACCCCCTGCAAGCAATGCGCCACCCACTTCGGGCCAATGATCACGGCCTGCATCTTTATTGATGCGCGGGGTTCTACCAAACTCACCCCATGCAACCACAGCAACATCTTTATCCATTCCTCGTTGATGCAAGTCGGTAATCAAGGTAGACATCGCATGGTCAAACAAGGGGAAGTGGGTATTTTTACATTCGCTAAAGTTGTTGGAATGGAAATCCCAACGGCCAAAATTAAGCGTCACTACGCGGGCACCTGCTTCGACCAACCTTCGTGCGGTTAAAAAATGCTCAAGGTTCCGTGGGGCACCATCGCCATAGTTTTTCGAATCACCCGTGCCATACTTTTCACGAACCGAAAGGGGTTCTTTAGAAAGGTCTAAAGCATCCATCAGTTTGCTAGAGGTAAGTATTTCCAACGCCTGACGATTGATAGAATCCATCGCATCAACGGTACCCTTACCATCGAGATCACGACGCATCGCATCGAAACTAGCAAGCAGCGACCTTCGATCTGCAAGTTGAGCCGACTTAATACTATCAAGATACATATTATCGCGTACAGGGCCAGATGGGCGAAACGCCCCATGCGCTATCCCCAAATAACCTGGATGACCAGGTGAACCGTAAGGAGGATGCCCAGCATTAGGGGCCAAACCAAAAAACGGAGGCACCGAACCATTAGTTGCGCCTAAAACTTTAGAAATGGTCGAACCGAGAGAGGGCCATTTCCCAGGCGGTTGCTTCTGCACCGTCCTACCCGTGTAGCAAATAAAAGAATCGTGGTCGCCACTAGGCGAACCATAAACCGAACGCAAAGGCACCAGCTTATCCATGATGGAAGCAAGCTTAGGCAGATGTTCGCAAATTTGGATTCCTGGAACATTGGTATTGATGGGTTTAAATTCACCACGGATATCCGCAGGGGCATCCATCTTAAGATCGTACATATCTTGGTGGGGTGGTGCCCCCGCCATGTAAATCATGATGACCGCTTTATGCGATTTTTTAATGCCAGCAATTTGTTCTGCCTTGAGAAGCGACGGAAGAGACAAACCACCCAAACCGAGGGCGCCTATTTTCATGAATTCGCGACGGCTTTTGCCTTCTGCTTTTCGAAAACTTGTGCAACCTTTTATTTCTGGCATAGCTTACAATCCTAAATACTCAGGCAGGATAAATACACTTACAATTATAGTCAACTTTTAGCCTTTGGCACAATTGAAAATTGGATAACAATGTTAATATCGGCATTTAAGGTAAGACTAATCAGTATCAATCGTTAGGGTTATCATGGGAAGTGATAACCCCAGCACAATAAGGTTACTTTACAAGCCATTTACCGGCTTCGAATTCCTTTTTGGAAGCATCGCCTGCATAAAGGTTGAACTTGGTTGGGGCCTCGGCTTTTGTATAAATATCTGAAACAAATGCGGGGGTTTTGGTTTCTCCTGCAACCCAGATTGCATGCGGGGCGTTAAGCGCCATCATCCCGGGAAGATCGAGATATTTAGAACCACCGGGAAGAAAACCGGGGTCGCGGTAATCCAAAAGATTAGAAAAGCGAAAACCCTTGGTATCAACTGCGGCACGATCGATTGCATCGCCTGCGAGGGCGCGAGCAGCAATTACAACGGGGCCGATTTCGCCAAACCCTGCGACACCAACCATGGTGGGTTGGGGATGGGAACCAATCTTTGCGGTTTTAATAAAACGGGTGAGCGTTAGCACATCGTGGATGCGTTGTGCAAACAAAGCATGGTTGTAGCCATAGGTGAAGCCAGCGAACTCGCGCGGATTAGAAACCAGTCTGGTTTGCTTGATGGGTTTGCCATCTTTCAAGAATGCACCTTGAAACAAAAGGTCTGCACTCATTACGGTTGCCCCAGCGTTTAAAAGTTCTTGAACACCTGCTTTGACGGAGCCATCTGCATTGTATAGTGAGGATTTGCCGGCATCATCAAGCCAAACAACGGCTTGGCCTTTCCATTCCTTGGGGTAAAGCCAAGTAACAGGAAGTTCTTCTGCGTAAGTTTTGTTGCGAATAACTCCGGTCATTTCAACATACTTTCCTTTGTCTTTTTTATCGCTGAGAATCCAATCGGAATCACCAGCCTGCGCGTAAGACCTACCAATAATGATTTCAACTGCTTTGCCAATTCCATTACGAAGGGCAGCAACAGAAGCAATGGCGGGTTGCAATAACAGGTCAGAATCATCTTTAAAATATTTTAAGAGATAGCGTTCGAAATCGGGGCCGTTTGTTTTTGGTTCGGGATGTTGGGCATCCCAAACGGTGAGTTGTGCTGGGGTAAGAGGATCAAAATCATTTTCAATCACGGGTGATTTAAGGCCAAGCTTAAAATGCTTGTTTAAAAAAGTGAAAAAAGCAGATCGACTTAGAGAATTGTAATTATGGGGGTGAAACTCACCTCGGTGCAGCATTACATTTTCGGGTTTCCCTAGGGTGGAATAAAGCTTCTTAAGTTCTGGAAAACCTTTGGTAGCCATTTCTTTCGTCCAATCATTTGCGGTGGTCATGCCTTGAGGTTTTGGAGCAAAAAGTGCTGCAAATTCAATATTGCCTGTGTTGACTCGTAAGAGCGATGAATTTTCGCAGGTGCAACCGCCTTGCATTGAAGTACTGACCATAACTGCAGGGAAAGAAAGTTTAAGCCTTGAGTCGATAGCAGCAAGTAGCATGGTTTGGGTGCCGCCACCGCTTGCACCGGTCATAGCAGTTCGTTCGGGGTCAACTTCAGGAATGCTGAGAAGGAAATCCATAGAGCGAATTGCGTTCCAAGTTTGTAGGCCCATGATACTTTGCAAGTTAGATTCCGCTTGTGGGGAATAGAGACCCCAGTTTTCAGTTTTGTTCATTTCGGGGCGTTGTTTGCCGAAGGTGTGCACAATTTCGCGAGAGAATTGGTGGGAATCGGAATCGCTGAGCATATCCCATTGCCAAACAACACAACCCATGCGGGCAAGTTGGATGCACATTGCTTGAAATCTGCTGACGCCACCTTTTTCAAATCGTTCTTCGCCGGTTGCGATTTCGTTGCGAACTTTATCGGGTGATTCTTCACTGAGTCGGGCATCTCTCCAATGGCCGTGGGCGAATAATACGCCTGGAACTTTGCCCTTCACATTTTTGGGTTTATAGAGATTACCGGTGACAAAGAACCTAGGGCTACTTTCGAAGTAGACTTTTTCGACGGTGTGATCGGGCCTATCGATTTTTCCGTGAATCACAGCCTTTAGAGGTGTCTTGGTGGGCATGGGCCAAAGGCCTTGGGAAAGTAGAATCTGGGTTCGTACAAATTCAGAACGGGTATCCCATTCAACTTTAGTTAGGGGCGGAGTGAAGGGGAAATAGCCGTTGAGATCTTTAGGAGGTGCCAATCGTCTGTCTTCGGGAAGAGGTTCCACCCCTTGAACCAAAAACGATGCAAGGAACAAAGAGGCAAGAAGGCCAGCAAAGAGTTTCTTATTCATGCTAGATGTTTCCAAAGAAAGATTAATCCGCAATCGGGTAGGAAGAACCAAGCATGATGATAAAACAGTTTTTGCTAAAATGCTATTACTTTTAAATAAGAAAAAGTATCGTAATCATTTTTGCTAAACAATTTTGCAGGCCTTCATTAAAGTATCCTGAACAGCGAAATCGTGATCGTAGGAAAAGTCCGCCACTTTTTCCTTGCGGATAATTTGTGCCATATCTTTGGCATCTTCAACATATCTCGTAAACTTGGGAACTTTTATTTCCTGAGTACCCTTTTTATATTCTCCCCTAGCTTTCAATAACGATAATTTAACCGACGGATTATCCAAGGGTTCAATTTCAAAAGTACCTTCCGTACCACAGACAACTAAATGCCTTCTACTTCCCCCTTCAACCTCCATTGCAGAAACTTTAACCGAGGCAATAGCTTTGGGATAAGTAAAAACTGCGAGCATATTGTCAACGAGGTCATCTTTAAAGTTAGAAGCGTGCTGATTAAAAGCATCAACTTTTAAAGGCTTTCCAAGGATAGCCAAAACAAGATCAATAACATGACAACCTAGTTCAAACATCACGCCGCCTTTAAACTTTGCGAGTTGTTTGCGTTCATTTTCAGAAATAACCTTGCTCATTACGGTGTGAACTTCAAAAATATCGCCTAGCCAACCTTTTTTTAAAAACTCCCGAAGCAGAACAACCGCTGGGTTGTACCGATACATAAAACCCATCTGAGTAAGTAATTTTTGTTTTTTTGCATTATCAAGGATGTGCTTATATTGCAAAAGAGAATCGCCTGCAGGTTTATCAAGATGAATATGTTTGCCAGCATTAATGCAAGATTCCGCAGTATTTAACAAATCTGCAACCCTAGTTTCAACAAGCACTGCATCAAGATCCTTGAGGTTCAATAACTGCTCTTGGGTCATCCAGTTTAAGTCTTTATAAACAGCTTGTGTTTGGGCAATTTTTCGTAATGATTCATCAGGCTCAACAATTCCAACCACTTCATAATCAGGTGATGCACGGTAAACAGAAAGCTTAGTCGCATGAGCATGACCCACGCCGATCTGGCCAATCTTGATGCGTTTTTTATTTTGTGTTGCATTAACATTAGCACTCAGACAATTTGCTAAAGTCGCTGCCCCGGTAACATAAAGCCATTCTCTTCGCTTCATTTGAAAACCTCATTTCAAAGTGTTTTAAAATTCTAAAGGTAGCATACCTTGATTAAGGAGTTGGTCGCAAGGAAGTAACAGCAGAATTTAAACAAGGCTGGACAAAGAGAACAGTAGCAGGGAATTGGCCACCGATTTTATAAGTGATTCCACGCCAAGCGTGTTTTCGTACAAAAAAGGAATGAATCGTTGCAAACAAATTAACGAAACAAAGAAGAAACAAAGCCACAACTATCCAAGGAAGGGAAGTTAAAGAAAAACCATTCAATTTTTCCCCTCGAGGGAAAACAGCTCTTCGAACCAAGAAGTGTCCAAGTAAAGGTTGCAGAAATAAAGTTGAAACTAATGCAAGAAAGCCAACTAACAATGTGATTTGAAAATTAGAAGGAATAAGCATCAAGAAAAAAGATAGAGCTAAAGTCATTCCAAAAGTAAACATATGCAAAAATACAATCATAAATCGAGAATTGTGAAGTCTAACGGTAAGAAGTTGCCTAACTAAAAAATTATAAAAGCTACGAATCTGAATACTTTCGCGATTAATAATAGTAGCTTGTGGAACAAATTTAACCCTTAACCCTCGGCACCTAAGAAAAGTAGAAATACTAGAATCTTCTCCAAAAGTGTTTGCTAAATGATTTCTTAATTCGGTATCACGCATTAGATTGGCATTTACTGCCATACAACCGCCCCAAGGAATTTCCACAACATTCATAATGGGAACAGCGAAAGCATTCCAAAAACTACGCATAAATGCACCAAGGCTCAAAGTATCAGGTTGGTACCACCGATTCCCAGAAGTAACACCTACTTTCAGATTGAAAAGAGGCGTAACTAATTCGGTCAAACAATCTGGATGTACCAGAGCATCGCCATCAAAGAACGCAACTATTTTATAATCGGAGTGAAGGTCAACAGTAGCTTGCAACATACCACTCACTTTGCCACTTGCGTGAAGAAGCCGGTTCTCTAAGTAAATTACTTCTAAATTATCAGGATGAAAATTATTGATAAATTCTTGAACGATTAAACCTGCAGAGTCTTGAGGAGAGTCAATCACTAGGCGAACTTTATAATCGGGATAGTTCATAGAACAAAGGCGCTGTAAACAATTTAAAAGAAACGGGTCGGTGCCACGAAGGGACATCACCACAAGAGCTTTAGGTAATTGTTTGTTATCAATAAAGATTGGAGTGGCAAAAAAAGCACGAACTAAACAAAATAAGATCCAAATTTGAATTAAAATAATTACAAAAAACCAAAGTATAAGGATAAGATTTCCATCCACCTGCGATTGACCTTTCCTTGTCTAAAATGCAGACATTTCTAATGCTGTACTATTAGACAAGGAAAGATAAAAAGAATCAATCAAAAGGTTCTTTTTCAAAATCAGTTGGATTAACCCACTTGGTACCATAAGCATTTGCGTGAAACCCCCAGTCATCCGCAATTGCAAAAAGAATATTTGAGGTAAAAGTAGAATCTGCTGCACTAAGTAAGTTAGAGGAGCATAAGCTCAAAAAAATAAGAGACAATTGCCTAAATAGGAAAAGGTTCCGGCATTTAAACTTTTAAAATCATTGCTGTTTCTCCCGATTTTTAAGATCAAATACATCACCCGGATTCAAAAAGTAATAAGGTTTCTCGCCTTCCTCAACCTTACGATCAGGATCATAAATCGCAACCTTGCTAAGCCCAATTACTTCCATCCGATTACCTTGAACAATAACTGCAGTGCTTTCATCTATACCAATGCCAAGCAAATGACGATGCATTTCAACAACTTTAACCAGATCACCCTCCCGCTTGCGAGCGATCAAATGCTGATCGATCGCAGTATTTTTAAGAAAACCAAGCCCGGTTTCATAGCCCGGTGCCATCATTAGTTGATTTCCTTCCCGGGCGCCCCGCACCATATAAGAAGATTGAATGGAAGCACCTGCGGAGCTACCTCCAATGACGCCACCACGGTCGAGCAAATCGAAAAGTGCCTTCTGAGTTTTGGTATTAAGGTAACTATCAGCGAAGCGCCATTGTCTGCCGCCACCAAACCAAACCCCGGTAGCATTTTTAAAGTTTGCGACAAATTCATTAGTATCAGCAATTTTAGGATCGCGGGTGTGAACGATGGAGACTTTTTTTACACCGGCTTTTCGAAAATATGGGGCTGGTGCAGTATCAGGGCCAAAATTTTCACCTTCAAGAGCGGTAGGAATTATAACAATCTGAGCATTATTTCCCCCAGCAAGTTCCATAAAGCGTTTCATGATTTCTTGATCTTTCCCAGTTCCGCCGCCCCCAACAATTACCAATGAACCTTTAGAAGGCCCAACGGTTGGTGCTTGGTAATCAGTAAGAAGTTGCTTCTCAAGCCAAGGAGAAACTTTTTGAACCCAAAGGGCAGCGTGCTCTCTTTGACCTTTTCCACTGAAGTGAACCCCTTTACCTTTACCATCGCGGTTGTCGCCCTGAAGAGAATCAGAATCGGGCCCCTCTATTGCAATGGTGTTATTCCAGAGTGCTTGTTGAGCCTTACGGATATCAGGCGAACCGGTATCAGCAGGGGAATGATAACTAGCTTGTGCAACAAACCAAGGAGCATTCCATCCAATTTCTTGATTTGATTCTCGGATCAATTGTTCCAAATATTTTTGATAAAGGTTCCCATTTAAAGTGCGAGGTGTATCACTCTGATTAGCATCCGATTCACCTTGGTGCCAAAGCACCGCCCGAAAGCCATTTTCACCAAGTGGAAGTAATTTAGAAACAAAAGTAAGAAAGATATTACCTTTACTTTCCCAAGTGCCGTTGGCTAACTTATTGACATTACTAAGAATAGTAGGTGGGTTGGGGAAGACGGTTTTTTCGGGTAACCATTCTCTTATACTGGTGGCGCCAACGCCTGTTGCAACAATACCGACAGGGACATTAAACTTTTCAGCGATAGCATCTGCAAACGGTGGTATAAAACTTCCACCAGCACCGCTGGCGCCTGGTTGGGGATCATTAGCAACCTTCCAAGTTTTTCCATCAAAAGCCACGATTCTATCTGTTTTAGGTTTTAGCTTTTCCTCAGCGTGATTTGCAGAATTAGATTGCCCTGCAATGACAAAAACTTCACCTATTGCTAGTTGGTCAATCGAGGTAGAGGTGAAGGGTAGATTTTTTTCAGTTGCACGAACTTCAAGTTTATACCAACCTCCTACGGGGGCTTCTATAACACCGCGAAAGGTTTCACCCTTCGGAGTAGAAAGCATTTTCTGCCAATCACTTTTTATCCCAGGGCCGGTCAACCTTGCTTCAATTGCACCAACTTCATCTCGCTTGGTATCTAGTTTCCCAGCGATATGGATTTTGCCCTTTGCCTTAGAATACCGCTGCACCACCTGATTATTCAATGGGGTTGAAATAATAAGGGTATCTGCAAAAAGCTGATTAACAGAATGTGCAAGAATTAGGGTAAGGAGAAATTGAAATCGCATAAAAATAGTCCTCAAATTATTAATAAGTTTACGATGATACGATAACATATTGTGCAATAAAGCACAAAACTAGACACCGAAATACTTAAATTACACCGCCAAGTAATACAATAAAACAATAAAATTAATAGATACGAAGTTTAAAAACATTTTATGAATAGAGAAAATTTATGAAGAACTTACTCATTCAAATAGTTTCATCTTGGTTTGCAATAATTTTATTAGTCCCAAATCTATTTGCAGAAGTTATTGAAGTAAAAGTTGTAGGAAAACCAAGTGAGTGGAAACTGACCCGAGGTACCAAGCCTTACTTAATCAAAGGTGTTGGAGGAGAAGCTTCGTGGGAAAAACTTGCGCAGCTTGGTGGAAACTCGGTACGAACTTGGGGCCCTGAAAATCTCACCGAGCAACTTGATCGAGCACAAAAACTTGGCCTTACCATCAGCGCAGGGATCTGGCTTGGTCAAGTTAGACAAGGCTTTGATTGGACGGATGCGACGAGCCTTATCAAACAACGAGAAATCATTCGCCAAACGGTTCTTAAGTACAAAGATCATCCTGCGCTTCTTATCTGGTCGCTTGGAAATGAAATGGAAGATGCAAATGGTAATAATGGTGCTGTTTGGTCGGAAATCAATAATTTAGCTCGCCTTGTTAAATCACTAGATCCTTCGCATCCGACTATGACCGTGATTGCAGAACTCGGGGGAAATAAAGTTCGTAACATTCATTCACTTTGCCACGATATTGACATCATAGGGATCAACTCTTATGCAGGTGCCCCATCGGTTGGCGAACGCTACAAAAAGCTTGGAGGCAATAAACCCTACATCCTTACAGAATTTGGACCGCCCGGGATCTGGGAAATCAAAAAGAATGATTCAGGTGCCTTCCTAGAATTGACCAGCACCGCAAAAGCTGAGGCCTACCAAACAGCCTACACCAAATCAGTCACCGCACAAACTGGGGTTTGCCTAGGTTCCTATGCCTTTATGTGGGGACAAAAACAGGAGGTAACAGCAACTTGGTTTTCTATGCTTTTAAAAGATGGCTCAAGACTAGCCCCGGTTGATTCACTTAGCGAATTATGGACAGGTAATCCTCCAAAAAATCTCTGCCCTGTAATCACCTTATTAACCGTTCAAGAAACCACAAGCAACAAACCTGGTTCTATAGTAAAAATTTTTCTTAAAGCCTCGGATCCAGAAAATGATCCGATCAAAGTTTCTTGGGAAATCTTTTCAGATGAAGAAGAATATGGCACCGGAGGCGATGCCGAGGCTATTCCCACCAGTATCCCAAATACAATTATTCAATCAAATGAGAATAGTGCTGAAGTAAAACTTCCGCAGGATGGGGGGTTATATCGTGTCTTTGTAACCATACGAGATAACCAAGGTGGGGCTGCAATTGCAAATGTTCCTCTACGAGTTAGTGGCCCGTTAAAAACCGTTTTAGGAAAACCCACAAAGTTACCCCTCGTGATTTATTCAGATCAAAATTCTACCAACTCCTTTATTCCATCGGGTTGGATGGGAGATGCAAAATCGATCAAGTTAGATCCTGATTTTTTAGAGAAGCCCCAATCGGGAAAGACCTGTATGCGTTGTGAATTTTCAAGCGCCAATGGTTGGGGTGGCGTTGCTTGGCAAAATCCAGAACAAGATTGGGGTGATAAAAAAGGCGGGTTCAATCTTACTGGGGCTAAACAACTTGTTTTCTTCGCACGAGGTGAAAAAGGCGGCGAAGAAGTCTCTTTTGGCTTTGGACTCATAGGAAAGGAAAAACGCTACTTCGATACCGCCAAGCGTTCGCTAGGAAAAATCAAATTAACCCGCGATTGGGAAAAATATATCATCAAGTTAGATGATCTAAAACCCAACGAAAACCTCACTAGAATTAAAATTGGTTTTAACTGGACCGTTGCCAGTTCAGGTCAACCTATCATCTTCTACCTAGATAACATCCAGTATGAATAATGTTTACTGATTTCATTCCTTCACAGTGATAAAAATAGATTCTATCGTAGCATGGCCTGATTTTCTAAAAGGCCGGGGTAAGGGTTGAGCATTTCCTTTTTCATCGATCGTCCTGCTATGAAAAGTATATTGGCCTGGCTTGAGGGGTGGCAAAACCGCAGCCCAATGTGCATTGGTTAATCGCATTGGCCAAACTTTAGGTACGCCCTTTTCATCAAAGCCGTGAGTGTTGCTTGGTATTTTTCCATCTTTTAAACTATCCCACTTTTTCGGAGCTTCCAATATTTTTGCATCCATCCAAGCTGATTGTAGAAAATTTGGATCATTCATTGGCTTTGCTACGCTGTTAGATTCCACCGATACCTGCACTTTTGATAATCCAGATATTCCCACTTGGGCATAACCCGAAACAGGAATTGCTTCCCCCGCTTTTACGGTTGCAGGAATCGAAAGGGTTGCAGAGAAAGTTTTTAATGAACTATCAACATCATTATTTTGTTCGCCATAAGTATCATTCGCATAAAAAAGATTTGTAAACACCAGATGACTAAGCCATTTGATCGATTTAAAACCATATGCTTCGGGAACAACTATTCGCACTGGACCACCTCGTTCAGAATCAAGCCATTCGCCATTGAGTTTATAACAAAGAATTACAGGGGGAAGATCGTACGGATCTTCTAAAACACGGCCAAGGGGAAGCGAGCTACGGAAAATCTGTTTAGGATCATTGTTATGAAACCCATAGAAGAAGACTCGACGAATATTTTCTTTAGGTTGGGTCAGCCAAAAAACTTCTCGTAAAGGCACACCTTCCCATAAACCCATTCCCAGCGGACAACCAATATTCAAACAAGTCATCACCTTAGGAAACCTGACCGCGTGCTTTTCTCCAAGTTTCAAAAGCGTATTAAAATCTAGTGCGGTGTTATCAGCTTTGGTAAGGGGTTTCCCAATTTTTGCAGGATGATCTGGATCTGAAATAACTTCAAGCTTCCAAGTTTCTCGAGTCATCCCTGCGGCCTGTTTTTTTTCTTCACTTAAAGTATGTGGCAAGGGACTACCCCGAGAGACATCGCGAAAATCAGAATTGCTGGTAAAGTAGGGGTCTGGCCTTGCACCTGCTTTATCTGGTTTCACTCGCGGTTTGGGCTTCTCGTCTGCCGCTGCAAGAACCTCACTTTGAAACTGCGAAGCCAAACATCCAACCAGACCAAGATTTACAAAGTATCTGCGAGTAAGTCGATCGTGCTCGGTAAGAAAACTAAAGTTTGGCTTCATAACACAGTTTCCTGAAAGGATCGATTTTACAATCGTTGGAAGAATCACATTTTACCAGATGACTCGAATTTTCTCACACTCAAACTTCTATACCCTTATAATTATCTATTACTTCATTCAGACCCTATGTTCATTAAGGGCTACTTTCCATGCGAACAATCCTTGTGTTACTTCTTTCTTTTTCTTGTGCGAACTTTACTTTTACAAACAACACTTGGGCTAATTACCCGATTAATTTTGTCTCCAGCCCAGATATTTCACCCGATGGATCGCAAATCACTTTCGATTGGAATGGCGACATCTGGATCGCTTCCATCAATGGAGGAATCTGCAAACCATTAACTAGAAACCCAACTCGAGATAAATCTGCACGCTTTTCTCCCGATGGTAAATCCCTTGCTTTCATCTCTGACCGCGAAGGTTCGAACCAAGTTTTTACTATGCCCCTCCTAGGTGATAATCCTAAACAAATCTCTCATCATACTGCTGGTTATGCACTCAATGGTTGGCATTCTGATGGTAAGCAACTTCTTGTTAGCTCATCACGCGATCATTTTTGGAAGCACGGGGAAAGATTCTTTATGCTTTCTTTAGAAGAACGAAAATCGGATCATTTAATTTTTGATGATTATGGTTCTGAGGGTTCTTTATCACCCGATGGGAAAAAAGTTCTTTTTGTCAGGGAAGGACCCGCTTGGTGGAGAAAGAATTATTCTGGTTCTCAATCTGCTCAAATTTGGATGTACGATTCTGAAACTAAAAAATATTATGCCATCCTTCGCCACGAAAAAGGATGCAGATCTCCCATCTGGAAGCCCGATGGAAAAGGCTTTTTTTACACCGGTGCCCAAGATGGACTCTTCAACTTACGCGAATATGATATCGCCACCGGCAACGATAGAAAGATTACCAACTTTACCGAAGATCATGTGGTTATGCCCGCTCTTTCCAAAGATGGTTCCACGCTTGTCTTTCGTTCCCTTGCAGATTTATATTCCCTTAAACTTGGTCGGAACGAAGCCCCTCAAAAAATATCACTTTTTATCAGCACCGATTTTCAACCTCTAAAAGAAGAACGCAAGGTTCTCTCTTCCGCTACTCAGGTCTCTTTCTCCTCCGATGGTTTAGAAATTGCTTTTATCGCTGGCGGAGACCTTTGGGTTATGGATACCGAACTCAAAGAACCAAAACAAATCACTGCCACACCCGAAGAAGAAAAGGATCCCCTCTGGAGCAACGATGGCAACTCCATTCTTTTCATCAAAGATGGTGGGCATTCGGCTGATATTTTTAAAGCTTCCCGAAATGATAAAACCAAACTTTGGTGGCTCAATGATAAATTTAACCTAGAACAAATCACTCACGACCACGAACAAAAAAATGACCTCACCATTAGCCCCGATGGAAAAAGTATCGCTTATAGTAGGCTGCGTGGCGACCTCTACATCAGTGATATCTCGGGCACTAATCCCAAAAAAATCGTCCCCTCTTGGAACCAAGCTGGTTATGACTGGTCCCCCGATTCTAAATGGCTCGTCTTTTCGCAATACGATAACGACTTCAATCGTGATATCTGGATTCTTCCAATCGATCTTTCACGCCCTGCCTATAACCTTTCAAGGCACCCCGATAACGAAAGCAATCCTGTTTGGTCTCCAGATGGCAAGATGATTGCATTTTCTGGCAAGCGCAGCGGTGGTGAAGAAATCGATATTTATTATGTCTACCTTAACCAAGAAGATGATGAAGTTTTTTCCCGTGAACGAAAGCTAAAAAAAGCTATCGAAAAGGTTGAAAAAGCTAGGCCTAAGTCTAAATCTGATGCCAAGGTCCCTGATGATAATGATAAAAAAGTTCCTCTGGTCAAAGACAAAAAAGATGATCCTATTACCGTTACTATTGATTGGAATAATTTGCATAAGCGGATTCGCAGATTGAGCCTTCCCGATTCCTTGGAAACAGAACTTTTCTGGTCTCACGATAGCAAGCGACTTGCATTCACAGGCACAGTAAAAGGCGACCGAGCTACCTATGCTTACGACTTCCCCATTGAAGGAATTTCAACCCCAAAGCAAATTTCTTCTCGCACAGGTACTCAAGCACGCTGGCTAAAAAATGGCAATGTCGTTTGGCTCTCGGGTGGATTACCTGCAAGCTTTTCCCCTGGTGGGACTACACCACCAACCGCTACCCCTGCAACTGCAACTATTTTAGGTGGCCTCGTTAGGCGAAGTTCAAACAATACACCCGCAGATACCAACCCCGATCCTTCTGGTTATCGATTCCAAGCAAATCAGAAGGTGAATATTTCGGAGCGATATGGCGTGGGGTTCGATCATGCTTGGGCAGCAATGCGCGATCATTTTTATGACGAAAAACTTGGCAAATCTGACTGGAATAAGGTTAGAGAAAAGTATCGACCCCTCGCTGCTCAAGCAATCGATATTGAAACTTTCACCACAGTTGTTCAATTAATGCTGGGGGAAATTAATGGCTCTCATCTTGGGTTTACCCCAGCGCCTTCTACTCTAATTTCTCGGTTGATCGAAAACCCCAGTCGAGGCTGGGTTGAATCAACCCGTCATTTGGGCGTTAGGTTTGTCGAAGATTTTGCTGGCCCTGGGTGGAAAATTCGCGATATTTTACCCGATGGCCCTGCTCAACGAGCCAAATCTAAACTGAACCCGGGCGAGGTTATTTTAAAAATTGATGGCACCGACCTTTCTCCAAAAATGGATCCTTCCCTAATTCTTAATTCAACTCCTGAAAAAGATTTCAAACTTACTGTTTTAGCAACCGATGGCAAAACTCGCGAAGTCACCATCCTGCCTACCAGTTTCCTTAACGCAAAAAGTATGCTTTATCAAAAATGGCTCAATGATAACCAAACCTTAGTTGAAAAACTTAGTAACGCAAAATTTGGCTACCTTCATATCAGTGCGATGGATATGCCAAGCTTCTTCAAATTTGAAGAAGAACTTTATTCACAGGCTGCTGGAAAAGATGGCCTAGTGATTGATGTAAGGGAAAATGGCGGAGGCAGCACCGCTGATCATTTGCTCACCGCGTTAACCCAACCCGTTCACGCAATCGCTGTTCCAAGAGGCGGAATGCAAGGGTACCCACAAGACCGAAAAGTTTATGCAACTTGGAATAAGCCAATTGTTGTGCTTTGCAATCAGAATAGTTTTTCGAATGCAGAGATTTTTTCCCACGCAATTTTAGCCCTAAAAAGAGGGAAACTTGTAGGCGTTCCTACCGCGGGTGGGGTCATAAGCACCGGTGCAACTACGATTATGGATCTAGGCACACTTCGTATGCCCTCCCGTGGTTGGTATGGAATTAACGATGGCGAAGATATGGAATTACACGGCGCAATGCCACACATTATCGTTTGGCCTGAGCCTGGGGAATTGCCCTTAGGGAAAGATAAACAATTAGAAAAAGGGATCGAGGTTTTAAAATCTGAAGTCGAAGCTTGGCAAAAACTACCTAAGCCAAAACTGATAAAAGCCACCGACCGGAAGTAGGAATTTTTCTTTTGGCGACCTTAAAACCTTGAACCATTCCTATTATTTCACAACAGGAAGCAGATGAATATTTTGAATGTTTTCAAGTTTTCCTAGAAGCACAATATCAGCATCTTGAGTCGTTTCTAAAATAACCTCATTAAATCCCGAGCCATAAGTGCCTCGGTTTTTTTGCATTATCACTTTTAAAACTATCCCTTGCATAGTGGAACTGCTTTTTACTTGGGGCACAAGAATCTGATACAACTGACCAGATTTTAATTGATTTGCTTGCGCCCAATAAGTTGCATAAATTGTAAATCCTACTTTTTTCCCAACCACCGAATCTACATACCCTGCTAATCCTTCTTTACTTATCCGTTCATCAACCACCACTTGCTGGCGAGATTTAATTTCCCCTAGGCTTGATTCATCTATCAACTGCATAACAACTCTTTGTTTATCCCTTAGGCACCAAGTGAGATAAAACTGATCACCTTTTTTTAAAGATAAGTTAGGCACCATTTTACCTATCTGCCATTTCTTACAATCTGGGCTAACCATAAAAGTATGAATGTTTTCATCTAAAGGTTTGTTACTTGCAACCACTCGGGCCTTAAAACTTTTGCCTTCACTTGAATCTTCTACAACTTCCCAAATGTGATTATGCCCCTTCATCTGGCAAACTTCATCCTGATAGTGAACTAAGTATCCCCTTGGATGGTTTTCATCCGGATTAAAAAAAAGATTGACTCGTTCACCTTCTAATAAATCTTTTGGATCTGCCCCATAAACTAAATGCCTGTAAGTAGTAACCCAAGGCAATACTTTAGTCTTAATAAGTTCATCAGATGATTCACGGGTGACAGTTGCTTCCAAAGTATTTGGGTTAAACGATTTCCAAATGTACCAACCTCGGGTGATGCCAATGCCGCCTGGAAGTCCGAATTTGCGCGGGTAAATCGGCGAAGCAGAAGAATCGGGCGCAATGGCAATCTTACGAAGGCTTTTATAACTAACCCCTGGATGACCCTTGAACCCTTGAATTCCAACCTTGGCATGAAAGATTCCATTGGGCGTTCCGGTGGAGCAAAAGATTTCATCATGGTTAGAGCCACCAAAGGCGATATTACTAACCACCTGAGCAGGGATATTAATATGCCCAAGAACTTTTTTATCGGGGGAGATGATAAGGATGCGGCCTTGTTTAGTTTCAGGCCGTTGAAAGTCTGCAACCCACAGATTTCCTGCATTGTCGAACGCACAACCATCGCCCCCACTGCCACCAAGGTCGTAAAAGAGTTCCGGTACAGGAAAAGGTTTGCCCTCTTCGGGTAAAGAGTAGCGTAAGATTTTTTTCGATTGTGATTCAATGAGATAAAGAAACTTACTTTGCGGATCGATATCAAGACCGTTAGGGAAAGCCAAACCTGTAGCTATTTTAGATATCTCGCCCTTGGGGTTCATACGAAAGATATTGCCTACGGGTTTTTGCAAAGACGAACCAGATGGGTCGGTCCAATAAATATTTCCCTTAGCATCGAGTGTAAGGTCGTTAAGGCTATTGAGGGGTTTATTTTCGAAGGAATCAGCAAGGACATTTAGCGAGCCATCGGGAGCATAATCAAGGATGGCCTTATGTTTATTATCGCAAATGAGAAGATGATTATCAGCGGTGAGGATAGTTCCTGCAGGGTTGATATCGATGAATTTCTCGACTTTACCTTCTTTATTAACTTTTAGAAGTGCGCCACTACAAAAGAAGAGTTCGCCATTTTTCCAAGTCGGCCCTTCCGAGTAACCCGGAGCGATTGCAAACTGAGTGGGCTTGATGGTTTGAAGTTTGGAATAGTCGGCTTGGCCAATGATGCCAAGGAAAAAAGAAACAGTAATTATGCAATTGCTCATCATAGGGAAATCTTTAAAAAAACGGGTGATAAGAATTTATTGGGGATTTACCGTCTCATCTTCAGGTGGGGCAGGTGCTTTAGAAAAACCAAATAGTTTATAAATTGTGCCACCAAAAAAAAATACGACTACAAGGATGATTTTCCATCCTTTGATAATAAACGCCAGCAGAAGTGCTAAAAAACCAAGTTTCTTAGCTGCAATTCCTGCAATTAATGCAGCCAAGCCATATTCCGCAACTTTATCAATGCCCGGTTGATAGTCCTCGTAACGCTTACCCGGATTGTAGGAAATATTAGAAGCAGAGTTCTTTGCAAATTGTTTTATTTTAGAATTATCCACACTGCCAAGGGCCACCATCCGAAGCAAAGTATCCCTTCCCAGCAGATTCTGATTGTAATTAATGGAAGTAGTATTTGAATCCATAGTATTAATTGACCAGACAAGAAGACGGCGACCTTGATCATAATAAGGAGACTCATCCCAGCCTAAAACCTTCAATTCTCCTTGGTTCATTTTTTTTCGCTCAACATTGGCCGCTTCCGTGTTGGAGCGAATAGAATCAAGAATGGCAGTAGCATCTAATTTGTTGGCATCTGCATCTAGGATATGGCCAGATGGTGAAGCCTCAAGAACAATCATAATATCCAAATTCCATTCTTCCTTAGATCCACCAACGATCATGCCAAGAATTTCATTTGAAAAAGTGTTTCCCAAGGCAGTCATAAATTCTTTGGTTGAATCGGGTGGAACAAAACAAGTTCCAGCTTGAAGGTTTAAGGTAGCCAAAGTCCCGAGCGCAACCAAACCTGGTTTTGTGACAATAGTTCTTTCGATTTTTTCAAATGCAGATTTTAGCTGAGGGGTTAACTGATCGCCCTGCGAATAAACTCCATTGACAAAAATAAAAAGGAAGACTGTTAGAGAGAGAAAAGTTTTGATCATTGACATAGGGCGCTCCTGAAAAAACCAAGTGGAGAGTTTAAAATAAATCGAGAATAGGGTTACCATCCGCAAGAAGATTGTAAGGGCGGCCTTCTTTATCCACAGCTTCGAGGTCATTAATAGCCATAGCGTGATAAACGGTTTTAGTAACATCAGCAGGGGTGACGATTTTTTGTTCAGGAAATTCGCCCCGCTTATCGGAAGCACCGTGAACTTGCCCGCCTTGAATACCCCCGCCTGCCATGAGAACGCTAAGGCAATGAGTCCAATGATCACGGCCTGCGCCATTGATACCGCCACTGCGTGGGTCGCCGATTTTCGGTTTCCTACCCATTTCAGAAGTGACCATAAGTAGAGTAGAATCAAGAAGATTACGCTGTAAAAGATCTTCAATAAGGGCAGAAAAAGAACGATCGAAAGAAGGTAATAAATCTTCCTTCAGGCAATTAAAGTTGTTGCCGTGCGTATCCCAACCACCGCCACTTTTACATTTTTTGTTAAGCCGTTCTTCACCTAACCAAAAAACTGTAATGAATGGAACGCCAGCTTCAACCAACCTACGAGCAAGTAAAAGGGACATAGCATTCGTGTTATTGCCATAGCGTTCCCGAACTGCAACCGGTTCTTCAGCAACATCAAACGCCTTCGTAGCTTGGGCAGAAAGAAGCAAAGACATTGCTTTATCTTGAAGCTTCGACCAAGTTTTTGTTTTACTCGAATGTTCCAAAAGGCGTTTTGCATCATCTAATTTTTGTAAGATCGCCTGCCTATCGGTCAGCCGCTTAGGATTAAGGCTAGCATCTAAGCTGATGGAAGGCGCATTGAAAATAAGGGGTTTGTCAAAAGTGCCCATCACATAAAGTGGGTCGTACTCAATCCCTAACTTTGCAGCAAACTGCCCAGGCCTAGTGTAAGGCGCGGTGCTTGGCTTCTCGGGTAGGGTCACCAAACTTGGTAAATAACGATGGGGCGGGCGCTTCGCACTGACAACACTTCCCATAAAAGGCCAGTCATCAGGCATAGGCGTTCGATTGTTTCCCAACGAAAGAAAACTTTGATCCGGAACATGGCCTGTTAAATTATAATAATAGCCCGCATGGTGATCGTTCGTGTTAACCGTACCCTTAACACCTTGAATAATAGCTAGGTGCTTAGCCTGCTTGGCAAGCATAGGAAGATGTTCGCAAAGGGGAACGCCTGGTGCAGCGGTGGCAGTTTGCTTAAACAACCCTCGGTATTCCTCTGGTGCATTGGGTTTCATATCCCAAGTGTCGATATGAGAAGCGCCGCCTGAGAGAAAAAAGAGGATGGTAGACTTTGCTTTGCCTTTGCTTGGGACAACAGGTTTAACCGGTGCGCCTGCAACCGGAACGCCCAAACCAAATCCTGCAATTCCTGTAGTTGAAGCCACAAGGAATGATCTACGGGAAGCTGACATATTAAAATCTCGGTGGGATAACACTTCTATCAGTACATTTT
>JBDNHI010000111.1:0-7047 GCA_041694635.1 Gemmataceae bacterium | reverse complement strand
GGGCAAACTATCTCGCCCGAAGAAGCTTGCGCTGAATTTCCTAGTTTAATAGATGCTTTTAAAAGTGCAATTTCTAGCTCTCTTACCAGAAGTGCTGATGATTCAGTTAAGCCATTTCCTCCCCAACCCAATGATGAAGCTAATCAAAAAACATTGATAATCGAATCTAATGCGGTTGACCCCGCTAATCAGATGACCGTCTTGTATAATCCCTCTGTGGACAAATCTAAAACGCCCTTGGGGCCAGATTTAAAAGATAAGGATTCGCTACCCTCTATTCCAGGTTACACCATTCACGGAGAAATCGGTAGGGGTGGAATGGGCATTGTCTACCGAGCTACCCAAACCACTTTATCTAGATCTGTGGCGATCAAGACGCTTTTAAATTCAGGAAAATTATCTGCAGATCTAAAATCCAGATTGCGCAAAGAAGCCTCTGCTCTTGGAATGCTACAGCACAACAACATTATTCAAGTTTATGACATCAACGAATTTGATGACATCCCTTACTTTGTAATGGAACTGGTGAACGGCGTAAGTTTAGAAGACTTATTATCGGGGCGGTTGGTACAACCAAAAGAAGCCGCTAAATTCATTGCAACGCTTGCAGATGCGATGGATGTTGCCCACAGAAGCGGGATTGTACATCGTGACATCAAACCCGCAAATATTCTTATACAGGGGGCACAAAAACCTCCTAAAGAAGATCTTATAATCACTTCTTTTCACTTAAATAAAACTGTCTTAAAGGTCACCGATTTTGGCTTGGCTAAAAAATTTGATGAAGAACAAGGGCAGGGAAAAACTCAAGGGGTTGTAGGTACACCTAGTTATATGGCGCCTGAGCAGGCAAACCCTGCACTAGGAAAAATTGGCCCTGCTTCCGATGTTTATGCTATGGGCGTTATTCTTTATGAAATGCTGGTAGGACGGCCACCCTTTATGGGGGCCACCGTGATTGAAACTCTTCGATTAGTAAGTTTTAAAGAACCAGTTCGGCCTTCTGCATTAAATTCCAACATTGCAAAAGACCTTGAAACTATTTGTTTAAAATGTTTGAACAAGCAACCTGCCAAGCGCTATGAAACCGCAGCGGAACTCTCCGCAGACTTACGAGCTTACTTAGAAAACAAACCGATCAAAGCAAGGCCTGCTCCTTGGTATGAAGTTACAGCAAAGTGGTGTTATCGTAACCCTGCTTTGGCAGCGAGCTTTTGTTTTGTTGCAATTGCCATTAGCTTAGGCATCTATTTGGCTTATGCCAAGTCTGAAAATGACAGACAAAAATTGGCAGGATTACAGGTAAATTTAGGATTCGAACGATTGCGCGCCAACGATATTACCAAGGCACTTATCTGGTTTGCAGGTTCGCTCGACAAAAAAAATCCGCATAAAGCCGATCTTACTCGCATCGGGGCTCTGATGGATAATTTCATCTGGATTCGATCCTATGTCGTTCACGACCAAGGCGTCCAAGGGTCCGAATGGTCTCCCTCGGGAAAATTGTATCTAAGTTATGGCGAAGATAAATCGATTCGTATCCACGACCCCGAGATTTTTCCCACAACAACAGAAAAACCTACCACTGTTGCTGAAATTAAACTTATCAATCAAAATAATGCTTCTATTCGTTGCGCATTTTTTATCAATGATGAGCGTGTACTTATACTCGATGATGAAAATAATCTTTGGATCTGGTACTGGAAGAATAAACCCGATTCTTCAACTAACCAATTAAAATTAGTGCAAGCAGGCGTTAAAACTATTGCGAGTGATTCTAAGAATAACATTCTTGCCTATACCTTAGATAAAAGTTCCATCCTTTATTTGGATTCTAGAGGCCTCGTAGACGACAAGTTGGAAGCTAAAATGGTGGTGGATACAGGGGTACTTGGAGTTAGCCAAATCTTGATTAACTCCGATGGGTCGGAAATTGTCGTTCGCTCGGAACAAGAAATCGTACGAATTCCAACACAAGTTTTACCTCAGGTAAATATCCAAAAATTACAAAAGGTCCAAACAGGGATTACCTGTATGGCAATTAGCCCGAACAGCAAATTCCTTGCAGTTGCAAACAATAAAGGTTCTATTCAGGTTTGGAATCAAGGTTCGGCAGATCCCGATCCAATGATGAATTTTTCACAAACAGAATCAATTCTTTGCCTAGCTTTTAATCCAGATTCTACTTTACTTGCAACAGGCGGAAATGATAATAAAGCTGTTGTCTGGGATTTGGTTGCTAAAAAATACAAGTACCAGATTCGGCACGATGGAAATGTTACCTGCCTTGCCTTTTCACCTAACCCCAAATGGCTTATTACAGGTTCTGATGATAATACGATTCGTATCTCTTACGAGCAGTCGGGTAGGCCTGCAAGCAGTAACCTTGTTTATAATGCAACGCTGCGTTTTATTGCACCTCATCCTCGAGCACCATTATTAGTAGTAGGGGGGGATGATAATACCAGTGTGCTATGGGATATGTTGCCTAAAAACCGCATTTCATTTTCCTTAGATCAAAAGCTTGATCAATTTATTGGCGATCAACCGGGATTCTTCTATTGCCGCAGTGGTACCAAAGTTAGTGCTGCTTCGACCGAATTATTTTCTCAAGCTTTAAGTAATGTAAAAAGTAGGTATTTATTTTTTGATTCATCTGCATTTAAAAAATCTTTAAATATTATTCACGAAAATGCTGTTTCTATTACTCCGATGGGGCCAAAGGGGTTGGCTATCCTAGGAGTCGATGGATCTGTGAATTTCTATGATTCTGAAACGAAGGCACTTACCTTGATTTCAAAAAAACTGATTGAAGATAGCACGAATTCGATCTTAGTTGGATCACCTTTAGGGAAATATTTTGTCCTTGAAAAAAAACTAGAAGGGAGGCGAAAAGATCGATCGTTGTATACGCTGCAAGGAGATAAAATTAATATTGAAGGATTTGATAAAGCAAGTGTTTTCGTTTTTTCTCAGGATGATAGTCAATTCGCATTTGGTGATTTTAATGGAAATATCCACCTCTTAAGTTTGTTTGAAAATACCTCAAGGCCCAAACTCCCTCTTTACAAAAACAAAGAAAGCAATGCTTGCCATAATGGCACTATCGCCAGCTTAAAGTTTTCTCCAGATGGAAAAAAAATCGCCTCTGGGGGCGAAGATATGTTCCTTAGATTATGGCGCATTTCACCCTCGGGAATTCAACCTATTTGGAATGATCCTATAGATCCTCAACACGCATCTTCCATTACTCATATTCTATTTGAGGAATCAGAGTACACTAAAACTAGCCTACTGCTAACGGGTGGCGAAGATAACACGGTACGAGCTTGGGACATAAACAATGGCTTGCCCATTAATGAAGCAATGCTTCAAAATAGTAGTATTCTTGAAATTCAGGTTTACAAAAAAGATAATATTGCAGTTGTTTCTGGTACAGATGGAGCAGTTTATTTTTGGGATCTTACCACGGGGCAAATGCTAGCCCCCCCGACAGTGCCCCCGGGTTACAATGTTTTGGGTTATGGATTATTAGAAAGTGCTGATAAGAATGCTGCGGTAATTTTAAGTGGCAGTTATGGCCAAGTGCTAATCCAGCGCTTGCAACCTGCCCCCAAATGGGCTAATGCTGATCAATTAAGGGAATTCGCTGAGTATCATCCAGCATTTAAACTTCAAGATCAAGGACCAGCTAAGGGAACAACCTTGGTTCCCTTAGCTGGTTCAGTGGTAATTCCGTTAATGCATAAAGTGCTTAAGGATTTCAAAGACGAGTTTCCACCTTTACCAAAACTTACCGCAGATTCTCCTTCAACCAAATAAGCCTCAGTTATAGGCTTAGCTTATTTCCCGAGGCAGTAATTTTTCCAGAGGTTGCGTACCGCTTCTTCCCATTTTTTACTGTAGGAAGTCCAATCGCAGATAGCAGATTTTTTAAGTGTATCTCGCAGTTTGCCTCTTAATAGACTTAGCCTTGCAATTTCTGCAGCAGATTTCTTTGCTTTCTCTATATATTCTTCAGGGGTTTTTGCGATCCAATCTTCCATTCCTACATTGCTGAGAATTGCTATACCTTGGCGAGATACATACGAATCCCCTGCTAGGGTGAGTAGAGGTGTACCCATCCACAAGGTATCGCAGGAAGTTACTCCGCCGTTATAGGGAAACGGATCAAGCGCAATATCGATTTCCCCAAGTGCTGCAAAGTATTCGTTTTTATCCATTCGAGAAAGTAATTCTGCGCGATCTGGATTTACTCCAGCGGTTTGTAATGCAAACCTAACCATCTTGGCAGATTCTTGACCCGGGCCTGAAAGTAATCGAAGTTTGGAACCAGGCACCGCGCTTAACAACTTAGCCCATAGTGCTAATACTTTCGTATTATGTTTTGCCATATTGTTTAGTGAACCAAAAATAATAGCTCCAGGCTTGGCGGTTCGCTTCGGTGGCTCAGGAACACCAACAGGCGTTTGATAACACCACGCCATTCCTGTAAGTCTAACTAGTTCTTCGGTGTAATTCTTTTCGCTTATTCCTTTAGGGTCTGCAAATTGGTCGGTAATTCGATAGCCAAAGTTAGGCACCCCCGTGGTGTTAGGATAACCAAATTGAGCTATCTGAACAGGCGCAGATTTTAATGCAAATATTGGTAATCGACATCCAGCAGTATGACCCGCAAGGTCTATTAGAACATCGATTTTATCTTCTCGAATCAATGCGGAAGCTTGCAAATCGGGCATTGGCCTTATGTCTTTAAAATGATCCACTTTTTGCTTGAATTTTTCTGTTACTTCATCTTGGCGAAGTACCGAACTATAGGCAAAAACCTCAAAGCTCTTTCGATTTAAATTATCAAGAAAAGGTTCGAGAAAAGCATTGACAGTATGCAGGCGGAAATCAGGCGAGACAATTCCTAATTTTAGTTTACGAATAGGATCCTTATTATTTTGAAACGGCTCAGGTTGTGGATAATTCTGCAGATGTACATTACCCCAAGTTTTATGCTCCCCATAAATCTCTTCCACTTTCATATCTATTACATAATGAAGGTTTAACAGCAAGTTACTATGGAATGCTGCGGCTCTGGGTTGTAACTCAATCGATTTCCTAAATGCTTCAATTGCTTCTTTAGATTTTCCGGAAAGCCCATAGAGATTACCTAAATTGTTCCAAGCCTCGGTAAAGTTTGGATTAAGTTTCACTGCCTCTAAATTATGTGCCAAGGCGTTGTCATCTTGCTTCAGCATTTGTAACACAATACTGATCGAATTATGAGCCTCGGCATAGTCAGGCTTTAAGCTTAATGCGGTTTTGAATCTACTATGGGCTTCTTCAAGCCTACCAAGATCCATCATAACAAGGCCATATTGATGCAGGGTTCGTGGGTCGTTAGGCTTTAACGCTAGCATTGTTTGATAAGCAGCTAAGGCTTGCTCTTTGAGGCCTTGCATTCTAAGAGCATTTCCAAGATGGGAAAAAAGGTCGGGGTCATCATTTTTCTGAGCGATGATTTGCTTGAAAATGTCAACAGCTTGAGGAAATTTTCCTTGTTCAGATAGAGATTGCCCTAGGCCAATAGCTGCGCCATACAATGTATTATTAAATTTTAAAGCTTGAAGAAAAGCAGATTCCGCCCCTGGAGCATTCATACCTTTACGAAGTGCATTTCCCAGATTAAACCAACATTCACCAAACTGGGGATCGATTTCCAATGCTTTACGGTAGCAGTTGATGGCTTCTTCGAGTTTATTTTTTTTAGAATGAATTGAGCCTAGGTTAGACCAAGCGTGTTTATGTTTTGGATCGCTGTTTAAAACTTCCCTGTAAATAATTTCAGCTTGATCCGCATTACCTTGTTGATGAAAGCTAAGGCCGAGATCAAATTTCTGTTCAGTCAATTCAATGTCACTCATAAATCACCTTTTTAAATTCACCAGTTGCGAGTAACTTCCTGCCATTTTTTAAAAGAACGACCCAAATGGTCTGCGGAGTTACCTTGCACGCTATAAGATTGTAATCCGATGGGGCCAATCCAACCGGATGCTTTCACGGATTCAAGAAAGCCTGCCACATCATAATTACCACTTTCGAGCGAAACGATCGAGTCATCTTTCATACCATTTATGGTGATGCAGAAAATATATTTTTTACCTATTTGAAGGATTTTCTTTTCGTCTGAGCCTTTCTGCCAACGCCAATGCACCAAGTTAAAATGGGTACCCAGATTGGCAAGGTTTGCCTTGGCAGCTAGGCGTAAACCATCTTCCACCTTTTCCATCCAGAAAGATTTGTGAGGATAAAAAGAAATCAACGGGCCAGATTCTTTAACCTTTTCCACATAAGCCATAGTGTATTGCAGGGCGGGGGCATCTCCCTCGGGGTCAGAAGATTTGTATTTTTTGCTCCGTAACGCAAGTTCGATACGGGTTGGCCTGCCTTTTAACGATGGCAAGAATTCTAATAAGGCTTTATTGGGTTCTTCATCAAAAGAAGGGGCAAGATAGACTGCCCAAAGCTGTAGTTTATGTTGGTCAAGTAACTTAAGTAGAGAAGTTGCTTCCGCGGGGTTCCAAGTCCATCCTATGCCTGAAAACCCTAACTTGGCAAGAAGGGCAATTTTCTGTTCTAAAGTGGAAACATCCGGGCCTCGTAAGCCTGTATCCATAGCGTAAAACGGGAAGGAACTCGTCGCCCCATAGGCAAATTGAACACTAGCAAGTTGCGCAAAGCTTAAAGCTACAGAACTGATAAAAAAGTCTCTGCGGTTTAACATTTTAACCTTCATAAATACAGTCCTTTGGCATAAAAAGGCTTATTAATTTACTTACAATCCTTATCATAAGCTATTTTAAATTATGCCGTAAAGCCTTTATTTTAAACAAGTAACGGCTAATTACTAAAAGTCTTCTCAACATCTATCGAATAAAAATAAAGTTTTGACTAAAATATTAATTAAACTCATCATTTCTTAATAGGTAAAAGTGTAAATTAAGATAAGAGAGTTTTTGATGAAGGTTTCCTTCCATACTTTAAGTAAGACCTCCCTCC
>JBDNHI010000110.1:0-10380 GCA_041694635.1 Gemmataceae bacterium | reverse complement strand
CTATCCAGACTACGCATGCGTTACTGTTGGGGGTATAACCATGACAAGTTTTAATCCCCTCTAAGTCGGGGCACCTATCCAGACTGCAGCGTGGGGGTCATCCCCACCGTATAAGTCGGTGGTTTTAATCCCCTCTAAGTCGGGGCACCTATCCAGACAGATTGAGATTCGATAAAATCCCAAAAAACTCAATGTTTTAATCCCCTCTAAGTCGGGGCACCTATCCAGACAGCATACAACTTAAGTCCTTACTGTACAAGGGTCAAAACAGGCAAAATCCCCGACCCCACCCCCTCCCCACCCCCCTCCCGACTTACGCAACCTCTGAAAGAATATCTAAGCCTTTATTCTGTATAGCTTTATATGAATCCCCGACCCCCCTATACCCCAAAACCATAAGTCCTTATATTCCAACTACTTATGGTTTTGTCGGATTTTCCGACAGGGGTCGGGGATTTTTTACATTATTACATCCCCAGGTTCGGGATCTGTCCACGATCCCGTTCCCACTATCTCCGTTGCATAAATGCACCGATTGCACATCTGATAAATTCGATCTATTAAATCTGATTTGGGGTAAACAACTGCTCTTTCTCAACCAATGCCTTAACTCAATTTTAAATTTATCCAGATTTACAACAATTATTTAAATTGCCTGCCGTATCAATTGTAGGTTTAAAACAAATTTTTCTTATTATCAGGAGGTTTACTATGAAAACCATTTTTCCAATTGTTCCGAGAATGGCCTGTTCGTTTGGCACCACGATGTTGTCCCTAATTTTTCATCTATCTAATAAAGGAGTTTTTACTATGACTAAATCTTTGATTCTTTTGTTGGTTGTTAGCTATACTTTTTTGGTTCATACAAATATCGCTGTTTCAGCACCCCAAGTAATAGAAAGTGTTGGTGAAATTGGTGTGGGTTTAAAAGAGTGGCCCGCCGTGCTGCCCACCCTGAAAGAAATGGTTGAAATAGTTATGGGCAAAGTAAGTAAAGAAGCATTAATCAACCACGCCACCTTTGAAAGTTATTGGGCTTCAAGTTCAAATTCCCGAGCAGGTTATGCATTAGAAGCAACCTTCAGCGATACTTTTAATAGAAGGGCTGGTGCAACCTCTTTACAGACCAGAATCTTGCCCACCAAATATTTAGGCCATACTCATTCCGCAGCAGATTTATTTGAAATTGATAAGGCTGGAAAGGTAATCGCAGAATACCAGTGTAAACTAGGGCATACACAAATGCTTGAAGCATTAGATGACCCCAAGTACGCAAATATGAAATTGGTTACAACTGAAGAAACTTTAAAAAGTTTAAAAGATGAACTGGCACAAAAAAAAGTACAAGCTAGATCTCTGCCTTTGTCCGATAAAATGAAGCAGCTTGATGATGCGTTAAATTCTGGAAGGTTGTTGCAAAAAAGTCCGTGCGGTGCACCACTTCCTACTAAAGAATTTTGCTCAAAAGTAGCGAGGGAAGTTACGGAGAACCTTTATCATACAGCCAAAGCTCAAACAACCATACCGCTAGTAAAAAGTTCACCATCTGCTAAACCGAGTAAAGCAAGCAAAGCCCCGGAAGTTCCTAACGCTGGGAAAAGTGGTAATCCTTCTGAAAACCCCAATAAGATTCCTACTAGTGTAAAAATTGGAAGGGGTGCTTTAAAAGTTGTGGGGGTAGCAGGGGTAGCCTATGAAGGATATGTTCGGGTAAATAATGGTGTAGATACCGAAAGGCAATATAGTGAAGGCCAGATATCCGAGCAACAAAGAGAAATAGCACACGCTAAAAATATTGCTGGCGGAGGTGGAAGCTTGGGAGGCGGAATAGTTTGTGCAGGCTATGGGGCAGCTTATGGCTCCACTTTTGGTCCGGTAGGCACCTTTGTTGGTGGGGTTAGTTGCGGCATTGCAGGAGCTTTAGTTGGAGAAAAGGCCTTAGGCGAAACTGCAGCAGGCGCGGTAAGTCTAATTCATAGCACAGGATCTACTATTGGGGATGGGGTTACTGCAACCGGTAAATGGCTTGGATCTTGGGTAGGTTGGTAAAAGGTAAATTAAAACAGAAAAAAGGATGGCACCAAAATGCCATCCTTCTTTTTATTTATACTTCAATTAAAGTCTTTTTAGATTCATAGCAATTAGTTACAACTTTATGGTTTTGAAAACTAAGATTAATGGCAGGGTCGAAAATCGATTAGGGAATAGAATTAAATTTTTGCTTTTTTTCTAACTCTGCGGTTTTTCAACCAAATCGTTTAACAACAAGCAAGACTAACACAATCCCACCAATCAGATAAACCCAAGGCGGTATACTTATAATTACAATTAGAAGGATGACAACAGCAATCACAATCCCAATTATGTTACTAGAAAATCCGCTTGAGGCAGTATTAGTAAGTTTTTGAAGTTTTTGATCTGCAGAAGCACAAGCCTGATTAAAAGCGGATTCATCAATTGAATCATAATCTTGGTCGTGAATTAATTTATTTCGAATGGTAGCAATTTTACGCAAGTCCTTAACAAGGTCTTTAGGCAGTGCCGTTTTAATGCTGGAAACCAATTGATGAAGGCCTTGGCCTGTTGCTCCGAAATGGGTTTTCAACAGACCTTCAAAATGTTTGCTTTGCTTGATAACTAATTCGAAGTGATTTTTTGGTGACACAAAAGACTTCCTTTAAATTTTAAAGCTATGAACAATATTAATTATTATAATTAACCGTATTAAAGACAAACAAATAATGGGATAAAGCAAAATAGGAGAAAAATGAATGTAAAGAAACTTGCTTTGCTGGGTGGAGATCCGATTGTTCCTGAGAAATCAAGAACGAGGTGGAGTTGGCCACCCCGCTATGCTGGCATGGGTGATTTGGTGAAAAATTATATTGACGAAGGCAAACCCCTATCGATACAGGATCAATCAGGAATAATAAAGCAAGTCGAAGAAGAGTTAAAGAGGCGGTTTACAAGAAAGCATGCAATTTATTGCTCTTCTGGAACAATGTGCTTATATAGTGCATTTTTTGCATTGAAGATAGAACCAAGCGATGAAATTATTTGCCCCACGATTACTTATCACGCGACCGCAACGCCTGCCCTTCATTTTGGTGCACAAATCGTGCTGGTTGATGTAGAAGCGGATACGGGGAATATCTCTGTAGAGGCGATAACTAAAAATATTACATCGAAAACAAAGTGCCTAGTGACAAATGCAATGTGGGGCCATCCAGTCGAACAAGCGGCAATTCAGAAAATATGCCAAGAAAAGAAGATAGCGTGGATTGAAGATTGCAGCCACGCACAGTTTTCAAATTATATGGGAAAACCAGTAGGAAGTTGGGGAGATATAGCGTGCGCAAGTCTTCAAGGAGAAAAAATCGTATCGGGTGGGGAAGGCGGAGTTTTGTTAACGGATTCTGACGAAATCCACGATCAAGTTGTTTTACTAGGGCATAATTTAAAAAGATCAGAAAATTGCGTAGCTAACAATTTGTTTAAGCCAATAGGTCGCACAGGTTGGGGTTTAAAACTAAGAGGTCACCCGCTTGCAGCCGTACTGGTTTACGATCAATTGATAAATCATGTGGATACCTGGATTAAAGAAAGAAGCCAATCCCTAAAAAAACTGAGTCTATTTATAGGGCAATTAAAAGGAATTCGCCCCCCGGTGATTCGAGATACAACAACAAGTATGGGTGCTTGGTACGGCTACAAGCCTTGGATTGATTTTACAGAACTTGGTATTTCAAGAGAAACAATTGTTGCAGCTTTAAATGCAGAAGGAATTGAAGTCAGCATACCAGCTTCCCCCTCGCTGCATAAATTAGCTCTTTTTAATTCAGAAAATTTTTCGATTAGGGGCTACAAAAAACAGGACAATTCTAACAATAAATATCCTAATGCGGAAAGTTATTTAAATGGGCTATTAAGCCTGCCAACATTCACTGGGAAAAGGGATGAAAAAGCTTTAGAACAGACTATGTTAGCATTTGAAAAAGTATGGGGAAATAGAGAGCAGTTGAAGCAATGGAACAAATAGTAAAAACGGAAGCAATGGACCCACGGCTACTTCCACCATTAATGGCTTCGTTTAATGAATTTCCTTCGCTGGAACGATTAGGCAGAACTACCGGTTGGTTAGCAATAATTTCTGGGGAAGTTGTCGGAAGTGCTTTGGTTCGTGAAAACAAAGATTTGTGGCATATAAGAAGGCTAGCTGTTTTTGAAAAACATCGAGGAAAAGGCATTGGAAGAAAAATTGTAGAAGCCATTGAAAATGATGCGCGAATTCAAAAAATTCCTGAGTTAACAACAGTAACAAGTTCGAATTGGTCATCTATGCGAGGAATGATCCAAAAAAAAGGCTGGTTGTTTCAGAAAGCCCGAAAAGCAAAACGAGCAGAAGGAATTGAAGAACATTGGTTTTTACCACTAGTTAAAGAACCAATTAAACTTATTCTAGTAGGGGCAAATCCAAATGGTCGAGGTGGGGAACTAGCCGAGTGTGTCGAAAAATTTTCTTCTCTAGCAAAACTTGTAGGTGTTTGCGACCCAAGCATTGAAACCAGAACTTACTGGAATCAAAAAGGATTTCAAACAGCAGAATCATTAACTGAAATTCTTGATTCTGGTGTTAAAGCAAATGCAGTGATGATGGCGCTTCCTCATTTTTGTTATGAAGAATGCAGAGAGGTTTGTATGAAAAATGGGCTTGCTATGTTTCACGAGAAACCGCTGGCAAGTACACTTATCGAATTACAAACCCTAATTTCGGCATTAGGAAAAAATCCTGTCCCTTTAGTAGTAGGAACTCAAAGACGAGATCACCCAACCTATGTTTATTTAAAAGAACTTATTGCAAAGGAAACTATTTCGACATTTTCAATGTCGATAGAATTAGGCAAATCTGCAACACAAAAGAATTGGCGAAACAGCAAAGCAAAATCTGGTGGTGGAGCCCTTCTAGATTTGGGGACTCACGCTATTGATCTTGCTCATTTCTTTTTGGGCTATTCGGTCGAAACTGTTTCTTGTTGCCTTTGGATTGAAGATGAAGCAGGGAATATCAGGCCTACCTTTGAAGGAGAACTTGAAACTGCTGCACAAATCATAGGAAGGTGCGGCAAGACTTGGGTAAAAATATGGGTCAACCGTATAGGTAAAAAATCTGAATCTATCCACATCAAGGGTAAGAGCAACTGGGAAGCCAATCGACATTCGATTTCTAAAGATAATAAAATTATTTTCTCTTGTGAGGAACAATGGGATTTATCCCTTGCGGGCAGAATTGGCAGATTAGTTACCGATGTGACAAAAGGCATTTCATCCTTCGAAGCGTGGGATCAATTTTCTTCTCTACGAGTAATTGAACAAGCCTATTCAATACCCCCTCAAATTGGTATGGGAAGAAAGGCACCCTAACATGAAAAAAGATAAGACTGCAAATAATCAAGATAATCACATTGCTAGATACTTTTTAAAAGAGTTTGGGCATTCCCCTGCCCAGCACTCTTTCTTTTCACAATCTGAAAACGATTTAACGAATACTTTTTCTGTGGCTCAAAACCTTGACTCATCTCCGTTTTCAAATCAAAACAATGCGGTTAGTAGTATTCGAAAAGGCGATTTTAAACAAGCTTTACTCCTTCACCATCGGGATGTGAACAATAATGATTTACTAATTTGTATTGATGCCTGCCTAGGTGTTGCTAAATGTTTTTTGCATTTAGGCTACCTTGCTTCTTCTGTAAGATGGGCCTCGTTAGGAATGGCCATTGCCCGACATCACGAAATTTCTTTTAAAATGGCAAGCGCCCTATGGTTACGCGGATGTGCGTTTATGCGTGGTGGTTATTTTCAAAAAGCTTATGAATGCTTCTCTTTTGATTATGCAATTCTCCCACCTGGGCACCCACAACGAGTTTATGCAATTTGTATGCAAGCTTACAGCGTTAGCTATATGGGAAATGAAACTAGTTTAGCTGCAGAATATATGTACCGAATCGCTTCTTACACCTTATCTAAAGAAAGCCCGATGCATTATGCCTATTCGGGATTGGCACTTTTGGGCGCACAATCTAACAAAAAAGAACTTATTGCAGAGGCAACTGAAAAAAATCGTTCTTGTTCTAATCCGTACATTCAGTTCCGTATGAAGGTTGCACATTTTTTAGCGAATGAACAATCAGAAGATGCTTTTAAAAATCTAGTTCAATATGCTTCAAAATTAGACCCTAGAAAATATTGTTGGGAGATTGCTTGGATTCAAAATTGTTGCAAAAATTTCAAAATCAACTTTCAAACTCAAAATATAACTAGCCAAGATATCTACTTGCCTGCAGCTAACGAACATTGTTTTTGGAGCCTTGTTTCTGATTTAGAATCGGAACCTGCGGAGGTACATTTGCCTGACTCAGGAATTGGCGCTTGGCAATGGTCAGATAATTTTGAAATGTTATTAAAGCAGCGAATTTGTATTCTTTTGTAGTTTCAAAACTACTACTGGTAAGATGATGGCTTTATAATCTAAAACAAGATTTTCTCATTAGTTAATTGAATAACCATACCCTATAAAAGAACCAAGCTCATCAGGAGAAATCCCGAGGAGCTTGATAGCGGTCTTCATCTCTCTTGATACTATTGGGGGTTTCCTGTCAACAATCTTTGCGATCTCAATCCCTTTGTACCCTTTCATCCTGAGAGTTATGGTTTGTCTCTGATTCGGATTAAGCCTAATTAACCTTTTTTTCAGTTCCTCCCTTTTCTCATCAAGCCAATTAGAACATGCAACTTTTATCCTTTTATTTTCCCCTAGAGACTCAGGATCAATTTCAGTATTCCCCCTAATTTTCTTATAGCTACTTTTTGCTCGTTTCATATCAACAACTTTATTTTTAGCTACACGAACCATCCAAGTAATAAATTGAGCACCTTTATTTATGTCCCAGCGTTTTTGTGGAATAAGTCCATTTTTCCAAAAAACATAGTTCAACTCTGATATAATTACATCACGATCGTACTCCTCCAAACCACTAAGAACTTTCAAAATTCGCAAATCCTTTGCCAAGCTATCCAAAATTTCTTTCAAGAGATCTTCTGCAACTTTTTTTTGTTTTCCATCAACAGCACTGTAGTATTGGCAAACCAATTCATTAAATTTCTCCATAGTAATCCCCTTTTTAAAAATAGGTAAAACAAGTATTTGTACAATTTTGCAAGATTTTGATCTAAATGTAGACCAGACTTAGTAAGTCAAATGCAGTGTAAAACTGGTAACTTTAAATAAACCAAGTTTGTTATGCGTATTCATTAAGTAATACGGCTTAAGAGATGCTTTTAGAATAAGACTTATTTTTTAAAGCTGGAATGCAAGAGCATCATTGTTTTCCATACTTTTTGTAATGTAATCATGATGCCCTCCTTCTATATAAATTGGTTCTACAGGTATTAGTCGTAATATAACCCAAAATATTTCCCAGAAAACAGAGTATTTTTAAAATAATTTTAAATTCTACCAAAAACAAGGTTTTTTCAGCTAGAAACAAATTAGGAACTTACAAAAAACCTGTTCTAATTATCTCCACTTACTTTGCCTAGCAAATAATCTGCAAATTTAAACTCCGCTTAATCGATCATTATAACTTGGTCATTCAATATTAATTCAAAAGATTATGACTTTTATAACAATATTTAAGCCATTGTTACGAATAACAATTAAAACCTGTCCACTTTGGGCTGATAAAACTTAGAAAGAGGTGTCACTATGACTATTATAAATGAATCGAAAATAAATGAATCTGCAACCTTAAACAATAAGGGCAAAACTAATTGCCTATACAAAGGCGCGCCTGTGTGGATTGTATTCAGCGTTGTTCTCTGTGTTGGGGCTTTAGTTGCTAAAGAATATCTTAGAATTCCTGTGAAGCTGATAGTAACAAAACCTGAAACCGCCGTTGTTGCACCTACCCCTGCTTTGCCAGCCCCAATTCAGATTCCTGCTAACATTGATAAATCTGTAAAAGACAAAAATGATCGGGCCTTAAAGTTTTTTGAAAATCGAGTTAGCCAAATCATTACTGATTCTGAAGCTCGTCTTGGAATGACCACTAAAAAGTTCGGTGGTGAGATTTCAACTTTCAATTCTTGCTCGTATCTGATCTACCTTATGGCTTACGATAAAGTTAAATCTTCAAGCGAATCAGAAACAACAAAGTATTTTAATACCCAAATTGAAAAAGCATATAATCCGATTTTTGCAAGGATTAATAAAGAGCTTGATGTTGCAGTAGAAAAATTCAAACAAGATTTAATGGAGAATGGCGTAAGCTTTGCTACCGATCTATGTCAGCATTTCAACCCTAATGATAAATTCAACAACTTAAAGTTTGTAAATATTCAATCGGAAGAAGATTTTAATAACGCTTTAAGGCAACTAGGTTTAACCGGGGGAATTCTTACCATTGCAGTACCACTAGACATTTTATTTGTAGTACAGGCTCAGATTTTTAAAACTCTTATTAAAAATGTTGTAACAACAATTGGTAAATTATTTGCAAGGCCCATTGCTGTCGCTGTAGGTTCCGTGGTTATTGCTGCTGCCGATGGCCCATTACCAATAGGCGATGCCCTTGCTGTTGTTGGCCTTATATGGACTGCCTATGATGTCTGGTCTACCAAAGCTGAATTTGAAAAAGAAATTCAAACTTCGATGACAAATTTCAGTACAGAATTATCCATTAGCCAGAAAAAACAAATGCATGATATCGCAAGTAATCTTTTAAAATCACATGAATCAATTCAGGATCGTATCAGAAACAAATATCTGAACCCAGGCCTTTAATTAATTTACCACTTACTGTTTTATCTTACCTTCGTTAAAAAGGAGATTCTGATGAAAAATTTACTCTGTTTGGTTTTGGCTTCTTTGATCGCCTTGGTTTCTTTAAATACTTCTTTTGCAGAGCCACTAACTCGAATCGCTTTGAAAGAATTCCTTGAATCCATTAGCGTGAAATTTGGAGGAAAAGCTCTTTCTAAAACTGCTCTTGAATCGTTCGAAGTTGCTGTAAAAAAGTATTCTCTAAAATATGGGAAAGCAAGAACGATGACCCTTATTACTGAAGGGGGAATTGAACTTTTAGAAGCAGCAAGCCGCTATGGCGATGATGTAATAGCAATCGCAATGGAAGCTTCACCCGGTGCAAGGCGCCTATTAGCGCTGAATACCCAAACCCTTCTACCCCTTGCAAAAAAAGTGGGTCCTGAAATCTTAGAGCTAGAAGTGAAGGCACCCGGGCTTGCTGGTAGATTTGTGGAAGCGTTTGGAGATGATGGCGCGCGATTGATTTCAAAAAATGCACCTGCTTCTGATTTACCGGTGCTTTTGAATTGCGCAGAACGCGCTGATACCCCTGCAACCAGAAAATTGCTCCTCGAAACTTACACCAAAGAAGGAACAAGTTTTCTAAATAAAATTCCAGCCAAAGTAATTCTTGCAACGGGTGTAGCAGGCGGAACTATTATTGTCGCAGTCGGTGCCGGCAAAGGTCTGGATAAAGTCGGAGGTGGTTTAGGGGATGGTTTAGAAAATGCAGGTGAGGGTGTTAAAAAAGCTTTACCAGAAACTTTAGCTAGGATTTCAAGAGACTTCTTCTTGGTTGCTGGCGCAGTTTTTGGCGGGATTGGATTGTTTTGGATCTGGCTTCATTACCGCTATAAATGGTTAGTAGAGGCAAAAAAAGTACAACTTGCTAGAGAGTCAACCAAAGTTTAATTTAAGATTTATTCACCCTAAGGAAACCTACCGAACATCGTTTGGTAGGTTTCCTTTTTACTTTACCCTCTAAGTCGGGACACCTACCAAGACATCCATGCCCAAGTTAAGGATCTCCGGAGCTTTAGAAGTTTTAATCCCCTCTAAGTCGGGGCACCTACCAAGACAATCCCAATAAATTCTGGAGCAGCAACTTGGGAAGTTTTAATCCCCTCTAAGTCGGGGCACCTACCAAGACGATATAAAGTTCTGGCTACCAACTAAAGAACATGGTTTTAATCCCCTCTAAGTCGGGGCACCTACCAAGACCACCCACCGTGGAGGGGATATGTCCTCAAATCTCTTCCCAACCGTTTTAATCCCCTCTAAGTCGGGGCACCTACCAAGACTAAATCTGCAGGCAGATGGGCTTATTAAGTTTGAAGCGTTTTAATCCCCTCTAAGTCGGGGCACCTACCAAGACCGCAATGTTCCATGACGAGACAGAGTGTGAACAGTTGTTTTAATCCCCTCTAAGTCGGGGCACCTACCAAGACCTCCTGCTGTGTGCCCGACTGGGCAAAGAAGTAGTTTTAATCCCCTCTAAGTCGGGGCACCTACCAAGACGG
>JBDNHI010000109.1:0-14003 GCA_041694635.1 Gemmataceae bacterium | reverse complement strand
TCACGGGGTCGGTTTCACCTGCACAATCCGTGGTTCATAGGACTGGTCCAACCGGGATCGGGCAACCAGCACTGCCTCGGCCCCGGGTCAAGTTTCCAATTCCTTAAACGCCTCGCGGCCCCACGCTTCAGCCTGATCGAAGGACAGATTCTGTGGACGGGATTGCCATATCTCTTGGTAACGGCGGAGCAGTTTCTGGGCCTCCAGGGCATTCTCCGACGCATTAAGACAGTCCTCATGAAAGGCCGCATCGTTGAATCGCGCCAGCTTATGACCCGCTTTGAGAAAGGCGGGAAACGCAAAAGTACCTGCGGAAGAAGCAATGGCCCGCCCACACAGCATGCACTTAGTCTTGCCGAGAATAATTATCGCCATTTTTCCTACCTCGCAAACTTGGTAAGCCCGCCACCGAACAACTCGTATATCCACGAACTCTTCTGCCCGAGTTGTTCAAGCATGACGATGTCTGTGGCTGATGGACCAGTTGTTGTCGGGTGGGTGTGAAGGATAATACGGCGGAGCGTGTCGCTGAACATCTCTAAGCTAATGCCAGCTTGGCCACCCTGGACGATCAATCGTTCGCCAGTCTGCAAGGTAATAATGGCATGCTCCGCACCGCCGGCATTGTAAGTCAGGCCAGCTACCTCTTGGATCAGATCGGCCACCATTTCACCGCGACCGATCGTGCGAACGATGGTGGCGGTCTGGACTGCCCCGACCCCCTCGCTGGCGACAGCAACCATGCCGGCAACTTCGGTCCCAGCAGCGGCGGCCTCCCCGGCAGCCCCCACCGTGCCAGCCGACCCGGCACCCAAAGTGGCCAAGATAATTATGCCGTTGCCACCGAGAAACTTGCTCAGGCCATGGGTCGGCTCGCCGACATAGATCAGATCCCGACTCCAGTCAGGCGACGGGATGTACCCAATCGTGCCGCCACCGAGGTTGCCAGCGGTATTGTTGTAGATCACTCCCGGTAAGTTTGCAACACCGACGGCTGCATCCTGCACACCGTTGACCAGATTGACTGTTCCCTGTGCCCTGCCGGAAAAGACCGCCCCAATGTATGTGTCGTCCCAGAAGCTCCACCCACCGCTTGGGTTATCCCGCCGCTCCAAGCTCTCGACCCCCAGCCGCACGAACCCCTTGCGCATCACATGCTCCCTTCTTTGTCGAATGACCAACATCACGCAGTTGCGGCCCGTGAACTCACTATTAGGAAACGCTCGATCCGCAACTCGCATGCATTTTTTTGTTATCCCGCATTTGGATGTGTCCATTTCCAAGATTTTTGAATATGTGACACAGCGTCAACGATGTCAACGCCTGCAGTTGCACCAGCCATTAGCAACTACGCCTTACCATCACGATAAACGATAATCATGTTTTGCGGTTTCGTCAGCTCATTGCTCGATGTTGATGCGCTAACGCCGGGCGTGCCATCGAAATCCAATGCGTCCGCCGAAACGCTGCCACCTGCGCTTTTTACGAAGCCCTCAGCAAGTTGTCTCGCAGTTGGTGCCGCAGGCGAACCAACATCAATCTTGATCATTGCCTTCGCATTCTGCCAGTTGCTCCCACCAAGCAAAACCATTGCCTTTGTTTTGTCACGATCCGGCATAACGATGTACCATCCGCGTGGAATTGAGAACGAGAAGTCCCCGAACGATTGGGTTCCATCTGTCGGTTCTGCCCCAATGAAGGTCGAAGCAAGCGGAGTTTGTGTTCCGGCTGGCTGTGGCGTGGAGCTTTTTGTGCATCCAACCAAGAAAAGCACGGCAAGCAATAAGCAATATCGTAAATTCATTATGATCTCAGGTGTGACTTAGCGGGATAGCAGGTATTCGTTTGGGCAAGCTATCTTGGTCAACATTGCGCCCTGCGCTAACTATCTCCAGCAACGACGAGTTGCGAAAAAGGGCGTAATGATTACAGAATTAATTTATTAGCCTAAGTATGACGATGAGAAAAATCCCGTCAAGGAAAATTTATTCAATCCCCATAGTTTCTCCTCTTAAAATAGCAATTGCAATAACAATTGTAATAAAAAGACTGGGGCCATTATGCTTTATAGAAGCACCTTGTTTTCCTAAGTTTGCTGTAGATTTCATCAAACCATTCGGCCATAATAATAGGTGTACTTTTGAATGGTTACTACTTTTTTAAGTTTTTAGTTCCCCCCGACCCGCTTAATAGCCGATAATACGAAAGCAAACGATCCTACCTTGCCCATAGAAGAATAAAACTCTATGCACGAACAAAATTTAATCTGGAATGCAATTGAAGAGCGGATTAAATATTCTCGTCGCGACTGGATGCGTATCTTAGGTGCTGGTTTAGGTACAAATATTTTTGCAAGTAATCAGGTTTGCAACCCCGTACAAGCTGCCCCCATTGCAACTCGCGGACCTCGTGCCAAAAGCAGCATCCTTCTTTTTATGACGGGCGGCCCTTCACAACACGAAACCTTCGACCCCAAGCCAAATGCCCCATCTACGGTGCGTGGTGAATTTGGTGCTATCGATACTTCAGTACCCGGAATTCAAATATCTGAACTGATGCCAAATATGGCCAAGCAGGCACATCGTTATGCCATCTTGCGAAGCACCTTTCATAAAGAAAATGGGCACGGCCCTGCAACTCATTGGAGCATGACCGGTAAAGTTGCATTGCCTCGGGCACGCACAGGTAGCGAACCTTCGCCATCTCGCATCGATCCACCTTGCGTTGGCGGGGTTGTTAGACAACTTCGAGGCGATCGAAATGGATTGCCAGGAGCGGTTCAACTTCCTGCAAGAATTGGTGACCAAAATACTTTTATGTGGGCTGGCCAACACGCAGGCGATTTAGGCGAACGCTTCGACCCTCTTATGCTCATCGATGAATCTTGGATCCCAGGCGAACTTCCCCCCACCTTCAAGCCTCACCCCGATGTTGGTGAAGAACGATTACGATCTAGATCTTCTTTATTGCAGGATGTTGAAATAGGGCAAAAAAGCATTTCAGGGCCACCCGTTGATTCCTTCAACATTCATCGTGAACGGGCTCTCAGCGTTCTCAATTCAACCTCAGCTTGGGAAGCGTTCCTGCTTAAAAACGAAAAACCAGAAACAATCGCACGCTATGGCAACACTCGATTTGGCAGAAGTTGCCTAATCGCAAGACGATTAGTTGAAGCGGGGGTAGGTCACATCACCGTGACTTGGTACCCAGATCCGCCCACCAAATTCAATTCCGAAGCTAACTTCGACACCCATAGCAAACACTTCACAAAAATGAAGAACCTACTTATGCCAACCGTTGACAGGGCATTTGCAGCACTACTCGAAGATTTAGATGAACGCGGGATGCTAGACGAAACATTGGTAGGATGGACCGGCGAATTTGGGCGCACACCCAAGATCAATGGTGGGGCTGGGCGTGATCACTGGGGCAATGTTTTCAGTACGGTTCTTGCAGGCGGCGGGATTCGTGGCGGCCGTGTGCTTGGCTCTACCGATAGCCTAGGGGGCGAGCCTAAGAATTCCCCAATTCATATTTCACGCTTCATTGCAACTATGTATCATGCGCACGGCTGGGATGAAGGAGTTCCGATTTATGGGCCAGACCGTCGCCCGCAATACTTTATGCCTGGCAAGCCACTTGAAGAATTGTTTTAATGATTCCACTAGAGCTTTGAAAATAAAAGGAGACAGTCCATCTTAAATAAAAGGGGTTCTATAGGTGATAGGATTGCTTTATGAATAAGATGAAACCAACCTCATTTTAATAAATGAGAACCTTTGACTTTGGGAATGGATCGTTCGAGCTTTGCGGCTTTTTATTGTTTCTAATAGATTTTTTTCGAGAACTTTATGAGCAATGTACATCACAACAATTTAATCACGCGTCGTCGTCTGCTGCAAGCAGGTGGCATCGGGGCCATAGCAAGCAGCCTTCCAGGTACAGTAGTCGCCAGCGTCGATGCTAATCGCGGCTTAGGTAAAGGGGCAGCAGAAACTTCTTGTATATTTGTTTTGCTTTGCGGCGGGCCAAGCCATATCGATACTTGGGATATGAAGCCTAGCGCGCCCGATGAAATCCGCGGGCCGTATAAACCCATTGCCACCACGGTTCCTGGGATGCGTATTAGCGAACTACATACTAGGCTTCCAGCCTTGGCCCAGCATTTTTGCCTAATTCGATCGATGACTCATGTAGGTAACATCAGCAATCACTTTGATGCGATGCACCATTTACTAAGTGGTGAGGTCGGGGCGCCAAAAGATGCGCCTTATCTGGGGTCGATCGTTTCGCGGGTCAGGCCGACAGAAAAAAACATTGCCAACAATGTATGGCTAATCCGTTGCGTAGGCGACCCTGTATTCTGTGCTCCTAACATCGGCTCGGGCGGATTTCTTGGAACTCAGCACGCTCCCCTTTTCGTTGGCGCTGCCAATAACCACCCTGCAATGCCCACCTTTAGCGCACCTGATGAACTTCAACCCGTTAAAGATATCCCTCGTTTGCAAGAGCGAATCAACATACTTAAGTCAATCAATAACGAAACTGGAACTCGTGATTGGGATACTATTCATGGTAGAGCATTAGAGCTTGCTAGTGGCCAAGGAAGCAAAACCGCATTTGAAATGCACCACGAACCCGATAAGCTTCGCACTCGCTATGGAATGCATCCGCTAGGGCAAAACTTGTTGCTGGCACGCCGACTTGTCGAGGCGGGCGTTAACTTCGTTACCGTCAATGGTTGGACTGGTCCTGCTGCTGGCCAAGCGGGTGGTGGGCCACCTGCTTCTAGTTGGGATATGCACGGCAGCGAAATGGGCATGGGTAACGCTTTTGGCAACGGCTCTTATGGTATGGGCCATTGTCTGCCTTGCCTAGATGAAGGGCTTTCTGCACTTCTTATCGACTTACGCGAGCGTGGAATGCTAGAACGAACCCTAGTTGTAGTTATGGGAGAATTTGGCCGTACCCCTCGCATCAACCAACCAAACACAAACCCCGGCAGACAGCACTGGCCCTCTTGCTGGTCTGCAATACTTGCGGGGGGAGGCATTCGAGGTGGGGCTGTTTATGGCGAAACCGATCGCATCGGTGCGTATGTCAAGGACCGCCCAGTTACCGTGCAAAACCTTGGCGCCACCATCTTTCATTCTATGAACATACCACTTAGTATGCGGCTTGGCCGTGATGGGTTTACTAAACCTGTCAGCCTAGGAGAGCCAATCCTAGAATTGTTTTAAGCTTTGTTTTAAAACTTTGAAAGGGCGTTTACTAACTGTAGTAAGAGGTCTCGCCACATCAATAACTTTGTTGTAAAAAAATGCGAGGCTAGCCTCGTTTGAATTATTCCTTATCGCTAACGATTTGTCGAAATTTATGGCCAAGGTGACTATGGAAGTGCCATTATACAAAGTGATGCTTGTATCTGTAATTTGATTTTAAAGAAAACCCTTTTGACTTGCTCCATAGAAAAAGAAGTGTTATATTTTGTAGAGTAATAAACACGCCTAAAGATATGATTAACTGACTAATGTTTCGAGAGTTTCTAACAACTAATTATAAAACTAGGAACTAGGAACAAGGAATGATTCTTGGCTGTGACAACCTCAGTTTCACTCGGCGCCAGGCCCTAGTTGCAGGCGGATTAGGGACGATAGGCCTTTCGTTGCCCCAGTTACTGCGTGCTGAAACCAAGGTTAAAACCAAGACTGCGAAATCAATCATTCTGGTGATGCCTTGGGGCGGTCCTTCGCAGCACGACACCTTTGATCCGAAACCAACTGCGCCACAAGAAGTTCGCAGCATTTTTGGGTCTACCGCTACACAAACGGTTGGGTTACGAATGGGCGAGTATCTCCCTAAGTTAGCAGGGATGTCTAATCGTTTTTCGGTTCTCCGTGCTGTTTCTCATTCCATAGGCACCCACAACCCCGCAACCCACTTAGTACTGACAGGCTACCCCCCACGAATCATCAATCAAGAACTGACAAAAGCATCGCGTTTAGATAACCCCACGCTAGGTTCTGTGCTGGCAAGGATTCGTCCATCGCCAGAGGGGATGCCATCTTATGTACAGTTACCATTACCTATGATAGACAACGGAGCTTTTTCGCCGGGCCAGAACGCTGGCTTTTTAGGAACTGCTTTCGATCCACTTGTCGTAACACAAGATCCTAAATCAGGTGGCTTTAGCGTAGTAGGTACAACACCTCCTGAAAATGTTGGGCCAGAGCGCTTAGAAACTCGGCGCGACTTACTTTCACAACTTGACTACCACGCCAAGCGTAATGAAAATATTGCTGCCTTGCAAGATATGAGTACCAGTTACACTAAGGCATACAACCTACTGCGCTCTGCAATCAGTATGCAGGCTTTCGATATCGGTAAGGAAGACACTAAACTGCAAGATCGCTATGGCAGAAATAAGCTTGGGCAAAGCGCTTTAACCGCACGCCGACTTGTAGAGGCTGGGGTTAGACTCGTTCTTGTTGCAGATACAACAGAAAACACAAACGGAAAATGGGATACCCACGGCGACCTAGCGAAGCCACTTTTAAAACACCTCCCAGAATCAGATTATGCCTTGTCGGCCTTACTAGATGATCTAAAAGATCGTGGCTTGCTTGATACAACAATCGTGGCTTGGATGGGGGAGTTTGGCAGAACTCCCAAGCTAAATTCGCAAGCAAACGGGGGTCGCGACCATTGGCCTCATTGCTACAGTGTTATGCTGGCTGGTGGAGGCATTCAAGGTGGAAGAGTTTTTGGATCATCTGATTCGCTTGGTGCTTATCCTCGTGAAGGCAGGGTTCGCCCCGAAGACATCCTTACAACATTTTACCATCTTTTGGGATTGCCATTATCTACTGAATTGCACGACCCGCTAGGCCGTCCTTTTCCGCTTTGTACTGGCACCCCGATAGCAGCGCTATTATGATGTTTCTTCTAAAAGTTTCAAGATTCGAGCAAAACGAAATGAGGTTATTGTGATCCTTGGTCGTAAAAGATATTTATCTTGGAAGTTTCTACTGCCTTTGTTGACCGTATTTATCTGGTTCAATGCGGTAGCGTTGGTAGGTCAGACTCCGCCCAACCCTGCTCTAGAAGATTATACTACCAAGATTAAACCAACTCTTAAAAAATATTGCCTCGAATGCCACTCTACTAAAACTCAAAAAGGCGAGCTTGATTTAGAGCGGTTCGATTCCTTAACAGCAATTCGAAAAGACTTAAAGCCTTGGCAACATATGATTGAACAAATCGAAACAGGGGAAATGCCCCCCAAAAATAAACCACAGCCTAATGTCGAAGAGCGCAAGGCAATTCTTGCGTGGGTGCGCACCCTGCTTGATTCCGAAGCAAAATCGAGATCGGGCGATCCCGGCTTTGTACCTTTGCGCCGACTTAGTAATGCAGAATATGATGCAACGATTCGCAGCCTTACCAGCATAGATTTGAAACCAACTCGAGAATTCCCAGCAGATGGCGCCGCTGGCGAAGGCTTCACCAACGCTGCAGAATCTCTCACCGATATTTCTCCTGCGCTATTTACGAAGTACCTTACCGCTGCAAAAGATATTGCAGATCACGCAGTCTTACTCCCCGAGGGTTTCCGTTTTTCAGCATCGAAGAATCGCCGTGACTGGACAGATGAAGGAACTGCAAAATTACGAGGCTTCTACAATGCCTTTGTTCCAAGTAATGGCAGCCTACCTTTGCAACCGTATTTGCTCGCAACCGTTCGTCATCGAGAAGAACTCACCAATAGCAAGGGTGAAGAAATTGCAAAGAATTTAAATCTGAATGCAAAGTATCTTGGAATATTATGGCGCACACTTAACGATAAAACACCTTCGCAACCGCTTGATGATATTCGGGCGAAGTGGCGTGTCGCAACCGAAAAAGATGTTCCCTTCCTTGTGGCAGATATAACCGCTTGGCAAACCGCCTTGTGGAAAACTTCAAGCGTGGGCAACTACATCCGCACCACCGGTTGGGGGGCTACTACTGCTACTGGAAAGGAATACGAAGAAACCCTTTCTCGCCAATACGCATTTGATCCACCGGTAGTTAAATCAATTCCAATTCGACTAGGAATCAAGCCGGTTGCTGGGCAATCTGAAGTGGTGGTGCATTTGGCAGCTCGAGAAACTGTAAGCCCAGGTTCTATAATCTGGGATCGCCCGCGTTTTGAAGCAAAGGGCAAAGCGCCACTTCTGCTACGCGATTACGCCACCTTCGCTCCAGCGTTTGAAGTCGAATACGCAAGTGCCTTTGCCAACAGCGCAAGATATCTTACCGCGGTCTGGGAACTTGCGAACGACCCCAAAGCAAACCTCGATGCCGTTGCTAAAAAATATGAACTGAATGGAACTTTTCTACAGCAGTGGATAAAAGTGATGGCGATTCCCCCTCACCAAAAATCGAATTCCACTTCTACTGCCCCAACAATAAGCAGAATAGCTGCCCCGCTAACGCTGTTAGACAATAAGTTGCCTCCCAATGCGCAGCACCCTTCAATAAATGGGTGGACTAAAAATGGCGCAGAATTGCCAGTCGTGCTGGCAAATGCATCTGACAAAACAGTTCGAATTCCAGGCCGTATTTCAGAATGGGCTGTTGCGGTTCACCCAACACCCGATGAATTTGTTGCCATCGTTTGGAAAAGCCCAATCGAGGGCTCCGTCAATGTCGCCTCTCGCGTAACTCATTCACACCCCGATTGCGGCAACGGCGTCGCTTGGTGGCTCGAACACCGAAGCGGCAATAATGCTCAACTGATTGGGGAAGGGGTTCTCGACTTAGGCCAAGATTCAAAACCGGCTGGCAAATCCATCAAGGTTGCAAAAGGTGACCTTCTGGTTCTTGCCGTTGATCCGCGTGATGCAAATCACTTCTGCGATATGACAGAAGTAGGGCTTACAATATCTGAAGAAGGAACACAAAAAAGAATCTGGGATCTGGGTAAAGATGTTTCGACCAATGTGCAAGCGTCCAACCCACACCCAGATAAGCAAGGTAATGCTGACACCTGGAGCTTTTCTCGAGGGCCCGCAAAAAAAGCTGGTGCGCCATCAAAGCCAACCGCACCTGACATTATCCCTGCCAACTCCTTACTCGGTCGCTGGCGCACCGCAGCGTCAACACCTGACCAACAGGCCGATGCGATTAAGTTAGCAAAGCAAGTGGCACTGTTACTTTCCGGTTCGAGGCCAGCGAACGATAAAGATGCCGACCGCATACTTTACGACCGATTGGTAACAGTAGAAGGGCCGTTATTTGCTGGGGTTGATATGACGAAAATCGCCAAGATTCAAACCAAAACCTTGTTTGGATTACCAAAAGAGCGGTTCACCAAACCTGAGGGAGATAGCTTAAAAGCACCTAGCAACGAAGTGATTGAAATTCGATTACCCGCTGCTCTTTTCGTAGGACACGAATTTGTTGTAGACGCTAAGGTTGAAGGCGAGATTGGCCAGCGATTTGTTCGGGCCCGTGCTGCTGCAACTGCTCCCGACTCCAACACACGCTGGGATAGCCCGGTGCTTGCTGCTAATGATGGCCCCGCGAATAAGCAATTCCTCGCAGGCCACGACGCATTTCGCAATGCCTTCCCACTCTTTGTTTGTTTTCCACAAGTCGTGCCGACCGATGAAGTGGTCACGATCAAAATGTTTCACCGGGAAGACGAACCACTTGAAAGACTCTTACTAACCGATGGCCAAGCTCGTGAACTTAATCAACTCTGGAAGGAACAGCGGTTTATCAGTAGGCAACCGGTAATGGAATATGATTATCTGCCTCAGTTTATGGGCTTTACCACACAAGACACGCCCAAACCATTCCAGCAATTCTATGTTGATCGCAAGCCCCTATTTAAGAAGCACGCTGATGAATTCTTACAGGAAGAAGAATTAGCGATTCCAAAACAACTCGATGCCTTAATCGCTTTCGCAGAAAAGGCGTACCGCAGACCTCTTCAGGAAAAAGATAAGACTGGCATTCGAACCACCTATGATGCGATTCGCAAAAAAGGTGCTTCTCACCCCGAAGCTTTTCGTGGGGTCCTAGCGCAGGTACTAGCATCGCCAGCATTTTTATTCCGCATCGAAGCTGCACCCAAAGGTAAAGATCCCGGCCTTATCAATGATTGGGAACTTGCAACAAGGCTTAGCTACTTCTTGTGGTCGTCGTCTCCAGACGAGGAGTTACAAAAACTTGCTGCTGCTGGGCAACTTTGCAACCCAAAAGTTTTTGCAGCACAAGCGCAACGAATGTTAAAAGACCCTAAGGCTCGCTCTCTGGCTATAGAGTTCGGAACACAATGGATTCATATACGGGGCTTCGATGATTTAAAAGAAAAGAATGAAAAGTTGTTCCCGTCCTTCGATGCTAAGCTTCGTAATGATATCTATGAAGAATCTATCCTGTTCTTTCAGGATCTGTTTCAAAGCGACAGGCAAGTAACAGCAATTCTTGATGCCGACTATACTTTCCTCAATGAAACCTTAGCTAAGCATTATGGCATACCAGGCGTAACCGGGCCCCAATGGCGGAAAGTCGAAGGAGTACGAAAATTTGGTCGAGGCGGCATTTTAGGCCTTGCCAGTGTTCAAGCCAAGCAATCAGGGGCGTCACGCACTAGCCCTACCTTGCGCGGCAATTGGGTGGTGGAAACCTTGTTAGGCGAGAAACTTCCACGACCACCAGCAAATGTACCTGTTCTGCCTGATGTTGAGGGCGGTACAGATAACCTTTCTACCCGTAAAATGATCGAAAGGCATATCTCTGATGCTTCTTGCGCTACCTGCCATATCCGCATCGATCCTTTTGGATTTGCATTCGAAAACTTCGACCCCATTGGCCGTTGGCGTGAGAAGGAATCCGGCAACCTCCCTATTGATTCTAAAGCAAAGCTTCGTGATGGTACCGAATTTGAAGGCATTAATGGCCTCCGTTCCTATTTATTAGAAAAGAAAAAGGATGTTGTTATTCGTTTGTTTTGCCAGCGTTTGCTTGGTTATTCTTTGGGCCGAGCTACTTTCCTTCCTGATACAAATTTAATCAACGAGATGGTATCAGAATTAAAGAGCAATGATGGGCGAATTTCTTCCGCTATCTTTACTATTATTCGTAGCCCACAATTTCTTATGATCCGCGGCAGTGATGTCGCACTTGAGGAAAGATAACCCTACACTGTCTTCCTTATGTTATAAAGAAGGTACCATTTTACTAAGAGAGTTGACCTATGCATAATTTTCAAAACAATCTACTTTCCCGACGCACCATCCTAAGAGGCATCGGCGTATCGATGGCTCTACCTTGGCTGGAATCGCTTCCTGCTTGGGGCGATGACAAATCCAAAAACAACGCTGAACCCCCTGTACGATTCGCTTGCCTATTCACAGGCAACGGTTTCCATAGTTCCGAATGGTGGGCCAAAGGCGAAGGCAAGGATATGCAACTTGGCAAAGTGCTCGAGTCGCTGACACCCCACCGCGAGAAGCTAAACTTCATTCGTGGGTTGTATAATGCCGAAGCCTTAATCGGCGGGATTCATAGTTGCCAAACAGGCAATTTGCTGACCGGCGCGCACCTCGCACCAGGCGGGGAAATCAAGTCTGGCATTAGTTGCGATCAGGTCATCGCTCTGCGGCACCGCGATCAGACAAAAGTGCCTAGCTTGGTTCTTGGTTGCGAACTACCAATCGCTGCGATTCACAAAAATTACTCGATGGTCTACAGTTCACATATTTCGTGGAGTTCACCCACCACGCCCACACCACTCGAAGTTTATCCAGCCCTAGCGTTTGATCGCTTATTTCGCGACAACATCGGCCGCGCCGACCAGAGCGTGCTCGATGCCGTGCTTGAAGATGCCCGGGGCCTGCGCAATACTGTTAGTCGCTCGGATCAGCGCAGATTAGATGAATACTTATCTTCCGTCCGCGAAGTTGAAACTCAGATCAGCCGTGCAGGAAAAGCAGGACGACTTCAAGGCTGGCGCCCTACTCTCGAAAAACCTAATATGCCAAGGCCAGCAGATGGTATGCCTCAAGATATCGACCAGCATATGCGATTAATGTGCGACATCTTAGTGCTAGCGTTTCAAACCGACACAACCCGTGTCTGCACTTTGAAACTAAACAACGATCATTCATCGCTGCGCTTTCCAAACCTTACCGCTTCTAGTGGCAAGGGCGGCATCGACTACATGATCCACCACCTACTCTCTCATACCAACAACGCTGATTGGCTTAAAGTCAATCAGTTCTTCACCCAACAACTTGCGTATATCGCTAACCGCCTAGATCGCATCCAAGAGGGCAGTCGCACCCTGCTTGATAACTCGATGATTCTCTTTTGTTCTAGTATGATGACGGGGGGCCACGACAACACTCAACTACCCGTGGTTATGCTTGGAAGCGGTGGGGGCCAAATCAAAACCGGAAGAATTCTTGATTTTCAGGGCAAACCTAACCGCAAGATGTGCAGCCTCTATCTGTCGCTTATGGAAAAGGCCGGCGTGAAGATGGACAGCTTCGGCGATTCTAACCAACGGCTTGAACTAATTTAATAATAAACACTTTAATATTGAATATGCAAATTAGTGCTCGTTCGGCGAAGTACAGTTTCAAAAAACGAATTTAATTAAGGTTTCAATTACCTGATTAGCAAAAATGTTCACCATTCACCAAGTTCACCATTCATAATGTTCATCATTCACCAAGTTCACCATTCACCAAGTTCACCGAGGTTAAACAATGAGAATCAATCCCGTTAAAGAGAAATTAATTTCAGGCGGTGTTTCAATCGGAACCTTTATTTTTGAATTTAACACCAACGGCATCGGAAGATTAGCAGCACAAGCAGGCGCAGAATTCGCCATCTTCGATATGGAGCATACTGGATGGACTATGGAAACCATCAAAATGCTGATAGCAACTTCACGGTCTGCCGATTTAGTCCCCTTGGTAAGAATTCCTGCAACAGAATATCATTTTGCTGCTAGGGCATTAGATATGGGTGCAATGGGAATTATGATCCCGATGTGCGAAAGTGCTGACCAAGCAAAGAAATTTGTCGCCTCTTGCAAGTACCCACCTCTAGGCAAAAGAGGCACCGCCTTTACGGTTGCACACGATGATTACAAAGATGGCAACATTGTTGAAAAAATCAATTCTGCGAATAGCCAAACGCTGTTGGTAGCTCAAATCGAAACGGTTACAGGCCTTCAGAATCTCGATGCAATTGCAGCGGTAAGTGGTATCGATGTGCTTTGGATTGGCCAAACCGACTTGTCTACTAGCTTAGGAATTCCTGGGCAGTTCGATCATCCTTTATTTCAAGATGCGGTCACTAAGGTGGTGCAGGCTTGCAACCATCATAAAAAAGTGGCAGGGTTTATGCCTTTAAATATTCAGGAAGGAATGAAATTCTTAGATCAGGGGTTTCGAATGCTAGCCTATGGCGGTGATCTTTGGCTCTACCTTTCTGCGTTAAAGGAGGGCATTCATTCTTTACGCTCTCACCCCCAAACACAGATTAAATAATTTTAATCAGCCATCAGGTTGCTGTTTAAAAAAGTAACTTCAAGCGGTTTAGCTTAGGGTTAAGATAAAACAAGCAGTAAAACGGCAATTGCATCAAGCTAGTTACTGGGCCATCACAATACTGAATCCAAAACTGCTAATTTGAAAATCTGGGGGAGATTAAATCTGAATAGCTGACCAGGTACTACTAATTGCATCCATAAAAGATTCGCCCCGCAATACACGGTGTTCTTCTTTATCTGGCCCCGTTGGATTTGTAACAGATTCCTTAGGATATTCTTTTTAGCAATCACCTCATCAATCTCATACATTTGTGTCCGTTCGGTGAAGTACAGGTACCAAATCGTGAATTGAATCAAACTATTTGATTACTTGATTGGCAAAAGCGTGTGAAGTTGATCTGCAGGAGTAGTGGGTAACTTGGTAAGTGTATCTCGCAGATAAGTCCAG
>JBDNHI010000108.1:0-8435 GCA_041694635.1 Gemmataceae bacterium | reverse complement strand
GTGCAAGTTGTTCGTGGATCAAAGGGTAGCCCCGCCCCAGTACAATTGTAAATGCAATTATAAATGCAATTATAATTGCAATTATAAATGCAATTATAAAAGCGATTGTAAATGCAATTATAAGTGCAAGTGCAAAACTCAACTTCATAGTGCTGAACTTTCTAGTGCATAACTTCCGTGCAATTGTATCTGCCCGCTCGGCGAAGTATTGGTACCAGCGAATTCAATTGGGGTTTTTAATTACTTGCTTGGCAAAAGCAGGTGAAGTTGATTTGCAAGAGTAGAGACAATCAAGCGAAGAAACTGCGATTAAAATTGATAACAGAGCCGGTGGGGATTCTTTTATGTGTAATTGTTTGTTCTCCCCCGAGTTATTGAAAACTCCAAAGCTGAAATGCCTAGCAAGAAGGGTTTTCACTGACCGGGCATATTTTATCGGCCTGCGCAGGATGGTTTATCTGGTTCAACCAAATGAAGCCCCGCAAGCATGCCACACCCTGCGTTGATATCTTGCCCGCCACTATAACGCCTGACAATAGGCTGGGCCACTTCTGCATTTAAGGCATCGCGAAAAGTTTTCAACTCGTCTTCAGATGGTTTTTTAAATTTCCCTGTCGGATCATTGACATCAATCAAATCGATTTTCACTGGCATACCAACCGTAAGCTTTGCAAGTTCTTTTGCATCTTCTGGGGAAGTATTTATTCCAGACATCATTGTCCATGCTAGCATTATCCTTACGCCCGATTGTTTTTGATAATCTCGTACCGCAGCCATAAGTTCTTCTAAAGGATGCGTATTTTCAACGGGGAGAAGTGTTTTTCGTTTTTCAGAATTAGCAGAGGTTAAAGAAACAACCAGCCTGTAAGGTTGCTTTTCTTGGGTGAAGCGCTTGATTCCGGGAACGATGCCCACGGTGGAGATGGTAATACTTTTGGCATCAATTGCCAATCCGCAGGGTTCGCACAAAATAGAAGCGGCTTTCATCACACGGTCGTAATTGAGCATAGGTTCGCCCATACCCATAAAAACTACGCCACGAACGGGGTGAACCGAGTCTTTTTTTATTTGAATAATTTGGTCAACCATTTCCCAAGGTTCAAGGTTTCTTTTAAAGCCCATCTTTGCGGTTGCGCAAAATGAACACCCCATCGCACAACCCACTTGCGAGCTTACGCATACCACATACTTCTCGCTACCCTTGACATGCAAAAGGGGTATACGAACTGTTTCAAAAGGGATATCGCCATCGCCTTTAAACAAGTATTTTGTAAATCCATCGCGAGGGGAAATCTGTTTATCGATGAGTTGTAATGATGGAATGTGTGTAGCGTTTTTAACTTTTTCCAAGACACGCCAAGAAGTTTGTTCTATTACTTCGGGAACTGAAGTTAAGCCATTTCGAACCATAGCGGATTGTAGCTTTCCTGCTAGCCAAGGTTTTACACCGAATGGCGCAAGCAATACCTCCAATTCTTTGGCGGTATGATTCTTAAACAAGATTGGAGTTTGTTGTTCCATAAATAGGTCACAGTAGCAATTAAACTAGGATGGTTCTTCAAAAAAATAGTAACCACCTTATTAACTAAAGTTATAATATATTAATTAGTAATGGTATGAAGAGTCTAAAGAAGGCTCTAAGGGAAACAAGTACAATTAATTGGAGGTTAAAGTATGTCCGCAAAAGTAACGCTGCCTGCTCCTGATTTCTCGGCTTTGGCTGTTGTTGGTCAAGAATTTAAAACCATAAAACTTTCCGATTACAAGGGAAAGTATGTTGTTCTTTATTTTTACCCACTTGACTTCACTTTCGTTTGCCCAACTGAAATCATCGCCTTTGATGAAAAACTTCACGAATTCACAAAACGAAATACCGAAGTTTTAGGTGTTAGCGTAGACAGTCAGTATTCCCACCTTGCTTGGAATAATACTCCACGCAACAAGGGCGGGTTGGGAAATGTTAAATATCCACTTGTGGCAGATTTGAATAAGAATATCGCCCGATCTTATGGGGTTCTTCTGGAAGAAGCGGGGATCGCTCTTCGTGGCTTATTTATTATTGATAAAGAAGGCATTGTGCGCCATTTGCTTATCAATGATTTGCCTTTGGGCCGTAGCGTTGATGAAGCCATCCGTATTTTGGATGCACTTCAGTATGTTGAGAAGCACGGCGAAGTTTGCCCTGCTGACTGGAAACCGGGCGAAGCCACTATGAAGCCCGACCCTAAAGGATCGCAGGAGTATTTCGAAAAAGTAAAGTAACTTTTTAGACTGAATATGCTTCCTTTCATAAAGTGGGTGCTTTATGAAAGGAAGATTTTCTTAAACCTAGTATTTGTGGTGTTAAGATGGCAGCAAAAATCATCGATGGCAAAGCTCTTTCGGTTTTGATTCAAGCTGAATTAGCTGTTGATGCTGCTGCTTTTCTTACAGAAAAAGGCTTTAAACCAGGCCTAGCTGCAGTTCTTGTTGGCGATAATCCTGCCAGCCAAGTTTATGTTCGCAATAAGCAAAAGGCTTGTGAAAAGGCTGGCTTTGAAAGCTGGCTTTATCAACTGGATGCCAACACCTCTCAATCTGATCTTCTTAAACTTATCGATCAATTGAACCACGATTCAAAAGTTCACGGCATATTAGTTCAGCTTCCACTTCCTAAACATTTTAATACGGATTTCATACTTGATGCGGTAACTCCGTTAAAAGATGTCGATGGTTTTGGCCCAGAAAATCTTGGCCTACTTACTTCTGGAAGACCAAGATTTCTTGCCTGCACACCTCATGGCGTTTTCGTGATGCTGCAACGCTATAACATCAACATCGCTGGCAAGCATGTTGTTGTCATAGGCAGGAGCACCATTGTTGGTAAACCGATGGCGCTTATTCTTTTGCAAAATGGCATCGATGCCACCGTTTCTATTTGCCATAGCAAAACTGTTAACCTCAAAGATATCACCAAGCAGGCCGATATTCTGGTCGCTGCGATTGGTAGACCCTGCTTTGTTACCGCGGATATGATAAAACCTGGTGCAGTGGTCATTGATGTTGGAATTAACCGGCTAGATAACGGGAAGTTAGTTGGCGATGTTGATTATGACTCGGTAGCAGCTATTGCGGGTGCAATTACGCCTGTCCCGGGCGGGGTAGGCCCTATGACAATTACAATGCTTTTACATAACACATTACTAGCAGCTAAGTTACAAGTTAAAGTCTAATTTCGATTAAGACTGTTTGAGGGGTGAATCGCACTGGCATTTTTCCCTGCTTTTTGTTTACAATCCCTGTTTGATGATCCTTTGGGTCTGTCGATAGTTTTGATCCGCCTATTTTAGGGAAGCGGTATTTATATGAATCTTTACTTGATTCTAGTGCAATTTGCTTGGGCGATTCCTTTGCAACTTCAGATAGAAGACCCACCTAAAAGAGTCGAACCTTTGCCCAAGCTTTCCAGCGATTCTAAGCGGGAAGAATCTATCAAGCTGTATGGTTCCGGGTTAATCTTTGAAAAAGAAAATCGACTTCTTGATGCACTTAAAGCTTTTGAAAAATCTCTCGAACTTAACCCAAAAGCCATTGCGCCACGAAAAGAATTAATCCCCATTTATATGTCGCTTGACCGCATTGAAGATGCACTTGCTCAATGCCGTTATGTACTTGATAACGATGATTCAAGCCTAGAAGTATTTGTACTTTATGCAAAGCAGTTGGCAGCTTTGGGTCGGATTAATGAAGTTACCGAGATACTCGAAAAATTGGTTAAGAACCCTGCTTCTAAAGAAAAACCTGAAATGCGCCTGCAGGTGTTAAGAGAGTTATCGCTGCGTTACGAGCAGGCAAGTAATTGGGAAAAATCTGAAGAAAAAGCTAAGGAAATTGCTTCCCTCCTTGATATGCCCTTGGCAGAAGAAGTCTTCGAGTTAGCTGAAGGATCCTTCAAAAAACTTAAAGCAGAAAACTTTGAAATGTTAGGCAGGTTAGTGCTCAAGCGCCAAGATACTAAAGCTGCAATCGATTATTATTTAAAGGCCCAAAAGCTGGATAACATTCGATCAGGTAGACTTGGTTTTAACCTAGCTCAGGTTTATGCAAGCGAAGGGAAAAACGAAGAGGCTTTAATTAGGGTTGATGAATTTCTTCTGACCCAACCTTTAGGAACCGAAGCTTATGAACTTAAGATTTTATTACAAAAGAAAATGAATCGCAATAAGGATGTAGTTCCAGAGCTAGAAACTGCGTCTAGCCGAGATACGCATAACAATCAGTTGAAGCTGTTGCTTGCGAGGGAATTACAAGTTGTTGGTCAAACACCAAGGGCAGAAGCGATTTATGAAGAAATTGCAACTCGGGCCCCTACCTCTGAAGTTTATAACGCTTTGTTTGATCTTTACCGCAACAATAAAATATCAGGCACAACCAAAGCCCTTAAAAGGTTAGAATCATCGATTCAAGCTGTTTCTAGAAAGGGTGGCATTCCACCTGATCCTTCTCAGGCGATTCAAGTAAAAGGGATGTTGCTTGCATTGAAAAAAGATCCTGAGATGTTGCGAAAGATTTTAGAACTTGCCTACACGCAGTTGCAAAAAGGTGACAAGATCGGGTTAGAAACGAAAGTAGCGTTAGGCACACTTGCGTCGCAAGCCTCTGAATTACAAGCGGGGGAAAAACTTTTCCTTGTTTCGCTTAAAGAAGCTGCTCCCAATTCTGCAACCGAATCTGAAATTTACTCGGGCCTTCTTCGTATCTACAGGCTTGCAAACAAGTATCAAGAAATTATCACCCTTTGTAAGGATGGTTTGGAAAAATCTAAAGATACAAGCAGAGTTCTTTTTCATGTCGAGCTTGCAGGGGCATACACCCACCTAGAAAAAGATACCGAAGCACTTGCTGCAATCGACCTTGCAGTTGTTGAATCTCAAGACCGAGAAAAACTATTTTGCAAACGATACCGCGCCAGCCTGCTTGCCCAAATGGGTAAATACCCTGAAGCAGAAAAAGAAGCTCTTACTCTTTTAAGAGATTATGAGCAACCTAACGAAGTCCGAGACATTCGATACACTTTAAGTGCGATTTATTCGGGGATGAAAAATCACGAAAAGTCGGAAGCTTTGCTTAAACAAATCCTCGAAGCTGACTCTGCTGATGCCACCGCTAATAACGACCTTGGTTATCAATGGGCAGATCGTTCCATAAATCTTGAAGAAGCAGAAAAGTTAATTCGAAAAGCCCTTGATCTCGATCAGAAGTTACGAGATACCAGCAACAGGCTTACTTACGAACCAGAAAACGCTGCATATATTGATAGCTTGGGTTGGGTCTTATTTCGCAGGGGTAAGTTAAACGAGGCTCGTCAGGAGCTTGAAAAAGCCTCTATTCTTTCTGGTGGATCCGATGATCCTGTCGTTTGGGATCATCTTGGCGATGTCTATATTAATTTGAAAAATAAAGAAAAAGCTCTGCGTTGTTATAGCAAATCGTTGGAACTTTATCAGGTTGTTAAAACCCGTAGAGATAACGATCGGGTCAAGGATATCAAACAAAAAATACAAGTACTGGATATCGGGCCCATCACAAAGTAGAATAATTGAAAGTAGAATAACTACTTGTGTTATTTAAAAGTGGTAGGGCTTTATTAAAAGCATCTATAAGGAGGTAGCGCAATGGCAGGACATTCCCATTGGGCAAACATCAAGCATTATAAAGGTGCTGCGGATAATAAACGAGGTAAAGCTTGGAGCAAACTTAGCAGGCTGATTATTATCGCTGCCCGTACCGGTGGTGGTGACCCCGTTATGAACCTTAGGCTTCGATACGCTATCGATAAGGCACGCGCTATTAGTATGCCCAAAGATAATATCGAACGGGCCATTCGCAAAGGAACGGGCGAAGTCGCTGGAATTATTTTTGACGAATTAATCTACGAAGGTTTTGCTCAAGGTGGCGCCGCAATTGTGGTTGACCTCCTCACAGATAATCGCAATCGCACCAATGGCGAAGTTCGAAAAATCTTCGAAAAAGGGGGGGGTAATATGGGTGTCTCGGGGTGTGCTGCTCACTTCTTTGACCGCAAAGGTATTTTCTTGATCCCTGCTACAGGTATTGATGAAGACCAATTGATGTCGATCGTGTTAGATGCTGGTGCTGACGATATGCAGAAAGAAGGCGATAAATTTTCTGTCACTTGTGAGCCTGGGCTTTTTTCTAAGGTTCAGGAAGCTTTAACCCATAATAAAATTACCCCCGAAGCTTCTGAAATTACTATGGTTCCTAAAATGACTGTTGAAGTTGATGCTGAAAATGCACGGAAGATTACCCGACTTCTTGAAAACCTTGATGATAATGATGATGTCCAGAATGTTTACTGCAATATGCACCTATCCCCTGAAGTTTTAGCAGAGTTGAAACGAAGTTAAGGTTCAGGTTTCAACCTTTCGGTTGGTCGATAAATAACTGGAATAAACTTTCCCACTGCATTCTCGAAACCCCAATTAAGCCCTGCGACTGAGTTTGCAGAGTTTTCTAATACCATTTTTAATTACCTAGGTCTTACGCAGTTGCTGGCGCTGGGGATTTTTTGTTTTCTTTAAGTCGAGGTAACTTTCCAAACACTGGTTTCCCATCTTCGTGGGAATGGTGGCTAAAAGGATTCATTTCACTTAAAGAGGCGCGATTTAGTTGCAACTGCGTAACTCCTAAATAGAGAAAAAGATTTTTGCATATATATTGCAAGTTATTAATCCGCAAGTGTTTATTTTGTGAGCTATAATTACAAAAGAATTCCGCAGATATTAATATTAGGGGGTAAAGTCATGTTTAACAGAAAAAACATTCTTACTTTTGGGTTAGGGTTAATGTTGCCTGTTGGCTTGCTTATCTTCACTCCTGGGTATTCCTCAGCGCAGCGCTATCGGGTTAATTTGCCACCAAGACCCCAGCAACCCCCAGCATTAAATAATCAGGTGCAATCACGAATATCCAATGGCAACATAAATAATCAAGGTGGCCAAAGGGGCGGTCAAGGTGGATTTACAGGCAATAATCCTTTTAATCAAATGGCAATGAATCAAATTGGTGGTCAGGGAGGATTTCAAAGTGATTTTCAAGGGGGCCAAAGAGGTTTTGGTGGCGGTGGTTTTCAAAATGGAGGCTTCCAAAATCGCGGCGGCCAAGGTGGTGGTACCATCGGTGGATTTACAGGCAATAATCCTTATTATCAAATGGCAATGAATCAAATTGGAGGCCAAGGGGGCTTCCAAAACGGAGGCTTCCAAAACGGAGGCTTCCAAAACGGAGGCTTCCAAAACGGAGGCTTCCAAAACGGAGGCTTCCAAAATGGAGGCTTCCAAAACGGAGGCTTCCAAAACGGAGGCTTCCAAAACGGAGGCTTCCAAAACGGAGGCTTCCAAAACGGAGGCTTCCAAAACGGTGGCTTCCAAAACGGAGGCTTCCAAAACGGTGGCTTCCAAAACGGAGGCTTCCAAAACGGAGGCTTCCAAAATGGTGGCTTCCAAAACGGAGGCTTCCAAAACGGGGGCTTTGGCTTGTAATCTAATATCCTTTTGTTAACATCTGACGCGGGAGAATCTTTCCCCGATTTAATTCTTTTATCCACTTAGTACTTACGCGGTTGGTCCTAAATTGTTCATAATTCGGACGAACCTTGGGAAAGACCTCGTATCAGAAAAAGATAATAGCTGCTCAACTGACCAAATTATCGACAACTGCGTAAGTCCTAATCCAATTGCTCAACAAACTGCTCTACTAATAGGAAGCCCAAGTTAAGCTCGGCAACAGGGTATGCTGGGCTGGAGTTGGTTTGGGCAAATTTTAGTAGGGAAAGGTCTTTTATCTGCAAATTAGTTTTCTAGCTCTGATTTAAATATATTTTCCATAAGTCATTATTTTAAATAACTTTATGGCTAATACTCTTGCAGTAAAGTGTGGTTATTTATCGAGAAGGGCAAAATAGTTTTAAAAATAAATGATAATTCCTGTCGTTTTTTCTTTTAAAATCGTATTAACTATATAGGAAAGATCTCTACCTAAAAATTGGAACTCTAAAAAGGATGATTTTTTACTAGGTTTGCTCCTGTTTAAGTTGTTAGTTGATTAATAATGCCCTTCCCCCGGGTTGTTGCCTAGAGCGAGCTAGGTGGTAAAACACCTTGTTACGGTTACAACCCATTCTTTATTTAATCTACATATGGGTCTGCGCCCAAATCCTTGAGGATTTCTTGTCTTTGCTTTTCGTGGACTAATAAGTCAACGCGAGAAAGATAATGTCTGCGTTCGATACGGCGCTGTGCCAAGTGAAATAACGATAAGTAAGAATCCCAATCGCGTTTGGTTTCAGTCTCGCCTGTTTGCTTCAATTTCGTTTGCTTGTTTTCTCCCAAACCTTCTAGAAGTTCATCATCGAGAGAGAGGAAGAATTGCGCACT
>JBDNHI010000107.1:0-11781 GCA_041694635.1 Gemmataceae bacterium | reverse complement strand
GAATGCAATTATTAGGGCTGGTAAGGGAACTGAGGTTGATAAAACGATTCCCGTTTCGCTTGCTTACTTCGCTGGCTGGGTTTTTGAGTCTATCTATAAGGTGCTTGGAAAAAAAGAAGAACCGCCTATGACTCGATTCCTTGCTAAGGAACTTTCCACTTCGCATTGGTTTGATATTTCCAACGCTAAAAAAGATTTTGGTTATAGGCCAAAGGTTTCCATTCGGGAAGGTTTAAAAAGGTTGGAAGCATCCCTGAATGCTGATTAATAAAGTAGATGTTTATCCTAAACATTTATATTTTGACCAACTTCTAAATTTTTTAATGTTAATATAGAATCGAGTTTTAAAGGATTGATGCGCCTTTTGTTGTAAAATTATTTAAAAAAATAACTGCTAGGCTTTTATGGGTTCTTAAATCTGGTAGTTTACTTTAACTGGTATAATTAATTGTTTTAAGGCATTAGATTCTATGACAACAAAGCTGGTGACTTGTATTGATCTTTTTTCAGGCTGTGGGGGTTTATCTCTTGGTCTTGAACAAGCTGGCTTTCACCCTTTGCTATCTTGTGAAATTAATGCCTCTGCTGCCGAAACTTATATTGCAAATCGAAAAAACTTGGAGTTTCTACCGGTTGCGGACATTTATAACCTGACGGACAAAGACCTAGGGCATTTATCAAAGTATTGGGATTATAGATTTGGGGTCAAAGATGTGGATCTTGTATGCGGGGGTCCCCCTTGCCAAGGTTATTCTGGGATAGGCCACCGAAGAACTTTCAAGCTTTCTAAGGAAGATATTCCATCCAACCATCTTTACCAAGAAATGATTAGGGTGATCAAAAAAGTCAGACCGAAAATTTTCCTTTTTGAAAATGTGCGGGGCCTTTTAAATTCTAGGTGGAGTCCAGATGGAACGAAAGGTGAAATTTTTAGAGCTGTTCTTGGTGAATTTCAATCCATTAAAGGTTATACCGTTAAATGGGATATGGTCCTCGCTAAAGATTATGGTATTCCACAAAACAGGCCAAGGGTTTTAATTGTTGGCCTTCGTGATGACATTCTTAAAAGCCAAATATCTCATAAGTCTAGTTTGTTTGATGAAAGTTCAATTTCTGCCTTAGAAGAAGGTTTTCTTCCTAAGTCATCAGGAAAACCACCAGATATTAAAGAACTTTTATCCGATTTAGAAGACCTTAAGTACCCAGATGGTAACTCTGATGTTTATTTTAATCACCCATTAAATGATGTCCAAAAAAAACTTAGAACTATGCCTGACGGCCAAATACTAAGTAAAGGTGCAAAATTGCTTGATCACGAATATTCATCTCATTCCGAAAATATTGTCAAAAAATTTTCACATATGATAAAAAATAATGGAGAAATACCAAAAGAATTTCAAACAAAAAAATTCGCCCAGAGGGTTCTTCCAGAAATTTGGGGGAAAAAAGGACCTAATATTACTGCAACATCGCTTGCAGATGATTTTGTCCATTATTCACAACCCAGATCGCTAACCGTAAGGGAGTGGGCAAGAATTCAGGGGTTTCCCGATTGGTACATTTTTAAAGGGCCCAGGACCACTGGAGGTCGTCGTAGGGCAGGTGATCCTAGCAAAAACAACTGGGATCGCGAAGTTCCAAAATATACCCAGATAGGAAATGCTGTCCCTGTAGAACTTGGCAGAAAGCTTGGAATTCATTTTATTCAATTACTTAATGGGTAAAAAAATGCCAGACCGTGAACTTAATAAAAATGAAAAAGACTGCTTAAGTTATCTAAATAAATACGGGGTAAGTTGCGCTCTTATTTTTATTACTAACACTGGTTTAGAAAAAAGCATTTTAGATGCTACCAGACAAGTTCGAAAACTTTTTAAAGATGCTGGTTTTCACGACTACGATAAACAACCTCAGGGTCAGGATTCGAAAATAATTGTAGAAGGTAGATTTATTTCACACGACATAATTCAGCAAACAAAAATCTCACTTTATCGACCTAATACAAAAGATGGCGATCCGCGTATTTGGCCAACTGGCCTAAAGAATTATGCCTCGAATAATGATGTAATTGCAATATTTCTTATTTCAAATCAATGTGTTTTAGTTAACCTTTCTAAATTTAAAAACTTAACAAATAAATCTGATGCTAATCAGTCCTTCTTAAAACAAGCACTTGAGAATTATGGAAGTTTATCAAACCCCGCTGCTGATGAATTATTGACAAAACTTCGAGAAATAAAAAACAGAGGCCCCTTCAAAGCAGTTTGTGAAGGGTCAACTGCGGTTGGAAGGTCATTAGAAAAAGAATTAGGAATTATGATTAATTCTTCACAATCTCCAGATTTCAAGGGAATTGAAATTAAATCTTATAGAGCGTACCTTGGGAATGAAAATCAAAATCGCATTACCCTTTTTGCATGTGTTCCAGATTGGGAATTAAGTAACTTGAAAAGTAGTAATCAAATTCTTGATGCTTTTGGTTATCAACGAGAAAACGAATTTAAACTTTATTGCACCTGTGCAATTGGTAAACCAAACGCACAAGGATTATTTCTAACTTTGGATGAAGCTAAAGGTTGGTTAAGAGAAAATAGTAATCGGCCTGATTTAGCACAAGTTGTTATTTGGCCTTTACCAAAACTTGAGCAGAAATTAATTAATAAGCATAAAGAAACTTTTTGGGTTAAAGCAGAAACAAAATTTATCAAAAATCAGGAATTCTTTGAAATAAAGGAAGTTATTCACACTAAAGGTCCAAATGTTTTTCAGTTTGAAAGATTACTACTACGAAAAGAAATTACGGTTGATCATTTGATAAAAAAAACACCTAGCGGGGCAGCAAAAGAAAAAGGCCCTCTGTTTAAGATCGAAAAAAAATCAATCCCTGATTTATTCTTGGGTAGACCAGTTATTCATAGTTTTTAATTGCAAATCGGTAATTATAAAATTAGCTTCAGTTTAGAAAAATATATAAAATAAAATAAATGTTCTTTTTTATAGCATCTGAAACACAAAATATGGCTAATTGAAAGAATTATCACTTAGCCATATTCCTGATTTTGTTGTTTCCTATTGGCAAAATATATTTTAAATCGTTTTAAATTTAAATCTATTTTTTTTGCACCAAGCTCGTCGTCTTTCCAAATTAAAGGTAGTTATTTTATGATTTCCACCAGAAGATATTTTTTTAATAAATGGATGAACCACGATATATTTTTTATCAGTTGTTTTTAAGATGAATGTTGGCCAACCATCAATTTGGTCTGAATCCTCAAACATTTCTGAAAATTCATAAAGAAACAAATTTGTTTGATCTATAGCTTTTCTTTTGCTTTCCTCAAAGTCTATAGGTTGATTATCCATAATTAATAATAAATCCCTTCCAAGACGCCAGTCTAGTAACGGGTGAAAAGTTCTATTGCTGAAAGATTGAAGGCAATATACACAAGAAGTTGTGCATTTTTTTTGGCATTCGAATTTAGCAGAATCCTTAAGAATAGTTGTCCAATTTTCTTTAAGATATTCAACAAACCCTGAGCCATTTTCAAGCCTGTCAGAAAGAAGAATTTTAGTTTGGCCTTTGTTCGTTGGAACTAATCCGCAAATTTCAACCTCCGCTGGATCTATATCAAGTTTGTCTGCTAGGGTATTTACCAAAATAGTTGCAGCAGAAAAATAAGCTGACCGGATTTCAGAAGAATGGCAAGCGTTTGCAGGATTTAAACTAAAGGTAAGTTCATAATCTTCGTGCTTATTTACAATTATTTCCAAAGCGTTTGTTGTTTTCGGAGCTGTTAATGTTACATTATTTATTTCAGTTTCATAATTTGCGTTCTGGTTATCCGCTATTAAACTTGTAACTTCAAAACTTTCCCCATTTATATATAAATATTTAGTCTTATTAATTGGGCGGGTTAAACCAACAATCCAAGAAGGTGGTTTTTCTTCCATTCCCAATCTTTTTCTTAAGGGAAACCCTTTGTAATTATTAGTATTTAGCCTATAAACACGCGCTTTTTTATGAAAAATTAATGGAATGCTAGGTTCAGATATTGTTCCAGATTGGAGCGATGTATCTAGAAAAGTAGTTAAATACAATCCCGAACTGCCCGTTTCATCTGATTCAGGCCCACTTTTTGGCTTTGCAGTCACAAAAAAACCTTGAGGGCATCTTGTATCAAGTTTTACCATTGCCTCATTACATATTTTACAAGGAATGGTATCCCCTATAAATTCTTGATCATCAACAAAATGAGAACAAGTTTTGCATAACCACCGATTTTTAACATCTTTAAAAGCATTATCTGACACCCATATCTTGCCATTTCGATATGGTGAACCAGAAATACCACGAACTTCCCAAGTCATCTTGTCTTTGGTTCGTTTAGATAATGGAGAAAAATCTGTTATTGCTAACTCCAGTTGTCTTTCAATACCGTAAGGCGGTTCTGAGTCAAATATACTACCGCTTTTTCGCATAAATAAATTTCGCACTTTAGTTGGCATTCCAAACATTGGCAAAACCCCTGCTTCCGCAAGGCGAGATGCTAAAAATTTTTCGTCCAGGCTTTCGTTTGTCATTGCGAGATTTATATCATTCGCTAAATGATTCATAATATTAATTCTTAAGGTTGCCTCTTCAATGCCAGACTTACAACAAATTGCCTTGCAAATATTGTTTAAGATTTTGTTGTTTATATCATCGTTTAACCATTCTGTAATGGAACGACTTATTTCTGTAGGTTCTTGATTCGATAAACCAAATTCTCCGTGGATATCAGGTGGAGAAGTACTCGTCCAATTTGTTTTTATTTTGTCCTTAAAAATAACTCGCAGAATTTCTTTTGCGACTAAACGAAGAGCTATTTCAATGTGGTTATTTCCCATACAAAGAAATGGTTGGGGTGGTACTTCTGAAGTTATTTTCTTTGTATTTTCAAAATGTGCTAAATCGTGACTACTGTTCCTGCAATAGGTAAAAGCAATTGAAAACCTTTGTTTTTTTCTACCAGCTCTACCTACCCTTTGTTGATAATTAAACCTTTCTGGTGGCATATTAGCCAATATTATGCCGTTAAGGCTTCCAATATTTACACCGACTTCCATCGTTGTTGTAACACTTAGCAAATCAATCTTATCAACAACTGGAACAACCGGTCTTTCCATATCAAGAGCATCAATCATTTCATCATTTAAAAACAAATCTCTAAAGTGCCTTTGTCTTAGCACAGGGTCGTCAGTTTGGCCAGTAAGTTCTTCGCAATGAAACCTTTTAACTTTATCTAAATTATCGATCCAAAAAAAATGTTCATTTCGGATTTCGCTTGCAGTTTTTCCTTGAATTAATCCTTTTTTGAAGCACCTTGTACAAACAGTACTAAAGACCCAATGGATTCTTCTACAAGATGAACAGTGCCAACATTTTTGACTTTGGGCGACCCTGTAAATATTTAACTTCATTCCATTAATTCCCCATCCATTATTAGCAATTCCTATATTTTTTAACAAATCAAAAACTTGTTTTGCCAATTGCTCTGCCTCATTTTGGTCAGAATTATTAATTGCCAAGAAGTATTCCTTTAATCTTTTCTTACCTGGTGATCTTCCTGTAAAAATAGAATTTTGACCCCATTCTTCTATTTCAAATTTGGGATTATAACGGTCAGGAAAAATTCTGTTTTCTTCCCCTAATATTCGTATCATCCCTAAAGCACAAGTATGCAAAGGATTGTTTAAATTACTTATTTGTGGGTGACCTAAATAACCGAATCCTAATGTTTCTAAATCATAAATAGCCCTACTGAAAAAATTGCGCCAGAAGTTTTGATAACCTAATCTTTTGAAATGTGTATAACTTGTATAATTAGTATCATCATCAGTTGGAATAATTATGTCGTCTTTATTTAAGTTATAAAAAGAAGTCCAATGGTAGCCGTCTTTTATTTCATTTGTCTTATCATTGGTAAAAGGATTAATTCCTTTTTTATAAAGAAATGCCATTACAGAATTTTGAACATCCTTTAAGCTAAGGGTGGTATTGTCCTGTAATGAGCTAAAAATTGCTCCGCGTAAATTAAAACTATATTCCGATGCTTCAACCCCATGAGCAAGAACAGCTGCTGCTTCACGACTATCAGAAAAAGCAACTAAATCTCTGTTTGCACCAAGACATTGTGAAATTGATCCAGCATGAATTTGTAAAGCCCTATTTATCCCAGTTTTAAAAGATCTTATTGGGCTTTTTTGCTTCCTCCTAGAATAATCTGCTTTACAAAATGCACAAACATTGGGAAATGCCGAAAGATCATCACCATTTTCTGTTAATTTCCTGAATTCGGGATTTTCTAGAATTGTAAATAAGAAACCTTCAATCCTATTGTGATTCTGATTTTGTGTTCTTTGATCATTGTCAATATTTTGATGTATGGCTCCAGTTTTTGGATCTAAAGCAACTACAGTCCAACTTGCTTCAAGTTTATTAGCTTTAGTAAAATCGAAATTGTTTGCTTTTAAAGAACCAAGTAAACATTGGCCCCATTTATTTTCATCAACTTTTCCTATTTTAAAATCAGTTATTGGTTTTGGAAAAAAAACTGCCATCTTTTTATAGGTTTGTTTATAAGTCAATTCTTCTGATGGTTCTAAAATAGATTTTTCAATATCAGGTGAACCTACTGACATTTCAAAGGGATATCGAAGAACGGACCCATTGTCGTTATCTTCGTCAAAAATACGAAATCCACAAAAATAAATAGAACCACAACATTCACAATAAAGGGTTTCTAGCATTTTATTGCCGTGAATATCTGAAAAGCTAGTATTGTCAATTTTGATACTGTCAATGTTTATGGTTTCAAAAGAGGCCTTAAATTTGCGAGGCGATGCCCATATTCCATCAACACCTTTTGTAAAATAATGTACCCTTATTCTTGGTAATTTTTTTTCCTTGGTATCATCATGTTTATCAATCGCATCAAAAAAATCGTGGGTTTTCTCGTTCATCAAATCATTATCTGTAATAGTTGGGAACATTTTTTTTGAAAAATTAGAAAGCGTTGAGATTTTATCATCAACAGTGCAAGCATCTTGGATTAATGAATATAAAATTTTGAATTTTTGTTTGGAAAGAATTCCTATTAAATTTTCAAATGCTACTGAATTATTACAGTTTGCTAATTCTGTCAAAAGAATATCTTTTTGGTCTTCCGGAGTCGAAGACTCTCTAATAGGGTTTCCAGTTATTAATTTAAATTCAGTAGAGGTTCCGAAAAATTCAGATAAATACTGATTAGTTTCTTCGTTTTCATTAAGTGAAGCACTTGACCCTAGAAATTTAATTTGTTTAGAGTCAGGGCTTATTCCTAAGCGATGCAATAATAATCGAATTAGATAAGCTACTTCAGTTCCGGGGGTTCCTCTTTGTAAATGCAGTTCGTCAATAACTAAATGAAAAACATTGTTAACAGAATCTTCTTGCAACCATCCTTTAGTTAATTCAAACATATCCCCATCTGCTGAATCTTCACTACGAAATGGTTCATCTGGATGCCTATGTCGCATCAGCATAATAGATAGCATACTAAAGTTTGTGATTAGAATATCCGGGGGAGAATTATGCATTTTCCAACGGCTATAAAGTTCATTTCCATCGGGTGCGGGAAAGAAAGTTGCTAATTCTTTAAGACTTTCTTTTTTTTCATTGTCAGTGGTTGAATCAATTTGCTGTTGTATATTATTATGTTGAGCTTCAACTTTTGTTGTATATTTACTTAATTTAGTTTCTTTAGAGGTATTTCTTACTACTTCGCCATTATTATCTATTGAACCAGTAATTTTATGACCAGAAACTTCAGTTTCACTATTATAACGGGCAAAAGTAATTCGGTTGTTATGCCAATTATTTTCTTGATCTTTGTAAGATTCTGAAGTTTCTGATGTGTTTAATGCTGATCTTAATCGACTCATCTGATCTTCAACCAAAGCATTCATTGGGTAAATTATCAATGCCCGAATTGCTGGTTTTTTAATTTGATTTCTTGCAATATTTTTTGTTAAAGATGCAAACAAAGGCAAAAGAAATGCTTCAGTTTTTCCAGAACCTGTACCAGTTGTTACTATAACATTATTGCCTTTAAGTGACAAATTTAGCATTTCAATTTGATGTTCGTAAAGTGGGAAGTTTTCTTTTAATAAACCAGCATTCATCAAGGATTTAAATGCCTCTAATTGCTCGTTATTTAACCTGTTAAAAATGTCCTGATTAAGCATATCTAAGGTTTCCCCGATAGGATAATCTGGAATAATTTCTACAATTGGCTCACTAAATACTTTACCTGCCTCGGTTATTAATTCTCGTCTTTTATTATTAAATGAATCTAGCCTAGTTGGAAAGGCTGTTTCAACATATTTTAAAAATCTAGATTTAAGAAGATTCGAAATTTTAATTGGATTCATAGTTTGTCCCCTAGTTGGTCTTTTTTAACAATTTATTAAACTGTGTTATTAAGTCATTTGGTATTAAATTATATTTAAGTTTTTTATTTTCATTTTCGACTACTAGTTCTGGCAATACACCAGAACAAGACACGAAAAGTCTTTCGATCCAAGGTGGAAGTTTAATGCTCATAGCAGGATAATTCACTTCTTTCAAAAGAAGTGAGTTATTTTCAATTGATAGCCAATGGTTTAAAAGATTTCCTTCATATATGAACCTTAAAATAATTTTCTCGGTGCTAAAAATCCTCGACATTTTCCAAGGGAAGTGTTCATCGATAACCATATCTAGTTGATTATTAATCGGGTTGACTTTAACTTTATTGTTTGGCTCAAAAAAATAATAAATATAATTTAATTGACCTCGACTCGTATCGCCATCAGTCCTTGCTAGGTGCCCTATAGAATTATGGGACTTTTGGCTGTAATTTACCCAAGGTTTAGTATTATTGGTGAATTGCGACAATTCAAAGTATTCCGCATCAGGTATATAAGGTTCATCGCGTATAGATGAGTTATCCCAATCAGGAATAGTTTTGAAATCATTTTTAAAATCTAAATACTTATGTGCTAAAGAAATTATTGGTATAGTAAAAGATTTGAATAAATCGATTAATACATTTAAACTATTATGTGCAAATAAAACTCTTGGGGGGAGTGAATGTTGTTCATTATCGGACGAAGACGAAGCTTGAATATTAATAATGATTTCCTGATTTGCAGAAGCATTTCTTACGAATCGATCCAAAATATCTTTGGTGTATGTTCCTGTTAATGCAACTGCAAATTTACAATTGAACTTCCACGGTAATAGGTTTCCACAGATTTTAGTGGGAATTACCGCATTGTATCTGCCAGATACAAACTCTATTTCAGCATGCCCTAGTAAACATAGTTTTTTCAGTATAGATGAATGATAAGTAGTTGGTTTATTTCTAAATAATGTTTTAAAATATCCATAACGCATTTTGGAATTAACACCAATCAATCGGTCCAATACTATAAAAGAATCTTTGAAAGTAAGTATTTTATCTGGGTTGTGGTTTAAGTCTAGATTTATATCACCGAATGTCATTGGTGTCTTTTTAAGAAATGGTTTACCAAACTCTAAAATAACTTCATTAACCAATTGATCGTTAGCCTCAAGATGATTGTAACCATTCCAACCCCTAATGCCTTCCACGGGTTTTAAATCTAAATCAACTCTGTAGTCAGTAAGGTTTTGGTTTCTAAAAGAACCAAATTCTTTTATATAAATTGTTTTTTTTGTTTCTGGTTGGTCTATAAGAGAAACAGATATTTCCAATTGGTTGAGGTCACCGTCTGTATCATCAAATATTAATTCATACTCGTGAAAAATTTGCTGATCATTATAAATTGCAAGCAATTTCGCCCCCTCTACTTTTAATTCATCTATTGATATAGTATTGACAACTCTTAGAAATAGTGGAGAGCTAGAACGGTAGTAGTTTTTGGTTTGGCCATGTAAATGTTCTCCACCATAGAACCAAAAATTGCGGTTATTTTTGTCAATGTCAATATGAGTAAGATCAACCTGAATTGCATTAAATACAAGCCAATCAATTGTAAATACATTGAATTTTCCTAAATGCTTTTCATTGTTGTTTAAATATTTGTTATGGTCTTTGTGCTCGTTTATTATGACAAAATATTTTGCATTTTCTGTATTTTCTGATTCGATAAAAAAACTAGCTGTTTCGGGATGTTGCTCTAAAAACATAAAACCTTTTTCAAAACTTTCAGTTTTTTTTACTCGTACCTTTTCGCTTTTACCTTCATAATTAAAAGTACCTTTTATTGAACCATTCTGGGCAAGGCTTGGAGTTAAATCAAAAGAGCCGTGGTATTCATTTTGATTGTCAATTTCAATATCCGTAATGTTTGGAATTTTAAGATTGCCATTTTGAGGAGAACCGCCTGATTTAATATAAAATTTAAAACCATTAAAATTTAAACCTTCTTGAGCAGTTTGATTAGTCTGTATTGCTAAAAGTATTTCAAATTCATAGGGATTAAGCTTGTTAAATATCGGGTCAGGGTTATTTTCTGCACCGTCAAATTTTTGCAGAAAGTCATAAAGTCTTTGAAGTATCATTTTTCCGATTTCATTTTGCCTAATAATATCATCGTGGAATCTAAAAAGTGGGTTTTCTGAATTATCTAAATCGGTTTCATTGATTCTATATCTTGCTAAGATATCAGATTTTTCGTGGTTGAAATTAAGGTCAAGTCTGTTAAAAAAGCTAGGTAATTGTCTTTTTGTTTTTAGTGAAAAAAGGCATTCGTTTTTTATGTAACTTAAGTGGGCTTGGCTTCCTAATTGATCAGGTATAAAAAATCCCAGTTCTTGATTGTTTGTGTTTTCTTGAATTTTATCTAAAAAACCGAATTCAATTAGAGTGCCTAATTCGGTGGAATTCAGAGTTAGGTTAAATTTTTCATTTAGTGCAATGTAAAAAGCTCCGCCGAAATTAGCTGTATAAATACACGCTAATAAGTATAAAAAATGAGGTGGTATATTATGTTCTTGTAAACCAAAAAAACAACCTTCAGTGTGAATGTTATTTTGGCAGTTTCCATAAAGGGGGGCAAAATGTAAGTTTGGGTTATCTTCTCTTGAATTGAAAATTGCTAAGCAGTTTTTTTTCAAATTGCTAGGGTTTAGTACTGTGTTAAAAACTATAAAGTCTTCCCCGAGAACTCTACAATTTGGCCCTTTTTTTACAGTTTCTATAAAATCATTTTTACCACCTAAATCGTTAAAGGAATAATTTAGGATGTCATCATCAATAAATAAATTCACTCGCCTATTTTTTTGGGACTCATTAAAAAAGTGTTTCCAAGTTGCTTTAGACCATTTTAACCATTGGATATGCATTTTTTACCACAAAGTAATTTGTTGAAATTACAATTTTAAAAATTATAAATGTAATTACATTTAAGTTTATCAAAAATATTTTGTGTAATAAACAACTTTTTAGTCAAAATGATTGGTTTAAAAAGAAACTTAATTTTTCAATTATAATATTTTTAATTTTGATTTGAAATGAGAGATAGGTATACTACAGAACCTTTTATTTTCCTGCGAGGGCGTTTTGATAATCGATTAACGCTGCTTCAATTCCGGTGCGGAGATTTTCTGCTGCTTTATCATTTGCTTTACGGTATTCTTCCGTGCGTGCGCAAATACCATCTCTGCGTTCCTGCAAGGTCTGGAGCTTTTTGTATAATTCAGCCTTAGCTTCTCCCGTACTATTTTTCCCTTGT
>JBDNHI010000106.1:0-37665 GCA_041694635.1 Gemmataceae bacterium | reverse complement strand
TCTTCGCGCGCACCTAGTCGAGCAATTTAGGCAACTGAACCGGCTTCTGTGGCGAATCCATCTGATTTTTCTTTGCAATTGCGCTGCGCTGCGGTTAAAATACACCAGTGTGAAGAGAGGCGAAATCTCTTCCGTTCCGGCGACATCGCTAATCTGAGTTAGATAGAATCGAATCCGGATTATCAAGAATGAAAAGCCGAGTTAGATGGAATTAATTCCATCAAATCATTGTTCGGTGCGAGAGACCACGATTGGGAGTCGCCCTGTGCCGACAGTACTGAAATCTGGCCCTTATCGCTTGTTCTTCTACGCGGGGGATCGTAACGAACCGCCGCATGTCCATGTTGAACGGGACGATAGGATCGGGAAATTCTGGCTCGATCCAATTCGGCTACAAAGCAGCGGCGGATTTTCGCGCGTGGAACTCATGCGGATCGAGAAGCTGGTGAATGATCATCGTGTTGAACTTATGGAGACTTGGAATGACTACTTCGGCCATTGAGATGGATGTACCCTTTGCCGAGAATGTAACCGTTTCGGTCGATACGCTTTGCGTCGATCTGAGCGATGGCCGGAGCATTTCGGTTCCGCTTGCGTGGTACCCACGGTTATTACACGCAACCGCGGCAGAGCGCAAGTGCTGGCGGTTGATCGGCCGAGGTTTGGGTATTCATTGGGAGAATCTCGACGAAGATATCAGCGTCCAAGGACTATTGGCCGGCAAGCCGTCGGGCGAAAGCCAAGCGTCCTTCAGTAACTGGCTTGCGAAGCGGTCTTCGCATCCAACATCGCGTCCAACACGGACGCGCACCAAAAAGCGGCGCAGCGCTGGCTAACGCGAACATTAGCCCTCTCTTGGTGCTTGCATTTTGGCTTGACAATGCGTACGCTTTATCGTACCGTTACTATTTCTTAATTAAGGAGCACAAAATGCAAACATTTACTGCCAGCGAGGCGCGCGCAAATCTGTACCGGCTCATTGATGAGGCGGTAGAGTCTCATGAGCCAATCATCATTTCTGGGAAGCGTAGCAGTGCTGTTCTGCTCTCTGCGGAAGACTGGGACGCAATTCAGGAAACTTTGTACCTGCTTGCCTTGCCTGGTATGCGCGAGTCTATAAAGGCAGGTATGGCCGAGCCCCTAGCAAAAAATGCGAAAGAGCTTAAGTGGTGAGCTGGGAGATTGTTTATGCCAAGCAAGCAATTAAAGATGCTAAAAAACTTGCTGCAAGGGGCCTCAAGCCAAAGGCACAAAAGCTGCTTGCGGTGCTTGCCAGCGATTCATTTCAGAATCCACCGCCCTTCGAGAGGTTGGTCGGTGATCTTACTGGTGCTTACTCGCGTCGCATCAATATTCAGCACCGTATCGTGTACGAAGTCTTTACCAAAGAAAAAACTGTTCGTGTCCTGCGTATGTGGACGCACTACGAATGAGCAGGATAACCCTGCGCTCAAGCGGGACGCATCAGAAGCGATGCCGTTCATTTCTATGTTCGGCCGCATAGGAACGGGGCATCATACCTTCGCATTCCATAATGGTGACCCTGCCTAGTAAAATCTCTTCCAGTGCATTTTCTAAAGTTAATCATAGGTACTATTCTTTGGCATTACGATTGGGTTTCCCTTGCCAGCGTTTAAGTGCCTCTTCGTGCAGCAGTTCAAAGATATCTACGCCGAATCTGTGTTTGATTTCAACTTCAACCGCATTATTCCAACCACGGACCTCTTCAATGAATTCGGTTTCAATAACGCCTGATGGCTTCTGGGGTACCTCGTACTCGACCTTGCACCGTTCGAGGAGCAACTTGACATACTCTTGATGACTAGGTGGGTATGGAAGGGGCGGATATTCTTTCAATTTAAGTATCTGTCCGCTGATTGCGCTGACCGCATCCTTAGTTCCCTTCGCCCGCCCCGACAATGTGATTGGGGTTGTTTTAGCAAGTTTGTTATTGGGCCGACCATCAGGGCAACCCACAATTATGCTGATCACAAGAAAGCCAACTGTAACGAAAATTAAAGATTTAGTATTGCTCATAACCACGCCCTTTGTTGTCGAATGATCAAGTTCAATATTCGTCCTTAGGCATTTGAATTGCAAGTGCTGCAAAAAGGCAGCTATACCGTCAGTATCATCATACATCCAAATCCGAAACGCTCAACAGTGTTCTGAAGCAAGCGGGGTGGAAATAAGAGATGCTATTATGCGTTACATGGTAATTGTCGAGCAAGGTCCAAGCAGTTTTGGGGCATATGTTCCTGATCTTCCGGGCTGCATTGCTGCAGGGAGTTCAAAGCAAGAGATATTGCAGCTTATTACAGAAGCCATCGAATTTCATCTTGAGGGCATCAAAGACCAAGGTGCTTCTGTGCCTCAACCACTTTCTTACAGTGAGTTTGTTGAGGTTCAGGTTTAACCTTGCGTTCAAGAGGGACGGCGCAAAAGCGTACCGCCCCTTAGCTCTATGTTTAGATGGAGACTCGCCCATAGATCGTCCTCTAATCTCGAAAAGCCTAAAGTGCCCTGTTTTAGTGGAAGTGGGCAACATCAAAAAGGCTAGTGCATCGCCTTAGATACACTTTAACCATTTAATTTGCACCTTTTTGTAAGGATAAGCCCACTATTTTGACTATCCTTAAATTTATTTAATTTTTATTGGCCAATGTTTGCAATTCGTTCCGCTTATTAAAATATAAGATAAGCAAACTTATTTCGTTTGTTGTGTCCTATTTTTACATCTTGGAAGGGGTTACCTATGAAAAAAACTTTGCTCTTTGTCTGTTTTGCTGTGGTTTTCTTTATTTGTGCAGTAAATAAAGCGCAAGCACAAACTTCTGGCAATTCCCCAACAATTAGGGTTGACCCTCGGTTACGCGGCGGATGGAAGATTCTTGTTGCTCAAATTCAAGATATTAATCTAGTTACCTATTATAAACCAGGTTTTGTGATGGCAGAGGTTGGGCGTACTTCTGTGCTACCGATTTTAGGAAACAATATAATAAGTGTTGAAAACTGCGAATATACTTTAGATAAAAACGGCTCGCTAAGTCAAATCATAAAGTTAGATAACGGGATAACTTGGTATGTTTCGCCTCAATTGGGACAAAATAATCGACCAACAAATAATTTTTTGCTGCAAGTTTATCGGCGGGTTGATAATAGGGAGATTGGCCGGTTGTTATTTAATGTTGTTGATTAAAGCTTGGAATTTATGAAGTATTAAACTTATTGGGGCCAATTTATTGAGTCAGAAGTCATTTGTTGACTTTAAAATTTGAATCTTACTTAAAGAGTTTTTAGTTTGTTTAAAGGAAAACTTTTTTATTCTTTTTACTGATAGATTTAAACATAGCGCTTTTAAATAAAATACAGTTTTTTGATTAATTTTAAAAATTATTGTCTGTTTGAGGCATTCAATTCCGCCTTTTATTATGACCTAAATAGTATTTTCCTAACTCACAAAAAGTGAGCTTTTTGAAGTAACGGTGTTTAAGAGAATATTGTACCTAATTTATAGGTAAACCAAATGGGTTCCTTTTCCAGAGAAGTAGCAGAGTCTGTAAATTTTTTAATTTCAAAAGCTATTGAAATTCACGAAAACCCTCGCTTTATGCAATTTGCGGAAGAAACCTTCTCGGATGGCGAATTTGGCTTTTTATATACCGAGTTTGACTTGTCCAAACGCCATGTCCTTGAAAATGTTTTAAATGTGAGTTTGGTTTCTACCATTGCTAGAGCTGTTTATATTGCAATTTTGGCAGATGGAGTGGTTGAAGATGATGAATTAGAACGGGCTGTTGAAATCCTTAGTGGGATTATTGACCGTTATACCAATGTTTATGATGATGATTATGATGAGTTTGAGTTTTTAGATATGGACAATATTTTAGATTTCCTAGTCCAATTTAAAAATGATGGTAATTATTTTGGAGGGAATGATGATTCCCCATTATTTACATTCCGGCATTTTGCTAAAGCTACCTGTATTGGCATATTTATTAAAGATGGTGGGGACATTGAAAAAGCTAAGAAGGAGGTCACGGCTTATTATGATATTTATGCTAGGCTTATCGAAAAAATTATGAAGTTTATTATGGTTACTGGGGGATTTGATGCTGATGAAAAAAAGAAATATAACCTTGTTATAGAAATGCACCAAGATCAGAAAGATCTTATTTATGGACTAGTAAAAAATGTTAAAGGTAATAACGAAAACGCTGAAGATGAAGACGATGTTGATGAAAGTGAAGGAGAGACTGTAGAAACGCCAGAAGGTGCTTTAAAAAAAGCAGTACAAGAATTAGAATCTATGATTGGTCTTCCCGAGGTTAAGACCGAAGTAAGAAAACTTATGAATTTTCTTAATATTCAAAAACAAAGAATCACTCATGGTTTGAAAACAAATGGCCAGTCGCTTCATTTTGTATTTAAAGGAAATCCAGGTACGGGAAAAACAACGGTCGCCCGTATTATTTGTCGGGTTTTGTTCGGCTTTGGTATTTTAAAAAAAAATCTTCTTATCGAAACCGATCGTTCCAATTTGATTGCAGGGTATGTTGGGCAAACAGCTATTAAAACTGCCGAGGAAATTGCCAAAGCTATGGATGGCGTATTTTTTATCGATGAGGCCTACACTTTATCTCCCACGGGGGGTGGGAGCGATTATGGTATGGAAGCAATCGATACTATTTTAAAGAAAATGGAAGATTTGCGTGATCGTTTAGTGGTAATAGCTGCTGGGTATCCAAAACCGATGGACAATTTTCTAGCTGCAAATCCTGGTTTAGAAAGTCGATTTACGCGCTTTATCTATTTTGATGATTACTCCGTAGCAGATATGTGCAGAATTTTTGAACAATTTTGTAAAAACAATCAGTATTTCATATCTCAACTTTGTAAGGCTAACCTTTACTATTTTTTCCATTGTGCTTTTGTTGAAAAAAATGACAAATTTGGAAATGGTAGGTTTGTTCGGAATGTTTATGAAAAATCCTTGGGTCATCTTGCAGATCGTTTGTCCGAATCTCAGGTTGAAATTAAAAAAGCAGATTTAACCACCATCGATTTTTCAGATATTCCTTTTGAAATGTTAAAAACTAAAGTAAAGAAGGTTGACTTTGAAAAAAGTAAATGGAATGGCAAGTGTCCAGGTTGTAATCGAATCGCCAAGGGAGACATTAAATTTCTTGGGCAAAAGGTGACATGTAAATGTACCGTTAAATTTATCTTTCCTTGGTGGAATCTTGATGAGACATTTCAAACCGAGGTTGGTATTAAAAAATTACCTGCCGGAAAGGTTGATGACTTGTTGGGCATGAAAGTTTTAGGTCAAAGCTGATGAGGTTTTTCGGTATAAGGGGTTAATCCGTTTTCAATAGTCAAAGTGGAAAGTTTGTTCTCCATGGCGATTATCCTAAGGGCCCCGTAACTAACCCTAAAAGTCCAGACTCTGGAAAAGACCGTGTATGGCGTGGCGGTGATTTCTTCAAAATTGCTAGGGCTGCTCGCCTGGCCCACCCCAGCTATGTTACGCCTGATTTCCAGCTCTTCATTTTTGGGTTTCGGCTTGCAAGGACGATTGGGCCTGAATCTGTAACCAAGCCTATAGAAAATACGCGGGAAGCAGAAGGTAAGGGTTTTCACAGAACGGACACCTTATTTGACAGATTTAAACATAGCGCTTTTAAATAAAATACAGTTTTTTTATTAATTTTAAATTTTCTTGTCCATTTAATCGACTTAGTTCCGCCCTCTATATTGTGTAAATAAAAATTTACTTGGGTTCGGAATGATATGTTTAGACTCTCTGCTGTTTTGATGATTTTCAGCTTTTCAGCTATATTTGTATTTGGCCAAAACCAAAACAATGATTTTGAAATAATCCCATTGATTGGGAATACAAACTCACCTTTATACAAAGGTAAGTTCCCGATGAAAGTTTACTTTTCAGTTGATCCAGAAAATAATCGTGTTTGCTTATCTCAACCAAGTATCCTGCAAGATTATTGGAGAACTGCAGCAGGCATTACTTTAATGGGCAACGATTTTACAGGCAAAATTACAGATGCTTTAGAATACAATGGCAATGTTATTACTTCAACTGATGAAGGCAACCTTTGCTTATGGAATGCAAATAATGGATTATTGTTAAATAAGTTTAAAGTTGCAGATATTTCAATAAAAAGAATAGTTAAAAAAGCAAATTCGAAAGAGTTGCTTTTAATAAATCAAGAACAAATTTTTTCTTTACCGTTGTGGAACAAAGCTAATTTAATTTCATATCAAAAAGTTTCATCTCCTATTCATTCCTTAAGTTTTTTAGATTCTTATCTTCTAGCTACCCATAATGAAAACTTTTTAACTGTTTGGAGGCAACAGGGCGAGAGACTCTATACAGTCAATGTTGGCAAATCATTTACCTATATGATGGACCTAAAGTTAAATCGATTAATAATTCTTTCCAACTCAAGTTATGAAATTAGAAGACTTGATAACGGCGTTGTAATTAAATCTGGGGAAAAACTGTTTCAGGGTTCTTGTTTATTACAGAGAGTTGAAAGAAATAAAATTGCATCAGATAATTCTGAAAAAACTATAAATTTTACGACACATTTTTGTCTTGTTATGAATTCAACTTCGTCTTCAACTTCAGAATACATAGATTTAAGTTCCGGGTTACATGTATACATAGGGAGCCCATTTGAAGTTCTTGCTGTCAACCTTCCTAACTTGGGAATCGTACTTTGGGATTCGTTATCTACTGAAATTAAACTAGAATTATTGCAAGATAAATATAAACTTTATAGACAAATTGAAGTTCAAAAAGGATTCATTAATGCAACATTAGGGCCTTGGGTTCCTAGGCAAACTTCTATTGCAGCTATAACGACACATTCTCTTTGGAAAAATTTAACTTCTGGTTCTTCTCAATTGCAAGCAAAGAAAAATTCTGATTATTTAAAACAAGAACCTACGACAACTGATTTTATTCATTGGATGCCTATTCTTAAAGGATCTGTTTTAGAAGATGAAATTTACCCTGTAAAGTACACTTTAACAGATAAGAATTTGTACTCTTCAATTTATCCATCAACAAAAATGTTGATTCATAAAAAACATTGCGACCTTATTTTTGGTGTAGATTCAGTTCGAATGATCAATGGTGTGAAAAAATCAGTAATCCCAATTTTGGAAAAAAGTTTAGACTATAAAATTAACAATCTTTGTATAAGTGAAGATCTGAATGAGTGTGCTCATTTTAATAACAGAGGTAAAATTTATATTTGGAATGGGAATACTTTATCTAAAAAACATACAATTAGTACTGATTTTAATGACAATGTGATTTGTATGGACGGTCAGGGTAAAAAGCTTTTTTTTGCTTCTTCTTTGTCAAAAATCGAGGTCTTTGATTTATCAAATAAGAAAACTATTGGGTTTATTGATGCAAAATCAACTCCTCGTGCAATTAAATCTGATCATCTAGGTAAGATTTTAATGGTGCAAGGCACGGATAAGAATTTATACCTTCACGATTGCACCTTCTCTGAAAAAAATATTACTGTTATAAAAACTTATAAAAATAAATCTGATCCTACAAGTATTTCCGATAGTAAGGTAAAATCTTCCCCATTTGATTTATCTTCGAATGGAGAGTATTGCTTAATTTTGGATGATGATAATGAGTTTTCGTTGTTTGATGTAAAGCAGCAAAAAAGTGTTCAGACCTTCCAAGGCCACAATGATACTCTGAAATTTTTGGCAATTAGTCAGAACAACGCTTTCTCTTTATCAGTTGATGCCGGTAATAATGTTATTTTATGGGAAAATAAGACCGGTTTAAAAATAAAGAATCTCTTTTCTTTTTATGGTGATGTCCATTCTTTAAGTTTTATCCACAATGGAAAAACTGCCGTTGTTGGGTCTGGGTTTGGTATTACTTTTTGGGAAACTGCCAGCGGGGTTCAAACCGGAACCTTATTGTTGTTCAATCAAAACAATGATTGGCTTTTCTTTAACAACCTTGGGTACTTTGCAGCTTCTCATAATGGTAAAGAATTAATAGGTTTTAGAAATACAAAAACGCTAGAATTTCACGGACCCCATCGAAATTATGGGAATGGTGGTGCCTTCTTTTCCGATTATCAAAAAATATTTAGAACCCGTGAAAGTCCTACGCTCTTTCAAGAGTTCTTGGCAATGGATTGATTCCTGTTTTAAAACTACAGTTGCATCATTTGAGGAGTATTTTATGATTATTATTTTCTTGTTTCGTGCCTTATTGATTTTGTTGGTCAGATCGACTTTTTCTCTGGTCGCTCTTTCTCTTCTTTTCTTTGTTAGTTATTCCTCTTTATATGGTCAAGAAACTAAAAAACCTTTACTTGTCGACTTTTCTTATAGTGTCAGAGGTGATTTTGGCATTACCGTAACTGATGATCCCTTAAATAAAAAAAATAATTTATCAAAAAGTAAAAAACTTACTTTTACTGAAACTGGTAATACCAATAATCTAATGGTTTTAATTGATAACAAACCTATTCAAGTTGATTTTTCTAGAATTCGTCCGAAGGAACTTGAACTTCTTGAAGGGGAAGGAAAAAGTTCGCAGCATAGCTTTATTGATAAATCAATAAGCTTAGAATTAACCCAAACTGTTAAAATTATTGAAGGTGAGCAATCTGGGAATCTCGATACCGTTCTCGCCGTCTTTTCACTTAAAAATAATTCCAAGCGTAATCATTCCGTCAGTTTTCGTTATATGGTCGATACTTTCATAGGTTCAAATGATGGGGTTCCTTTTACGATTCCTAACCACAATGGGCTTTGTACAACTTGGGCTAATTTTAATAAGCCACTTTCTATTCCTGAATATATTGAAGCCCTTGAATTCCCAAATTTAGCTAATCCCGGAACGGTTGCCCATTTGGGCACCATTGTTAGTGCAAAACACGGAAACTTCGCACCTATAATTCAAGTTTTATTAACAAATTGGCCTGGACTAAATCCTCTTTGGAATATTCCGATTGATAATATGGGTAGAGATTCTGCCATCGCTCTTTACTGGAAACCTGTTTTGCTCAAACCGGAGGCTTCCTATGAGTGCGCATTTACTTATGGCCTTCAACCATTAACAAAATCTGAAGGTTCTTCTGGCTTAGCTTTATCGACAGGGGGTGTTTTTGAAACTGAAAAAAACGCAATTATCATTGCTTATATTGATAAGCCTACGGCTAATGAATATGTAACGCTTGAAATGGAAGGTGGTTTAAAACTTAGTGCAAGAACGCCTGCAAAGCAAAAAGTTAAAATCCTTACAGGCCAACCTTATGCTCAAGTTACTTGGCAAGTGAAATGTGAAAGCCAAGGTTCCTGTAAAGTTTCTGTGACCAGATCAAACGAGGATAAAGTTTATAAAGAGATCCGTGTTCGCTAAACACCATCTAAAATTATCCCTTGTTATTACATTTGATTTTCTTGTTTTATTGTGATACTTTCACATCTTGATTTTATTGAATCTAATTTTGCTCTAATGCCCTTAGCTCGGAATATTACTTGCCCGATAAAACCAACACCTCTCGTTATGTACAAAGTCTGCTTACGCTACTGAAAAAAGGAAACGAGAAAGCTAAACTCGAACTTTTGGAATTTTCCTTTAAGCGTTTTAAAAAGTTTGCAAGCAAAATGATTAAAACTTACCCTCTGCTTCGTACCAAAGCTGATACAGACGACCTTTTGCAAAACTTTTTAATCCGACTTACCAAAGCTTTTATTAATATTACCCCAGAATCGTCTGCTGATTTCTTTAAGCTTGTTTCAGTTCTTATGCGTAATGAACTTATCGATATGGGTAGAAAACTATTTGGCAAAGATGGTGATAAAAAAAACTTCGAACAATCCACCGATCCTACAAAATTAAACGCTAAAGGTTCAGGTGAAGGGCCAGCGAACCTTTTCGAATGGGTCGAATTCCATGAATCCATTGACACTCTTCCCGAATTGGAAAAAGAAGTATTTCAACTTATTTTTTATCAAGGTTTTTCTCAGGACGAAGTTGCAACCCTGTTAAATATTTCGGTTAAAACTGTTTTTCGCCGCTGGACTAGCGCTAAATTAATTCTCGCTGAAAAATTTCATTAGTTTTCCCTAAAATAAGATCAGCAGCTTCATCTTTCTTTATTCCTTAGAAGCAAAGTTTCCTTATGAACCATTTAGATAATCTTATTACCCATCGACCTAATTTTGTTACCCACCTAGAGTGTGGGATGACCGGCGAACACTACCCTAAGGAACAGGTGCACGGGTTATCAAAGGTTGGTAAGCCGTTGCTAGTTCGTTACGATTTAAAAAAAATTGCTGAAGCGGTAACAAAAGAAGAAATCAGTTTAAGGCCGCCCGATTTTTGGCGCTACCGCGAATTTCTTCCGGTACGGCATACAATTAATATCGTTTCACTGGGCGAAGTGATGACCCCAATAATTACTTTATCTAAGGTGCAAGCGGGTAAGGGCACGCTGTATGTAAAGGATGAAGCTAGGCTTCCTACCGGGTCGTTTAAAGCACGCGGTTTATGTATGGCAATTTCGATGGCGAAGGAATTGGGAATCACAAAAGTGGCTATGCCAACCAATGGGAATGCAGGCGCTGCTTGTGCTGCATATGCTTCGCGTGCTGGGATTGAAAGTTTTATTTTTTGCCCTGATGATACCCCAACCATTAATGTCAGAGAAATTGCTCAGCAGGGGGCCAAGGTTTGGCTCGTCAATGGTTTGATCAACGATTGTGGCAAAATCGTTGCGGAGGGTAAACAAGCGAAAGGGTGGTTTGATATGTCTACACTTAAAGAACCCTACCGCATCGAAGGAAAGAAAACGATGGGCTTGGAACTTGCAGAGCAATTCCATTGGCAATTACCTGATGTCATTCTTTATCCTACGGGGGGTGGCACCGGCCTTATTGGAATGTGGAAAGCTTTTAAAGAGCTGCAAGAAATGGGTTGGCTTAAAGGGAAATTGCCTCGAATGGTGGTGGTTCAATCGAGTGGTTGTGCCCCGATTGTAAAAGCTTGGGAAGAGGGAAAAGAACACGCAGAGTTATGGCAGAATGCTAAAACGATTGCTTGGGGCATTCGTGTGCCTGTTGCAGTGGGCGATTTTCTTATGCTCCGGGCAGTCAATGAAAGCTCGGGTTTTGCAACTTCCGTAGATGATGAAGTCATCCTTGAGGCTCGCGCTGAATGTGCAAATAAGGAAGGATTTTTGATGTGTCCGGAAGGAGCTGCAACCTTTGCAGCGTATCAGAAAGAATTAAAATCAGGCCGGATTAAAAGCGAAGAGTCCGTGATGTTGTTTAATTGTGCAGCGGGTACTAAGTATGAATTACCACCGGTTAATTCTAGGTTGGATCGAAACCAGCCGATTCCTTATGCTCAATTATAAACCTACCATTTTATGTACAACTTTATTTGTTACCTTTTTTGATTATTCTTAAATCAGAGTTGTTGATACCTTAGCTAAACTTTTTCCGATATTGGTTATGAAAATTCATTTTGTTTGGTTTGTAAACTTTCCATTTCCAAGAGTTGAAAATATTGTTGTGCTTATAGATCTTGTTCCTTGTAGATTTATAAAAAAGCTTTAAATTCCGCAGAAATCCTCTTATCTATCTCCCCTACTTTCGCTGACCTCGTTTGTTAATAGCTATCAATAACTCGGCTTTTCAAGCCTAGGCTCCTTTTGGTAAAAACTACAATCGTTATCAAAACCACTTGCTCGCTTCGACAAGGATGTCGGGGTTAAGCGCTTGGTTCTTTGGTTAGTTAAGGGAAGGGCAAGGAGGCCTAGGTTGGCAATCCGCTGGCGTATAAGTCACAAATTGATTTTTGCTTTCTGTCTGACGGCAGGGATTACTATTTTGCTGTTAGGTGGTACGCTGCACGGTTTATGGTCGTATTACATGACGATCAATAGTATACGCAGTAATTTAGCGGAATTAAAAACAGCGGAAGATTTAAAAACATCGCTTTCCAAGTTTACCACCCCTAGCAACTTAACAAAGCTACTCGATGAATCTGAGAAACTGCAACAAGACATTGCAATATCTGAAAAGAAAATACTTGATTACGAGTTGTTATTAAAGGATTCGCAAGTTTCATTTTTTGTGACCGCAATTGAAAATAAGGAAGATTCGATATTAGCTGGTTTAAGAGCAGATCTATTAGATTTTTTGAAATTGATCGATAAATTTCACGAACCCCAAGTTACAGGCCCGGGCGATAAACCAAGGCAAAACCCGACCCTTGATTCTATGCGAACCTTACTTACCAAGATTAATAAGGACTGCACTTTACTACGCGATAAAATTCATAATGATCTTGACCAAAATATTAATGATTCACGCAGGCATTATCAAATCAGCTTATGGATTATTGTTCCTTCTAGCGGGTTTGGCCTTTTACTAATGGCTGGCCTTTTACATTCATTCTACGGTTGGATTTTTTATCCCATTCGCGATTTAGAAGCTGGCGTTAGTCAACTTGCTAAGGGTGATTTTAATTATCGCATTGATGTTAAAAGTGGCGACGAAATGGAATCTCTTGGCCAAGCCTTTAACGATATGACCCAAAGGCTGCGCGAACTTTATACCGACCTTGCTAGGCAAGTTAATGAAAGAAGTAGGCAGCTTGTTAGGTCTGAGCGCCTTGCTAGTGTTGGGTTTTTAGCTGCGGGCGTTGCTCACGAAATCAATAACCCCATTGCAGGTATCGCATTTTGTTCTGAAGCTTTAGAATCACGACTTAAAGAACTTACCGCCCTTGCAACAACCATTACGGGCCAAGAAAATCCTAACTGCATCGCTGACTTTGCCAAGTATTTAAGGCTTATTCAAGAAGAAGCTTTTAGGTGTAAAAATATCACTGATAAACTCCTCGATTTTAGTAGAACTAGCGAGCACAAGCGCGACAGCGTTAACCTTTCCACCCTTTTGCATAGCGTGCTTGATGTTACCCATCATCTCCAAAATTCTAAAGGAAAGAAAATCGTAATCACGAACGAACAACCTATTAACGCTTGGATTAATGCTGAAGAAATCAGGTCGGTTGTTCTTAATTTGATTGTTAATGGGCTTGATAGTATGGACGATGGTGGGGTTCTTTCCATAAGTATAAAAGAAAAAGATGGCCAAGCAGAACTTGCAATTAAAGATTCAGGCATAGGAATGAATCAAGAAGTGCTTGAAAATATCTTTGAGCCTTTCTTTACTAAAAATCGCACCGGTAAGGGTACCGGCCTTGGCCTTACTATCAGCCATAAAATCATTCAGCAGCACGGGGGCGAAATCGAAGCCTTCAGTGAAGGATTAGGCAAAGGCAGTATTTTTACTGTTAGGTTGCCTCTTCATCCTAATCAAAATTTAAGTAATGTTTCGTCGGATCAAAAGGGTAGTGAACCAGTGCGCAAGTCGTTTGCGCTTAGTGCTTAATTTCAACCGTTAATCTTTTTTAAGGTCTTTTTATATGAGTATGAATGATGCCTATAACCAACAGATGGCTGCAAGTCCAAAGCCCGTTTCGAAAAGTTTAAGAATTATTTTTGTTGATGATGAAAAATCATTGCAAGAATTTATGCGTACGGAACTTCCCCGGCTGGGTCACGAAGTTACCGTTTGCCCAGATGGTAAAACAGCGATGAAGGCTTTGGAAAAAGCCACTTTTGATGCAGCCATTTTAGATTTGCGTATGCCTGGAATGTCTGGCATAGAAGTCCTTGAGCATTTGAAAAAAGTTTCACCGGATACCGAAGCTGTGATGATGACAGGTCATGCCAGTATGGAGACGGCAATTGAAGCGGTGCGCTTGGGTGCTTTTGATTACATCACGAAGCCTTGCAGGTTAATTGAAATTGAAACGGTTCTGATGAAAGTTATAGAAAAGCGCGATCTTAAGAATAAGAATATTGCTCTTGAAAATAGGGTGCAGGCTGCTGAAGGTAGAATGGTTCTGGTGGGGAAATCTGCACCTATGAATAGTGTGCAGAAATTAATATCCACCGTTGCACCTTCTGATTCTACAGTTTTGGTTTTAGGCGAGACTGGCACAGGAAAAGAACTTGTTGCCCGTACTGTATGGCAACAAAGTAGAAGGTCAAAGGCACCTTTTGTTCCTGTTAATTGTGGCGCTTTATCTGAAAACTTGGTCGAAAGCGAATTGTTCGGACACCGTAAAGGTGCTTTCACCGGGGCAGACCGCGATCATAAGGGGTTGTTTGAAGTTGCCAATGGTGGCACGCTTTTCCTTGATGAAGTTGGCGAGTTAAACAAAAATATTCAGGTGAAGCTTTTACGCTTTTTAGAATCTGGTGAAATTCGCAGAGTGGGGGAATCCGAACCTTTCCGCACGGATGTCCGAATTTTATGCGCCACGAATCGCGACCTCCGTCAATTAATTAAAACTGGACAATTCAGGGAAGACCTTTATTTCAGAATCAACACCTTTGAAATTCGTATTCCATCTCTTAAGGATCGTAGGCCCGATATCCCCGAGCTTGCAAGGCATTTGTTAGCACGGGCTGTGCGCAGGCCTCTTGACCAATGTCAGAATTTAATTACACCTGAAGCGATCGATGTGCTTTTGGAACATACTTGGCCAGGCAATGTTAGGGAACTTGCCAATGTGATGGAATATGCCAGCATTATTGCTGCGGGGGAAACTATTCTTCCCGAGCATCTTCCTACGCATCTGCGTGATGCTTCAAGGGGGGTTCCTGTGCTATCTCTGGCTGAGCATACTCAGCCTGTTAATCGTACTCTCGAGCAAATTGAAATGGAACATTTGCTTAGGGTGCTTGAAAAACATCAGGGGAATAAAGGTACTGCAGCAGCAGAGCTAGATATAAGCTTAAAGACTCTTTACAACAAATTGAATAAGTTCCAAGAACAGCAACAACGCAGGCAGGTGGGCTAGTCATAGAGGGTTTAATTTTTAGTTAGTGAGTAACCGGGGAAGGTAAGAGTATGCAAATTTTTTTAATTTCAGCAGGGCTTTTTTTCCTACTTGTTAATCTCTTAGCTTGGAAGCAATCAGGGGGAATGGTGAAAATTTCCTACTCTGGTAAACGCACATCTAGGCCTGAAAATCTGTCTAAATTTCAAAAGATATTAGTGCTATTAAAAGGTGTCAATTTGCCTTGTAGGCCTAATGAATTCAACCCTTCTACACACCAACTCGAATATGAAAACTGTAGTTTTCACGGCTCACAGAATTTAGTCGCTTGCTGGTATATTCCTTGTGCTAATTCGACAAATGTTGTGATACTTTTTCATGGCTACATCCGAAATAAAGCCACTTTGTTGAATGAAGCTTCTTTGTTGTATTCTCTTGGCAACTCGGTTTTGATGATCGATTTTCCTGGTTCTGGTGATTCTTATGGTAACCATACGACCTTGGGTTATTACGAATCGCTTGATGTAAAAAATGCCATCGATTTTATGAAAACGAAGTGTCCAGATAAAAAGCGAATCCTTTATGGCTTTTCTATGGGCGCTGCTGCAATACTTCGTGCCGTAAAATTATACCCCCTTGATGTTGACAAAATTATTATGGAATCGCCCTTTACCACCTTGCTCGAAACGGTTGGTGCTAGGTTTAAGGCTATGGGTATTCCTCCCTACCCGTTGGCACATCTTTTAGTTTTTTGGGGTAGTATTCGATTAGGATATAATGGTTTTACTTTTAACCCCATTAAGTATGCCAAGGATATTACAGTGCCTGTTTTGCAATTGCACGGGGAAGACGACCGCAGGGTTCCCTTAGTTCGCGCTAGGGCTCTTTATGAAAATATTCGAACCGAGAAAACTTTTGTTTTGTTTGAAGGTGCGGGTCACGAATCGCTTGCAACCAAGGATAGCAAAAAATGGCTTGATGCTATCTCTCTCTTTCTTGGTCAACAAGAAGAGGCCAAGCGCCCTCGAAATGCTGCTTAGTTAGAAAATCTGATTTATTGTAATTTGAATTTCTTAAGTGTAGCTTATAGGTTTGAGTTCAATATTTGCCCTAGAAAGCCTTTTAAAATGATGAAGTATTTTCTGATTCCAATGATTCTAACTGTTGTAGTTTCGGTTTCACAATTAAATGCTGCAAACCCAGAACTTGTTACAGGGGTTTGGAAAAACATTACTCCTGCCGGCGTTTCAATGTCTAAAGAAAATCATGTTTTCTGTCAAGGAATGGCAATTGACTTAAAGAAACCTAGCACGCTTTATCTTTGCGTTTGTGCTTATGATGTAGCCAAGGGTTGCTTGTTTAAAACAACCGATGCTGGAACAAGTTGGAAAAAAATCGGGCACCTTGATGAACCAATTCATATTGCAATTAATCCAGATGATTCGAATCATCTTTATTGTGTTGATGGGGTTCGGGGTGCAACGATGGGCTTTTGGATTTCACTAGATGGCGGTGAAACTTGGTCGATGCCTGACGGGTTCAAAAAAGTTTCGATGAAACCCATAGGCACTCGCGATTTGTATTCTCTTGCGGTTGATCCAACTGATTTTAAACACTTGCTTGTTAGTTTTCATTCTCCGTGGTCCGATGGGAAAAACTGCGGAGTTCTCGAAAGTGTGGATGGTGGCGAATCTTGGATTGTTCACAATCCCCCGCCCGACCTTAAGGCAGGGTATGGGATGGCAATTTTTTTCTTGTTTGATCCCGTTAAGAAAATCGGCGACAATAAAACTTGGCTATTCACTGCCCAAGAAGGGGGATTCTTTAAAACTAACGATAGTGCCAAAACTTGGACCAATGTCTTTAAATTCCAAATGACGCACGGTGGGAATCAAATCTACAGGGCTAAAGATGGCGCACTTTATTCGGGCGGTTACCAATACCCCGCCCGAAGCTCCGATAACGGGTCTTCTTGGAAACAAATAAAAACTGGACTTACTTACAGCTGGTATATGGGCATTTGTGGAGATGGCCAAAACATTTACACTGCCTGCACTAATAAAAATATGCCTTTCTTTGTTTCATCAGAGAATGATGGCCTTAGTTGGAAACCACTTAATGATCAAAAATTCTCTGCTGTACCTTTTGAAATGTTCTTAGATCCCGTCAATAAAATTCTCTATTCTGCAAGTTGGGAAGAGGGTATTTTAGCAATCAGGCTTGGCTCTGGAAAATAAAGAATTACCTTGAAAGTTTTAGTTTTAAAGCACTCTTTAACTTGATAAATTTCTTTGATAGTTTTATTCGCACTTCCTTTATTGATGTTTCTTACATTAATAAATTGGCAAGAACTTTTATACCGTTACTAAAACTAAAGTAATTGCTTTATCGAAAGTAAGCATTTTTACAGCTCGAATACTTGATACCAACAACAAATATTTAAGTCCACTCTAAGTCGTTTTATTCTAATTCGGTAGGAATCTCATTATTGACTATTTATTTTCAGTATTTTTGTTACCTTTAAAATATAAAGTTCAACCTCACATTTTGAAAGTTAATCAATGGCAATTATTGCAAAGCCTAAACAAACTGACACTGCTTTTGGCAAAGCTATGACTGATTCCATTAAAGATAGTAGGTCTAGAACCTTTACTATGAAATTTGATGGGTTCAAGAATCTTCAACAATGTTCAACCTTCCTTCATCTTCGTCAAGATGAACGAAATCTAATTCGTAACCTTCACTTAAAAAATGAATGTAAGGTACTTGATTATGGTTGTGGAGCAGGGAGGCATTTAAAATTCATTCGAGAAATTATTCCTACATCTCATTGCTATGGAATTGAACCTTGCCATTTACTGAGCGACTATTGCCAAAAGACTATTCACCCTATTACTCTTGCTAAAACCTTCCACGAATTAGAGGGTGTTAAGTTCGATTTAATTATGATAATGGGGGCTTATTTAGGAACCCTTGGAAGTGAACAAGATGCAACACTAGCTCTCAAAGATTTTGCAAATGCTTTAAACCCCGATGGTATTATTTTAATTGAAACGGGGAATCCTTTTGGTGTTGGGCACACGACCACAAATTGCGTTATCGAATATGGAGAAATCCACGATGAATTTATTTGGGGACATGCGGGCCAAGATTGGGTAACAACCACTATGGAAAACTTCGATTGTTTAGTTGAAATAATTCCTAGTGGAGATGGCGATTACTTCTTTGCTAAAGGAACAAAAATGTAGGTTGTCAATCCTTAGGCATCTAGAACTGCATTCAATATCGCCTTTACCCTCTTCGCACGAAAAACATTTTATTTAATCGAACCAGCGGCCGTCGGCGCAGCCATCGTTAAAGCACAGGAAGGGCAAATGCAAGCAAGGCCACGCTGAGCAAGGGGAACCTTTGCAATCAGTTCCTTCGAAATATTCGCTGCCCGACACCAGCAATTGCAATCAAAGGTGCCACACTGTGCAGGTTGGCAATTATTTGGGCCAGCACAGATAGGGCAAATCTTGTTTGGAAGAGGAATGTTAATGATAGTTATAGATTTCCTAATTAATAATGACAATCAACTTTAGTATTTTAGCAATTTAAAAGAGTAAGCGTTAGGGTTATTTCTGTTGGAAGTAAATGGCTTCTTCCCAATGCTCGTAAAGTTGGTTAAGTTTTTCTTTAGTGGTATCTAGGGCAAGGGTAGTTTGCTTAACTTTTGTGCCATCGCGGTAGAGGGCAGGGTCTTCCAACAATTTTTCTAGAGTAAATTTTTCTTCTTCAATAAGACTAATTTCTAACTCTAATTCTTCCACTTTCCGATAAGGGAATTTCTTTTTGCGTTTGGTTTCGGTAGGTGGAGTTGTGCTTGTAAACGAGGCTGTATTTTGTTTTTCCTGTTTTATAAGTTTTTGTTCAGATTGTTCTTTAGCAAGCAATTCTTCGTAGAATTCGAAGTTCCCGGTAACGGTTCTGGTATTACCTTTCCCATCCATCACGATAAGAAAATCGACAATTCGATTGAGGAAATAACGGTCGTGACTAACAACAAGGACGGTGCCTTCAAATTCGATGAGAGCTTGTTCGAGAGCATCGCAAGCCCAGAGGTCGAGGTGGTTGGTAGGTTCATCAAGGATAAGGAAGTTGGAGCCTTTTTTAACTAATTTAGCGAGGCAAACTCTGCTTTTTTCTCCGCCACTTAGGGAACTTACTTTTTGAAAAACGATTCTGCCTTCGAGTCCGAATCTTCCAAGGAGGTCGCGCATTTGTTGTTCGGTGATGGAAAAATCATTAGTAGGCCAAGCTGCTCTAATGGCCAGATCATCGGGATTAAGTTCTTTTAGATGTTGGTCATAAAAGCCAAGTTGGACTTGAGCGCCTAGGTTAAAAGACCCTAGGTCGGGCAGTAATTTTTCTAGAAGGATGGAGAGTAAAGTGCTTTTGCCACACCCGTTTGGTCCATAGATACCTAAGCGTTTTCCGCGTTGAAGTTGGAAGGATAAGTTTTTGAAGAGTGGTTTTTCAAAAGACTTGGAGAGGTTGTTTGCTTGTAGGACGATATCGCCTGTGCGTTTGACTGGGCCGAAATGCATACGGGGTGCTTGATGCATAACGGGCCGTTGTAATCTTTCGACTCGTTCTAAGATTTTTCGTCTGCCTTGAGCTTGTTTGGAAAGTTGGCCAGCAAGGTTTCTGCGGATGTAATCTTCTTGTTTTTCGATATGTTCTTTTTGAGCTTCATAAGCCTTGAGGTTGAAATCGTAGCGTTCTTGGCGGAGTCGCCAATATTGGTCAAAATTACCTAGGTAATCGTTGATAATTCCGCCTGATAATTCAAAGACTTTGTTTACAACACGGTTAAGAAAATACCGGTCGTGGCTGACAATGAGCATAGCTTCGGGTTGTTTGACTAAGTAGGTTTCAAGCCAAACAAGGGCATCGACATCAAGATGATTACTAGGTTCATCGAGGAGCATCACATCGGGTGCGGAGAGTAAAAGTTTAGCGAGCATAAGACGGCCAACTTGCCCGCCTGAAAAATGTTCCACTGCTTTGTTATAGTCTGCGGTTGTGAAACCAAGGCCTTGAAGAACTTCCTCGATTTTGTGGTCTACTGAGTAGGCATCGTGTTGGCGTAGAAGTTCATTAAGTCGGTCGTAGCGAGAAGCAAGGGCATCGTGTTTGGCGGGGTCAGAGCAAGAGGCGAGTTCATCAGCGGTGCGGAAAAGATCTTGCTGCATTGCAAGGAATTCATCGAGGGCAGATTTAGCTTCATCAAAAAGGGTACGGCCTTTTGAAATTTCTGCGTGTTGTTTTAGGAGAGAAATTCGGGCGCCTGCGTGAAGTCGAACCGAACCTGTATCAGGTGATTCCTGAGAGGCAAGGAGTTTCATAAGAGTGGATTTCCCCGCGCCATTGGGGCCTACTAATCCGACTCGTTCCCCAGCACGAAGTTCAAAGCCGATGTTCCTAAAAAGGGGATGGCTTGAATAAGCACGGGAAAGTTCACTGCAACTTAGCAGAAGCATACGGGTATCAACCTGTTAAAAGTCAGCAGCGATTAAAACAAGCTGCATAGTTCTTCTAATCAGATTACAAAGAATAGGGCAAGTGGGAAACAGTTGGTTAGCGCCAAGGCCAAGCAGGGTAAATTATGGGCCCATATTGCGCAAAGGCAGGGTAAATTATAACCGGTGGATTATACCACTGAATGGGCACAACATAAATGGGCTGCACAACGATGGGATATGGGTTGACGAAGTTATAACCAAAGTTGGGGTTGTATCCACTGCGGTAAGCAAAGGTATTGCCATATCCAAAGCGCGAAAAGCCATAGGGAACGCCAAAGTTGTATGCAGGAAAACCGCTATTAATGCTGATGAAAGTAGTGGATCGTGAATTAAATCCGTTGTAGGAAAAACTGGAAGAGTAAAAGGAATTATAGCCACCAAAGTACTGGGCCTGAGAAGTTGAAGTAGGAACTATTAAAAATAGTGCAACCAGGGGGAATAATAGAGTTTTCAAAGTTAGTCTCCTAAAAATCTGATTCATCCTTATAACTAGGAAAGGATTCAGTTAGGTAATACTTGCGATTATTTTTAGATATTTTTTAAGAACTGGTTTTGGGCATTGAAACAACCTTCTGAAACCACTCTCTCACTTTTTTGCTTTCATTCAAATCTTTAAGTACCCATAAATCCGAATGATTTGGAAAGGGAAGATCTAGGAAAGTGAAGGTGCCTTGAATTTTATTTCCGGTTAAAAATGTTCGAGCGTTTTCTACAGAGCCTTCGTGACTGATGAAGGCTGGCCTTCCTTGCAATCGTTGCCAACGCATTTTTGCTGATTCGGCATCGCTATCTTTATAAGGCCATTGAGTTACGCCATCGATATGCGAATGGCAGATAAAGCCTTTCCATAATTTAGCGATTTCGTCATTTCTTAAGCCGATGTAAGAGCAAGCAATGCTGCCTCGGGAAAAGCCTGCAAGGATGACGCAATCGGGGTCGCCATTAAATTGTTTGCAAATATTTCGTACGCTTCTTAGGGTGTATTCAACAGTGGCATCGGCATCGCCCCACCAGTTAGTGGCATTGTTTTTTGCTTTGGAATCGATAAAAGGAAGGCAGGCCCAAATAGCACCTTTTCCTGATGTGATTCCATAACCGAGTGAGGAACCTTCAACGGTGCCTAGTGAGACATCGCCCAGATTATTTTTGTAGCCCCCATTTCCTGCGAACTCGATAAGGATGGGAAGTTTGGTATTTGGGTTCCAGTTTGGGGGAAGGTAAAGGGAATGATAAATGTTAAGGCCGTTTTCTTCGGGCCAATGATGTTTGACCCGAAGCCCTGCTGTTGGTTTGTTTAAAACCATTTTTGGGACAATTAGATTCGAGGGTAGGTCATTAAGATTCGGAGTTTTTTGTGCAATCAATTCTAGGTAAGCAAAGGAAGCGAATAGTAGAAAGATGAATGTTTGCAAGAAGATCATTTGGTTTTAGCCTTGATAGCTTCGCGCATTTTCTTTTCGGATTCAGCAGTCCAATAGCCACAGTCAAGTTCTAAAAAAACGGAAGTGTAAGGAAGTGCAAGTGGGGTTTTGATAATTAAGACCTTGAAGGTTTTTCCTGCTTTATCTAGCTTTGCAATGATTTCTTCATGAGCTAGCGTTTCTACTTTTCTATTCTGTAATACGGTTTTTAGTTCTTGTCTAAATTCGTTGATCCCCTTGGCTTCGGTATCGGGAACAAAAGGCAGTTCGCTATCTAAGTAAATGACTGGGCGGATGTGATTCGTTTTTTCTAGCATTTCAAAAACAGTACGAACTGCTTCTAGATGACCTGACCTTGTTGTAATTGTTTCTATGCCATTACCACTTTGCAGGGGGTATGCAGAATCTGCAATAACAATCCAGTTGCGATGCCCCATTCGAGGTAATTCTGATTTAAGGTATTGTTTCCAATCTTGGTCTGCAGCGATTGAAAAAGCAGATAATCCTAAGGCAAACAACAAAGAAAGAATACGCATAAGTTCACTCGGTAATTTTTTTGATGGTGGAGTAATACACTTAACTATCTCAATATTTTATTCTATTCGCCACACTATTTAAGCCCCTTTTCTTTAGATAAGGTTTATTTTGTCTTAAAGGATAAGCTAATAAAGTTCTTGCAAGTAAGGGTTTTAACTTTGATAATATGTTTTATTGTTGAAGAACTTCTTTGAAAGGATGCGGTTATGATTATTATCAAGAAAGCACTCGTACTTTCGTTTATCACACTTTTGGGGTTTTTTCCTACGCTGGGTTTTTCTCAAGAGAATACACTTTCTGAAGCTGAGAAAAAAGCAGGATGGAAATCTCTCTTCGATGGGAAAACCACAAAAGGTTGGCGCAACTATAAGAAAGAAGAGATCAGTAAAGGTTGGCAAGTTAAAGAGGGTGCCCTTACCCGGGTCGAAAAGGGTGCTGGAGATATTGTCACCACTGAAACTTTTGAAGAATTTGAACTGATTCTTGATTATAATATATCTAAGGGTGGTAATAGCGGCCTTATGTTTGGCGTGCTAGAGCAAAACGGACCCCCTTGGCATTCTGGCCCTGAAATCCAAATTCAAGATAATGTTGATGGCCACGATCCCCAAAAAAGCGGCTGGCTTTATCAGCTTTATCAGCCTATAAACGATCCTAAAACCGGTAAGACTATTGATGCAACTAAACCCATTGGACAATGGAATCAAATCCACCTTATTATCAGCAAGAATAAATCTGAATTGAATATGAATGGCGTTCGCTATTGGACCTGCAAAATTGGCGGCACCGATTGGAATGATAAAGTTGCTAAAAGTAAATTTGCTAAACTTGAAATGTTTGGCAAAGCAGGTAAGGGTCTTCTTTGCTTGCAGGATCACGGCGATATGGTTGCATACCGCAATATTAAAATCCGCACTCTTAAGGATGGCGTTTTTCCTACCTCCCCAGTTGATGGCGTAAAAAAAGTTTCTATCGAACCTGCTTTCCCCAATGTTAAATGGCATAACTGGAACGAAGTCGATGACAAAGGCAAGATCGCTCCTCTTAGGCCTATTGTTATTACGAATCCAGGCGATGGCACCAATCGCATTGTTGTTGCTATGCAGCAGGGCCAAATTCATATTCTTGCCAATAATACTAAAGCGGATAAATCTACTCTTTTTTTAGATATTAGCTCTAAGGTACGGTATGAAGATAAAGAAAATGAAGAAGGCTTGCTTGGCCTTACCTTTCATCCTGATTATAAAAAAAATGGCGAATTCTATGCTTATTACACCGTTAAGCACACTCCTCATCTTTGTGTGATTTCTCGTTTTAAAGTTTCTAAAGAAGACCCAAATAAAGCTGATCCTGCATTTGAAGATGTTCTCCTTCAGGTTGAACATCCTTTTTGGAATCATAAGGGTGGTACCTTGGCATTTGGCCCAGATGGTTATCTTTATTGTGCTATCGGCGATGGTGGTGATGGTAACGATCCTTATAACAATGGCCAGAAGATGGGTACACTTTTGGGTAAGGTTATTCGCATTGATGTTAATAAAAGGGATACTGGAATGAAGTACGCTATTCCCAGCGATAATCCTTTTTTAGATAAAAAAGCTTCTCCTGAAATTTATGCTTATGGTTTTCGTAATGTTTGGCGTATGGCTTTTGACAAGAAGACAGGTAACCTTTGGGCTGCTGATGTTGGGCAGAATCTATGGGAAGAAATCAACATTGTTAAAAAAGGCGGGAACTACGGCTGGAGCTTGCGTGAAGGCGCACATCCTTTTGGTAATGGTTCTGCTCAATCGTATAGCAATTTGATTGATCCTGTTTTTGAATACGATCATCAGATGGGTAAATCTATCACGGGTGGATTTGTTTATCGGGGGAAAAAGATTCCGGAGTTAGAAGGGCATTATCTTTACGCTGATTATGTTACGGGGAAGATTTGGGCCTTGAACTTCGACCATAAGAACAACAAAGTTCTCGGTAATTTTTCTATTCCTAGTCCTATGTTTCCTATTATCACCTTCGGGGAAGATGAAGAAGGCGAAGCTTATTTCGCAGTCGTTACCGCCAACGGTAAGGGGATTTATAAACTTTTGCCTAACGCTAATACTAACAATAGTACTAATACTGCAAGTAAAACTGTAGCAGCAGTTTCTTCTGAGCAAGTTGAATTTAAAAAAGATCATCTTGTTAGGATTAAAAATCTAATTCAGAAACTTAAAAAGTAGTTCAACTTGTGGGTTCACCATTATGAGATCTATTCGGGTGGCTATTGCAGGCACTGGTTTTATGGGTTGGGTTCATCTCGAGGCACTGCGAAGGTTAGGTATTGGGGTAGTGGGAGTTCTTGGGTCGACCCCTCAACGGGCCAAGGACTTTGCAGATAAGTTTGGAATTAGTAAAGTCTATTCGTCTTTTTCTGACCTACTTGCAGACCCCGATGTTGATTCTATTCATCTGGGTGTTCCAAATAAGTTGCATTTTAAAATGGCTTCTGAAGCGCTTAAAGCAGGTAAGCATGTGCTTTGCGAAAAGCCCCTTGCGATGAACGCAGAAGAGTCTGCTGCGCTAGTCGAGCTTGCTGCCAAGTTTCCTAAACTTGCTGCTGGGGTTAATTATAATCTCAGATTTTATCCACTTTGTATTGAAGCGAAAGATCGGATTCGTAACGGGGATATAGGTGATATTTTTCACATTAACGGCAGTTACTCTCAAGATTGGCTTCTTAAAAATTCTGATTACAACTGGCGCGTTTTAGAAAGTGAAGGGGGCGCTTTAAGAGCTGTTTCAGATATTGGCACCCATTGGCTTGATCTGATTCACTTTCTTACCGGCCTTGAAGTTGAAGCTGTTTTTGCAGATTTAAAAACGGTTCATCCCATTCGCAATAGGCCTAAAGGGGAAGTTGAAACTTTCCAAGCTAAAGAGAAAGTTTTTCTCGAAACTGAAAAAGTAGCTATTTCTACGGAAGATTACGGCTCGATTATGCTGCGGTATCAAGGGGGTACTAAAGGCTTGCTTTGGGTTTCGCAAGTGGTTGCGGGGCATAAGAATTGTTTAAGGTTTGAAATTGCTGGTGCCAAGCAATCGATCAACTGGAATAGTGAACGGCCTAATGAAATCCTTTTGGGAAACCGTGATAAAGCGAATGAACTTTTACTGCGTGATCCTTCGTTACTTGGAAGCCTTGCTAGGAAGTTTGCAGATTATCCGGGTGGGCATAATGAGGGGTATGACGATTCTTTTAAAATGTGTTTCCGCGCTTTTTATGATGCCATCGCTTCGGGGAACCTTGGGCCACAAGCTCCGTATCCCACTTTTAAAGATGGCCATCGGGAGATTTTGCTTTGCGATTCTATTCTTACCAGTCATCGTGAAGAGCGCTGGGTAAAGCTAAAAGGGTAACGAAAATGCAATTAGGTTTTGTTAGCGCTATTGTTCCTGAACTTTCCTTACAGGAAGTATTTCAACTTGCACAGCAAGAGGGGTACGATAGTGTCGAGCTTATGTGTTGGCCTATTAGCAAAGCGGAAAGGCGCTATGCAGGGGTTACGCATTTAGATGTAGTTGATTTTAATCATGAAAAAGCTTTGCAAGTTTTGCAGCTAGCTGCAAAGTATAAAGTTAAAATTAGTGGGCTGGGGTATTACCCCAATCCGTTAGCTTCAGATGAAGCTGAAGCTGCATTTAGTTGCTTGCATATTAAAAAGGTGATTGAAGCGGCATCTTTGCTTGGTATCAATCAAATGAATACTTTTGTAGGAAGGGATCATACTAAAACGGTTGAAGAGAACTGGCCTAGGTTTTTAAGTACATGGAAGCCTTTGATTGATTTTGCAACTACTAAGAGTGTTAAAATAGGTATAGAAAACTGTCCGATGTCTTTTGGCAGGGATGAATGGCCAGGCGGTAAGAATTTAGCAATTTCGCCCAAGATTTGGCGCAGAATGTTCGCCGATATTCCAAACCCTAACTTCGGCCTTAACTTCGACCCTTCTCATTTTGCTTGGCAAATGATGGATTACCTCCCTCCTCTTCAAGAATTCGCAAGTCGTATCTTTCATATTCACGCTAAGGATGTTCGCATTGATAAGCAGAAACTGGATGAGGTGGGGATACTTGCTTACCCGATGGAGTTTCATTGTCCGAAGTTACCCGGCTTAGGCGAAGTTCACTGGGGAAAATTCTTTTCGGTTCTCGGAGATTCTGGGTATCAAGGTTCTGTTTGTGTTGAAGTTGAAGATAGAGCTTATGAAGGTTCGCTTGATTTACGAAAAAATGCTCTTACTCAAAGTCATACTTTTTTAAGAAATTTTATCCCAAAGCGTGGAGCTTCTGCTTGATCAATGATTCTGATATCTTTGGCGGGGTTGCAAAAATGGGAAACCTTTTGCTCGACCCCGTGAGAGCAGTTGTAAAACAAAGGGTTAAGATGTTTCCCCTAGATAATTTACGCATAGAATTGTCTTCGGTAGAAGAAGGAGCTGGCCTTTTAGGTTCTTTAGCCTTGGCTAACACTAATTTAGGAGTGAATCTTAATGACTTATAGTTACAACGATATTTCAAAAATGATTGATCATTCTTTGCTGACGCCCACCCTTACTGTTAAGGAACTTGAGGCTGGTATTGAATTGGCCCTTGCTTACGATGTCGCAAGTATTTGCATTATGCCTTATTACCAGCGGAGGTGTGCGGATCTTTTAAAAGGGACTTCCGTCAAGGCTAGTACAACTATTGGATTTCCACACGGCGCTAACACCACTGCTATTAAAAAGCTTGAAGCGGAGCGCGCCATTGCTGACGGGTGCCAAGAACTTGATATGGTTGTTAATATTAGTCAGGTTTTAAGTGAGCGGTGGGATTATGTTAAGCAAGATATCGAGGTAGTGATTGTTGTTGCGCATAAGGCGGGCCAAAAGGTTAAGGTTATTTTTGAAAATTCCTTTTTGAAGGATGAGCATAAGATTCGTCTTTGTGAGATTTGTTCCGATCTCAACGCAGATTGGGTTAAAACTTCAACGGGGTATGGATCGGGTGGTGCCACTATTGAAGATTTAATTTTAATGAGAAAACATGCTGCTGCTGCTGTGCAGGTGAAGGCAGCGGGGGGTGTAAGAGATTTTGCAAAAGTATTGGAAGTAAAGGGATTAGGTGTAAGTAGGGTTGGTGCAAGTCGAACTAAAGAAATGCTCGATGAATGCCGTCAAGTTTTAGGATTATCTGCTTTAAATACAGTGGGAAGTAAAAGTGAAGGGTATTAAAGGTTAAAAATAGACTCTCTTTGAATTTTATTAAATGAATGTTATAATCGTTACATACTAAACACTATCTCAAGATTTTTAAAATTTATAGTAATGTTTCTAAGGTTAATCGATTTGAACTACAATTGTAGTGTAAAGAAGTAGTAACAAGGGTTTAACTTAAAGGAAATAATAATGGTTCTTAGATCTACTTTCAAAAAATTGGTTTGGGTTGGTATCACCGTTTTAGGAATGAATGTTTGCAATTTTTCTATAGCAGAAGAGCCATCTAAGAATATTACATTAGCTGAAGCCTTAGATTTAATGAAAGAGAATCATCCTAGGATAATGGCAGCACAGGCTAGCCTTCGAGGAAGCGAAGCGAGTTTAAAGGGTTTGCAAAACTTACCACTTTTCGCAAAGTTTTCTCCCGATTTAAAAATTCGAAAACAACAATCTGCTATAGGAATTGAAGTGACTGATGCTGGTTTAAGGCAAGAAATTCGTGACACTTCTTATGGTGTGGCCCGCGCTTACTACTTAGTTATTTATTCCAAGCAACAAATGCTTCTTACCGAGCATATTTTAACCATCCTAACGAAGAACATTAAAGCTTTAGAGCTTAAAATGGTTCTTAAAAAAACACCCACGGATGAATCAAGCTTGCTTAAGTTGAAACTGGGATACGCAGAAGCAAAGGATAAAAGTTCCTTGGCCTCTACTGGGTATGCCCGAGCTAAGGCTTTACTAATTGAAGAAGTGGGGGGCAGAAAGAAGGTTGGTTTATTAGAACCTAACGAAAAAGAGTTGCTAAATTATAAATTGTCAAATTATGAATTGTCAAGCTTATTAACACCTGCTTTTATTGATGAAATGGTTGATAAAGCGGTTGATGCAAGAGAAGAAGTGATTAAGTCTTCTAAGGCATCAGAAATTTTATCATTAGAAGTAGCAGCGCAAAAAACCGCAAGGTTTAATCCGAAGTTTCGCACCTTTGCAAGCGGTTCTGATGTGCATTACATTCCTATTGGGGTTCAAGGAAGGGGTGAAAACTTTACCCCTGAATCGATTACCATTGAAATGCCTTCTACTTTAGTAGGGAAAAAAGTCGACCGAGTTGCACGGGCTCAAGCCTTTGCAGACCGGGGTGCAGCGGTTGAAGAAAGCACGCGCAATTTAATTCGGCTCGAAGTTCGTAATGCTTTTCAACAATTACTTGAAACTCGCATTCGGTATGACGAGCTTAAGAAAGTAGAGCCCGAGTTAAATAAAATTATTAATAACCTTTTGGAAAATCCACTTAAGTTTATGACCCCAGAAGATGCGCAAACTTTTGCGCTGGCAGGCCGAATGCTAGGTAGTTTTAACCAAGCTAAGTTTGCTGGGGTTGATATCCTGGTGGACCTCGAGCGTATAACCAGTGGTGTCTTTAGTGTTGGCCTAACTTGCCCTGCAACTTTCACTCCCGATGGCAAGCCAATTAAGTAAGCTGTTAAAGCGACTATGCCAGCGATATTTCTGCACCCAGCCCAAGATGGCTTAGTGATTCTTGTGCGGGCCCAACCTAGGGCTCGCAAAAATAGTACCAATAGCTTGCTTAAGGGCACTCTTAAAATATCGGTGCAAGCCCCACCTGAAGATGGTAAAGCTAATCTAGCTATCGCTGAACTTCTTTATAAAGTTCTTAAACTTATAAAAAATCAGATCAAGTTAATACAAGGTGAAACCTCTAGAGATAAGAAGTTTCTTATCTAAGGGGGTTGCCTTTGAAAATCTTGTAGAAAAGATCAAAGCTCTTGGATTGAAAAAAGTTGTTTAGCCTTTAAAGTCTAGGGCTGTTTGTACCATAGTTTCGAAATTTGCGACTGGGGTGGTGCGATCTACGCCGTGGTTTAAATTTAAAATATGTTTTTCGCCCCCACCTTTTCTTAGGCAATCTAAGACTGCAAGTTTAACTTGTTCGGGGGTTCCGGTACGAAGGATCATTTCGTCGAGGTTGCCTTGAAAAACCAGGTGGGGATATTTTTCTCGGGCCTCTTTTAGATCGTGCCTTTTGCCTAGGCTGATAACATCGGCGCCTGTTTCGACTTGTTTATCGAGAAAAGGGCATTCTTTGACAAAAAGAATTCGGGGGATACCCGTTGCACCTGCAAGAATTCTTCGGTGATAAGGCTGGGCCCACATATCGTATTCTTTTTCGGTTAACATTCCTGCCCATGAATCAAATAATTGGTAAGCACTTGCTCCACTAGCAATCATTGTTTTCAGGAAATCGATGGTAGCGGAGGTAAGTCGTTCGAGGAGTTCGTGCCAAACAAGTGGTTGTTCGCTGATAAATTTTCGAGTGGCATCGATATTTTTGCCTGTGCCTATGCAATAAGTTGCAACGGTAAAAGGTGCGCCTGCGAAAGCAAGGATGGGTAAAGGCCGATCCAGAGTTTCCTTAACCCTATTAAGCATATTGGTTACATGGGCATAAGTTTCTGGTAAGGGATGAGGGTTAAGTTCTCGAACTGCTTCCATATCGCGAACCGCGGTTGCAGGAACAGGGCCAATATTTGGCTGAAGCGAAAAGGGCAGACCCATTGCAACGGGAAGTGTGGTGATATCGTAAAAAAGAATCACCGCATCGACGCCAAACCTTACGGGTAAGATCGATGCTTTTGCTGCGAGTTCCACATTTTCAGAAAAATCATAAAACCCAAGACCAGATCGAATCTTATGGAATTCTGGATCCCATCGACCAGCTTGACGCATCGCCCAGACGGGAATGCGTTTAATGGGTTTTCCAAGAGCGGCTTGAACTAAAAGGTGTTCATGATTAGGGACTAAAGTATGTGCCATAGAGGCTCCAATCGGGGGAAGAATTACTTTAGTATAATTTATTAGGTTGGAGTGGTTTTGGTGCCCCAATAAAGTGTAGCGATGCCAAAAGTGAAGGTTTTCCAAGTAACATTTTCGAGGCCTTGGTTGCGCATTTTCTGTGCAAATTGCTCGCCATCGGGGAATTGTAGCACACTATTACGCAAATAATGGTAGGCATCGTCTTTGCTTTTAGAAAAAATCTGCCCCATCAATGGTAAAACTTTCTGAAAATAAAAGAGATAGATTCTGCCTAGGAACCAGCCCTTGGGCCGGGAAAATTCTAGAATGGCCACTTTTCCACCAGGCTCGGTCACTCGCATCATCTCGCGGATTCCTGCTTCCGTATCTGATACATTTCTAATCCCAAACGCAACCGTTGTCATCTGAAAGTAATTTTCACTGAAAGGTAGATTAAGGGTATCGGCTTCAAGGAAGAAAAGCCCGGGGCTTATTTTCTTGCTTTTCTTAAACGCAGATTCCAGCATAGGCAAGCAGAAATCACTTCCTACCACTTTCACTTTCCCTTGGCTGGCACGATGATAGGCGATGGCTAAATCTCCGGTGCCTGTGCAAACATCTAAAATAGGAGTTGTTAAATTAAGTGGGGGAACCAGCACGGTCATTTGGTAGCGCCAGTAACGATCGATATTTAGGCTAAGGAGGTGGTTAAGGAAATCATACCAAGGAGCGATGCCTGAAAACATAGCACGAATTTTTTTGCCTTCTTTATTTATTTCTTGGTTGCTCATAATTAAAACATCTCCTCATATACAGAGAAGACCGTAAAAAGTGAAGCAAGGCCAACAAAAAAAAAGAGGAGCGATTAAGCTCCTCTTCTTTTTAATTGCACTTCTCAAGTTATTTCAAAGTGCTTGAAGTTATTAATTAAGCAGCCTTCTTAGGTTCAGCAGCTTTGGGTGCTTCCTTCTTAGGTTCAGCCATTGGAGCAGCAGAACCACCGGTGCAACCAGTGCAGCCTTTGGATTCGCGGTTGAACAACTTGTGTCCACCGGTGCAACCATTGCAGCTCTTGGGTTCGCGGTTGAACAACTTGTGTCCACCGGTGCAACCAGTGCAGCTCTTGGGTTCGCGGTTGAACAACTTGTGTCCACCGGTGCAACCTTTAGCTACAACAACTTTTTCAGCAACTACAGTGCCTGAACAACCTTTGCAGCCACGACCGCCAAGGTCGATAACATCAGCACTACCACTCAAAGCAACCAACAATACAACGCTATACATTTGACAAATCTCCAAAGAAAACCAGGGAACCATCTAACCCCTACACCGATTCAGAACAATCCCACAGCGGGACTGCAAATACTGAACTCACTCTCCCCCCTATTCCATTCAACTGACTAAATAACCTGCCCGGATAAAATTCCCTGCCGCTGGCTTTCAACGGAGGTGTGCCGGTTAAGGCAAACAGATGTCTCCATACATCGTCTCCGCATTCGGAGATTGGGTGGAGGAGGGGTTATATAGATAATATAGTAAAATCAGATCGACCTTTGGTCAAGAATTAAATGGGTAATTTGGTAGAACTTTTCTGCCTGCCCCCCTCACTACGCCTTTACCCTCCTAATCGGTCTAACCCTTTCTATTTAAATGTTGCTTTCATTTATTAGGTGGGTAACCTTAAAAGATTCCCTCTTTCTTGACTCTATTTTAAGAGATTTTTATGCTTCCTCACCTAGTTTTCTTCTTCCTTTTCGCTGCTGCACCTATTGAAGCAGATTTTATTCTCAAGGGTGGGCTTATTTATGATGGAACAGGTGCATTGCCAATTATGGGGGATATCGCAATCAAAAATGATAAAATAGTCGCCCTTGGTTCCTTTCAAACTTCGAATTCCCCTAAAATTATCGACGCTTCTAAACTTATCCTCGCCCCCGGCTTTATCGACCTGCATACCCATAGCGATTACCCAATGCAAAAAGCCCCTACCAATGCCAACCTCAACTATCTTTTTCAGGGTGTAACTACTGTAGTTACAGGGAATTGTGGCTCGGGGCCCGTCAACACCGAAGCTTTTTATAAAATACTTTCTAAAGAAAAAATTGGCAGTAATGTGGCACATCAAGTTCCTCATAACGATGTGCGAAAAGAAGCAATGGGAAATGTCAATCGTGCGCCAACTGCAGCGGAATTAAAAAAGATGGCAGATCTTGTAGACAAGGCGATGAAAGATGGGGCCTGGGGCTTATCCACAGGTTTAATTTATAACCCTGGAACTTATTCTAAAACCGCAGAGTTAATCGCCCTTGCGAAAGTTGCTGCATCGCATCAGGGCTTTTATGCAAGCCATATTCGAGATGAGGGCACCGAAGTTTTCGATGCCATTAACGAAGCAATAACCATAGGCCAAGAGGCGAAGTTGCCTGTGCATATTTCTCATTTAAAAGTTTCGGGTAGGTCGGTATGGGGAAAGTCGCCTGATCTGCTTGCTTTATTGCTTCAGGCGCGAAAAAAAGGCTACCAAGTTACAGCTGACCAATACCCTTACTCTGCAAGTAGCACTTCTCTAACTGCAACACTAATTCCATCGCGCTTTCGTGAAGGGGAAAGAACCGAAATGGTAAAGCGATTTGATGATGCAGAACTTGGCCCCTTACTTAGAAAAGCGATTCAGCAATCGTTAGAAACAAAAAAGGACGGCGCAGATTTACGCATTGCTCGGTATGCTCCAAAGCCGGAGTATGCGGGTAAGAACCTCGCAGAGTTAGCATTAAAGACGGGTAAAACTGCGCTGGAATTAGTGATAGAAATCGAAAAAAACGGCGGCGCTCAAATTGTTCATTTTAGTATGCATGATGAAGATATACGCTTGTTTATGAAGCAAGATTTTGTCGCTACGGCATCGGATGGTGGGTCTATGGTTCCCGATAAAACTTCGGTGCCACACCCCCGCAGTTATGGAACTTTTCCTCGAAAGATAGGGTTTTATGCGATTCAAGAAAAATTGCTTCCTTTAGAGCAGGCGATTCGTTCTGCAAGTGGTTTGCCTGCAGATATTATGGGGCTTAAAAACCGAGGTTATCTTAAAGTTGGTTGTTTCGCTGATATTGTTGCTTTCAATCCCGAGTCCTTTCGTGATAAAGCTACTTTCGATAAGCCCCATCAATACGCTTTTGGAATGACCTATGTTTTAGTGAATGGCACCTTCGCCATTTTAGATGGTAAAGCTACCGGTAAGTTGGCGGGCAAGCCTCTCAAAAAAAACGATCAATAACCTGCTAATCACTTTTAAACCTAATTCATTTGCTGTACGATATAATCGTTATGAGAAATTATTTACCTATTATTGCCCTCCTTTGCTTGTTCACTTTTATAACGGGGTGTGGTGAGGGAATTATTCGTAAAGGTGATGAGCTTGAAATTCATTTGATCACTGCAAAGCGATGGGTGGAAAATTCTCCCACCTACATTGGCCTTCAATTACGCTTAAAACGAAATTCGATACAGCGGTTGGTTTCAATGAACGAAGCTAATAAGTTGCCAGAAATTATTGCTTTAGTTTCTTATCATAACGACTTTGGCCCTCTGGATTCCCCCTTAGAAATTCCTTTTGTTAAAGATTGCTGAAGTGGAATTGATGATCCGTTCTTGGCATCGGTCGATGCAGGAACGGTTCCTGAAGGCGCAATAAAAGTGATCGTTGAAGTAGCCATAAGGAATCTTGCAGAGGGGATATATTGCGCCCCGACAACTATGGAATATGAAGTGATTAAACTTCCCCTCGAAGACCCTTCTCTAAAATAATTTTATTCTGTAATAAATTCGAAATAGCTGTGTTCATTAGTAAGTTCATTATTTAAAAGGAAAAAGATGCAAGCCATTTCAACATTGTTTTTATTGAGCATCGCTTTATCGAATGCAAACCCTTTGGAAGTAGGCATAACAAATCTAGAAGGGAAACCAGCGCAGATTTCTACCTATGCTGGAGAAAAAGCAACGCTTGTGGTATTTATGCAGTTTGAATGCCCGATAAGTTCCGAGTACAGTTCTGTTCTTGCCAACCTTGCTGCGATCTACAAACCCAAGGGAATTGGTTTTGTTGGTGTCGTTCCAAATTCTGATGAAGATGCAGAATTAAAAAAAGAAGCGCGGGACTATAAAGTTGGCTTCCCGGTGCTTCACGATCGGAAGTTAGACCTTGCAAAAAACTTATCTGCAAAAATAACTCCCGAAGTGTTTTTATTGGATAACAAAGGGGGAATTATTTACTCCGGTAGGGTGGATGATTCTTGGAATGCAAGGTTGCGCCGAAATCCTGCCCCTAAAACTAAAGAACTTATTGACGCACTGGAATCTCACCTAGCAGGCAAAGTTCCTGCGATACAAAAAACCGAAGCTGTTGGTTGCCCTATCAGTTGGCCACAAGCAAAAGTAGCGCAAGGTAAGGTAACTTATCACCGTGATATTGCCCCGATCATTCAAGAAAAATGTCAGGCTTGTCATAGGCCAGGGGAAGTGGCTCCTTTTTCCCTCACGGGTTATTTCGATGCGCTTAGGTGGAAAGATCTTCTCGTTGAAGTGGTAGAAAAGAAACAAATGCCACCTTGGTTACCTAATGCTGGGCTTCATTTTCGTGGCGAGCGAAAGATGACCGATCAGGAAATAGCTTTGTTCCGATCTTGGGTGGAAGGGGGATGCGTAGAGGGGGATTTTATAGATGCCCCGCTTCCCAAGCGTTTTACCGAAGGTTGGCAGTTAGGTGAACCCGATCTTATTTTAGAAGCTCCCGAAGAAATGGTGTTGGCAGCTACGGGTAAAGATCTTTTTAGGTGCCTGGTGCTGCCTACTCATTTGCAGGAAGATAAAGTGATTATTGCCTATGAGCTTAGGCCGGGTAACCGCAGGGCCGTGCATCACACTTTGCATTTTCTTGATACGCAGAGTCGGGCGAAAAAACTGGAAGAGGTGTGGAAAGATAAAAAAGGCGCTGGAGAAACCAAGGGTGATTCGGGCCCAGGTTACACCACTTCTATGGGGCCTGGGTTTTCTCCTTCGGGGGAAATGGGTGGCTGGGCCCCAGGCATCTCGCCTAAGTTCCTTCCCGAAGGCATTGGTTATTTCCTGCCCAAGGGTTCCGATTTTATTGTGCAGATGCATTATCATCGCACTGGAAAAATAGAAAAAGATCGTACCCGAGTTGGCCTTTACTTTGCCAAGAAGCCTGCACAGCGTTATGTTCAACCCTTAGTTATTCCCGGTAGTTTTCTTGTCATCCCTGCTAATAAGGCTGATTACACCGTCAAAAATACGGTCTGGCTTGCTCAAGATATCCTTTTGCATTCGGTCGATCCTCATATGCATCTTATTGGTCGTAAGTTTGTTATGAACATTACTCCGCCCGGCGAGAAATCTTTTGAAGCTATCCGGATTGATGATTGGGATTACAACTGGCAGGAAATCTATTTTCTTAAGCAACCGATGCGACTTAAAGCTGGTACTAAAATCGATATCGAAGCTATCTTCGATAACACTGCAAACAACCCGCATAACCCAAGTGTTCCACCTCGGTGGGTTAAGTTTGGCGAACAGACTACCGATGAAATGTGTTTTATGTTTATGGGGATCACCACGGATGATAACAGTCGGGTAGCAATTCGTAGGCAAGAAGATGGGCCTATCAGCAAGCGGGCTGGGAAGATTGGCCCCGTTCCCTAGCCTTTGATTGAGATAAAAAAGGGAACAGGCACGAATGCCATGAAGTTAAGCCATAAAGCTTTATGAGCTTTACGGTTTAACTTCATGGCATTCGGGTCGGTGGGCTTAATTGTCTTCTTTTATTATCCTTCTAATTCACACACACACTTTTGCCAATCAGGTATTAAAACACTTGATTGAATTCGCTGCCATCTGTGCTTACGAAAGATGCGTCGAAATCGTCGTAATTGCCTTCCGCTTGGCGAAAAGCAAGTCGGATTCAGGCCTTCTTATTTAACAGAGGCTAATTTTTTGTTGGGGTTTATAGCTTGAATTGGTACAAATGATTGATTGCCGAAAACAACGGGCCTTTTAGTGTACTAAAAAATTAAAGGAGCCAGGTTTTTTCTAGCTCCTTAATAAAATCGCTCGTTAATAATCGCAACCGATTAGGGCAGATTGGTAACTTCGCCACCAGAATGGCTGGCAAGGTTTCGATATAAGACCAGAGCGATTGAATCAGTTATAAACTTGACCCCTCCATCGGCGAAAGCAAAGTTCCCGCCTCCGGTATGCATGCTTCGGAATGAATAAACATTGGGCCAATCGCCTGCATTATTGAACCCAGGTTGCCCCGTGCTCATTGCATTGTTAAGAGGTATGGCGCATGTACCGGTGGCATAGTTGGAACGAACCCATCCGCAGTGCTGATTCTTATCCATTAAATCTTCCCCAATCATCATGGTGTTGCTTGTTCCATCTTTGAGTTGATTCAATTGCAGCGGGGCCCGCTGATCGTCTGAGCGGTAGAACATGCCGTTGCCAACATCTAGGCCGTTATTGTTTCCAGTAGGCCCAGTATTTTGGAAACTGCCCCATGCCCAGTTATTGCCTGCCACACCTTTGTAGTTGGTGGGTCCTGTTCCAGAACCAGTACTGCCGTTGGCACGGTTTCTGCTTAAAATTCCGCTGCTTGAGTCCGCTGGGCATACATAGGCTTTAATAACAGTTGCTTGTAAGGCTGCCAAACTATTAAAGGTTGGGACAGTTGCGACTGCGGGGGTTGCTCCAAAGCCAGCCTGACCAAGATTGGTGAATAGGGCACCCTGTTCGATGTATGGAAGGATGCGCACTAGCCAACTCCAAGAACGACCGTTATCATCGTAACCAAAAGTATTAGGGCTTAAATTGTAAGGGAGTCGAAGTTGCGCATCTTGAAAACCGTGAACTGCAAGGGCCATTTGTTTGAGGTTATTTGTGCATTGCGTGCGAGCAGCAGCTTCGCGCACCTTTTGAACTGCAGGTAACAGGAGGCCGATCAAAATGGCGATGATTGCGATCACCACCAGTAATTCGATTAGGGTAAATCCCTTACTTCTTGAATTTGACTTAAACATAAAAACACCTCGCGAAAAAAGAATGAATGAAAATGACTATCAATAAAACTT
>JBDNHI010000105.1:0-20704 GCA_041694635.1 Gemmataceae bacterium | reverse complement strand
TTGGTAGAAGATTATGAAAATCGACAATAGTCACTATTGGATTAAGAGATTCATAGCATGGGATGCGAGCGCCATTGATAGGGCCATCTTTTTTACTTTCTTCTTGACGGGATTTTTCTCATCGTCATACTTGCTAATAGGTTAATTCTGTAATCATTACGCTCTTTTTTGCAACTCATCGTTGCTGGAGACAGTTAGCGCAATCGAATTGATGTTGGGCCAAACACGAGACGCTCGATGATGAAGTTGCTTGGAAGGCTGTGGGCAGGCATTGTAGGTGCAGTCGCCGGCGCGAGCTTGGGCCTCGTTCTGGCCATCGTGTTCCTGATGCTACGGATTTCGCTTGATGTTGCGTTGTGGATGGTTGCAATTCTCGCCTTACTCGGAGGAATCGCAGCTTTCGTTGTCGGCAACAAAAAGCTAGGCGGCAAGTGATAAAGTGACTGAGAGCGGTGCGATGGCCCGTAGACCGGGCCGAACCAGATGCTGCACCTGACCGCAACGGCTGAAACCAAATGACCCGTGCTTTTCAACACTAAAGGAGAATCCGTCAGGGGAGATAATGTGATTTTCCCGGTGATATGCAAGAGAAGGCGTCCTCTCGGCCACGCTCATTTATGCAGTGTTTTTCAAGTTCTTGGACAAAACGCCGGCCGTGAAGGGCGGGCCCGAAGGCTTGCCCTCGGCCGCCGACATCTCACAGGGGGGCCTTGACCACCAAGCCCTACAACCGTAGAATTCCAATGTTCAGAGATTTGAATATGACAACCTGTGGTTGAGAGCGAATGCCGCACCGTACTTTAGTAACGATCGAATCCGCATTATCGAAGAGTTGCGGGACGGGGAGCATAATGTGAACTCACTCAAAGACGCCACTCTGGAAACATGCTCACCGTCCTGCTGCCGGACGACTGGGACGGCCCGCCGTGTGAGGTACTGCTCGAACACGCCCGCCAGTGGTTCAGTTCCCCGCACAGCAGCAAGGACGACATTCACTTTGGACGACCTTTACCCCCAACGCAACGAGGACCGAGACCATGCCTATGAAGACTCCAGACGGTAAAACACTTGTGACACTCATCCCCGGCGATGGCATCGGCCCAGAGTGCGTGGCCGCCGCCTGCCGCATCATCGAAGCGGCCGGGGTGAAGATCGAGTGGGATGTGCGGCACGCTGGCGAGAGCATGTTCAAGCAAGGAGTGCCGTCGGGTGTCCCGCAGGACACCATCGAGAGCATCCGCAAGACGCGACTGGTGCTCAAGGGGCCGCTCGGCACCCCAGTGGGCTACGGCGAGAAGAGTGCGAATGTCACCCTGCGGAAGCTGTTCGAAACATTCGCTAACATCCGCCCGGTGCGGGAACTGCCCGGTGTGAAGACGCCGTACAGCGGCCGCGGGATCGACCTGGTGGTGGTGCGGGAGAATGTCGAAGACCTGTACGCTGGCATCGAGCATATGCAGACGCCGGGCGTGGCCCAGTGCCTGAAGCTCATCAGCCGGAAGGGGTGCGAGAAGATCGTCCGGCTGGCCTTCGAGTTCGCCCGCAGCGAGGGGCGCAAGAGCGTGGCGTGCGCCACCAAGTCGAACATCATGAAGATGACCGAAGGCCTGCTGAAGCGGACTTTCGAGGAGATCGCCAAGGAGTACCCGGACATCGAGAGCTGGCACATCATCATCGACAACTGCTGCCACCAGCTCGTGAAGAAGCCGGAGCAGTTCGATGTGATCGTGACCACCAACATGAACGGCGACATCATGTCCGACCTGACATCGGCCCTAGTCGGCGGGCTTGGGTTCGCCCCGAGCGCCAACCTGGGCACAGAGGTCGCCATCTTCGAGGCAGTTCACGGTTCGGCCCCGAAGTACGCCGGCAAGAATGTCATCAACCCCACTGCGGTGATCGGCAGTGCGGTCATGATGCTACGGTACATGGGCGAGTTCGATGCGGCTGCGAGCATCGAGAATGCGCTCATGGTGACGATTGAAAGTGGCAAGCACCCGACCGGCGACATCGTAGGCTACGACAACCCGAAGGCGACCACCACCACTGCATTCACCGAAGCCATCATTGCCAACTTGGGGCAGAAGACGGCCAACTACGCAGTACGGTGCCACAAGCCGATCAAGATGCCGCAACTGCCGGCCGACCCGGTGAGCGTGCGGCCGAAGACTCGGCGGGTGCTTGGGGCCGACATCTTCGTGGAAACCAACCTGCTGCCGGACGCACTCGGGCCGAAGCTGGAAGCCTTGGCCGAGGGCAACGCCCTGAAGCTGAAGATGGTGAGCAACCGCGGCACGCAAGTGTACCCGGCGAAGGGTGCAATCACTGACTGCGTGGATCAGTACCGCTGCCGGTTTCTGCTGCGGGACGCAGCGGGCGAGATGAACGAGGCAACGCTCATCGACCTGCTTGGCAAAGTGAGCGGCAGCTTCCGCTGGATGCATGTGGAGAAACTGCAGGAGTTCGACGGCCAGCCCGGTTACACCAAGGCTCAGGGCGAGGACTAAGCGCCACTCGGGAGTAGCGATGACAGAGACACAGACGGAGGAATACGGCCATGTGCCGGAGGCCCACGAGGTCGGGTATGGGCACTTCCCCGTTCACCCGACTCTGGCATCTTCTCCAGCCGGAGCGTGAGGGACATCGTGGCGGTGGTCGTGTTCACCGTGGTGCCGCTGACAACCCCATCGCCGTACTATCGCTGACAACCCCCATCGCCGTACTATCGCTGACAACCCCCATCGCCGTACTATCGCTGACAACCCCCCATCGCCGTACTATCGCTGACAACCCCCATCGCCGTACTGTCGCTGACAACCCCCATCGCCGTACTGTCGCTGACAACCCCCATCGCCTTCGGCATTCTGTTGTGGCTGATCCTCGTCATCGCCGGAGTGCTGACATGTATCCTCGGGCGGGCGGCGGCGATCCGGGCCATGCAAGTGTATGTCGTCGAGTGCATCCAGCGGTGGCGCTACTGTTCCGAACTCCTATAGACCCCTGCTCAGTATTGTGGCATATTGTTTAGTTGGAAGCGTTCGATCGGCGCTACTGTCCCGAACTGACGAACCGCTTCTTCTACATCCACAACCGCCAGAAGTCGCTCGCCACTCAGGGGAGATAATGTGATTTTCCCGGCGATATGCAAGAGAAGGGGAGCCTGCACCTCATGACTGTTCCTGACCAACCATCATTGCCTTCGCAAGTACAACCACCGGCAAAGGCCAATCTGGCGGTTCTAGAGTGTCTTGCTCGCGGCGCCGGCATTTTGTTCGACCAGACCAGGGCAAGCCGCGCCTTGCGTCAGGCCGAGATCGACATTCCCCCAACCGCGGCGAGGGCGTCACGCCAACGCTTGAGCCAAGCCGCTGAAACTCTGGGGCTGCAAATCTTCACGCGCCAATTCTCGATACGCGAGGCACTAGGCGTAGTGGAGCCTGAAACACCGTTAGCCCTCTTTGCCGTTGGCGCCGACGGCACCGGACGCTGGTTCGTGCTGGTGGAACAAAAAGGTGGCAGGGGGCGGCTGGCTCGGCTGTTGGAGCAGGATTCCGATGATTTTCTGGATGCCGATGAACTGGCTAGGCGCATTGATGCTGCGGATGCCGATGCCGTCGTGGAGTGGCTGATTGCGCAGATGGCCTCGCCCTTGGCCGATGCCTCGGAGGAGCCAGACTCATCGCGTCCACACGCGGATTTTCATCACGGACTGCCGCCGGTGACCAGGCTGCTACGACTGCTCCGACCCGAGTTGCGCGAAATCGGGATGATCGTGACCTACGCTGTCGGTGTCGGTGTCCTCAGCCTGGCGATCCCGGTCACGGCGATGGCCGTGGTCAACACCACTACTCTCAATACGCTCGTGCAACAACTCTTGGTCTTGTGTCTCGCCCTCCTGACAAGTCTGGGGCTGGCCGCATTTTTGCAGACGCTGCAGGCCGTCATCGTCGAGTACATGCAGCGGCGAATCTTCGTCCGCATATCAGGTGACCTGGCTCATCGGCTCCCACGGCTCGATCTCAAAGCGTTCGACCGGCAAAACGGCCCGGAACTGGGCAACCGCTTCTTCGATGTGTTCACAATGCAGAAGGCCGGTGCCACCCTACTGCTCGACGGGGTGGCCATTGTGTTGCAAATCATCATTGGCCTAGCTCTGCTGGCGTTCTACCACCAACTGCTGCTCGGCTTCGACCTGGCGCTCATCGCCGCACTGGCGTTTATGGTTTTTGTTCTGGGGCGTGGCGGGGTGAACACCGGCATCATCGAGTCGCGCGCCAAGTTTGTCATGGGCAGCTGGATCGAAGAGATGGTCCGGAATGCTGCGACCTTCAAGCTGTATGGCGGCCCCCGCTTCGCTCTGGAACACACCGATGTCCTGGCCCGGCAGTATTTACTGGCCCGACAGCAGCACTTTCACATTGTGCTACGGCAGTTCGTGTTCGCTCTGGCCCTCCAAGTCTTCGCCAACACGGCGCTGCTAGGGCTAGGGGCTTATCTGGTCATCCACGGCCAACTAACGCTTGGGCAACTGGTGGCGGCGGAGATCGTCGTCACCCTGGTCGTCGCTACCTTCATCAAATTCGGCAAGCATCTGGAAAACTACTACGACCTGCTGGCGGCGGTCGATAAACTCGGCCAGCTCATGGATATCCCGCTCGAACGCCAGACCGGCGTGACTCACCAGGCCCGCAGCAACGGCGCCGCCATCCGCGTCCACAATGTGGGTTTCACTTATGAAGAGGGGCAGCGGGCCATCCTCGAGGGCTTCAACCTGAGCCTCGAACCCGGCGAGCGAGTCGCCTTGTTGGGGCCGAATGGGGCAGGCAAGAGCACCCTCGTCGACCTACTCTTCGGCCTGCGGACCCCGACGAGCGGGCATATCGAAATTGACGGCACAGACCTGCGCGACCTGCGCCTAGAGTCACTGCGCGAGCATACCGCCATCGTCAAAGGCATTGAAATCTTCGAGGGCAGCGTGCTCGACAACCTCCGCATAGGCCGAGAGGAACTGCCCTTTGCGGATGTGCGCCGGGCCTTGCAAGCGGTGAAGCTGCTCGACGATCTTCTTGAGATGCCTAAAGGACTGCACACACGGCTCGCGACCGGCGGCGCTCCCCTGTCGCTGGGTCAGGCGGAGCGGCTCATGCTCGCCCGGGCAATCGCCGGCCAGCCCCGGCTGCTGGTCCTCGATGAGGTCCTCGATTGCATGGATCAAGAGATCCGGGATCAGGTGCTACCGGCGATCCTAGGACCGGAGGCACGCTGGACATTGCTGGTCGTCACTCACAGCGAGGATGTGGCTCGGCTCTGCGGCCGCGCAGTGCGGTTCCAACGCGCGGGACGGCCGGATCTTGCTGATGTGGGCCACAATCGGCTTTCCTCGACTACCCAACTACCCCTGGACGAGAGGCAATCATGACCTTGACGACCGACCAAATGCCTTCCCTGAACCATTGGCATCGGACCGTGCTACCTGCGCTTCTGCTCACGCGGACGCCCGGTCTGGCCCTGCGGAGTTGGCACATATTGCTGATCGCCCTTCTGCTCCTGCCTTTTGTGTTGGCGTTTGTTCCTTGGACACAGAGCATCCACGGCACCGGCCGGGCCATCGCGTTCAACCCCGTGCAGCGTCCACAATTCATCGTCTCGCCGATCGAAGGGCGCATCAAGAAATGGTATGTTGTCGAAGGCGACCGCGTGAAGGCCGGTCAGCGCATCGTCGAGATGGTCGATAACGACCCCCAGTTGGAATTGCGCCTGCTCGACGAGGAACGGGCCATTCTCGAACGCCTTGGCGCCGGTGAGGGACGGGTACGGGACATCGTGGCGCGCATCCGGAATCTGGAGGATTCGCGGACCTTGGCGATCCAGGTGCAGGCAAGCATTTTGCGCGAAGAAGATGCTCGGCTACTCACTTTTATGCAAGAAGAGATCGCCTCCAAGGCCGCTTTGGATGCGGCCAAGCCGAACTACACTCGACAGAAAGACTTGTTCGAGAACAGGCTGGGAGGATTGGTGTCGAAGCGCGATGTTGAGTTGGCCACGCAAGCTTTGGACACGGCTCAGGCAAAGCTTACCCAGGCTCAGGCCGTGGTTAAGCTGGGCGATGCGCGCATCAAAGCGGCCCAGGACAATCTGAAGAAGGTCAATGCCGACATGGAGGCTATGATCAATCTGGAAAAGGCGTCACGGCGCTCCGCCGAGGGGGAGATTGCCGTCATTCAGGGCAGCTACGCCCAGATTCAAGTCCGCGTTGCCCGGCAGCGGGCGCAGTATGTCGATGCGCCGACGGACGGCATCATCTTCAGGCTGGTGGCGGCCGGCGAGGCGGGGGGCATCCTCGTCAAGCCCGGTGAACGGCTGGCAATACTGGTGCCGGACATCAAGAAGTCGGATTTGACCGAATCAGACCACCCCGGTATCGTCATCGAACTCCTAATTGACGGCAACGATCTGCCTCTTGTCCGCAAAGGGGATAAGGCACGGCTCCAGTTCGAAGGCTGGCCGGCGGCCCAGTTCGTCGGCTGGCCGTCTGTGGCCGTCGGCACCTTCGGGGGAAGGGTGTACCTTGTAGACCCCACGGCCGAAGACAAGGGGTATTTTCGCATTCTCGTCGAGCCGGACCCAGACGATCAGCCTTGGCCCGATCAACAGTATCTCCGACAGGGTGTGCGGGGGCAGGGTTGGGTCTTGTTGAACCAGGTGACGGTAGGTTGGGAGCTTTGGCGGCAGGTCAATGGCTTCCCGCCCATCCGTGAACCACTTCCCTTGACCGGGCCGAGTGGTGACCCCAATCAAGGCAAGGGGAAATGAACTTGACAGCGGCATGGAAAGCACTTAAAGCACGGATTGTAATAGGGGCAATAAAATCAAAGGGTTCAAATGAACTTGACTGCGGCATGGAAAGCCATGTTTCTGGGATTGGTGTTAGTGACGGCGGGACTGGGGTGCTCAACCTCCGACCTGATTCCGCCAGATGCTGGTATTCATCACCCGATTCGCCCGCCAGCGCTGCCCCCCGCACCAACGCCCCCGGCCCAACTACCCGCACCCCCGGTCCGCAAGACAGAGCCGCCGGAAACCAAAAAAGAGAATGCGAAGGATAAAGAAAGTACGAAAAATCTGAAGGTCTTGCCCGCACCGCGCATGGGGCTGCCCGAAGGCATCCTTGAACTGTCAGAAGTGATGGAGAGCGTGAAGGAACACTTTCCACTGCTCCTGGCCGTCGAGCAAGAACGGGTCATCGCCTCCGGTCAGCGTCTGGCATCAGAAGGAGCCTTTGATCTCAACCTGCGTGCGCAAGGTATCGCACAGGGTGGTACCTTTCCCAGCAATCGGTTCAATCTGGTCGCCGAACAAGCTACTCCATTCTACGGCCTCAGCGTCTTCAGTGGGTATCGCACCGGGATCGGCGATTTCCCGGTCTACTACGGGGAACGCCTAACAGCAGACGGTGGCGAGTTTCGAGCCGGCGTTGTGATTCCGCTGCTGAAAGATGGGCCCGTCGACCGGCGCCGAGCGGCGCTGCGGCAAGCTCAGATCGCCGAGTCCTTGGCTGATCCGGTTGTGCAGCGGGCACGCATCGACTTCATCCGGGCTGCCGCCCGGGCGTACTGGAACTGGATCGCCGCCGGGGATCAATACCGAGTCGCCGAATCACTGCTGCGCATAGCCAGCGAGCGTCAAGCGGGTTTCGAGGAACAGTTCAAGCAGGGTCAGATCGCCGAGTTCGTGGTGATCGATAACCAGCGGCTGATTGCGGAGCGCGAAGGCACATTGATCGGGGCCGATCGCCGCTTCCAGCAGACCTCGTTCGACCTGTCCCTGTTCTTGCGTGACCAGGTAGGTGACCCAGTAGTCCCCACGGCGAGTCGGCTTCCACAAGGGTTCACCGACCAGCAACCGTCTTTGCCCAGCACGAAGCAACTCCGCGAAGACATCGAAATGGCCTATGGCCTTCGGCCTGAATTGGTCCGCTTTGCCCTGCTTAAGGAGCGGGTAGCCGTGGACCTGCGGCTGGCCCAGAACCAAGCCTTGCCCTCACTAAACGCCGCCGTCGTTGGCTCTCAGGACACCGGCAAAGGCAAGGACTCGCCGGGCATCTTCGCCTTGGAGCGCTCTGCGGTGGAAGCCTCCCTCCTCCTAGAAGTGCCACTCCAGCGTCGTGAGGCAATCGGACGGGCGCGTGCCGCTCGAGCGTCAATGACGCAGTTGTTAGGGCAAGAACGATTTGCCCGAGATCAGATCAGTGCGGAAGTGCAGGACGCGGTTTCCAATCTGGATCGCACCTACCAGCGGCTCCACCGGGCTCGCGAGGAACATCGTATCGCCCGCCGCGTGGCGGAGTTGGAGATGGAGCGCTTCCGCAAGGGGCAGGGTAACTTGCTGGAGGTCAACCTTCGGGAATTGGCCGCCGCCGGTGCCGAGGTCAAAGTGATTGACGCCCTCGCCGACTTCTTCCGCGCCCAGGCTGACCACCAGGCCGCACTCGGGTTGGATGGTAAGCCGAACGACAACCCCTAAGGGTCGCTTGGGAGAAAAGAGAGTTGTTACGGTTCGCAGCCCGTTCATGAACACATTGTCTTGGCAGATGTTCTCGAAGTACTGAAATTCTCGTGACGGTCGCCACCCCAAAGACATCCAAGTTCCAGACAAGCTGACCGATGCCGTCACTCTACCAGCGTAGGGCGACTTGCCCCGACTGCTTGACCGCTCGATCCTGATAGCCGGGCTGACCTTGGCCTTCATCGCCAGTGCGGAATCTCTTCTGACGGCGACGGACTCCCCGCAGCAAATACGCTCCCTGCACCTCCTCGCTCCTTTGCTGCTTGCTTCGCTCGCAGCACCGTCAACAGCTGCATAGCATTGGGATGCGATCACCATTGATAGGGCCTTCTTTTTTCTTGACAGGCCGTTTACGATTCATCGAATGTAACTAGCACAGATCGACACAAACAAATTTATTTTTAATTTCACTTTACTTGTGGAGCAAGTCAGCGTTACACTTACTACTTAGTCATTATTCCGTCATTATTCCGTCATTATTCCGAAACCATGTCACGGAGATTCAGTCATGTTTCGTCTTTCTCGACATCGCACCGCGTTCACCCTGATCGAGTTACTGGTCGTTATCGCCATCATTGCGATCCTGATCGGCTTGCTGCTCCCCGCCGTGCAGAAGGTCCGCGAAGCCTCCGCTCGCATGAGTTGCACGAACAACCTCAAGTAACTTGCGCTGGCCGTACACAGTTTCCAAAACACTCAGGGTGCGTTTCCTTATGGCGTGCTGCGAAACTCGCCCGCCCCCTGGCCAAATCCCGAACCGGACCGCCGCTTGGCTTTGCAGCACCAATTGCTGCCGTTCATCGAGCAGGACAGCCTCCGGAGGCGTTGGAACGAGTCCGACCCGCAGTTCAACCTTAACCAGCGCGACGAGAATGGTGTGCTGTGGGGTCCCGGGTTCGTCTTCATGCGCCAAGTTGTCAAGACATTCCAGTGTCCGTCCAACCCGATCCCCAGCCCGTTGAATGTGGCAGCCGATCCCGCCAGCAGTGGCCGATACTTCATCAACCACTACTTCGGCAATGCCGGGAATCGCAGTCACCCGCGCGGGCCCACCGTGGGCCGGCCGAACTTGTACGATTTCCAGGACGGGATGTTCACGCAAAACAGCCGGTTCAAGTTTTCTGATGTAACCGACGGGACGAGCAACACCCTTCTCTACGGTGAACGCCATTACTTTGACCCAGTGTTCGACACGCAGACTGGGGACAGGATCTACACCTGGGGTTGGTGCTGGTTCGGCGCTACTGGTGACGCCATGCTGGGGTCCGGCGTGCCGATCAACTACAAGCTGCCGCTCAATTTTTCCACCCTATCAGGCGGAACACAGCAATTGCTGTACGAAGACCGGCTCAACGCCTTCGGGAGTGCCCACACGGGAGGAGCGAACTTTGCCATGACAGACGGCTCCGTCCGGTTCATCCGCGATTCGATAACCCCGCTCACCTTCCGGGCCGTGGGCACGCGCGCCAGCGGTGAGGTCTTCACTAGTGACTTCTAATACGCAATCGACAAATACATGGGGCCGGGCATCTTGTGGCGCACGGCAACTAGGCTGTCACGCAAAATCCTGCATTTGTGGCAAGGAGAATCCTTGATGAACATTCGCCGCTTTGTTCCCTGTGTTTTTTTGGCCGGACTGTTCGGCTTGGTAGGTTGTGCAGACGGTCCGAAGATGGCCGAAGTGACGGGTACCGTCACACTGAAAGGAATCCCTCTGGACAAAATCCTAGTCGAGTTCTGGCCGGAGGGAAACGGCCCGCGGTCGATGGGGGTGACCGACGCCCAAGGGCTCTTCACTCTGACCACGGACGACGGCAAGCGGAAAGGCGCGGCGGTCGGCCCGCATAAGGTGGTTCTGCGCGATGCAGGCGTGCTGGGGGATGAGTTCTTGGGACGCGTGGGCGAAAATGTGGACATGACCAAGGGAAAGAAGCCTCGGCTGTCGAATGTCTATGACGATCCGCACAAGACACCTGTCAGGAAGGAAGTAACGGCCGGAAAGTGCATCATCGATCTGGATTTGCAAACCCCCTGACTCGATCGGCGACTCCCCATAATGAGCGACTCCATGGCCGACATGACGGCTATCCGTGGGATTGCGTCTCACCGGCCAGCCTCCCATGATAGACTGCGTTCTGAACACTGGAAGCATGCAATCTCCATTTATAATTCTATCTTTTCTCTTGACGGTATTTTTCTCATCGTCATACAATGCTACTAGATTAATTCTGTAATCATTACGCCCGTTCCCGTGACTTGTCGTTGCCGGAGATAGCTTGTGCAAGGCGGATTTTCTCCCAAAGGAAATGACAATCATGCGAACGATGTCCGTGTTGTGCCTGCTAATGATTGCTTTCACAGAGCACTCACTCGTTGCATCTGCCCGTGCCGACGAATTCTCCGCCATCGAGCATCAGCGGCAAACAATTTATCACTCGCCGCAGAAGCCGGGCTTCACGAGTTGGGTCGGTGCTTGGACGATGCCCGATGGCAGTTTGATGGTGAGTTTCACGCAAGCGATGGGGCCGCTGGAAGGACGACCGCAGGCACCAAAAGAAGTGCGGCAACGACTGACTTGGCCGCCGGCGGGGCACCCTGGTTACGACATGACGGGGCTTGATCTGCGTAATATCCATCTGCGCTCGATCGACGCGGGGAAGACTTGGCAGCAGGTGAGTGCCGATGGGTTCAAGTCGTGCATGAACGGGGTCACCAACGAGGCACAAGCCGCTCTGGCCGACGGCACCGTCCTGCGTGGCGTCTTCGGGTTCTATCTGCCCTACGATCCCGATTTGCCACAGACCGGTTTCTTGCAGCGATCCAGCGATGGCACGAAGTCGTGGGGCAAGCCGGAAGTTCCGCTCGATGCCATGAAGTACTCGACATGGCCGCGACGAGTGCGCATGTTGCGGGATGGCCGAGTCCTCTTGCTGCTCGGCGTAGCACCGATTCCGGCGGGCAGTGGCACGCGGCAAGAATTCAGCAAACTGGTGGAGCCAGCTATGCTGGTCTCGTCCGATAAAGGCCGCACCTGGAAAGGCCCGGTGCCCGCGATCAGCGCCGATCAGCGCGGCGGCTGGACCGAGGAATTTGATGTCGCGGAACTCGCCAACGGCGATCTGCTGTGCATCTTTCGCCGCGCGAGCGATGCCAAACGATGGCAGAGCACACTCAAAAAATCAAACGACACTTGGATCGCACGGCAGGCCAGCCCGACAGTCTTACCTCACAGCGGTCAGCCGGAACTGATCGCGACTCGTGAAGGCCCGATCCTGCACATCGCAACCAGCGGCATTCACAGTACCAGCGATGCCGGGCAGACATGGCACAAGCTCGATGTGCCGGGTACGGCCTATTATCCCCGCTCGGTACAAACGGAAGACGGACGGATCTTCGTCTTCGGACATGTCGGCGGTGACGATGCCTATGGCAAAGCTGATCAATCGATCGTGATGGACTCGTTCCGGCTGGCACAGCACGACATCGCGATCACCGACCGCAAATCGCTGATGATAGACAAGCTCGCCAGCGAGCGCATCCCGCTGGGCGAAGCGGATGACTACAAGCCGTGCATCGCACAGTTGCCGAACGGCGAGCTATTGCTCACAGCGTTTCATCAGCACAAGCGAGACAGCAACAAGTTGCTTGAGCAGACGCTGCTGTTTCGCTCGCCCGATGGCGGTCGCACATGGACCGGGCCGAAGTCGCTCGATCTGCTCGGTCGCGAGCCGTATTTGACCGTGCTCAAAAACGGCACCGTGTTCATCACCGGGCACCTGCTGGCCAACGATGTACGGAACGAGTGGGGCTATACGACCGGCTTCCTGCATCGCTCGACCGATGGCGGCTGGACATGGCAATCGACGCGGGTCGAATCGGAACAGATCAAGCCGAAGGCCAGCAATCACACGACTCGCAATGTGCTCGAGTTGGCCGACGGTTCGCTGCTGCTGGGTGTCGACTACGATGGCGGAGGCGGCCCGTATTTCGTCTGGCGTTCAACTGACGGTGGGCAGACATGGGACAAGACTCAGAAGTGCGAATTGCGCGACTTCAAGAGTCAGTACGGCTTCTTCGGCGGCGAGACTTGGTTGTGGCAAGCTCGATCCGGCAAGGTCTGGGCCTTGGTTCGCGTCGACAGCAACGAGCTACCGATCAAAGACCGGCCGATCAAAGCGGGCAACGATCAGGCCGACCACTTCATTCTGTTCTCGTCAACTGATCGCGGAAAGACATTTGACCGCATCCGCGATATCGGCAACTACGGCGAGATGTATCTGTCTCTGCTGCGGTTGCACGACAAACGGTTGCTGCTGACCTTCACGGTTCGCGATCTCAAACCGCCGCTCGGCGTGCGAGCGATCGTCGGCACCGAAACCGACGACGGTTTTGAATTCGATTTCGCCCACGATCGAATCATGCTCGACACGAAAACCGGCTCACGCTTTCAAGGGGGCGGCTTCGGCCCGACAGTACAACTTGCCGATGGCACGCTCGTCACATCGTATTCGTACCGAGGCGAAGATGGCAAATCGCACCTAAAAGTCGTGCGGTGGAAGCCACCGAAGAAGTGACTGAACGATGATTGCGAACGCAAACAGGACACGGGATAGCATGATGTTCCTCATGGAGCAGGGTTTCTTCCGCAGAGAATATACGGACTGACCACCAATAACGAGTTCGATTCTCTGCGGACAAGTTGCGTGAGGCCGCGTTCATTTGGCGCGCTTTGCGAACTCGTCCAATCCGACTACGACTGCCTTGCCCTCGGCGCGTTTCACCAGATCGAGAATCATCTCTACTGTTCTGCACTCGGGATCGACGATGCCCAGGCAAGACGGATGAGCGAGAAAATCGAACACGGCGCGCTTCTCGATAGCCCACTCGACTCCTTGTCGAATTGACTTGAGAAACCATTCGAGCTTCCAGCGGCCACCACGGAAAGCCCCGATGTCGCTAATCGGGCCCATCGGCACTTCGATCAATCCATCGGGATACTTGAATGGCTGGGCTTTTTCCTGGGCGGCGACGATGTTCTTCAGAACCTCCACTGTCGGCTCGGTCATTGCCGGACCCATGGCGTGGGCGGGGTATTTGCAACTGGCCCAGGTGAAGCCCTGATCGAGCAGCCATTTCCGAACATCCGCCCGATCGGCAAGTCCATTGGCGAATCCGCCCGGCGTGCGAAAACCCGCGGGATCGATGCCGATGCGCATTTTCAAGGCCGCCGTTGTCAAGCGAATGTTCTCAACGATCACCTGCTCGGGAGTGCGACCTTCAACGAGCCAAGGGGAACGCTGAAAGCGAAACTGAACCTCTTCCGGCTTCTTGGCAAGAACATTGACATGGTCGTATGTGTGATTGCCGATGCGATGCCCATCGCGTGCCAGGTCTTTCAGCCAGATGACATCGGCCTGTTCGAACACGCGGCCGACGACGAACAAGTGAGCGACTCCGCCGGCCGCCTTCACGCGCCGACAGACTTCAACCGTGTACTTCTTGGCCGCATCGTCTAGGTTGCCCTTCTCGAAATCCCAATGTGTGTCCTCCCAATTCGGGAAGTTTCGGCTCATCTCAAGGTCCAGCGTGATGGCGATCAGGGCCTTGCCATCGTGATTCGGGTCGGCTCAGCCCGCATGATAAGCGAGTAGGCCCATCGTGCCGGCTGCCGAGGCAGTCAGGAAGTGCCGGCGAGTGGTCGTACTCATTTATTGATCCCCGGACGATCCAGTTTCACCCAGGAAACCTGTGTGATCAAGTGCGATAGTGCCGCAAACGAGATGGCCGCGTTGGTGGCATGTTTGGGCGAATCGTTGGCGGGAAAGGTGGCCAGCGTCGCATCGCCCACCAGAAACACATTGAAATCCTTGGATAGGTTCTCGTACCCAGCCGTGGTACGGCAGAAGCACATGTCGGTCGCATAGCCAACCAGAATCACATGCCGAATCTTGTTCTTGCGAAGAAAATCCCGCAGCACTTCATAGCCCTGCTTATCGTAGATTACCACATCATTCGCGTGATACTCGATGTCCTTGCACACTGGAACAGGTAGGTCCCAAAACCCGACCCCGTTAAACTTCGGCCCCGCATCAAGTCCAGGGAACTGCTTGAAGTAGTCGATGACGGGACGATCCCTGGACAGAGTCAATTTCTCCGGCAAAGGCTCACCTCGGTACCTGAATGACTTCAACCTGGCTGCCAATTCCTCTGCTCCGACCTCTCGTTCTGCCTCCGTGGGTTTGCTCGAGATCGAACGATAGAGCTTCTTGCGAATTGGGTCCTCGCCCCCTGTTAGGCTGAACATGACGAGGCCTGCGTTGCCTCGGAGTGTTTTCAAAAACGGATTGATAATCTCGCGTGTGTGCCGTGCAGCCAATGCGTTCTTCTCGGGCGTGCAAAAATCGCAGACGCCGGCGGGCTCGGGAGTTTCCCAGCCCTGACCATCGTCGATGCCCCAGGGATGGACCATGATGATGGCCGTTGCCGATTTCAGGCGGTTCGGCATCTCGATGATCCCGCGGGCGTTCACCACCGGAATTCTATTGGCGCCCGTTGGCCTGCTCCTGCACCCGCCCTTCGTCGCCGGGGTGATCGTGCCTTTCCTGGCGGCGTTGGGAGTACTCGTATGACAGACTTACTGGCGTTCTGGATCGTGGCGGCGGGGTGGGGCCAGCTCTCCATCTTGATCGCATCGGCTATGGTGCCCTTCCAGATGGACTGGCGCCGAGAACTTGCTTCGCTCTCCCGGTTGCACCGGCAGATGTACTGGGTGTACGGTGGTTATGTGGTCCTCTCGATCATCGCGTTCGCCCTGATCAGCCTATGTCACTTGGCGGAATTGGCCGCCGGGAGCGGACTGGCCCGGGCGTTCTGCGGTTATGTGGCAGTGTTCTGGGGAGTCCGCATCGGTTTGCAAGCCATCTTTGATGTGAAGGACCACCTGACGACATGGTGGCTCCGCGCCGGCTATCATATGTTGTCCGTGCTGTTCATCTTCTTAACGGCCATCTACGGTTGGGCGGCGTTGCATTCTATCCAGTGAGAGTGGCCGTATCGCTCATCGTGATTGCGGGCCTGTTTCATCGTTAAGCGTCGCAAATTTGGTGGCACACCCAACAAAGCCATTTTAGGAAGAAACTTGTGAAGCGACCCATCTACATAACCCTCGCTATCGTGCTCCTAGGCTACGCAGGTCTGTGCGCAGCGATGTATGTGTTCCAGCGATCGCTGCTCTACTACCCGCAGTCGCGCGAAGTCACGGCAACGGAATCGACGATGAAGCTGCCAGTCGACGATGCCGAAGTCGTCATCACCGTGCGCTGGCACGACGGCCCGAAGGCAATCATCTATTTCGGGGGCAATGGTGAAGATGTGTCCCAGAATCTCGCTTCGTACACTAAGGCCTTTCCTGACCACGCGCTGTACCTGATGCACTACCGCGGTTACGGTGGCAGCACCGGCAAGCCCACCGAGACGGCCAACATCAGCGACGGGCTCGCGCTGTTTGAAAAGGTCCGCACGCTACACTCGGAGATAGCGATCTTAGGTCGTAGCTTGGGCAGCGGCGTGGCGGTGCAGGTGGCGAGCCGTGTCACGGTCTCGCGCCTCATCCTGATCACGCCGTTTGACAGCATCGTCGAAATAACCGCACAGATGTACCCGTTCTTGCCGGTGCGTTGGCTGGCGATCGACACCTACGAATCAGGCAAGTTCGCACGGGGCATTAAGGCTCCGACGACGATCATCGGAGCCGAGAACGACGCGGTGATCCCACAAGCCAGCACGGAAGCGCTGCTAAGCCGATTCGATCCAGGCATCGCCACGATGACGCTAATTGAAGGTGTTGGTCACAACGATCTCGGAAGAAGCACGAAATACAACCAAACCTTACAAGCAGCACTGAAGTGATGCCTAACCACACGCAGCACCTGATTTGGCCCGCCATCCTGATTTTGTCTGGTAATAAAAATATTGCAGGCGGCCCCAGCAGGTAAACTTGGTCGTTCGACTGCGGAGGCCGACGGCCGGCTCAATCTCTCCTAGGCGGTATGAGGAATACTTCGAAGGGTTCATCGGCTTGCTCTCACTTGCGAACCCGATCCAGAAGTTTCATGGCAGCCAATAAATTGGCTTTTTTATGATAGAGTGTGTTACCCAGTTATGGTTTGGTTTGTGCGGGAAGGAAAACCACGGCGATCTAAAAACGATGGGCACTTATGTAAAGGAATGCAAGCCAAATAAAATCTTTTTTTTTCTTGATCCTTAACAAGGACTCGGTTATAAATCAACTATAAATAACAATAGAGTGGTTTAGTGTTAGGTGTAATACTATGGCGAATGAGAAGAAGCCGCTGCAGCAGAAGGTGGCGGAGGTGCGTAAAACGGTGTTGCCCTTTACATTCTGCGGGTTAAATGACAAAAGATTGCCTCTAGAGTCAGGCAATCTTCAACACTCTTTGGACGAGGTGGATCATGCTCACGCTTAGGTGCGATAAAAATCGAGAAATTGGCGAAGCGACTCGTCGGTCCTTCTTGAAAATCGGGGCGTTCGGTGCCGGTCTGACACTTGCCGACTTGCTTCGGCAGCGTGCCTCCGCCGAAACTGAGCCGAAGCCGCGGCCCAAGTCCGTCATCATGATCTGCCTCTTCGGCGGTCCGCCCCACACCGATACCTACGATCTCAAACCGGATGCGCCGGCGGAATACCGTGGCGAATTCAAGCCGATCAAGACAAATGTCCCCGGCGTGAACATTTGCGAATTGTTCCCCCTGCAAGCCCGCATGTGGGATAAGTTGGCGGTGGTACGCAGTGTCGTTGCGGGCCAAGCGGACCACCGCGATCACGAAACCCACACCGGTTTCATGCAAGCACGCCACCGGCCCTGTTTCGGGTCTATCATCTCCAAAATCCGTGGCACCAGCCCAGATGGGATGCCGCCCTTCGTGAACCTGCGCTTCCAATCGAGTGCGCTCGAGCCGACCTACTTGGGGTTGGAGCATCGTGCGTTCGCCCCGCGGGGTGAAGGCTTGCGCAATCTGAGTGTGATGCCTGCGGCCCCGGTCGAGCGATTGGGCGAACGCCGGGCGTTGCTACAACAGTTCGACGAAGTCCGCCACAATCTCGATGCTTCTGGCACAATCGAAGCGATGGATTCCTTCCGCGGTCGCGCCTTCGAGATGATCCTTTCCGGGACTGTTCGCAAGGCTCTGGACTTGTCGCTGGAAAACGCACGCACCCGCGAACGCTACAAAGGGGTGGAGAAGTTGTTGCTGGCGCGGCGACTCGTGGAGGCGGGCGTTGGGGCCGTCACGGTGGACATCGGCAACTGGGATACGCACTTCGATAACTTCCCGTACTTGCGGGAATGGCTGCCGAAAGTTGATCGCGGGGTGTCAGCGCTCATCGAGGACTTGCACGACCGCGGGCTTGAGAAGGATGTGATTACGGTGATGTGGGGCGAATTCGGCCGCACTCCGTTGATCAACAAGCGAGCTGGCCGCGATCACTGGCAACCTGCAATGTCTACTCTCATCGCGGGCGGCGGCCTCCGTATGGGGCAGATGATCGGTGCCACCACCTCACGCGGAGAAGAGGCTCGCGACCGCCCCTACCGCATCCCGCAAGTGTTGAGCACAGTCTACAAGGCTCTCGGCATCGATCCGTCCCACACCTTCCCCGATCATAGTGGGCGGCCCATGTCCATCCTCGATGAGTGCGAGCCGATTGCCGAGCTTCTGTGAAGTCCGCTGCTACAGAGTCCACGCCCGCCTAACCAAACGCTGCACCTGACCCGGGGCCGGCACGACTGCTTTCCTATGTGTGTAGGTCCAACAACCCAGAGGATGAGCTTAATCGTTCGGCCACACCATGACAAAATCAACGAATCAGACCTCGCACGCCAATGTATTCTTTGAAAGCAGTTTAATTGAATTGTAAATTAATAAATTTCTAAGGACTTGTTTAGAATACTATTTCAAGTTTCTTTCATGAAGGGTAATTAAATCACTTCGGTTGGGAGACGAGTTGTTTCGTTAAGCGGTAGAACAAGTTGGCAACAGCCAAGGTTTAGGGAATCGGCTGGAACCCCAGCTGCTACTATTTTTTCTAATATGCCCAAGCGCAAAGAATACAACACGAACCGGCCATTTTTTTTCCTTCGAATCAAATCTGATACTTTTAATACTTGGAGGTGATGAGATACATTAACCGGTGGAATCATAAGCATTTCCGCAATTTCAGTAACATTGCGAGGCCCATCCACAAGAAATCTAACGATTTTTAACCTCTCTGGTGCTGCGAGGGCTGCGAGCAATTCGGCACATCGGTCAGGCTGTAATGTATCTTTTTTTCGCATTAAAATATACTTGTTAGAGATGGTGAAGTCGGTCCAAAATTTCCACGCTTATATTTACCATTTTAGTTTATAAATTCAATTAGTTACAAGTACAAAGCAACATAAAACCATTTATTAATTTGCAGGATATCATTCCATAAAATTCAACCGTTATGAAAAGTCCTTAATCAATTAGAGGTTTATAACTTAATTCCTACTTTTGAATAACCCCCATTAAATTAATTTTTAAAGTACTTAAAAAAACCGAAATCATTTTGAGTCCACGCCTAATTATAAACTTTGGAGTGGAAGTTCTTGCTGTGGTGGTTTTATGTTAAAATCAATTGGTACGATTACGGATCAAATCAAATACTCATCATAATACCTTAAACCAATGTTTAACCGTTTAGTTTGCAGGTTGGTAAAAACAAATTAAGGCTTAGTTACGCTTCGACATAGTAGCGAAGGTGGGTTTTATTTGCTCCAAAGTCCTTATATAGAAATCATTTTTCGAACTTGATAGCATTTTTATTGTTGCAGGACTGCGAAAAATTTAATTTTTAGTTCGACACAATTAATTAATACTAATAACATAATAACAGTAAGGCAGATGTCAAGGCATTAACCTCGGCAAGTTTCCCCCTGAAATTTTGAGCCAAGCAATGAAAAAACACACCGCTTTTACATTAATCGAGTTGCTGGTAGTGATCGCCATCATCGCAGTCCTCATCGGGTTGCTGCTGCCCGCCGTACAGAAAGTCCGGGAGGCGGCTGCCCGCACGAAGTGCGCCAACCAACTGCGTCAGCTCGGCCTTGGCGTTCATAACTACGAAAATACTCACGGGTACATGCCATCGAGCGGACAGGGTACGAATTACGGCACCAACCCTCCCTCGGTCGCCTTCGAGTTGCACTCCACCTTTACTCTCCTGCTCCCATACCTTGAGCAGGAGAACATCAATCGGCAGCTCGACCTTAGAGTGGCGTACAATGCGACGCCAGCGAACCGCGCGGCCACTCAAAATGTGATCAGCCTCCTAATCTGCCCGAGCAACCCGCTCCGCAACCAACCGCGAGACTCCCAAGGGTATGGGTGTACCGACTACGGCGCGATTTACTACACCGACATTGACCCGGTAACCGGTGATCGGAACAGGTTCACCCGTGCCGATGGCGGCCTCATCCTTGGCCAACAGTCGGTCCTTTCAATCAGCGATGGGACGAGCAACACGATCGCCATCGCCGAAGTCGTGGGACGAAACGAGTCGATGGTCATGCCGTACCCCGATCCGCTCGGCGGAATGCGGCAGATCCATCGGTGGGCCGAGCCGGACTGTGCGGTCGGCATCTCGAAGGGTGTCAATAATAACGCCAGCCCGTTCGGGGGTCCGGCGTCCTGTCCATGGACGATGAACAACTGCGGGCCGCAGGAGGAGATCTTCAGCTTCCACCCCGGTGGGGCACATGTCGTGTTCTGCGACGGGCATGTGGCCTTCCTGAAGCAGACGATCGATCCCCGCGAACTACGCAAACTGATCACGCGGAGCGGCGGCGAGGTTACACCCGAACATTGATCGAACGGCCAGAGGGGCCAGCCGAACCATGCGCTTGCAGCGAACGGCGGGGCGTGACAGGTTTTTCCGGGTTCAAGGTCGCTCTGGCCGGCCTCCCGTGATAGACCCCGCTACGAACACCGGACACATGCGATCACCATTGATAGTGCCATCTTTTTTACTTTCTTCTTGACGAGATTTTTCTCATCGTCCTACTATGCTAATGGATTAATTCTGTAATCATTACGCCCA
>JBDNHI010000104.1:0-75903 GCA_041694635.1 Gemmataceae bacterium | reverse complement strand
GGCTATATCGGGCGAAATAGTGATCCTAGGCCAGGAATGAAAGTCCTTTGGAGGGGTTGGTTTGCTTTTCACCTGCTCGTTCAGGGTGCAAGCCTCTTCTGTCCAAACAAACCCTCCGGATAATTGTGGGTAAGAGTGAGGTTGAGAACTAGGGGCTTTAAGAAATTTTTGTATTATTAAGGCCTTAGGTCAGGTTGATACAAGCTTGTTTTTATTCTTTTTACTTTTAGGCGAACGCACTTTATATTGAAGCACTTTTTCATTTGGTTTACGCAATTCCCATACGATACCAAACCAAGATAAGACCACAAGAATACTGTAACTCATATCAATTTCCCACCAGTAAAAACCTTGATTAGCAGAACTCTGATAGTGATGATGATTATTATGCCAACCCTCACCCATGGTCATCACTGCAAGAATAAGACTATTTTTACTTTCATCGGTGGTATTAAATCTTTTATAGCCAATGAGATGGCTTAAAGAATTAATAAAGAAAGTACAGTGGTAGACAAGAATTGTACTAACAAAGAAACCCCAAACCAAACCTGATAAGCCCATAAATAAGTAACAAAGTATTGCAAGCACAGTTCCTGGCAGCCAATGGAAATAGCTTAAAAAGCGAATTTCGGGATATTTCGTAAAATCTTGAATATTCTTAACATCGTAAGCATTATGTTCTTCAGATAATATCCAACCAACATGAGACCACCAAAAACTAGTACGATGAGGGGAATGGGGGTCTGCTGGAGTATCAGAGTATTTATGATGCTCGCGGTGATGGGAAGCCCACCAAAGTGGTCCTTTTTGCAACGCACTACAACCAATCCAAGCCAAAACAAATTGAAACCAACGGCTAGTTTTATAAGCCCGGTGAGAAAAATAGCGATGATAACCTGCGGTGATTCCAAACATTCTAAGGAAATAATTGCCCATACAGAGGACAAAGGCCTGCCAAGAAAACTCAACAAAAAGGGCAGATAAACAAGCAAGATGCATTAATATAAATGGAGCGGTTAGAATCCAATTTCTTGCATAATAAATAAAACCCATCTTTTGAGATGGGTCGATCAAATTTTGATGCTGAATTTCTGTTGAAGACATTAAAAACCCTCTTGAGTTTACGATATATGGAGATTTATAGACGAGCTATAATTCCAAAAGCGAAAGGAATTAAACTTTCTTAATAGTAATTCTAGCTTTTCGTATTGCACTTTGCTTTCGCAATTGAGCACGGCGGCGGGCTTCGCACGGTTTTTCGTAGTATTTTCGCTTACGCAACTCTTTTTGTATACCACTTCTTTCAAGAAGCTTTTTGAATCGTTTTAAAGCCAAACCTATTGGCTCTCTGTCGTGAACTCTCATCCGCAATGGCATAGCAATTCCTGCTTTAAAATCTGGTAAAATAAAAACAACTTAGTGTATAATATAAAGCATTCGCTTAAGAATGCCAAGGTGATAGTCTATAAATAAAGGATAATCTCTTTATTCGTTACAAGGAACTGCAAACAATGAGCCAAATACCCAATTTACCTGTTTTTTTCAAATTTATTCAAACTCTATTCATTACCTTTCAATTATTCTGGTTTATTGGATTTTTTCTTTTTACACCCTTCACTCTAATAGCTGCTGACTGGCCACAATGGCTAGGACCGCAAAGAGATGGGGTTTGGAGAGAGGAAGGGATTCTGACAAAATTTCCCCAAGGGGGCCCTAAACTCCTTTGGACTTCGCCATTAAAGGGTGGTTATGCTGGGCCAGCCGTTGCTAAAGGTAGGGTTTACATTACGGATCGTATTTTGCCCGAAGGAAAAACTGATTCCGAAAATTTATTTACCCGGGCCAACTCTGAGGGCCTCGAAAGACTTTTGTGTCTCGACGGAAAGACTGGTAAAGTCATTTGGGAATTTTCTTATCCTTGCACCTACAAAATGTCTTACCCTTGCGGACCTAGGTGTACCCCAGTTGTGACTGATTCAAAAGTTTACTTTCTAGGTGCAATGGGCGATTTGTACTGCCTTGATGTTGTGACAGGGAAACCTCTTTGGAACAAATCATTTGTAAAAGATTATGGTGCACCCGTTCCTGTTTGGGGTTTTTCCGCACACCCCCTTCTTGACGACAACAAATTAATTTGCCTCGTTGGACCCAAAAAAGTTGCAGTTGCTTTTGATGCCAATACTGGAAAAGAACTCTGGAGTTCACTTCAACTAGAAAAGCCCGAGTCTGAAATCGGCTATTGTCCCCCTGTCATTTTTAACTTAGGCACAAATAACAAAAACAGACACCTAATCATTTGGCATTCCGAATCACTTAATGGACTTGACCCAGTAACAGGAAAATTACTTTGGCAACAACCGTTCCGATTAAAAGCCAATCTTTCTATACCCACGCCAAGACTCATCAGCAATAAAATTTTAGTTTCATCTTTTTACAACGGTTCTATGCTGGTGGAGATTGATCCTGCCAACAATTCCTCTACTTTACTTTGGAAAGGCAAGGGCAGGGGAGAGACTCCAAAGCAAACCGATGGACTACACTCCATTATGTCGACCCCATTTATCGAGCAAGACTTTATTTATGGCGTTTGTAGCTACGGTGAACTAAGATGCATCAAGCTTGCAGATGGCGAAAGAGTCTGGGAAAACCTTCAAGCAACTGGAGGGCAAAACGAGCCGGTAGAACGATGGGGAAACGCATTTCTTATTAAGAACAACAAAAACATTTTTATATTTAATGAAAAAGGGGATCTCATTATCTCAGAACTGTCGCCACAGGGTTATAAAGAAATCGATAGGGCCCACTTGATCGACCCAACTGGAATAGCCCCTGCTGGAGCCACCAAGAGGAAAATTGTTTGGAGCCATCCTGCCTTTGCAGACAAGAAAATTTTTCTCCGAAACGATAAAGAGATTAAGTGCTATTCGCTTGCAAATTAAAAATTGAGATGTGATATTTATTCGATTTTATTACTAAAACTTCATTACTCGAGGCCAAGTTTCTTCATTCGACTTACCAAGGTGCTACGCGCCATTCCTAATCCACGAGCAGCCTTAGCTTTATTGCCACCAAACTGAGAAAGAGCGTGTAAAATATTTGCTTTTTCACGCTTTTGAAAATCAGATTTACTCTGATTTATAATTCCGGTTTGCGATGAGTTGTCTTGCTTAGGTGCTGAATTGGAGAAATTAAATTCTGAATACATTGCCTTAATCTCATCAGAAAAATCGTCTATCATTAATGATTCTGAAGATGTAATTACAACTGCCCTCTCTATAATATTTTCAAGTTGCCTAATGTTGCCTGGCCAAGAAAATGCACGCAAACTCAAAAGGGCTTCATCATCAATAGAGCCTAACTTCTTTCCTAACTTTCGGTTTGATTTATCCAAAAAGAAATACGACAACTCGGGAATATCATCGCTTCTTTCTCTTAACGGTGGCAAAGTAATAGGAAAAACATTAAGCCTATAAAAAAGATCACTCCGAAACTTGCCCAGTTGAATTAATTCTTCGAGGTTTTGGTGCGTTGCTGCAATTATCCGCACATCTGCAACCACTGGAACGCTGGATCCGACTTTTTCAAAGACTTTTTCTTGAAGAACTCTTAATAGCTTAATTTGCACATCCTGATTAATGTCACCTATTTCGTCAAGAAACAAAGTTCCGCCACTTGCGGCCTCAAATCTACCGACCTTATCTTTAATCGCACTGGTAAAAGCACCTTTAACATGGCCAAACAGTTCACTTTCTAGCAAACCAGGTGACAAAGATCCGCAGTGAACTTTAATGAAAGGCTTATCAGATCGAGAACTTTGATCGTGTATGAGTTGAGCAACTACTTCTTTTCCCGTGCCGCTTTCGCCCCTTAACAAAACAGCAGATCCACCAGGTGCTACTTTTTTGACTAATTCAAGCACATTTTTAATTTGCAGGCTCGAACCTACTAGCATTTGCGAACCTGGGGCAGGTTGCTTATTTGCAGGGTAAGTTAAAGCTTTTGCATTCTCTTGATTATATTTCACCGTTTCTATCGACTGAACTCCTATTGATAATTGCGATTGCAGTGCAAGAATACGGTTCTGCTGCTCCGCTATTTTTAAAACTTTCTCCCTTAATTCAGTATTTAAAGATTCGATTTTTTTATAACCCTCGGCACTAACTAAACCAAGCACAGTTATTTGGGCAAAAGCTGCAAGCAAATTCAAATCATCAATGGTAAATGCTCCCGAACCTTTTTGACTAAGTACGAGAAATCCCGTCAAATCTTCTTCGTGCTGGATAGGAACTGCTATGACACCTCCGACGGAATTTAAAATTTTTCTAACTACTAATTCATTTGGTAATGAGGTTAGCTCCAAGCAAACAGATTCCCCCTTAAACAATACTTTTGCTAATGCATTGTCATTAAAAATTACTTCCTGCCTAGGTGCGCTTCCCAGATAATCTGCAAGTTTAAAACCCGCGAAGTCTGTAGATTTTAAATAAACTGAGCCTTTTAGTATCCCTAATGATTCAGTAGTTGTCAGCAAAAGCCTTCGAGCTAACATAACTGGGTCTACAAGGCTTTCGATAGCTTGGCTCATTTTCCTGAAAGTTTGGTCAAGTTTGTTTTTTTCTTTAAAGAAACGCCTTTCAAGCACTGCTTTAATTCTGCCTCTCAACCTATCAAGCATTAATATAATAATCATAGCGGTGCCACTAACCATTGCAACTTGTGATAAAGAAGGTTGCTCGATAAACTGTGTGCCTACAAGCAACATTCCCGCAAAAACTATTCCGTAATAAATAAGCCCGGCCAAACTACTCATTAGAAAATAAGAAAACCCACTTGAAAGATACTGATTTAATTGCAGTAGTTTATAGCGTGTAATACTCACTGAAAAAGAAGCCGTCACAAAAAAAGAGGCAACAAACATAGGCCAAGTTGCGCCTCCTCGACCAAACTGAGTGGGATCTGCAAAAACAATATAAACTGAATAGGCTATCGGGACTAAAGCTGCAACGCACCCCATTAAAATCCATTTTACTTGATTACGCTGAGTATCATCAGATGCCACAAGAAAACTATGCAGCAAACAAGCAATGGAACCCAAAAACCAAATAAAAGCGAGAGCCAGGTAAAAATAGATTTCAATAAGCATTTCACGCAGGATAAAATTTGCACCTTCCGCAGAAATGGCATCGACTCCATAGATTAGACGAAGCCTTAAATAGCCTGTAACCAGCAGGAAAAGGAACAGCAAGGGAACCCCATAAACGATGCTTAAAGTTCCAACGTTGTTCCTGAGCAAAAACGATTTTGGCTTAGGAAAGATCATAAAAAAGTGCAAGCTTACAGCAGGCAGAAATATTGCACCCGCTTGAAAACAAAAAATGAGTAATGGCTGGGTTGCAATTCTCCACCAATGGTACCCACCCATGTACGCAACCAAAGAAACGAGACTAAGAATATAAAATTGCTTAGCTGAATTTTCATTGGGCTTAAACCATAAAATAATTGCACCCGCAAAGACCATCGCCATTTTAAGGACTAGCCATAAAAATGAGGGAATCATATTTTTAAGGGAGGTCTTACTGTATGAAAGCTCAACCTCATAATTGGTTTGGTCAGCAGGACGAAAAAAACCTAACCTAATTTGATTCAAATCAGATTTTAACTCGGTTTGAAAAGGAAGCTGATGAACACTTCTTAAAAATTGAGGCCAACTATAAATATTTACACCATTTAATGAAGTTATTTTATCGCCAGGCAATGGGTGTTCCCTGTCAAAATAAACCAAATTTTCTTCATCAAAATATTGAATATCTAAAGAGAAGGCTGATCGAATTCCGATTTCAGGAAAAGACCAGCTATAAAAAACCACTGCGAGGGAAAAAAAGGCCGCAAGGATTGTTCCCAACACGACCAAAATTCTATTTCGAACCTTAGGCTCTCTTAACAAAGTCCAAATTATAAATTCAGGGGAAAACAAAGAAACACCTCTATCATCAAGCCTAATTCCAAAGACTTCACAATTCGTATGCTAACAGTTTCAATTTATTTGCCAACGAATATTCGCTTTTTTTAATGAAAAACAACGAAAAAAATCTTTGACCTTTTAAAAAATGACTTAAGTTCAAATTTCTGAGCACAATTCTACTTTATTAGGACTTACGCAGTTGCCCATAATTTGGTTGTTTAGGCAGTTTTCATCTTTTTCTGATCATCCTGTCTTTCCCAAATTCCACCCGAATAGGTGCGATTTAGTTCCAACTGCGTAACTCCTATTTATTTTAAAACTTTAAACTTTTGCCTTCAATAAATGGTTTTTGCATTTAAATTATATTTACTTTAAAACTTTGCATAAAACAACACTTTTCGCATTATTGGCAACTAACGAAATTTAACGAAACCCACTTATGCAACGGAGGCAAGGCCTTAAAAACACTTTTGGCACGACTTTTGCTAGTTTAAATATTAAATTTACTTCTGCTTTTATCAAGAAGAGTAATCTTTTTAGAAAATTGCCGCCAAGCAGTTTATGGATTAAACTCTGTTTTTGACAAATGCCCAACACAAACTTAAGGATGCCTTTGTGATTACCACTGATGAATGGATCAATCTTTCTTCTCCCTTGTGTCCTACCCCAAATACCCTCGACTTTGTTAGTTTGAGTAATTATACGGCACGAACCGCAAGCTGGGGTAACGGCCCACCTCTGGTCCTTTTACCTGGTTTAGCAGGTGGCTACGAACTGGTTGGGCCGCTAATCCTAGAACTTTCAAAAACATTTAAAGTTTATAGTTATCAATACCAGGGTGAGGATGATTTTTTTTCCGTTCGAAACAGTATTTCTTTTAATGATCTTGAACAAGACCTAGACGAAATTCTTGATTTTTGGAAGCTTGAAAAACCAAATCTTTTTGGAACCTCCTTTGGTGGAGCCTTAGCCCTTCGTTATGCAATTAACCACCCAGAACGACTGGCTTCTTTAATAACCCAAGGGACGGGATCAAAATTTGAGCGTGGTATGACTCAAAGACTTGCAGCCTTGATCTTATCCTACTATCAATTGCCACACACCAACCCATTAGTAAACCAGTTTTTTAGATTGTTTTTAGGTGGTAAATCATTTTCGACCCAACGGATTGATGCAATTGCAAATATTTGCTGGGCCACAGATCAATCTGTAATTCGAAGTAGGCTACGCATTTTAAAGAACTTCGATTTAAGCCATTGTTCCGGAAAAATAAATATTCCCACTTTATTTATGAAGGGGCAGAAAGATATTCTTTTAAGCCAAGAAAACTTTGCGGATTTACAAAGGGTCACTTACAACCCAGAAATGCATATTTTGGCGGGTTTAGGTCACCTGGCTTTTCTTCAATCACCAGAATTAATTGCTCGCATCGTTAATGATTTTATAGGTATTGAAGTTGAGAATACCTTTTCTGTAACTTAAAATTCTCTTGCTTAATTTCACTACCCGTTCCAGCAAAGTCAATCAAGGGTTTTCGCTATTATTAAAATCTATGTCGCCCAAAAAGACTTGTGGGTTCTTTCCTTCGGGGAATCTTCGGTACCGCTGGTACCGAAGTTCGAAGGAAGCACTTGGGTCAAAAATCTGCTCAGCCTTGAAAGCAGTTTTAGACAATTTGCGCATTGTAGAAAGCCAAACTCTGTCGGGTCTTAAAAATGTAACAGGGGTGGTTTTCTTGGAAGATCTTACTTCAAACCCCATAAAATTTTCCTGCCAAGGCAAGGTTTGTAAAACGCACCAAAGGAAACCATTAGCAAGGTAACCTACAAAAAGTCCAATAATTGCACCGCCAAGGTTATGCAATAAATGCGTATAAACAACCATGGAAGGGGCCAACTGAAGTGCAATGATTTTCAGCCCAAAATAGATGGGTAAAAAAATCCCCATAATAGCGATAGCATCTTCGAACCCATACACGCTATCTTTAAAATGAACCTCTAAAAATGCAGCAGTTGGCTCGTAAAAACACGCAACAACAACAAACGACAAGAACAAATTTACAAGGCTACAAAACGCTATGAACAATCCTTCTTGATAAAAGGTATAGGCCACAATTAGCATCAATAAAAAAGTCGAAAGAACAAGCATTTCAATTTGTACCGTTTTCAAGGAACAAAAGTTACGAATCTATTTACACACCCTTAAAATTTCCTGAATCGATGTATTACCTAAAACAACTTGCCTAAGGCCGTCCTCTTGCAAATATTTCATACCAGTTTTAATCGCTTCCTGTCTAATCGCACTCATACTGGGATTTTCACGAATCAAATTCTTAATTTCATCGTTGAGGATTAATAATTCATATACACCTGCTCTGCCTCTATACCCCGTCCCGTTACAGAATCTACACGCTTCATCACCTTCACCGTTCGATTTAGCATCGGAACTAGATTTATAAAAAAACTCATGTTTTTCTGGAGAAAGGTTGAATTTTTTAAGTATCTCGGGGTTCGGCCGATACTTAACTTTACATTTTGGACAAAGAACCCGAACAAGCCTTTGCGACAAAATTGCGCTAACCGCATTAGCAATCATAAAAGGGGCAACCCCAAGGTCTAGCAACCTACCAAAAGCCGTGACCGAATCATTGGCGTGTAAGGTAGTAAAAACCATATGGCCTGTCTGAGCGGCCTGACAAGAAATCTCAGCAGTTTCCTTGTCTCGAATTTCACCGACATAAATGACATCGGGATCTTGCCTAAGAATACTTCGTAATTCAGAGGCAAAAGTTTTACCTGCCTTAGGATTGATTTCGATTTGTGTAACATTTTCGATTTGGTATTCAACGGGGTTTTCAAGCGTAATCACATTTTTTTGAAATCGGTCGATTTCTGAAAGGCAAGCGTAAAGCGTGGTACTTTTCCCTGCCCCTGTAGGGCCACAAACAATAAACATACCGTGAGGTTGGTTTACAATAGATTCAATTTGGATCCTTAATTTTTCACGCATACCAAGCTTTGAAAGACTACCCATTGATTTAGAATTATCCAAAATTCTAAGGACCATTTTTTCACCACTAACACTTCCCGCTGTTGCAACTCGAAAATCTAGCTTGGTAGGTTTTTTAGATTTTTTCTTAGGCGTATCTTCTTCTTCTTCATCTATGCAAAAGACTTCGGCAGAAAAACTACCATCCTGTGGCTTTCGTTTTTCTGAAATATCAAGGTTTGCTAAAACCTTTAAAATATTTATAACTGCATCACCTGATTGCCTAGTTAATGGGTCAATCTGAGTCATAATTCCATCGACTCGAAATCGAATTGCCATATCTTCTTTGCCCGGTTCTAAGTGAACATCAGTAGCTCTTGATAAATAAGCGTCATAAATCACTTCTAGGGCAACTTGATAATATTCAGATTCTTCTACTCTAGAGATTTTATTATTACTTCCTGGATTATTTCTTTCCGTACTTTTACTAATAAATCGGATTGGTATTTTTCTAGATGATGAATAAGATTCAGAATCAAATTTAATTTTAAGGTATCGCTGTGCGAGGGATTTAAAATGCGCCTGTGTAAACAACTTTTCTTCTTCGGGGACTTTAGCATTTCTGCGGGTTACATAAACAATTGAAGGGACGAAAGCACCAAGAGTTAATCCTACAAAAGAGAAAGCAGGCTTAGGTGAAATCCAAAAAATTAATCCGCCAAACATAGCACCAGCAATAACAATAGAGTTCCAGAAGTTTGAATTCAAGCTAAAATCAGCAGAATCTTCATCAATCCAAGCGGAGAGTTTAATCCACCCAACATAAATCGCAACGAAAAAACAAAGAGCCCAAAGGTTAAAGGAAAAACCCTCACCCCTAGGAAATTCTGCATCAGAAAGGATTACCGTCCAAATAAAATTAACCATCATTGGTTTTAATCCATTCCAACTTTAAATACATCAAAGAGCAATCTGATTTACCAATATATCAAAAAATTTGCGTATAAAATTAAAGTATACCCGGGGCAGCTACCTTGATACCCTTAAATGCCATTTTCAATTGTTCGGGGTTAGGGGCGTATTCAAGTGCAGTTACTTTATCAATATCGCCATTTTCTACTAATAGTCTAAGGCTTTCGGTAAAATCCTGCATACCCTCTTGATAACCAATACGAATAGCATCGGGGATTTTATTATCTTCTTCTTCGACAATTAGCTTTCGAATAGTAGGATTAACAATCATAATTTCATTTGTGGGAACCCTGCTTTTTTTTAATCCTTTAACTAACTTTTGGGCCACCACGGCTTTCAAATTATTTGCAAGTGCCTGCCTAATTGCGTTATGCTTTTCTGGCGGAAAAAGATCCAAGATACGATTAATTGTGGTACCCGATGAAGCTGCGTGAATGGTACCAAACACAAGGTGACCTGTCTCGGCGGCGTGAACAGCGGCTTCGAATGTTTCAACATCTCGCAACTCACCAACAAGGATAACATCGGGGTCTTGACGCACGGCATCCTTTAAAGCTTTATGCCAATCAATGCAATCCAGCCCTATTTCGCGCTGATTAAAGTAAGCTTTTTTATCTGCAAATGTAAATTCGATGGGGTCTTCACAAGTAAGAATATGGAGGGGTTCGGACTCCGCAACATAATCTAACATAGATGCAATCGTGGTACTTTTACCACTTCCTGTAACCCCTGCAATTATCACCAAGCCTTCGGGAAATTTGCATAACTTTTCAATGATTGGGGGAAGCCCCAAAGTCTTAAAATTGGGAATAAAATTATTGACCCTTCTAGCTACCAAAGATAGCCTGCCCCTTTGTTTAAATAAGCTTACACGAAAACGACATTCATCTTGGCCAATGACATACGAGTAATCTACGCCACCTTCCTCATCTAAGATTTTGCGCTTAGCAGGTTCGAGCAAAGGGAGCAAAAGTTTTTCCATATCTTGCTGGGTCAAGGGCCTCATCTCGGTTCTCATAATATCCCCACGAACACGCATCATAGGGGCGCTTCCAACTTTAAGATGAACATCAGAGGCTTCCAGTTTCATTGCCAGCCTATAAATTTTGTTAATTTCAGGCTCTTTTACTGGTTCAGAAAAGGCTGGTTTAGCAGCAGCAATTGGATTCGCTGGTAATTCTTTTGCTTGAGAAGGTGTATCCGTAGAACCCATAAATCAACTCCTAAAATTTGATAAACTTTTTGTTTTTAACTAAAGTAGCCTTACATTAACACCCACGCTAGCAAGAAACTTTTTTGTTTCTTGAATCCCGTGCTGATTATAATGAAATATACTTGCTGCTAATGCAGCATTTGCTTTTCCGAGTATCAAAACATCTCTTAGATGCTCTGGAGCACCCGCTCCACCGCTAGCTACCACGGGTATGCCAACAGCTTCCGCAACTGCTCGAGTCATTTCTATATCGTACCCATCTTTTGTACCATCTGCATCCATAGAAGTCAGAACAATTTCTCCCGCACCAAGGTCTTCAACTTGTTGGGCCCAACTAACCGCTTCTAACCCGGTGGGAGTTCTACCGCCTTGAATGTAAACTTCCCAATATTCTTTGCCATTTTTAATTACTCTTTTAGGATCAATATTGACCACGGTTGCACAGCGGCCAAACTTGCCTGATATTTGGCGAATAAGATTTGGGTCACTAACAGCGGCAGAATTAATGCTTACTTTTTCTGCACCGGCTTGAATCAGGGTTGTTGCATCCTCTAAACTTCTTATTCCTCCACCTACAGTAAAAGGCATAAAAATCTGTTCGGAAACCCTTTTTACAATATCAAGCATAATCGCTCGGCCTTCGTGGCTCGCAGAAATATCCAAAAAAACCAACTCGTCCGCCCCTTGCTCTTCATATTTTCTTGCAACTTCAACTGGATCCCCCGCATCTCGTAGGTTTAGAAAATTGACACCTTTTACAACTCGACCTCGATCAACATCTAAGCAGGGAATAATTCTAGCCGTTAGCATTGTCGAATTACCCAAGATTTTAATCGGGTACACTCCTAAACCTTTTAAACAATAAACTATTCTAAATATTACAGGAAATAATTCTTTTGTTGTAAATTTTAATACTTATTAACTAAAGCTTCTAATTGCTTGACAAGATAATAGATAGGGGTTAATCTTAAATAGCTATAGTCCTACCTAGGTTCTGATATTCTAAATAAAAAATTCTGGATTGAGCCTATTTATGAAGGGGTGACCTATGATTACATTGTTTGGTCGAAAAGGGAACTTTTGTGATGGTGTGTCTAGAAGGGACTTCCTGAAGATAGGAGGTTTTTCGTTTGCAGGCCATAGCCTTAATTTATCTCAGATTTTAGCTGCAAAAACCGATACTTCAGCACTTAAGTCTGGTGGTTTAGGGCATAAAGCTATTATTAATGTTTTCTTAGGTGGTGGCCCACCTCACCAAGATATGTGGGATTTAAAACCCGAAGCACCAGTAGAGATTCGTGGCGAATTCAAACCAATTTCCACTTCTGTTCCTGGTATTCAGATAGGTGAATCCTTCCCTCAAATTGCTTCGAGAATGCATAATTGCGTGGTTATTAGGTCTGTTGTAGGAGCTCAAGGCGGCCACGATGCGGTTCAATGTATGTCTGGTTGGCCTAATAATGCCCTTGCGGCTAAGGGCGGCAGACCAAGTATTGGGGCCGCGGTAACCAAACTTCAAGGCCCCGTAGACCTTTCCATTCCAAGTTTTATCGGCCTTGCAGCTGATACTCAGCATCGACCTTGGTCGGACTCTGGGTCTCCTGGATTTTTAGGCTCTTCTTATAAAAGTTTTCGCCCTGAAGGACCGGGGATGAAAGATCTGCTTATTAAAGGTGCCAATCTTTCTAGCCTTCAAGACCGCAGGACTCTTCTCAAAAGCTTCGATAACCTAAAACGAGATCTCGACCACGGCGGTAACATTCAAGGTCTCGATTCAGCTCAATCTAAGGCTCTTGATGTGCTTACCTCTAGTAAACTTCTTGACGCACTAGACCTCAATAAAGAATCTTCCAAAGTCCGAGAACGATATGGCGATGGAAAGCCCTACAAATTCCAATTCGATGGCGCCCCTACCGTAAATGATCATCTACTTACTGCCCGTAGGCTTGTTGAAGCGGGTTGTAGGGTTGTTAGCCTTTCCTATGGCAGGTGGGATGCTCATAGCAAAAACTTTGACCTCGTTCGCGACCACGGTCCTAAACTTGACCAAGGTCTTACCGCTCTTATGGATGACCTCGAATACCGAGGAATTCTTGACGATGTCACCGTGGTGGTATGGGGTGAATTTGGTAGAACACCTCGTATTAATAAAGATGCTGGCCGAGATCACTGGCCTCAAGTTAGTTGCGCCCTTATGTTTGGTGGTGGGATGCGTACTGGACAAGTTATTGGCTCTACCAATCGACTTGGAGAACACGCAAAAGACAGACCTGTTACTTTTGGCGAAATTACTGCCACACTTTACCACAACATCGGACTTGACCCAATGCACCACTCAATCGTTGACCAATCGGGTAGGCCTCAGCACCTGATTTCTGATCCACCTCTCAAAGAAGTGATGTAAGTACATACTGCAAAACAACTTAAATTATGACGCAAGTTCTTCCTGTTCTTGCGTCTTTTTTTATAGGTTCTGTTCTGTTTGTTTTTATGAGGTTAATTTGGCTCACCCTTTACTTTTCACGCTGGTTGCTTTTCTTGGGATCGGGCAAACGCCCCAACCTTCGGTTCCTATTTTTTCCTTTAAAAATGAAACCTTAATCCCCGTGGTAGTTCAGGTGAAGAGTATTTTTAATGGCCAATTATTAAGAGACCGACCTTATCTCATCAAGCCGGGAGAAACCTCTCCACTCATTCAAATTCCGGGTATGAAATCTGTAAGTATTAGTGAAGTTACCAATCCACGCCCACTCATACAGTTACCTATTCCGCAATCGAACGAAGAGGTTATTTTAGCTATTATTGGTACTGATAAATCTTTACGCATAGAATTGCGGAAGCCCTCCAAATAAGAATTCCTAAAACCTTCTTCAATTTCTCGTTTGTTTCCAGATTTCTCTTCTTTTGGTTGGCAATTCTAATCACTTTGGTAGTGCAATACTTTTATTGTTTGTACACAATACTTCTACAAACAATAAAAGTTGTTTGATTTAAATCTGTCTAAACAAGGCTTAGAAAAAAAGTTGAAGCATTATGCAAGAAACATTGACGAGCATTAATAACAAACCAACAAAAGTACGATTTCTTATGTTGGGATTAGTCTGTTTTTTATCAATGATCACCTATTTGGATAGGGCGGCCTTTCCCAATGCTCAAAAGGAAATCCAATCCGCATTCGGTTTTACAGATATTAGCCAAATGGCTTGGGCAATGGCTGCTTTTAATCTGGCTTATGCACTTTTCGAAATTCCAACAGGTTATATGGGTGATGTTTTTGGCCCTAAAACTACCCTTATTCGCATCGTGATTTGGTGGTCCGCATTCACCGCAATCACTGGCCTTGCTGGCTTAACTTTTGGCGGTTGGTTTTCTTTTGGATTTGGTATGTTAGTTGTGGTCAGGTTTTTATTTGGCATAGGAGAAGCTGGGGCTTACCCCAATATCACCCGTGCTTTACACAATTGGCTTCCTGTAACAGAAAGAGGAATGGCGCAAGGCCTTATTTGGACATCAGCACGGATTATGGGTGGGTTAACGCCCTTACTATGGCTTATTTTTGTCGTCAAACTTGAAGTCTCTTGGCGGATCATCTTCTTTTTCTTCGGTTTTGTTGGGGTCATTTGGTGCATTGTCTTTGCCCGCTTTTTTACAAATACCCCTAAGGAAAACAATGCTGTTAATTTTGCCGAAAAAGAACTCATCCATAAAGATAAAGCTGGTGAAATGGAACAAGCTCACGCTCATATCCCTTGGGCTAAACTTTTTGCAAGCAGAAATATGATCTACCTCTGTGCAATGTATTTTTGCCTAAATTTTGGCTGGTATTTTAACCTTAATTACCTTCCTGCTATTATGAGCGAACAATTCCAAATAAAATCAGACGATTGGCTCGGAGCTTTTTACAAAGGGGGCCCTATGCTTTTAGGCGCCTTCGGTTGCTTTATCGGGGGCTTTGCCACTGATTGGTTATTGAAGGGAGGGCAATCCAGAACTTGGGCCAGAAGGGGCCCCGCTATCTTTGGTAACATTGCCTGTGGCCTGTGCTACTTCTCGGCACTTTATTTCCTTAATCAAAAAGACCCTATGTTCTTTGCGCTTTCTATTGCACTTGCTGGCTTTTGCAACGATCTTACTATGGGTTCCACTTGGGCCACTTGCCAAGACATCGGCCAACGACACGCTGCTATTGTTTCGGGAACTATGAATATGATTGGCAACCTAGGCGGCTTTGTGGTGACCATTCTTACTGGCAAAATTCTCGAATGGTCTAAACTTCATTTTGGACAGGCGGGCGAACACCTTTCCGGAATTGATCTTGCTAACGCCCAATTGCCAGGCTATCAATTAAACCTTATTATGTTTGGTTTAGTTTATATGGTTGGAGCTGCGATTTGGTTTGGTATTGATGCTAATAAGCCATTATTAATTCAAGAAACAAAAACTTAAACAACCATCTCTAAATACATTCAAGGAAGCTTTCTTATGCAAAGGCTGGAACTACAAGATATGCTTTCTTTGGAAGATTTTGAATCTCAGCGCAAGCATTTTTTTGAAAGCCATATTCGATACTTAGAAAAGTACAGGAAAGTCAAACTCGGAAACTCTATTTCCCTAATTTTTGAAAACAGACAGACTCTATGGTTTCGAGTTCAGGAAATATTTCGACTTACTAAAATATCAGATCCAAAAATCATTCAAAACGAACTCAATGTTTACAATCGACTTATTCCAGACACTAATACCCTTCAAGCAGCCTTCTTGATCGAAGCTAAAAATATTTCCAGTTCGAACCCTAAACCGGATTTTTCTCTTAAAAATTTTCGGGGTGATAATCTACGATTCTTTATAGGAAAACAGGGTATTCCAAGCGATCTTGTAACTAAAAGGGCCGAAGACCCTTCTTTAGGTAATTCACTTTGGATAAAATTTAAACTTGATGAAGAGGCGAAATTAGCTTTGAAAGATGGTAAATTGCCTATAAAGTTTCAAATTGAATCAGATCAATTTAAAGCAGAGTCTCATAGTTTACCTACAGAAGTCAGAAAAAGCCTTTGGGATGATTTCCAGTAAGCAGACTAAATATAAATGGTTATTTTTTAGCCAAATTTGCAACATCTAAAGAAATTGTCTCACAGATTTTTTCAAGAGGCAGATCGTTTAATTGCATTCCAAATGGGTTTTCAATTTCAACGCCTGCTTCTTCTATTCCTAACATTCCAAAGCCAACAACCGCTACAACAATTGGGGTTGCCCAATCCATTTCAGATGCCAGTGCAAAAGGAAGTGTATAAAGGTAAAGGAAAAGAAGTTGCTTTATAAGTGAGGCATAAACAAAGGGTAGGGGGGTCTTGATAATTTTTTCACAACCACCCTGAGCATCAAGTAATTTAATTACTTGTTCTTCCATCAAAGCAGCGATTTGAAGTGGGTAAGAATTATCATCAATACCTTTTTTGATTAGGTCGCTAAGATACATCGCCACCATAGAAGGTGGGTTTGTTGCAGACATCATTCTGTCAAATTGCCTGCCATTTAGAAGAGAATCAAGTATCTTAAAGTTCTTAGAACCACGCAAATTTTCTTTTAAGCAAACTACATAAGCAGTTAATAACATCGCATACTCATCTGCATTTTTTCCATAAACATACGCCATCCGGGTTAAAGTTCGACTTGTGTTAACAATCATACCCCAATGAGAGCGGCCTTCCCAGTAACGAGCATTGGAAGAATTAGTTCGGAACACAATCAACAAACCAAGGGAAATACCTAAAACTTGATGACCGATAAGATTCAATTTAGGAAGTTTTTCATCAAACCTCGCCGCCACAAAATCATTTATAAAGCAAACAAAAATACTAAAAAATGTAAGTATCCCTACTCGCCCCAAAACACTTGGAAGAACGGAACCATTAAAAGAAAATATTGTTTTCCACCAATTATTACGGTTGTAATCTAACACAATTATCCCAAAAGAAATTTAGTCAAAAAACAATCAAACTTAAATTGAGCATGAAAAAGCCATGGAGATCAATTCGTTACTTTTTCAATGGTGGTGACTTAGATTTTTCAACACTAAGATCATCATCATTTTTGTTAGAAATTTTATCAAACAAAAAATACAACCCTATTAATATGGCTAAAATTATAACCACACTGCCTATAATTGCCCCAACTGGCACCCTACTCTTTGCTTTAATCTGAATATCGGGTGCTTTAAATAGCATAGAATTTAAAACTTTAACCCCGGGTACATTTTCAAGATCATTTTCAATAACTTCAATCAAACTAATAACTTTTCGAGCACTACTTGGCCTATTACAAGCTTCTTTTTCGAGCAATAAGGTCATTATTTTAAGTACTTTCTGCGGTAGTTTTTTATTCAAATCATCTAACGATGGAATTTCTGATTCAACAACTGCGTGAAGAACCGCAAGGGTGTTTTCTTTTTCAAACGGAATCTTTCCTGAAAACATTCGATAAATCACACATCCCAGACTAAATAAATCACATCTTTCGTCTAATGGCATACCGCATATTTGCTCGGGCGCCATATAGTTAGGAGTACCAACTATCATCCCTTTTGCAGTAAGTTGACTTTCCTGCTCGACAGATTTCGCCAACCCAAAGTCTAGAATTTTAACTATTTTAAAATCTGTATTTGGGCCGCTAGAATCCAACCAAATGTTTGCGGGCTTGATATCTCGGTGCACTAATTTTTGTTCGTGAGCAACTGCTAAACCCATAGCTATTTGCTTAGCTATTTTGAAAACAACTGTGACGGGAAGCCACCCATCTCGCTTCAACTTGTCTTCTAAGCTTTCCCCCTTCAATAATTCCATTGCCATATAAGAAACATTATTATGAACCCCTACATCATAAACCATGCATACATTAGCATCATAAAGACTACTAGCAATTTTACCTTCGCGTTCAAAACGCTGACGATAAACATCATCAGTCAATTCGGGTTTTAGGACTTTTAATGCTACTTTTCTTCCGCTTTCCTTTTCATCCGCCTCAAAGACAATCCCCATTCCACCTTCACCTAAAATACTAAGCAATTCGTATCTGCCAAGGCATCCCAAAGAACCTCGCTTGGTAGGCGGTTCAAGATAAGGGTATGCAGCTTTTAGTGCAACAACCGCTTGTTTAGTGTTATTTCCAGAATTTGTAGAAAACATTGACTCAGAAACATTAACCTTACCAATATTGGGGTTAGCAACAACTTCGGAAACCGATGAGGTAATTGATGCCACTAGCGGGCCAGACCCATAATTTTCATTTTGCTTGTTTAATTTATTTTTGAGTATTGTTGTAAACTCGACTCTGCATTTAGGACACTGCTTAATATGTTCCTTAACGCCAGTTATTTTATCTGTTTGAGATTTATTTTCAACACATTCAATCAGTTCCTCTTTAGTCGGGCAACTGCTGATTTGAGTACTCATTCAAACACCTTAAATTAGTAAAATCGACTATGGCATAAAACTACCATAATTTTTCAAGCAATAACTTATCAAATTGTAATATTTTTATACTAATCCATTCAAGCTTAGTAGTAAATATTGGTATAAAATTAAATTTTACCGTTTTAATTATTTTGTAAAATTTTGATAACTAAATCTCTAGGTTCAAACGAATAAAAAACCATAACAATGTAAATTGCAAAAGCCATAAAAACGAACGGCTCTAATACCAAACCACCAAATTTATGCTCATAAATTTAACTATTTCTCAAAAAATCCCCATTCCTCCCTCACCTAAAACTTTAACAATTTCATATTTACCCAAAGTTCAAGGTTATCTTGCCTAGTTGGAAGCGAAAAAAGGTACGAAGCTTTAAATACAAGCACAGATTTTCGCTTGATTTGTGGAACTACTACCCGAGGAGCAGGTGCTGGTTTTGCAATTTGAACCTGACACGCTTTTTCAGATAAAAGTGCCGTTACTTCGACCCGACAATAATAGAAAAACTCGAATATAATTTTTCATCACTCCAGCAGATTTTGGTAAAAATTATTTAAAAAGTTCTGTTATTTTTATAATTACCACGATATAAAAAGAAAATAATATTTAACGTAGAGTGATTTATACTTTTAACTTTTCTCAGGATTCTATTATGACAAGAATTATTCAAGGTGTTTCTATTTTTCAAAAAAAGATCTTTGGAGATAAAGAGGAACTCTTTCAAAAACTAAGCAAGGGCCAAAGCCCATTGGCACTTTTCATCACCTGCTCCGATTCTCGTATTAACCCAAACCTTCTTACTCAAACAGAACCAGGTGAACTATTCATCCTTAGAAATGCTGGTAATTTGGTTCCTCCTCATAATAATTTTTCTGGCGGGGAGGAAGCTACTGTCGAATATGCCATTAAGCATCTTAAAATTCGCGACATTATTTTATGTGGCCACTCAAAATGTGGTGCTATGAATGGCCTTATTCAAGCTGTAACTACGGGTAAAATGGATGAAAGTATTCCTGCAGTTAACAAATGGCTTAGCTATGCCGCTCCTATTGCTGATGATATCAAGGCTAAGGCTAAAGAACTTTCAGGCGATGCATTACTGACTTACACAATTGAAAAAAATGTGTTGCAACAAATGATCCATTTAAAAACTTTTCCCTCAGTTCAAGAAGCTTTGTCACAAAATCAATTGCGAGTTCACTCTTGGGTTTACAGGATTGAATCTGGTGAAGTCACTGGTTTCGATCATGAAAAGAATGCTTTCGTTTCTCTTGACCAAGTTCGCAGACAAAAACTTGCAGATTCTAATCGTTCTGCTGCACCGACTTTATCAGGCAACGATATCTCCATCTAACCCAAGATTCTTATTCTTTTAATGCTAGGTTTGCTAATTTTAAATTATTTGAGAGAATAACTTTCTTACTTTAATATTGGCAACCTTGGCAGCCTTTAAATTATGGACACAGTCCACGACGATTTGATTTTAACTGCTGATATCGTATTTGATCGTCCACTCAGAAAAGCATTTTCGTACATTATTCCAACCGAACTTTCTGCACTTTTATCCAAAGGCAAGCGCGTTAAAGTTCCATTAGGAAAGGGCAATAAGCCAGCAATTGGTTTTTGTGTTGACATTAGGCATATTCCATTTAGCCCTAAATTAAAAACTATTCTTTCTATTCTTGATAACGAACCTTTGGTTTCAATTCATCTTTTAGAATTCACTAAATGGATTGCGGACTATTATATGTGCGGTTGGGGCCAAGTTCTTCAAGCGGTGGTTCCAGCCTGGGTAAGGTCAGGCGCTATTAGCCCAAAAATATTCCTTGCAGATTTTTCTGAAAAATTTTATACCTCATCTTCCACAAAAAAATTTAGTTTACAGCAAACTCAGATTTTTTCTCAATTAAAACAAAAACGACCTATGCTTTTCAAGGAACTCTGCACCAAGTCTGGCTCTAATCTTGGGGTTATTAACAGGCTTATTGAAACTGGATGGCTTACCAAAACTGCTTCAGATGAATCCGCAATACTCTTTGACTCTGCCCCAAGCGAACCAAACAATTCTCCCTTAAGTTTGAACGAAGAACAGATTGCGGCTTCTAAAGTACTTACAGATCAAGTTTTCTCTGCCAAATTTGCAACCTTTCTTTTATACGGTGTTACCGGTAGTGGCAAAACCGAAGTCTACCTCGAAGCTATCGATGCCGCCATTAAGTCGGGTAAACAAGCTATTGTTATGGTTCCTGAAATTAGCCTGACACCACAAACGGTCTTCCGCTTCAAAAAACGATTTTCAAATATTGTGGTGCTTCATAGCAATCTACGCGAAGCTGAGCGCGGTCGTAATTGGAAACTTGTTGCTGAGGGTAAAGTAGATGTAGTTATAGGGCCAAGAAGTACAATCTTTGCACCTTGCCCTAACCTTGGTTTAATTGTCATTGATGAAGAACACGAAAACTCCTTCAAGCAAGATAACACCCCTAGGTATCATAGTCGAGATATTGCGGTAAAAAGGGCTAGGATTTTAGACATTCCCATTATTTTAGGTTCTGCAACTCCTTCCTTTGAAAGCTGGCAAAACGCTTGCAAGGAAAACTATAAAATTCTTACACTTTCCAAACGGGTTCGAGATTTGCCTATGCCCCCAGTTATCATTATCGATATGAAAACTTCTCCCCCGGCTTCTCCAAACCTCCGCGGGCTTATCAGTGAGGATTTAAAAAAAGGAATGAAAAGAGCTCTTGATCAAAATGGCCAAGTGATGCTTTTTCTTAATAGGCGGGGGTTCCACACCTTTATTCAATGCCCTTCTTGCAAGACGGTTGAGAACTGTACTAATTGCGATCTTGCAATGACTTTTCACAAGCGAAAAAATGTTCTTTTATGCCACCATTGTGCAACAGAAAAAAAACCAAGTTCTCGTTGCGAGATTTGTAAAACCGAAACCATTCAATTTCGCGGTATGGGTACCGAAAAACTCGAAGAAGAAATCAATAAACTTTTCCCCAACAAAGTCATCAGGCGTATGGATTCTGACTCCACTACTAAACCGGGTAGTCACGAAAACATTCTCAATGCTTTCCGAGAAGGGCTAATCAACATTCTCGTAGGAACCCAAATGATCGCAAAGGGGTTAGATTTTCCAAATGTATTACTGGTTGGTGTGATCAATCCAGATATGGGGATTCACATTCCAGATTTTCGTGCCTCCGAACGAACCTTTCAGCTTCTTTCCCAAGTTGCGGGTAGAACTGGCAGGGGAGACAAGCCTGGTTTGGTTTACTTTCAAACTTATTATCCTGAACACCCTGCAATCATATCAGCCGCAAAGCACGATTTTATTTCTTTTGTCAATGAAGAAATGGGTCATCGGAAAGCCTTATTTTTTCCACCTTTTTGCAGATTAGCACGAATTGTAATCCGATCCAAGTCTGTAGAAACTGCAACCGCTTTTGCTGATGAACTAGGAGAAAATCTACACCTTGTTACTTCCGAAATCAAAGGTTCTGGGAAACTTAAAATTCTAGGCCCTTCCGAAGCTCCGGTCTTTAAACTCAAAGAATTCTTTCGATTTCATGTGCAAATTCACTCTGAAAAACACACCCTGCTTCATCTACTTATTCAAACGGCATTAAGTAAAATGAAATTCACCTCCGGAATTGAAGTTGTTGTTGACATTGACCCATACAACCTCCTTTAAAGCAAAAAAGCCATCTTCATTAGATGGCTTTCTCGTTTTTTTTTATTTTATGCTATCAGTTACCAGTAGCGCAATTTCCAATAATTATGCTTTGTTGCACATTGGCTAAACCACCAATGGCCATCGTCCCACTCAAGCTTCACAGAACGCCATCCTAGCGGAACCTTTGGGAACGGGTGAACCGGTCCTATGAAGGGCCAGGCATTTGCAGGGTAAGCTTCCGGATAAGCAACCCTTGAAAAATTATTAGTCGGAGCATAACTTGGCCAAGCGTAAGGTGGCATCTTGGGTGGATTCACATCATAGGAGTAAGACATCCCACTTTGGCCAACGGGAATTGGCTCGGGGATCATCTGGTTCTGACTTGGTAGTTGCCTCATCCCACCTGCATTTCCTGGCATATTTCCAGGTAATGGAGTTGGGGTTGGCAACATCGGTACTTGCGATGACTGAATAACTACATTGGCAGTTGCTTCTGGCAGAATTTGCAACTTATCAACAACTTGAACAATGCCAGTTGTCTGTCGGGTCACAGTTAACGCCGCATCTTTTTGTGCTTTGTTACCTACGATTCCTTCCAATTCAGCGCTACTTCCAATCACCTTAATTTCAATCTTAAAATCAACCAATAGGCCACTTAATTGCAATCTTTCTGCAACATGATTGGCAAGGGTTTGATCTTTGCTATCTGCTGATAGGATTGAGGTTTTTCCAATTATCTGAGGGTTCAGATTGGAAGGTACTTGTTGAGAATAACTTTGACTTGAATTCATCAAACTGATTATGGCCGGAATTAATAACATTCTTTTGCGGAACACTGGTGCATCCTCCTGATGACAAAGGTGAGTCTAGAAGAAATATGCAACATAGAAATCAGGCGTGCAAATTGATGCATCGAATTTATTTGATTAAGAGTTACTTCCGAACAAAAAAATCATCTCAACCCATACAGTTTACCAAGCTCAAATTACAGGCATATTAAATGTAAAACAGAACTTTTTCGCTTATAATCAATGCAAAATACAAAGCCAATGCGTTGACTAATCGTGCTTTCTATCCTATATTCATAACATTCGTGTTAATGCACTTGTAGCTCAATTGGATAGAGCATCGGTCTACGAAACCGAAGGTTACTGGTTCGACTCCAGTCAGGTGCACTCCCTTCTTCCTCTAAATTCATTGCTTTATTCTAAGACTCAAAAAGTATGTAAATAATCAGGTTCAAGTCCCTCACAATTATTGCAAAAACCTTATAGGATTTCAGTAAAATATTATCAGATTGCGTTTCACAGTATTATCAACTACCTTAAGATTAGATGGGCAATAAAGCTTTCAAACCAGTTATTACATTAGTAATTGAACCCTTAGGATTCATAAAACTATGACAATTGAATGCCAGCAAGGAAACAAAGACATCTTAAAGATAATTGAATTCTAAACAGAAAGTTCTTATGTCTTATATTCAATATTTTGCAAGTTTTATTTTCCTAGCATTTCACTTCGACGACCAGCCAATAAGGAACTTACAAACTTGGCATCACCCAATTCAACCAAGAAGTAATGTTTCCGTTTTGGTAACCGCTCAAATCGGCCAAGGAATAAGCAAAGCCATTTTGAAACTGCAATCCGTTGGCCCAGGAAAATATATTCGAAAATCGGACCCATCCTACGAAAAGGAATGGATCGACATGCCTATGCGAGATGATGGCAAAGAAGGTGATGTCAAGGCAGGAGATGGAATTTTTTCTATCAATGTGCCCGCTAATTATCAGCGCCATCGCTGGTTGATGCGGTACCGCATTATTGCAACAGATGTATCAGGAAAAATAACCCAATCACCTCCACCAGACGATACTTGCCCTAATTACGCCTGGTACTGTGATAACGGACCCGCAGAATGGATTGGTACCCGCGATCCGGGCAAGACCCTCCCTTTAAAATTCTCTCCTGATTTCCTTAACACACTTCAATCTTTAATTTTAATCGCTCTGCAAACTGATGTTGCACGAAGTCAATGGGATGGCAACTTTCATAAGCAAAAGCAGCAAGGAACTTTTGTCTACAAAGGTGTTGTTTACGACCACATCCAGTTAAATAACCGAGGGCAAGGCAGTGCCCATATCGGGGGCAAAAACAAATGGGGCCTTAAATTTAATAAAGGGCACGATGTTCCTATCCAAAACCATGATGGTTCTCCTTTTCCGCATACTTGCGACAGTCTTAACCTCAATCCTGGCGGTTCAACCCCTTACATTCCCGTTCTTCGTGGCATTTCTGGCCTTGATGAAGTCTTATCTATGCGGGCTTATCGCCTTGCTGGCGTTCCAAGTCCACAAGCAACCTGGGTGCAATGGCGAATTGTTGACAATACTGAAGAAGTTTCAATTAAGGATCAATTCGAAGGCGACCTTTGGGGACTTTATGTAGCAATTGGCGATATGGAACCCAAATTATTAGCAGATTCAAAGTTGCCAGATGGACTTAGTGTTAGTATTCAAAGTGGCATCAAACATACACCACGCGATTTGACCGATGCCCCTAAGGAATGGGAAAAATTTCTTAACGGTATGCGCTCTAATCCTAATGAAGCTTGGTGGAGAACGAACTTAAATCTTCCTGCCTTCTTTAGTTTTCACGCAATGAATCGCCTTCTAGGAAATGTTGACCTACGGCCCGATGGCAACCACGGTTATTACCGTAATCCAGATGGCCACTGGGCTCCAATTCCTTGGGATAACGATATGATGTTTGTACCCCGACACCATCAACCAGGCATTATCGATGCTATGGCTTGCCTAAATCACCCGAAAATTGCGCTGGAATATCGAAACCGAGCTAGAGAAATACTCGACCTCTTTGCTTCTGATAACACGGATAATGGTGGACAAGTTGGGCAACTAACTTCGGATCTTGCGAAGGCCCTGACCCCTAAAGGTTATTTGGTTGACTGGTCCAAACTCGATGAATCGATGTGGAACCAACACCCGAGAATGAATCAAAAAGGTTCCTACTTTGTCAACCCTTGTGGTGCGGATCACTTTGGCGGACCTTGGAAACGAACCTTAACAACAAATGATTTTAATGGATTTCGCAAATATCTTATCGATTTTTGCACCGACTCTCGTCCAAATAAAAGCTATGCGCCCAACGATGGAGATCAAAGAGGTTACGGTTGGGGGTACCTTTCTCACGAAGCTAAAGACCAAAAAATTCCTGGAACTGCTACATTAAAACGGGCTGAGGGTGCACAATTTATTTTTACTGCTTCGGCTTTTGTTTCACCCTTAGGGCATAAACCTGCCGTTTTAGAATGCAGGGTTGGTCGGTTAGGCAAGCTGGGGTGGTATGAACTTCAAGAACTTTGGCGTAACAACCAAGAATCGGGTACCAATTTCAATATTCCTCCTGAAATTTTTATGGAGCAGGGCCGTTATCGAATTAGAGTGCGTTGGTGCGATGATACCGGGCGCTGTGGGCATTGGAGTTCACCTGTAGAACTTAACTCAGAAGCAAAATGATTTTAAACTTGAAAAGTTTGATGCAAGATGTTCAATAGATCGCATCGTGATTAAGCAGAAAATAAATTCTCATCTCATAAACTTTCTCAACCGAATTCTTGTAGAAATACCTTTCCCAACAATAGTAAAAGGCATAAAAAATGAAAATGTCAGGGGGTGATCTTTTACCTCTTGGTTTGACAACTGTCAGGTTCTAAAGGTTTACTTTTTTCAAAACAATTTTGAAATCTACTCAATTGCATTTCTTCATTTATTAATTTGCAACTTTCGAATTTGATAACGCTTTGTTAATTTCTGCAAGGTTTCTCTTCGCATCAAAACTTCTTATCCCAAAAGTAGTTTGCTTCTAACGCAAGCTTATCTATTTAAAGTTGTAAAATCTCAGCTAGCTTAATATTTGTAACCTAGTTTTTTGACCCATTAAAATCATTGGCACAAATTTTTATAACAAGACTTATTCATTTACTTTTATGGATTTTCCACTTGGGGCAGACTTTAGCCCTACTGTATTCACTGCAATAACACGATAACTATGCTTCTTTCCAACTTCGGGTTTTGTGTCAACAAATTGCATAGCAACCAGTGGTTGCGTGGGAGTATCACTGTATTGCAGGTTTTGAAAGATTGGTCTGCCAAAAGGATTCTTTCCTTGATCAGGAAAATTAGCAAGAATTTGACCGTCTCTTTCAATTACAAAACTTGCTAGCCCACTTTCGAGGTCTGCTTGAGCATCCCAAGTCAGCTTATTTCCTTCAAGGCGCAAATTCAGCGGCGCAAGAGGCGGCGTTAAATCCGTGATGTTTGTATCTTTTACATATTGCATCCAAGCCTTTGCAACTGCTTCATTAGGCAGCCAACCATATTTAAGAATATCTCCTTGGGCTTTTGCAATCGAAACCGCTTCACCACCAAGAATGGGACCCAACCAAAACTTTTCATTTGACATTATTTTGAGAGAACCTCCAACAATTTTAGGCAACCTTGCTTCAAGGCAAGCGTCAAGCCAAAGTATAGCAAGGTATCGCTGATTACCACACTCATGTGCAGACAAAGGATCAACAGCAACACCTATCAATCCACCCTGAGCCCGAACATCATAAAAGAAAGCTTCATTAGCTGGCCAGACCCCGGCAAAGCGGCCATCTTTTACAGTGACACCTTCTTTTGTTCCCGGGTTACACATAATGGGTACATTCAATGCTTCTTTTTGCAAGGAGTGCGATTTGATACCACCCTTTTCAGGATTCATCTTTAGAAGAGGAACGCCAGAGCGTAACCAAGCTGCAATAACCCTTTCTGGATAAATCAAGGCCATCCCACCCGCCCAATGACCACCCCCACTATGACCCCACAAAGCCCAAGGCAACTTTGATAATTCTGGGTGCCCAGACTTTACACCAAGATCAACTAGGCAATTCTGAAAGGCAATTGCAGATCCATTCCGAGGGTCGCACCACATTTGACAATCAGCTTTTTCGGGTTGTTCATAGGACGGTGCTAGGAGGGCGCAATCGTGCTTCCTTGCTAGGGCTTGCCAATGAAGGTCATAAGCGCCTGTCAAACCAGATTTACAAGAACCTTCACCGCAACCGTGCTGATGGACAACGACCCCTCGGAGTACTTTGACATCTTTTGGTATCCATAGGGTAAAATTGACAGGGAAGATTAATTCGCCAACTTTTTCAGATGCTTCATAACGAACTCGATAAAAAGGAGGTTCAGCGAGAGGGAAAATATCATAGGGTGATTTTTGCGCTTGTATTTGGGGTAATATGCTAAAAATAAAACCAAAAAGAAGCCATTTTAAATTTGAATAATTCATTAAACTGATTTCCTAGAAAGTTATTAAATGGTACTTTAAAGCCTGAACTTTAGACATTATCATTACCAGCAAAAAATCAATACTATCAATTAATAAATATGGTTACATCATTTTTTTATAAAGAACATTTAGAACTTGCAAGAAAGTCATCAAAAAATTGCTTGAATACAGCAACCCCTTTATGCGTAAGGAGAAAGCCAATCTTAAGATTTAAACCATTTACTTATACTTATTAAAAATGTAGGAAAATCAGTCTACTTGATTTGCAAGCAAGTATAAATTTAAGAAGACCAAGCAAGAGTCGTCTTGGTTTTCTTCAAATAAATATTCGATTAAATTTACTAATCCTGAATCAGATCATTGAATTCACTCCAGAGATCTTCTGCTGCAGTAAGTTTTATAGAAATAATTGAAAGCTCATTTTCGACTTGATCGAGTTCTTCAATATCAGTTATTTTTGGCAATCGAGCGTTAAGGCTTCGTTTTTGAGCATCGAGTTGAGCAATATTTTTTTCGACCAGCTTGATTTCTTTTTTAGGGTCTAGGTCAGATTTTGGCGCTGCAACAATGGCAGACTTAACCGTTTTAGCAACCGCATCTGGGGTTTTAGCTAATTGAGTAGCCAATTCTCTTTCACCTGCTTCAATTTCTTTATTTACTTTATAAACGTAACTTTCATATTGACCGTTATAACTGATAACGCGACCGTCGCGGACTTCAACGATGCCCGTGGCAATTTTTCTAGTAAAATGCCGGTCGTGACTGGTAAAAATCACGGTGCCAGAATACGCTGTTAAAGCATCTGCAAGTGATTCAACTGTATCAACATCTAAATGGTTACCAGGCTCATCAAGAATAAGAATATTAATATCACTTAGCATTAAACCAGCAAGGCAAAGACGAGCTCTTTCACCACCTGAAAGCACAGAAATTGGCTTCTTAGAATGGCTGCCACGAAACAAAAAGGAGCCTGCCACTTCTTGAATTTCTTGATCTTTTTTCCCTCGAGCTGCGTGCTGATAAAGGTACTCCATAACGGTTTGTTTTTCAGAAAGACTGGTATACACATGCTGAGCATAAATGCCAATCTGACAACCGTGCCCCCACCGAACTTCACCTTCTATAGGCTTTAATGAATCAACAAGGGTCCGTAGAAATGTGGTTTTTCCTTGACCGTTATCTCCCACAATTGCAATTCTAGAACCATGTTCAATTTCTATATTTACATCAGAAGCGATGCTTCTTTCAGGATAACCTATGACCAGATTTTTACATCGAAGCGCAGGTCCTTTTCGAGCCGCAACTCGAGGTGCACGAATTCTAGGGACCGGTTGTGCATTTTCAATCTTAGTAAGCTCGAGTCGCTCGAGTTGTTTTTCTTTTGATTTTGCAAGGGTTGCAGTACTTGCCCGTGCCTTATTTTTCGCAATAAATTCCTCAAGGTGCTTCATTTTTACAAGCACGGCTTGATTCGAACGCTGCTCGTGAAGTTGCTTTTCTTCCAAAAAAGTAAGATAAGATTCAACTTTACCAGGAAAAGCAGTAAGTTTTCCTGCAGAAAGATCCAATATATGATCACAAGTAGAACCAAGAAATGCGCGATCGTGAGAAACGATCAAACAAGCGGCTTTGTAATTTACAAGGAAATGCTCTAAAAGAATTTGAGTTCGAAGGTCGAGGAAGTTGGTAGGCTCATCCAACAGAAGAAGATTTGGCTCGCTTAGAAGAAGAGCAGAAAGTTTGACGCGAGTTTGCCAACCGCCCGAAAGTTTATTAACGGGGCCATCTAAGTAGGTACCTTTAATTTCAAATTGTCCAGCGACTTCGCCACACTTCCATGAAGGTTGTCCGCTATCCCGCTGAAGAAATTCGATTGCACTTTCACCGGGAACGAATGGGTCGTGCTGCCTGAGGTAACCAAGGCGAAGGGCAGGGTGACGAATAATTTCACCGTTATCCAAATCTTCTTCACCTAAAAGAATTCGCAAAAGAGTGCTTTTGCCTGCACCATTTCTACCGATAAAGCCTACTTTGACATTATCGCTGATGGAAGCATCTGCACTGTCAAGAAGAATTTGTTCGCCGTAACCTTTACAAGCACCTTTTATTTGCAATAAAATAGCCATTCAATCAAATCCCATTAAGAAAAAATAAAGTAAACCCTTCGCCTACGATCAATCCTGTTAAATTGAAAACCTTCAAATAAAAAACAGATTCTATTTTTATTAATGATTAAGGGTCCAAAGTAATTATGGTAAAAACATCATAAAATTCAAATCGAAGTTGAGCAATAGGAACAGATAAGTATTTAATGTTAAGAAATAAAGAAGAATGGAAATGGGGTCTAAATAACGATTATTTTCATTTTTACAATAAGATTTTCATAGCCTAAGGGTAGTGTTGATAGTAAAAATAATTTTTCGTAACATTTATTATCAGTATAGAAGTAGAGGAATCGCACCAATGGCAAATCAACTGGCTCATATGGTTTTCTTTAAGCTTAAAGACAGTAGTTCAGCCGCACGAAACAAATTAGTTCAGGATTGCGATAAGTATTTAAAGCACCACGAAGGGGTCCTTTATTTTTCTGCTGGTATGAGAGCTACGGAGTTCGACCGTGATGTTAATGATCAAAGCTTTGACGTAGGTCTACATGTTATGTTTACGAATAAGCAATACCACGATGCGTATCAAGAAAGTGATACGCACAATGAATTTATTGCAAAAAACAAAGATAACTGGGAAAAAGTCCGAGTATTTGATTCTTATGTTTAACAGAATTTAAGCTTATTTTTCAGCATTCTTTCTGGCGATTCTTGCTTCAATGAATGAAATGATGCAAATAATAACAAAATGAATCAGAAGAATATTTGTAACTATTCTACTTATTGAAGCAGCGGGCTTAGTAAGGGATGATATTTCTCCCGAGAGCAATTTTGGTAGGTCTGTCAACCCAGAGAAAGTACCAATAATACCCAATAACGCAACCGATGCTGCTCCGTGCATCACATGCTTGCGCAAATTCGGTATAAATGCTAAGAATCCCATCGCCAACAAAATTGCGCCAATGACCGCTGGGATTAATGCTGTTAAATGCTCTTTTCCAGTAATTACATAGCCTAAAAAACCTATAATTATTAGATCAAGTGCAAAAAGAATCGTGATAAATGGCATGATTGCTCCTTATTAAATAAAAACAACTGTTCTGTAAACTAAGTCTGTGCATATAATGATAGTGCCTCTGCAGTGTTCGTCACCTAGCTGTACTTTTGACGAACCGATAAGAGTACCCGTGGGGGTCCAAAAAGACTTCTGGTGCAGGTGTGCCCACCAAGTAGTGGGATTCTTAAACCAGAACTGAGGATCCCAAGGTTAAGATGCGGGTTCTCAAAAGAGCTAAAACGGCACAGGTGGAGGCATTCTTTATTATTTAAATAAATAAACAGTTTAATTTATTTCAGGTTAAAAGCCATAAGTACTTTCACTTAAACAAATTACAACTTGCAGCTGGAATCGGAGTTGACAAAATCATCCAAATACTTAATCCTGTGTTTATATGGTTTAAGCATTTGAGCACTTGTCACCTGGGCCATGGATGGCCCGCGATAAGCCGGCATGGATGCAATGGAGGTCGAGTTACTCCAAAAGTTTCGCAAGATTTTGCCTCATGCTTAAACCGTTTTTATCTCTTCTTTTTTTCTGACCCAAATAGTTCCAAGGTTGTTGATTTGATCACTTTCTTTACGGTTACATTATCTCTGTGCGTTTTTAAGCATAGTTCGCTATACTTCCTTTGATAAGGATATTTATTATCGTTTCGCGCCTTCAGGAGAAGCTAAAAGGCAAATGTCAAATTCATTGATTAAAGATAGACATGGCGTTCTTCAAGAACTATTAACTAAAAAAATTCTTGTGCTCGATGGTGCTATGGGTTCGATGATTTACGCTCACGAACCAACCGAAGAAGATTACCGAGGCGCCCGATTTAAGGATCACCCCGTGCTTTTAAAAAATTGCACCGAGATTATGTGCCTTAGCCAGCCTAATCTTATAAAAAAAATTCATACATCTTACCTCCAAGCTGGTTCTGACATTATTGAAACGAATACCTTTAATACAAGCCTGATTTGTATGGAGGAATTTCAACTTCAAGATCATGTTGCGGAATTAAATATTGCGGCAGCGCGCCTCGCTCGAGAAGCTGCTGACGAAATGACCCGGTTAACCCCGATGAAGCCTAGGTTCGTTGCAGGAAGCATTGGACCCACAAAAAAAAGCCTTTCCCTTGGCACGAATGTCAACAACCCCGCAGCACGAGATACCACCTTTGATAAGATGGTTGAAAATTATTACTCTCAGATCGAAGCTTTAGTTCTGGGTGGGGTGGATATTCTTTTACCAGAAACCTCATTTGATACTTTGGTGATGAAAGCCTGTCTTTTTGCAATCAACACCTATTTTGAAAAAACTGGAAATATCTTGCCAGTGATGGTTTCTGGCACGATTTTCGATAACGGTAGAACTCTTTCTGCTCAGCCTGTTGAAGCTTTCTACACTTCCATTGCCCATTCGAATCCGATGAGTGTTGGGCTTAATTGCGCAGTTGGTATCAAGCAAATGCGCGGACCAATTGAAACTTTATCTCAAATGTCCAAATTCATGATCAGTTGTTACCCTAACGCTGGTATGCCAGATGGATTCGGTGGTTTCCAAGGAAACATTGAAGAGACTTCACAACAGCTTAAAGAATTTGCTCAAAATGGCTGGTTAAATATTGTTGGGGGTTGTTGTGGGACCGACCCCGATTGGATCAAAGCAATTTCAGAAACCGTTAATGGAATAAAACCTAGACGAAGTGATATTTTAAGTGTGCATTCTTGGTATTGTGGCACAAAGACTCTGGAAGTTCAAAAAAGCACTGGTTTTATTAATGTTGGAGAAAGAACGAACATTACGGGTTCAAAAAAATTTGCGCGCCTCATTCGAGAAAATAATTTTGAAGAAGCTATCAAGGTAGCACGGGAACAAGTAGAGAACGGCGCAAATATTCTTGATGTTAATATGGATGAAGGCTTGATTGATGGCGAAAAAGCCATGACACAATTCTTAAACCAACTTGCTGCAGAGCCCGACATTACTGAAGTTCCCATTATGGTCGATAGCTCTAATTTTGCAGTTATCGAAGCCGGACTCAAGTGCTTACAGGGGAAAGGTATTGTTAATTCGATTAGCCTTAAGGAAGGCGAAGAAAAATTTCTCGAACAGGCTAAAATTATTCATAAATATGGCGCTGCTGTTGTTGTTATGGCTTTTGATGAGCAAGGCCAAGCGGTTTCTGCTGATGAAAAAGTGCGCATCTGCTTACGGGCCTATAAACTGCTTACCGAAAAAGCTGGGTATGACCCCACAGATATTATTTTTGACACCAACATTCTTACGGTTGGTACAGGTATGGAGGAACACTCCAACTATGCTGTCGAATTTTTTGAAGCAATACGAAGGCTTAAAAAAATTCTTCCTTTGACAAAAACAAGCGGTGGGGTCAGCAATGTTTCATTTGCTTTTAGAGGAAAAGAATTTGAAGTCGTTCGCGAGGCAATGAACAGCGCATTTCTATTTCACGCAATTCAAGCTGGGCTTGATATGGGAATCGTTAATGCAGGCCAACTTCTAATTTATGAAGATATACCCAAGAACCTTCTCGAACGCGTTGAAGATGTCTTGCTTAACAGAAGAGTTGATGCAACAGAACGCTTGGTGGATTTTGCTAAAACTTTAGCCAAAAAAGACAAATCAGAGGTTAAAGAACATGCTTGGCGTGAGACTTCAGTCCAAGAAAGACTAAAGCACGCAATGATCCAAGGCATTGCTGATTACATCGATCAAGATGTCGAAGAATCTAGGAAGTTTTATGAAAGGCCTTTGCATATTATTGAAGGCCCGCTCATGGATGGAATGAATGTTGTTGGCGATTTATTTGGTTCGGGAAAAATGTTTCTTCCCCAAGTCGTAAAAAGTGCTCGCGTGATGAAAAAAGCTGTTGCATACCTTGAACCTTTTATGAATGCGGAAAAAGAAGCCTCAGGCAGCGTACATAAAGCCCGAGGCAAATTACTCATTGCAACCGTTAAGGGCGATGTGCACGATATTGGCAAAAATATTGTTGCAGTTGTATTAAATTGCAATGATTTTGAAACAATTGACTTAGGCGTGATGGTATCTTGCGAAAAAATTCTTGAGCAAGCGAAAATTCATAATGTTGATATTATTGGACTTTCTGGTTTAATCACTCCCTCCTTGGGCGAGATGGTTTATGTTGCCAAGGAGATGGAGCGGCAAGGATTTTCAATTCCTCTATTAATTGGCGGTGCAACCACTAGTTCCAAACACACAGCGGTAAAAATTGCGAACTGTTATCAAGGTACCGTGGTTCATGTTAAAGATGCATCTAAGAGCGTAGGTGTTGTAGAAAAGTTATTAAAACCAGAAGCAAAGAAGATTCTTGATATAGAGAATCGCAAAGTACAAGACCGTGAGCGAGTTAATTTCGCCAAGAAAAAAGAACGAAAAATGGTTCCCTACAGTGAAGCATTGAGGCGCAGATTTCAAATCAATTGGGGCAATCCTATTACGCCCAAACCTGAATTCACCGGTATTAAAGTATTGCACGATTTCCCTTTATCAGAGTTACTTCCTTACATTGACTGGTCACCTTTTTTTCTTTCTTGGGAACTTAAAGGAAAGTATCCATTCATCTTCAGTGACCCTAACACGGGCAAACATGCTCGTGAACTTTTCGATTTAGGCAACGGCTTGCTACAACAAATGATCAAGGAAAAGAATGTGAAAGCTCACGGTGTTTACGGGTTTTTTCCTGCAAATTCTGAAGGTGATGACATTCTTGTTTACACTGATGAATCACGCAAGGATATCAAATATCGCTTGCCCATGCTTAGGCAACAATGGGAACGAGAAGGACAAGAGAATTTCAAAAGTCTTGCAGATTTCATTGCACCGGTAAGCTCAGGAAAACCAGATTATCTTGGTGCATTTGCTGTAACTGCGGGCGAAGGGGCTGATGAGTTTGCTGATTATTTTTCTAAGAAACTCAACGATGATTATTCTTCCATTATGATTAAAGCTCTTGCCGATCGATGTGCGGAAGCCTTTGCAGAATACCTTCATTGTAAAGCCCGCCAAGACTGGGGATTTGGCAAGTTTGAAAAATACTCTAGCGAAGACTTAATTGATGAAAAATACCAAGGGATTCGACCTGCGTACGGTTATCCAAGTTGCCCCGACCATACTGAAAAAAATAAACTCTGGGAACTGTTGGAAGTACAAAAAAACACGGGAATGATTCTCACTGAAAGCTTTGCTATGTACCCTGGGGCATCGGTCAGCGGGCTTTATTTTTCTCACCCAGAGTCCAGATATTTTGCTGTCGATATGGTCACTCGTGATCAAGTCGAAGACTACGCACGCAGAAAAAATATACCTTTGGCAGAAGCAGAGCAATGGCTCGCTCCTAATTTAAATTATGAAAACGAATAGTCTTTAGGCTTGATTATGATCAACATTGAATCTGCTCTAAAAACCATTCTTGAACAAATCAAACCGCTTAGGCCGGCGATTAGTCCGGCTTCTTCAACCATTTTAGGCACCTGCATCACCGATGATATTTATGCTGATATTTCTAGTCCTCCATTTGATAAATCATTAGTTGATGGGTATGCAGTTCGGCTTGCAGATCTTGAGGGGGGGGTAAAATCATTACCCAAAACCTCTGAAATACCTGCGGATGGGACCGATACTACCGAATTAAATCTAGGTAGCACCGCAGAGATTATGACGGGGGCACCAATACCCTATGGTGCTGATGCTGTCATTCCCAAGGAAGATGTAATTATCAGGGACAACAGTATCCAATTTAAGCAGGGTATTTATAAAAAAGGCTTGAACATTCTGCCCCTAGGAAAGGAATACCAACGAGGAGAATTACTGCTTAGGGCGGGTACAAAAATTACCCCACAACGCGCGGCTATTCTTGCCGCTTGCGGCAAAACTTCGGTGATGGCACAACCTGCTCCACGAATCTCGATTATTTCCTCGGGTAACGAACTTGTCGAGGCAAATGTGATCCCCAAGGGGGGGGCAAATTAGAAATAGTAATGGCCCTATGCTAGTGGCGCTTTCCACTGTCGCTGGAGCCTTACCCAAGTATTTGGGAATTGCGGGGGATAGCGAAAAAAGTATCCAACCCCTTTACAATGAGGCCGAAAATTCTGATGCGATCATTTTGTGCGGTGGAGTTTCTGAAGGTAAATTTGATTTAGTACCCAAAGTTTTAAAAGAAAATGGCGCCAAGATTTTTGTTCACAAGATCAACCTTAAACCTGGCAAACCTTTCCTCTTTGCTGTTTCAGCACAGGGGAAACCTGTTTTTGGATTACCTGGAAACCCTTGTAGTGTTTTCGTATGCTTTCATCTTTTTGTAACACCCGCACTTGCAATTCTTAAAGGCGAAAAAACGATTTCTCGTAACATTCTTTCTCTTCCTATTTCTGAAGACTTCCAGCACAATAGCGATCGAGCGACCTGCTTCCCAGCACAAATTTTTCTGGACCAATATCTGGCAAAGGTAAAACCTGAAAAATGGTTTGGTTCGGCTGACTTAAAAGGAATTTCTGAATGCAATTCTCTAATTTTTTGTAAAGAAGGCCTTACAAAATTTAAGGCTGGGGAGATGATTCAGGTTCTTGTGACAAACCCAGATTTCCGAAACTAGCTTATAATTCTTAATTTTATTTTTTATAATTGAAGTTTCATTATGGCCTCACTTTTTATTCAAAACGCAATGCTCATCTTAAAAGCTGAAGGCTGGTCGCTTGGACTAGGATTTCTTTCGAGTGTTTTGCTTTACCTGACCTATTTCCCTGCTAACTTAGGTTTTCTTGGGTGGATAGCTTTAGTGCCTTTACTTTATGTTGTACGGTCGGGTATCCAATTTAAGATGAAAGTTTTGGCTATTTTTTTTTCAGGCTTTTGTTTTTTTATCCCGGCCTTGCAATGGATGCGACTTGCTGACCCGATGATGTATTTTACTTGGATTGGGCTGGCCATTTATTGTAACTTATTTTTTTTGCTAGGAATGATTCTGGTTCAAAAGCTTGAGAAAGTTCCACTCCTTTTTTCGTTTCCCCTCATCTGGGTTGGTGTCGAATACATTCGTTCTACTTTTGCGGGGGGGTTTTCTTGGTATCTTTTAGCACACTCACAACATGATTACTCTACAATCATTCAAATCTGTGATCTTTTTGGAGCCTATGGAGTTTCTTTTGTTGTTGCTTCTGTGAATGGGTTTATTGTAGAAGCTTATCTTAATTTTAAAAATAAAAGGATTAAAGCTTGGGCTATTTATATTTTGCTGATGCTACTTTTCGCCTTAACCTATGGCTCATTTCGAAACTCGGAGGGTATCGGCACGCCCGGCCCTATTTGTGCATCTCTTCAGGGAAGTGTGGACCAAAGCATTCGCAACGATCAGGCGAATTCACAAAATGCCGTTATGCCTTACAATCAGCTTTCCGACTTGAGTATTGCATCGAATCCAGATTTGATCATTTGGCCCGAAACGAGCTATATGCACGAGTGGTATTCAATATCTCCGAAAGTCAAACTGGAACAAATACCGCCTAATTGGTATAGAACAACAACCTTGCAAAAAGGGATGAGTGAGGAAGTAAAAAAGCGGTGGAACACCTCGGTTTTACTTGGGCTTAATTCCAAGGAACTCACCCCTTCAGGAATTAAGCGCTACAATTCTGCATTATTAGTTTCGAATGGTGTTAATAAGTTTTCTCGGTATGATAAAATTCATCGAGTACCATTTGGTGAATTCATTCCATTTAAGGGAATCTTTCCTTGGCTCAAAAATCTCGCTCCCTATGATTTCGAATACAGCATTGAATCGGGCGAAGGTTATCCCAAAATCGAATTTCCTGCGGGGAATGATAAGACCTATAGTTTTGGCACACTGATTTGTTATGAAGATACCGACAGCGCAATTCCTGCTGGCTTTTTCCGTTCCGGAACTGGTCCTAACTTTTTTATCAACATTTCTAACGATGGCTGGTTTAAAGGAAGCGAAGAACACGAACAGCATCTTGCCATCGCCCGTTTTCGTGCTATCGAAACCAGAAGATCCCTTATTCGGAGTGTCAATATGGGTATATCGGCATTGATTGATAGCAATGGAAAAGTACTCAAGCCAGAGTCGGTTGAACCGACTAACCGGGCCAACACTTTCGTTTGGAAAATCAACTACCCGAGCCTTAAATCTAAAGCTTTGCCTGTTTCGGAATGGCATCAATTTAAAGCTGTCGAAGGGATTTTAATTGCATCGGTTCCAATTGATGACCGTTTCAGTTTGTATGCAAAAACTGGTGATATTTTGCCACTGGCTTGTTTGTTTGTTGTAATTCTAATTTACTTTAGAATTCGTAAGCCAGTTTAAGAAGAAACAAATAGGGGAACAAAATTGTTTGAGTTTATTGAAAACTTTCTCCTTTTTCGGCCTACCAGAGCAAGCCAAGGGTGGTCGCCCGTTCCTGAAGAATTCGCAGTTGAAGACGTTTGGATTTTAAGTACGCGAGGGGATAAAATCCACGCTTGGTGGTTGCCACCACCCGCAGGAAAGCCACACCGAGCTTTAATTTATTGCCACGGTAATGGTGGGAACCTTAGTTACCGTTTTGATGGGGTTAAGCGTTGGCATCAGTCACTTGACTTAGGCGTTTTGATTTTTGATTATCCTGGATATGGAAAAAGTTCGGGGAAACCATCGGAGTCTGGGTGCCACGATTCTGCTAATGCTTCCTTAAATTGGCTTTTTTTAAAAGGCTTTAAGCCTCGAGATTTGATTTATTATGGGGGATCGCTTGGGGGTGCCATAGCTTGCAAATTGGCACAAGACACCCCCCCAGCCTGTCTTGTTTTAAATAGTGCCTTTACTTCGTTCAAAGCGATGGCACAAAAACTTTACCCTAGACTTCCGGGCTTAGCTTTTCTTAAAACCAAACTTGATACTTTATCTTGGATTAAGTTTTGCTATTGCCCAGTTTTCATCAGTCACGGCACAGCAGATAGGTTAGTACCCTATTCCCAAGCTGAGGAATTATTTGCAGCAGCGGCTGAACCTAAATTTTTACACCCTATGAAGAACCAAGACCATCATCACAGCCCTAATCAGGCGTTTTATTCTAATCTTAAGGCTTTTCTAAATTGGTGACTATTTACAAGTGGACTTGGAGAAATTAATGCCCTTTGCTACATTCTTATAGGTTATTTGCTTGCTTATTCTTCACAGTGGGGATTTATTATGTCACGATTTCTTTCTACCCTTACTCTTTTCCTTTTAATTTACTTTGTTTCTTCTGCTCAAGCCCAATCAGAAACTGGTCTGTTCAAATGGACAAAAGGGCAGGCCCTTTTATACAAAGTGGAACACAACACCCTTGCAACTGAAATTATTGCGGATTCAAAAACTGAATTCAAAAACCAGTTAGAACTTACAAAAAAGTGGACCATCGATGATGTTAGCAAAGACGGCATCGCAACCCTTACACTAATAGTCGAGGCAATCAAAATGCAAAATACCAATCCAAAAGGCGAAGTGATGGCTTTTGATTCTGCAAATCCAAAAGAAGCAACTCCGCAACTTAAGGAACAACTCGAGAAATATATCGGAACTAAAATCGCAACCATTACAATGGATAGCCAAGGAAGGGTCCGCTCAGTCAAAGAAAGTAACTTTGGTGCCGCAAGCAAATATGAAATTGAACTTCCCTTTGCGGTTGTACTACCCGCAGGAGAAATTAAAAAGGGACTTGCTTGGTTGCGCAACTTCAATATTACTTTGGAACCCCCGCAGGGCACTGGGGAGAAATATGAAACCAGCCAAAAGTATGAGTGCATTGCAATTGATAAAGAAAAAATTAAGCTTCAAGTAACGACTGAGTTAAAAAATACCCCTGCGACTGTTGCTGATCAACTTCCCCTTCTTCCCTTTTTAGTCGAAGGAGAAGTCACTTTAGATTCTAACAAAGGCCTAATGACCGAATCCATTCTTAAGGTGGATAAGACTTTGAAAGGTCATCAGGGGGAGAATAGTTCCTACCGGATGTACTCGATATTTAAAGAAACGCTTATTGGAATAAAATAATTAGGAAAGGATCAATTCTTTGACTGATTCCTTTTCTTCTAACAACTCATTAAGAGTGATTTGCATTTTTCTTTGGCCAAACGCATCGTGTTTCAACCCTTCAACAATGTGGTAATTTCCCTTTCCATCTGAAGTGCAAGGATAACCGAATACTAAATCTTTAGGCACGCCATATTCTCCTTTAGACACAACAGCCATACTAACCCAATCGTTAGAAGGAGTAGGATTTACAAGGCTTTTAACATGATCAATTGCGCCATTCGCAGCAGACATAGCACTGCTCATTCCGCGAGCCTTAATGACAGCAGCGCCTCGGGTCTGGATGGTGGAAACAAAAGATTCTTCGAGCCATTTACGATCGGTAATGATTTGCTCGGCAGGCTTACCCTGAATTTTAGCGTTGGTAAAATCTGGGAACTGAGTGTTACTATGATTGCCCCAGATTGTAACTTGAGAAACTTCTTGGCTGAGGACGCCCGCTTTTTTTGCCAAGGCGGTTCGTGCTCGATTGTGATCAAGCCTTGTCATCGCTGTCCATCGTTCTGCAGGGATACTTTTACCATTTGACCTTGCTACCAAGCAATTAGTATTACAAGGATTACCAACGACAAGAATGCGAACATCAGAGGCGGCATTTGCTGCAAGAGCTTTGCCTTGGCCTACGAAAATTTTACCGTTTATGTCCAACAATTCCTTTCTTTCCATTCCTTGTTTGCGGGGAAAAGAGCCAACTAAAAGAGCATAATTGCAACTATCAAAGGCTTTATCAGCGCTATCGGTCAGAATAATTTCTTTAAGAAGAGGAAAAGAACAATCGTCGAGTTCCATCGCAACTCCCTCTAATACCGGTAAGGCCTGAGGAATTTCCAGAAGTTGCAAGATCACCTGCGTGTTATGCCCAAAAACTTCGCCCGAGGCTAATCTGCCTAACATAGCATAAGCAACTTGACCAGCAGCACCAGTAACCGCAACGCGAACTGTTCCAGCCATTATAACCTCCAGAAAAATTAAAGAAAAACCTATGAAGCAATGGTTTTATCCCCTCGACTTCACGATATTAAATCATATTTTATAAAATACCAACGCATGCGCAACTCGGCCACAAGTGTCAATAGGTTTGCTCTCGAAAACCGAGTTTTAATTGCTTTTACCTTTAATTCTTGGCTTTTTATTTAAGAAAAAGTGAGGTTTATAAAAATGGCAACTAAGATTGGTATTAATGGATTTGGGCGAATTGGTAGAATGGTCTTCCGCGCTCTCATGGAAAAAAAATCCGAACTTGATGTCATCGCCATCAATGATCTCGGTAACCCTAAAAGTTTGGCATTACTACTTAAATACGACTCGGTACACGGTAAATTTCCACATTCCGTGGAAGCCACCGAAGACTCACTTATAGTTGCTGGAAAAACTATTAAAGTCCTTAAAGAACGAGATCCTTCCAAGCTTCCTTGGGGTGCTATGGGCGTTGAAATCGTAATTGAATCCACTGGGCTTTTCACTGAAAAAGAAACTCCAAAAGGTGGTTTTATCGATCATATTAGAGCCGGCGCCAAGAAGGTTATCATAACCGCCCCTGCAAAAGGCGAAGACAAAACCGTGGTTATTGGCGTAAACGATCACGAACTTACCGCAGATCACCAATGCGTTTCTAACGCTTCTTGCACCACCAATTCCTTAGCACCTATGGTTAAGACCTTGGAAGATAATTTCGGTATTGTTTGTGGTGTGATGACTACCGTTCACGCCTATACCAATGACCAAAATGTTGCGGATCAGATTCACTCTGATCCCAGAAGGGCTCGCGCCGCTGGTTGCAATATCATCCCAAGTAGCACTGGCGCTGCCAAAGCTATTGGCTTGGTTATTCCTGCTATGGCCGGTAAACTCGATGGCACCGCTCTTCGAGTTCCTGTGCCAGACGGTTCCATCACCGACCTTACCGTCCAACTCAAACGCGAAGTCACCGTGGAAGAAGTTAACGCTGCTTTCAAGGCCGCTGCTCATGGTGCTCTTAAAGGTGTACTTGAATACACCGAAGACCCAATTGTTTCCTCCGATATCATCGATAACCCACACAGTTGCATTTTTGATTCTCTTTGTACCTTGGTTAGCCCCAAAGGCAAAGGCACTACAGTTAAAGTGTTTGGCTGGTACGATAACGAATGGGGCTACAGCGTTCGCACCGCAGACCTTGCAGTTAAACTTGTCAAACTGATTAAGTAAAAGCTATTAAATCAAAAGGGGTTCGGTCTGTAATGGACCAACCCCTTTATTTTTTTGCAGTCTTTATTTTGGCTTTATAACTCAACATTCATTTAAGAAAGCTATCGCAATGGCAAAAAAAGATATCTTTTCGTTAGGCAACATTGAAGGCAAAAAAGTACTCGTGCGGGTTGACTTCAATGTCCCACAAAACGAGCAGGGCGAAATAACTAACGACCGTCGCATCCGAGGCGCCCTACCGACAATTAAGGTTTTGTTAGAAAAAGGCGCTGCTGTAATAGCGATGAGCCATTTAGGTCGCCCCAAAGGCGATCCGATTAAAGATGCACCTTTTAAAATGAACAATATAGCTAAAAGATTAGGCGAACTTTTAGGCAAACCAGTTCAAAAAGTTGATAGCATTATTGGCCCCGATGCAAAATCCGCTGCCGCCAATCTTAAGCCTGGCGAAGTTTTGGTCCTAGAAAATGTAAGATTCCATCCCGGGGAACAAGCAGGAGACCCCACCTTTGCCCAAGAACTAGCAAGCTTAGGTGATATTTATGTAAATGACGCCTTTGGAACCTGCCATCGAAAAGATGCATCTATGCTAGGGGTTCCCGCCGCATTAAAAGGAAAACCTCGGGTTGTTGGTACGCTTGTGGCGAAAGAACTAACAATTCTTGAACAGCTTTTTAGCAACCCATCTAGACCTATGCTAGGTATCTTAGGTGGGGGCAAAGTCTCCGACAAAATCAAATTCATCAAAGCACTACTTCTCAAAGTTGATAAGGTGATCATCGGGGGTGCTATGACCTATACTTTTATGAAAGCCCAAGGCAAAAACATTGGCGGGTCTCGGGTTGAATCAGATAAACTCCATATCGCTTCCGAACTTCTTGAACTAGGCAAGGGAAAAATCCAACTTCCTGTTGATCATCTTGCTGTGCAAAAGCTTGATGAACCCCAAGGCGCAAAAGTGTTCGAAGGCGAGATCCCAGAAGGCTGGATTGGTATCGATATCGGCCCCAAAACTATCGAACTTTACTGCGCTGAAGTTGCTAAATCCTCCACCGTTCTTTGGAATGGCCCTTTGGGCAAATTCGAAGATGAACCCTACAGCAAAGGTACCAAAGCTATTGCCAACACGATGGCTGCCTCTCAAGGCGTAACCGTTGTTGGTGGTGGCGAAACCGCCGAAGCTGTCGAAGACTTTGGCCTTGCTGAAAAAATGACTCATGTTTCAACGGGGGGTGGTGCATTTCTAGAATATGTCGAAGGTACCCCCTTTGCTGCTTTAGGTGAAATAGATGAAAAGTAATATTAAACCAGCCCCAAGAACACTTTCTAACAAAACGAAAGTAGAACTCTAGTTTTACAACTGTTACAGTACCAAGGTTATTTTCAGGGCTTCTAAGATTTAATAATTGATACCACGGCTTGCACTGAGCGGGCTTCCACACTAAGAACATTTATCAAAGGCAGAAGGCATTATGAAAGCTGGAATTGTTGGATTGCCGAATGTAGGAAAAAGTACTCTTTTCAACGCTTTAACAAGTTCTAAAGGGGCTCAAGCAGCTAATTATCCCTTTTGCACCATCGAGCCAAACGAGGGCATTGTCCCAGTACCCGATCCTAGGCTAAACAGGATCACAAAATTTATTGTACCGCAGAAAATCATTCCATCGGCATTAACGCTAGTTGATATTGCTGGAATAGTCAAAGGTGCAAGTGAAGGTGAAGGGATGGGCAATAAATTTCTGAGCCATATACGAGAAGTGGATGCAATCCTTCAAGTGGTGCGTTGTTTTGAAGATCCCGATGTAATACATGTCGCAGGAAAAATTGACCCGCTAAGTGATATCGAAGTGATAGAAATAGAGTTGATGTTGGCCGATTTACAGACATTAGAAGCCGCTCTTTCCAAAGCAGAACGAAGCGCCAAAGGAGGAGACAAAGAAGCCAAGGACCGCGTAGAAGCAATCAAAAAATCGCTGGTTCACTTAAAAGCTGATCAACCATTACGAACCCTTAAACTACCAGAAAACGAAGCCAAGGCTATCAGCGCTTTTGGCCTGATGACTGCCAAACAAGTATTATATGTAGCAAATGTAGATGAAACGGACTTAGAAGGCAAAGGCCCGATGGTGATGCAAGTACGGGAATTTGCTAAGAAGGTAGGGGCCGAAGTCGTGCCCGTATGCGCCAAGCTGGAAGCTGAAATTGCAGAACTTGAAGAAGCAGATAGAGCTGAGATGTTATCTTCCGCTGGAATTATAGAGCCATCACTTGCAGTGCTAGCGCGTGCCGCATATAAATCGCTTGGCTACCAAAGCTACTTCACTGCGGGGGAAAAAGAGGTTCGTGCCTGGCCTGTACCAATCGGAGCAACTGCCCCCCAAGCAGCAGGCGTGATACATACCGATTTTGAAAGGGGCTTTATTAGGGCCGAGGTTTATTCACTACAAGACCTCGAACACTACAAATCTGAAAAAGATATACGAGCCGCTGGAAAGCTTAAAATTGTAGGCAAGGAATACATTATGCAAGATGGTGACATCTGCCATTTCCTGTTTAATGTCTAACCTTGGCTTACTAGGCCGTTTCAAAATCCCTACTTAAATCATATAATCGGGCGTAAAGATTCGGAGTCTTTTTGGCTGAATATATACCTTTTGTCCCGTTGTAATTCCAAGTTCTTTTAACTTCGAAAAATTAATCTCAACAAACACAGTGGCAATAGAATTTAAATCTTGCAGGTGAACTCGAACAACAGGCCCTGCTGGATTAATATGCATTATTTTTGCGGGTAATGCTTCAATCGAAGTTAAATTAACCTCAATATCTAACTCGTAAGGCCGAACATAGATAGTCTTAGAACAAAAATCATTCTGAGGCGGGCCCTTCAAATCACTAAATCCAGTAATCCTTGGAACTCCGTTTACAAGCATCCCTTCAAAGACATTCACCTGCCCTAAGAAATCCATCACAAAGGCATTGGCGGGGTTCTCGAAAACATCGGTTGGTGATCCAATCTGCTCAATCTTCCCTGCACGCATCACCACCACCTTATCTGCAACAGCAAAGGCCTCTTCCTGATCGTGAGTTACAAAAATACTGGTAACATGGATTTCATCGTGCAACCTGCGAAGCCATTCACGCAATTCAATACGGACCTTAGCATCGAGTGCGCCAAAGGGTTCATCCAGTAAAAGCACTTTGGGTTGTGCGGCAAGCGCACGGGCAAGTGCAATACGCTGTCTTTGCCCGCCTGAAAGTTGAGAAGGATACCTATTTTCCAATCCCTCGAGTCTAATAAGGTGTAACAACTCACCCACCCTTTGGGCGATTTTTTCTTTGGGTAAACCTCGCACACTTAAGCCAAATCCGATGTTATCAAAAACAGTCATATGCCTAAAAAGCGCATAATGTTGAAAGACAAACCCAACATTTCGGTCCTTCGCAGATTTCGTAGTTACTTCCAAATCGCTGTAATGAACCGAACCTTCATCAGGGTTTTCAAGCCCAGCAATGATGCGCAAAAGCGTAGTTTTTCCAGATCCAGATGGCCCTAGTAAAGCAACTAACTCCCCATCTGGAATCGTAAAGCTAATTTTATCTAACGCACTAAAGTTGTTAAACTTCTTTGACACATTTTTAATGGAGATAGTCATTTTGTTCCTCCAGAATCTGAATGCCGATTCTCCATATTCTTTTCCAAATAAGTTTTAACCCCAAGCGTAATCAACGCCAAAAAAGTAAGTACGGAAGCAAGAGCAAAGGCGCCCGTCATATCGTATTCTTGAAAGAGTTTTTCAATACGCAAAGGCATCGTATCATTAAATCCAGAAATACGACCCGAAACAACATAGACAGCACCAAACTCTCCCATTGCACGAGCATTGCAAAGGATTATGCCATAAATAAGCGCCAAGCGAATGTTAGGCAAAGTAATTCGCCAAAACATCTGCCAACCGTTTGCCCCCAAACTTACAGCAGCAAGTTCTTCTTCTTCTCCATACGCTTCTAAAACTGGAAGCAGTTCACGCACAACATAAGGAAGAGTAACAAAGCAGGTTGCAAGAACAAGGGCAGGGGTACTAAAAAGGATTTGCAGATTATGGCTTGCAAGCCAAGGGCCAAACCATCCTTGCATACCAAACAAAAGCACAAAAACTAAACCTGCGACCACGGGCGAAACGGCAAGGGGTAAATCCATAAGTGTAAGCAAAATGGCTCTACCAGGAAAGCGAAACCGAGCAATAGCCCAAGCTGCTACGAGTCCAAAAATAACACTTAAAAACACAGCCCTAGGTGCAATTGAAAGCGTAAGAAAAATCGAGTGCAAAGTGTTTGCGTTATTAAAAAGACTATCAAAGTAGACCCCCGTCCCTTTCTCAAAAGCTTTATAAAAAACATGAAATACTGGGATACCAATGATCAGGGTAACTACGCTAAGTGCCGAGGTAATGAGTAAATACCTAAGCCAAGCTGGGTCTTCCAGCCTTTTCTTTTTTGGTGCAGCAAAGCTGGTAATTTGATTAGCCAAGGCGCTTGCTCCACATTTCGATGGTATTGATAAATGCTAATAATAAAAAGGATGCAACTAATAACACCGTAGCAATAGCAGTAGCCTCAGGGTAGGCCATTTCTTCTAGTCGGGTTACAATAAGAACTGGGGCAAGCTCGGTTTCAAAAGGAATGTTGCTAGAAACAAAAATAACCGAGCCATATTCACCCAAGCCCCTAGCAAAAGCCTGTGCAAACCCAGAAAGTACAGCAGGAAAAACAGTAGGAAATAAAATCTTAGTAAAAATCTGAAGCCGGCTGGCCCCAAGTATTGACGCAGCTTCCTCCACTTCAGGGTCAAGTTCTTCAAGCACGGGTTGCACCGTTCGCACTACAAAGGGAAACCCAGTGAACACCAACACCCAAATAATTGCAAACTTCGTATAAGCTGCATTAATACCTAATGGCACTAAATACTGACCCAGCCAACCACTTTCTACATAAAGGCTCGAATAAACCAAACCCGCAACTGCCGTAGGAAGTGCAAGAGGAAGATCAATCATCGCATCAACAAACTTTTTAAAAGGAAATTCGTACCGCACCAGAACCCACGCAACAAGAAAGCCAATAAATACATTGATCACCGCAGCTACAAATGCACTAGTGAAAGTAAGCGAGTAGGCGGCCCGGGTTCTTTCGCTCCAAACGATGTTCCAAAATTCTAGAAAACTAAGAGACCCAGCCTTAATAAAACAAGCGGAAAGTGGAATAAGTACAAGTAAGCTTAAATAAGTAATTGAATAACCAAGGCTAAGACTAAGGCCTGGAAGTGGACTCCTGGTTTTAGATTGCATAAATCACCGTTTACAGACTTAAAGTCACTTTCTATCTTTTCGGATTGCTTGAAACACTTGATCAAATATTCCATTTTCACCAAAGAAATCAGATTGTAACTCAGCCCATGACCTTCCTAGCAACCCAACTTCGAAAAGTTTGATATCAGGAAATTTATCCTTAAACTCATGGGCTACCAAAGGGCTAATGGGCCTATAGCCATTTTTAGCAATAACCTGTTGAGCCTCGTAAGAATAATAAAAATCGAGGTAAAGTTCAGCAAGTTCTCGCGTGCCCTTGGCTTCAACATTCCGGTCGACCAATGCAATTGGGGGTTCTATTTTAATACTTATGGAAGGGTAGATAATCTTAAGTTGCCCTTCAGACTCCTTTACTGCCATCAATGCTTCGCTTTCAAAAGCAAGCTGAACATCCCCGATTTTTTTTTGGAAGAAAGTTACCTGAGAAGCCCTAGCAGATGCATCCATCACCGGAACATTCTTGTAAATTTGTTTAAGAAAATCCCTTGCCTCTGTTTCATTATGGCCCTTATGCAACATATAACCCCAGGCACTTAAAAATACTAATCTGCCGTTGCCAGATATCTTTGGGTTAGGCGTGATGATGGCAAGATCGGGGCGGGCCAAGTCTCCCCAGTCCTTGATTTTTTTAGGATTACCTTTCCGCACAACAAAAACAATTGCGGAATTCCAAGGAGGGGTAAGGACACCTTTTGTTTTTTCATAGCCGGTGTTTAGAAGATTTTTTCGAGCGATAACTTCCATATCAGTGAACAAAGCAAAGGAAACAATGTCTGCAGATAAGCCATCCGCTACAGAACGGGCCTGACTCCCGGAGCCGCCGTGTGATTGAAAAACTCGGACTTGGGTTCCCAGAAGCCCTTGCCTATTTTTTACGAACAAAGCGTTGATTTCATTAATAACCTCTCTGGTAGGATCAAAGGAAACATGAAGAAGCTCAGGGTTTGAAGAAGAGGCCCGTTTTTGAATAGGTTGAATTGCAATAAGTAATAGGAAAGAAGCTGAAAGTAGGCCAAAAAACAGGCCATTTACCCCTGAAAAATAGGCGCTAAGATCAAACCCTAATTTAGCCAAGATTCAAACCTCTTTAAAAAACATTATCATTCTTATAATGATAGTAATATTTATCGTATTTTCTAGCCATCTAATTCACTTATTATTAAAATTCATGAGTAGATTGCAGCGCTAATAATCCAAAAGGCGTTCTCTCATTTTCTTTAAATTAATCAGATTTAGAGATTACGACCTAGGCCCAAGCAAGCAAAATAACTATTATTATCATTTGTAATAAAGTATAGTTGTAGCAGAATAGAACTTAATGAATATTTAACAGGTAAGGAAATCGACTCTATGGAGCCGACCGAATTAAATCAGCCAAATGCTTTATCTGGAAGGCCAAAACGCGGCGTCCCGGAAGGACTTTGGATCCGTTGCCCGGGCTGTAAAGCAAGCATTTTTCGTAAGGAAGTGGAAGCTAAACTTTTTGTTTGCCCCGAATGTGAATACCATTTCTATATGCCCACGAAAGAACGCATTGACCAACTATTAGACGCTGATAGCTTCGAAGAATGGTATCGAGATTTGCGCCCCTGTGACCCACTTGGTTTTAAAGATCGAATTGCTTACAAGGAAAGAATAATTGCGGAGCAAGCTAAAACCTCGCTTCTGGATGCTGCTGCCGTCGGAAGGGGATTCATTAGAGGAAGGCCGGTTGTAGTAGGCATCACCGATTTTGCATTTATGGCAGGATCAATGGGATCAGTAGTTGGGGAAAAACTATGCAGGGCAGCCGAGGAAGCGACCCGCTTAAAGTTACCACTTATTTTCGTAAGTGGTTCGGGTGGTGGCGCCCGTATGCAAGAAGGAATTCTATCCCTTATGCAGATGGCGAAAGTTTCTTCTGCACTAGCCAGGCATCATCTTGCAGGTTGCCTTTATATCAGCATTCTTACGAATCCAACTATGGGTGGGGTAGCAGCTAGTTTTGCATTTCAAGGTGATATCACCCTAGCAGAACCTGGGGCTTTAATCGGGTTTGCAGGTAAACGCACTATATGGAATACGGTAAGACTTGAACTTCCCGAAGGGTTCCAAACCAGTGAATTTTTATTGCAGCACGGCTTCCTCGATCGAATTGTTTCGCGGATGAATTTGCGAACCGAAGTAGCAACCGTCATTGATTACTGCGAAAAAAACTAAGCAGATAAATAAAAAGTTTATTGCGCAACTTTACTATGAATTGCAAGCGTTGCAACCACTATCGCAGCAGTCTCCATCCGAAGAATAGTCTTACCCAAAGATAAAGCTTTAATGCCTTGCTCTGTGGCAAAGGCAATTTCTGAATTTGAAAACCCTCCCTCGGGTCCAACCCAGATATTTACCTTTTCTGATTGACCAAAGAAAGCGGGTTCGGAGGCAATCGGCGCAATGCTTGCTATCACATTCAGTTCGTTTTTATCGACCTGGGTGATTGATTGCTCAAAGGTAAGAGGGTCACCAATTTTCATCAGATGGTTACGAAGACACTGCTTACTTGCTTCGATCACCGACCTGCGAAGTTTCTCTGTGTTGATTTGTTTATTTTTTATGGTGGAAAACTCACAATCGATTGGAACAAATCGATGCACACCAATTTCTGCTAATTTTTCAATTAAAAAGTCACAACGATTAGACTTGGGTAAAGGGGAAAGCAAGGTGACTTGAACCTTGGGTTCTCGAGAAACATCGTTTCCCGACTTAACATCAAGGAGCACACGATTTTTTTTTGCTTCCAAAACCTCTGCACTGTATTCCAAACCGTCGCCTGAAAATAGGTAGATTAGGGCCCCAGGAGAAATACGAGATACAACAGCAAGATGGTGTGCCTCTGCCCCCCTTAGTTCCATCGTTCCCAAATGTATCTGTAAACTGGTGTAGAATCGTTCCGACATTATTGCTATTCCCTGTCTCGCATTAAGCATTCTTAATGGCTATTTGCAAAATTTGATTATTAGTTTTCGAGGCCCCAATGTCCAACTTAAATATACCCGCAAGCAACCTACAACTCACCAGAAAACAACTGGATGATTTAGATGCCTTGGTACAAAAAATGCTGGAACTACCCGAGGCGAGGGTAAGTGCAAACAAAGTTGAAAAAAACGCAGAAGACTTGGCATCAATGGGAATATTTGCCCCCGGTGAAGCCCCTTGGCCACCCAAGAAACCCTCCCAATCTGACCAAATCCCTTTAATAGTGCTTAACAACAAAACACCGGTAGAAGAAACAAAAGAACTTCCTAGCCCCATTCAGAATACTCAAAAAAGTATATTAGAACCTGCTAACTTAACTTTAGTTAAAGAAAGCGGAAATGAAAATACCAGTTCAAAGGAACCATTATCGGAATGGAAGCCGTCAAATTTAACTTGGGCACCCTTTGCACAATCTTGGGAAAAATTAAAACAACAGGAATTAGAAAAGGCCTCTTCATTAGTTGCAACGAGTTTAAATCCATTGGAATTACAGCAAATTGCAAAAGTCGAGATCAAAACTTTAGATGATAAAACCTTTGTAAACCTATCAGATTTAAAGACCCATGATAATCAAGGGTTCAAATCTGAATTGAACCATTCAAACGCGCCCCCCAATGCTACTTTATGGGCTAGAAAAAAAGATTCGAAGTTGAAAAGATTAGTATTAGATGCATTAGGTTTTGTTGGGATTCTGCTTTTTGTCTGTGCAGCAGCTTTATATTTAAGCACTGCTTTAGATTGGCCTATGAGGTGAATTTTTGTATTATACAACGGTATACATTGAGAAAAAGTTGAGATAGGATATAATTTAGATATGAGTTTCACCCCTGATTCTATTCTTCCTGAAACAATTCCTCAGCCAGAACTTGCAAACAAATTTGGGATTGTAGGTGCTGTTCTTAGTTATCTGGTGCCCGGGCTTGGGCAAATTTGCCAAGGGCGCATAGGCAAAGGGTTACTTTTCTTTTTTTGTATTAATGGGCTATTTTACTATGGAATGGCACTAGGGCAGTGGAGCAATGTCTACCTTCCAAGGGCAAAAAGCCAGCCCCAAATGAAAATAATTCCTGGAGTTCCTGCAATGCCAAACTGTATTTCATACCGTTTGCAATATGTTGGCCAGTTTTGGATTGGTATTTCTGCGTGGCCTGCAATTTACCAATTTTATTATTATGATGAAGAAGAAGATCCACCGGGCGACCCAACTGTAGGGAAATACCAACGCACCCCACTTGAAACAGAGCTTAACTTATTGCAAAGCAGAAGTGATAGAGCTTGGGATTTAGGTTGGGTCTACACTGTTATCGCTGGTGTCTTAAATATTATGGTAATCTATGACGCACTTGCGGGCCCGGTACTTTTAATTCAACTTAAACCCAAAGCCAGCTAAAACAGGATAAGTTCAAAGGATTTTATGACATACCCAATTTTAGCAGCAGGTTATTACTGGCATCTGCCGATTCTTATTGTCGTTATTAGCCTTGTTTACAGTGCCACTCGTCACGATGATTGGTCGATCATAGGGGTGGAAGCATACCGCTGGGGAATGAGAATGCTATCATTTTTAGGAATGATTGGGATATTTTTATACATAGTAACCTTAATCAAATGAAAAAAAAGACGGTACAAAGGCCGTCTTTTGCACCTACAAGATAATTGATTACTTAAGGTTTACAGTAGCCTCTTTTTTTTCTGTATTTACAAAACTTACAGAGATCCGATCGCCAGATTTTAAGATAATTTTCTTTAATTCGACAATTTTAACCCCATTTCTTTCAAATTCAACCTGCAACTGATAAGAATAGGTTTTGTTTGGTTCTAGATCTGGAGTTATAAAGGTACGAAAATCACCTTCAACCTTTGTCACTTTCCCATCGATAAAAAGAGTAGCATTTTCTGGAATTTCAACAAAAATTCTTGCATTATTTTGCGTTGAAGATTGCTTATTTTCTTCAACTTTTGGTGCGGGTAAAACCTCTTCTACAGGAATCATTGGTGGAGTTCTTGGAATTGGTCCAATTGGTTTAGAATAAATAGGGTCCTTTAAATACGGTCCATAATAGGTTCCATAGCATGTACCCGAGTAAGAATAACCAAAACCTGTTTCGTAATAAGGGCCATAGTTAAAGGAAGCACCATAACCGCCCCCATAGACGCCATTTCTGTAAACATACCCCCCAGAAGCGTTAACTGGATACGATTTTTTTAAATGCAAACCCGTAATATCGGTTCCGCCTGTAAGTGTCGCAAGTAGAATGACGCTATACATAAAATAACCTCTGAAAAGTTCAGCCCAAAAGGCTTCTAAAAGACCAACAATGATTCCAATAAATTAACTTTGACTTAAAATTAAAGATATTCAAGGAATTAGTGTCAAACAGTTTGGTTTATAATGACTATATTTAAGGAAGTACCTAAATAATCGTTATTAGTTAAAGTCTCCGTGAACAAACAATGAAACCAATATACCTTGATTACAATGCCACAACTCCTATTGATCCAAGAGTTTCGAGCATAATTAGCAATTCCTTAAACGGTGAAGATTTTGGGAACCCCTCAAGTACCCACACATACGGCAAAGCTGCTAAGAAAATAGTGGAAGAGTCTAGACACAAACTGGCAATGGCTATCAATGCCGATCCAAATGAGATTATTTTCACAGGCGGGGGCACCGAGGCCAGCAATCAAGCCATCATTGCCCCAATGATGGCTTCCCTAACAGGGTTCTTTAAAAGATTTTTTGCTAGAAAAGCACACATGATTATTAGCGCAATCGAACATCCAGCAACTTACAAACCCGCACAGTACTTAGCCTCGTTAGGGTTTGAAGTCACCACAGTTGGTGTGGATCGAATGGGAATGGTGGACCCGCAAGAAATTGCAAAAAGCATAAAAAAAAACACTAGAATCGTTAGCATTATGCATTCCAATAATGAAGTAGGTACCTTGCAACCAATTGAAGAAATCGCAAAGATCACACGGCCAAGGAATATTCTGTTTCATTCGGATGCTGCACAATCCACTGGTAAAGTTCCTTTAGATGTAAAACAACTAGGCATAGATTTTCTTACAATTGCAGGTCATAAGCTATATGCCCCGAAGGGTATAGGTGCATTGTACATTCGCAATGGTGCTAAAATTACTTCTTACATACACGGTGCAGGGCACGAATCTGGGTTGCGTGCGGGGACGGAAAATGTTCATTATATCGCTGGACTAGGTGAAGCAGCCCAAATCGCTTGCGCTTCATTAAAAGAAGAAACAACACGGCTAATTAATTTAAGAGAACAACTCTTCCAAGGTTTAAAAAAACAATTAGGCGAGCTTATTGTGCTTAATGGGCATCCAACGCAAAGATTACCCAACACCTTAAATGTAAGTATTTTAGGTTGTAAAGGTTGGGAAATTTTGGAACAAACACCAGAAATTGCAGCTTCTACAGGTTCTGCCTGCCACGAGGGTAAAGTTTTATATTCTGCAGTGTTATGTGCAATGAAGACTCCCTTGCCTCAGTCAGAAGGGGCGTTGCGCCTAACATTAGGAAGGTATTCTACAAGTGAAGAAGTAGAAAAAGCAATTAGTTATATTAGCACCACCGCAAGAAAATTGTTAAAGAGTTAGAATTCTCGAGAGCGCAAAAACTGAGCTCCTGCCGCCATAGGAATTAAAGCTGCTAACAATCCAATAATAGTCCCCAAAACCACTCCAAGTAAAATCACAAGGAATCCAGAAGGGGATGGGTTGGCATAATTTTCACCCAGATGATTTGCGTGCCAAATTCCAGAAATTAAGCCCACAAGAAGAATGAGAAGAAAAAGAGATATTACTAGGTTAAGGGTTCCGCCGAAACCCGCTGCTATTTTAGATGGGTCTGTTTCTTTAAAATTGGGAAAATAAGAGCCAAGCCCAACACCAAGAGCGCAAAGTGAAAGACTTGCTATAAGAGTAGTCCAAATATGAACAAAATAATAATCTAAAGGCATTTTTAACATAAAATCACTAAACATTACAAGAAGAATCGCAATTGGAGTGGTGCTCCAAAATGCGAAATGAAATTTGGCCCACATAATCGATTCACGGGGAAGTGGAACAAGCCCAAGAATCCAGAAGTTCCTTCCTTCAAGGCTAATCATCGGAAAAACAAACCTACCAACGTAAGTGCATTGAAGGAGAGAAACAGCAAAAAGATTAAGCAGGCTAACCCCATTCTGATAGGGCCAAGTTACTTCCCCGCGAAAAGAACGCCTGACGCTTCCAAAGTAAAGAAAAAGTAGAAAACCAAAAATAAGAACCTGAGTCCACTGCCTAGGCTCTCGTCGAAAAGCACGAAAATCTTTAATGATAAGAGCGCGTCGAGAAGGTTTTAAAAACCCGATAGTTTTTTCAAAAAAGAGATCTACAAAAAAAGGTTTAGAGATTCTCTTTCCAGAAGAACCAAAAGCGTTCATTCGGTCAAAGGCTTTGCGATATAAACTTTTTGAAAGTAAAGCAGCGCCTAAATAGATCATCAAACCATTAGCCCAAATCAAGGCGAGATTAAAATTAGCACTGGGAATATCCCCTCTCCCTGCAGCTCTCAATCCACGAGAAATCCAAAAAGAAGGAAGGGCGGGCATACGAGAGAATTGGAACTGCCTAAGGGTGGCATCGACAAATTCGCGGTCGATACCCTCTTTTTTTACAGTGCCAAAAAAGCGCCCCATTCCAGAAATCCCAAAAAAAACAAAAGCCACTATTAATAAAGCAAAGAACAGTTTTTTTCCACGAGGTAAAGCACCAGCAATAAGCAAACAAAAAATTGCACCTATTGAACCAGGAATCAATACATAACCAAAAAAGAACAAAGGTAGATAGAGATAAAAAAGCGCTGGTGAATCAGCAACTATGCCAAAAGCAATCAGAATCGGACTGCCCAGAATAACAAAGGCCCAACTACTGAAGCCAATCGCTTCTACGAATCGATAAGCAAAAATTCGATCCGCTTTAATGGGCTTAGTCAGTAGAAAATTAGTTTCGGGAGAAGTAAATAACCCGCCATAAAGAATCATCCCCGAAGAAAGAATAAGCAAAGACCCAAGTGAGAAGAATAGAAGGTCAAAAAGGAGTCCAATGATACCGCCACCAAGAGGAAGCTTTTGATCTTTTAAAAAATTAAATCCTGCAAGGCTGGTACCAAAAACCAATCCCCAGATGATAAAACTACAGAATAAGAGAACAAGTGGTCGGATGACCAAAACGCCCTTAAAAGAAGCTCGAACATGGTTCAAAATGCGAAGACGCATTTTAAAGAGGGCAAGTCCAGAACTAGGAAATTTATCCAATTGCTGAGTTTGATCATTAAGACCGGGGTCACGCATTTTAAAATAGTTCCAAGAGTTAGGAAATTTCATCAAGTTTTTCTTCAGTCATTTTGAGAAATACTTCTTCGAGTGAACCGCCCATACGCGATTGTTCCCTTAACATTTCGAGGGAACCACATGCGACAAGTTTTCCCTGCGAAATAATACCAATACGATCTGCAACTTCTTCGACTACATCTAAGGAATGCGATGAAAGAAAAATAGCTTTGCCTTGGTCAGCTTGACTTCGCAAGACATCTTTGAGCTGCCTAACGCTTTTTGGATCTAGACCAACAGTGGGCTCGTCAACGATTAAAACCTCTGGGCTATGCAATAAAGCCGATGCAAAAACAGTTCGTTGTCTCATCCCGTGAGAGTAGCGTTCGGTAAGTTCATCAATAAATTCTTCCATCCGGAAAGTTTTGGCAACCTCGGAAGTGCGCTGGGTGATAAGGTTGCGGTTCATTCCATAGACATCACCAATAAATTGAAGGAACTCACGGCCAGTAAGTTTTTCATAAAGAAAAGGAAGATCGGGGACATAGCTTATAAGTCTTCGGGCTTCATCACCTTGAGTTTTTAGATCGAATCCACAAATGCGAATCGACCCAGAACTAGGAAAAAGCAACCCACAAAGCATTTTTATTGTAGTAGTTTTACCCGCCCCATTAGGGCCAAGAAAAGCAAATAGTTCGCCTTTTTTTATGGAAAGATCCATGTGATTCACAGCTAGTTTATTGCCATATTGTTTAGAAACATTGATGATATCTATGGCGTTATCATTAGCTTGAGAAATATTCATTAGCGACCTGTAAGTTAGTTAATACGAATCAAATCCCACTCCATCGATTCGGCCAATTTAATTTTTTGCCTGAGAACCGTACCGTTTTGGATTCCAACCCAAACAGTAGACTCAAGGTCATGACCAATATAATCAACAATATAGCAAGGGACATTTTTACCTAGCCAAGTCATATAAGCCGTTTCATTTCTTACCTGTGCGACGATGGTACCTATTCCTTGATCCATAGAACCCTGAGAAATACCAGAAGAAAGAGCCATAGAAAGAGGGTCAAAAAAGGGTTGCTTCCAAGTCCTGCCTGGATAAAGGCCAAGAACTCGGTGAACCGGTTGAAAAGGTTGAAAGATCGCACCAGATATTGGGACGGGCATTGGCTCAAGATTAAAAATTCGTTCACCCAATTTAGATTCGGTCGAAACCACAGGGAAAAACATCCCCTTAGAAATTTCACCCATAATGGTAAGCGTAAGGGGAAATTCCAAATTCCTAAAGGACTTAATTTCTAACCTTGCAGTTAAGCCAAGCAAATCTCCATCTCGATGAATCCGAAATTCACTTTTCATTTTATTTAGACCAAAAGATTCAGTTTGCTTATTTGGCTCTTTAGCAGGCAGGAACTCGGCCCAAAGTAGAAATTCATCTTCCTGCCCATCCACTAAGAAAACACCCGTACTAAGTTTCAAAAATTCTTCCCCACGGACTATAACTTTCCAATTGACCGCGGGATGGATATTGCCTGCCTCATCTGCAAGGTCAACAGAAAAGGCAGGGGGTTGGCCTGCTTGCATCCTCGGAAGTATCTCAGAATAAAATAGAGAGGCATTCACGGCAATAAAAAAGCCAATAACTATAAGAGTCACGATTCTTGGTGGCATTAAGCATCCTTGTTTGCTAAGAGTATAATTTAATAAGATTAATTTATTTATACTCATAACAACACCATTTAAGCTGATAGATACTAAAATACCTTAAATTCCGTTATGAATGTTATGAGTTTGAAGCTTTAAAGTAGAAGTAATTACAATGCATAAAAACAAAATAGTTGTTGGAGTTCCTGCTGAAATCAAAAACCACGAGTATAGGGTTGCCCTAACTCCGGTGGGGGCAGACGAACTTTACAGGGCAGGGCACAAAGTCCTTATTCAGACTGGAGCTGGGTTAGGTAGCGGCATCTCAGATGCAGATTACCAAAAACACGGGGCAGAAATTATCATTACAAATAAAGAAATTTGGGCCCAAGCTGACTTGATCGTCAAAGTTAAAGAACCCATGCAAGCAGAATGGCCCTTAATGCGTTCCAAGCAGATAATCTTCACTTATTTCCATTTTGCTGCAGACGAATTCCTTACGCAGGCAGTTATGAGAAGTGGTTCTACGGCTGTTGCTTACGAAACTATTAAAGATTCTTTGGGACGCCTGCCACTGCTTACGCCTATGAGCGAAGTTGCAGGAAGAATGAGTATTCAAGAAGGCGCAAAATATTTGGAAAGGCCTTTTAATGGGCGAGGCATCCTTCTGGGAGGCGTTCCCGGAGTTGCGCCTGCTAATGTAGTAATTTTGGGTGCAGGGGTAGTAGGAGCAAACGCCGCAAAAGTTGCAGCAGGATTAGGCGCAAAGGTAACTTTACTTGATATTAATCTTGATAGACTTAGATACTTAGACGATGTGATGCCCAGCAATGTAACAACACTTTTCAGCGATAGGCATAGCCTTCGAAACTGTCTTGCAAGTGCAGACTTAGTGATTGGTGCAATCCTGATTCCTGGGGCAAAAGCACCTCACCTATTAAAACAAGAAGATCTTAAACTGATGTTGCCCCGTGCAGTCATAATTGATGTAGCAATAGACCAAGGTGGTTGCGTTGAAACCTCAAAGCCAACGACACATGATCAGCCTACTTTTATTTTTGATGATATAGTACACTATTGCGTGACCAATATGCCTGGGGCGGTTGGTAGAACCAGCACCTTTGCTCTAACAAATGTAACACTGCCTTTTGTGATGCAAATAGCTAAAGCAGGTATAGAATCTGCAGCAGCAAAAAGCCCTGAAATATTATCTGGAATTAATATTTGCGAAGGAAAAATCACTCACAATGCGGTTGCGCAGACTTTCAATTTACCCTTTCACCCTTTTACCCAAGCGAACTAGAAGCCAATGGAAAAGCCCAAGGATGACAACTTTTTTATTTCGGTAAGTCAGCTTAACACTCTAGTGAAGGATTTGCTGGAAGGGGAATTCCCTTCACTTTGGATTGCGGGAGAAATATCAAATTTATCTCGGCCCGCTTCAGGTCATGTTTATTTTTCTCTCAAAGACGATCAAAGTAGTGTTCGTGCGGTGATTTTTAAAGGTCACGCAATGAGACATGGCAAAAAAATGCAAGAAGGAAACAAAATTTTTCTGCGAGGAAAACCAAGCCTCTACCCGGCTCGTGGCGAATTCCAAATCATCGGCGACGATGTAAGAACCTTAGGAATGGGGGAACAGGAACATCTACTTAGACAATTAAAAGAAAAGCTTAAAGCTAAAGGGTATTTCGATCCTGCTAGAAAACGCGCCATACCCCCGTTTCCTTTGCGAATCGGGTTGGTTACAAGTGCAACGGGTTCAGCTGTTCGGGACATCCTTGAAACACTTGGAAAACGATGGCCATTAGCAGAAATTTTTATTTCCCCTACTAGAGTTCAGGGTGATTCTGCTCCCTCCGAAATCACTTCTGCTATCAAGTTATTAAATAAAATTCACAAAGATCCTAAACACAATATCGATGTGATGATTGTTGGTAGGGGAGGCGGTAGTTCTGAAGATCTGCAAGCTTTCAATTCTGAACTGGTTGCGGATGCGCTTTTCGAATCTTCCATTCCCACGATTAGTGCGGTAGGCCACGAAGACGACTTTACTCTTGCAGATTTAATTGCCGATTTAAGGGCTTTAACTCCCACTGAAGCTGCAACAAAGGTATCTCCAAACCAATACGAATTAAACAATTTTATGATAGATGCTAGAGAAGCAATGCACCTAGGCATTCAATTACGAATACAAAAACTGCATCAACATTTAAACTTACTATCTACCCGCAGATGCCTTATAAAACCTTTGGATTATTTGAACCAAAAATCTCAACGGCTAGACGATCTCCTAGAGAAATTCAACCGAGTTTCCAACAACTTAAGTCATATTAAAGCCGAAAAAGTTAATTTCCTGATCCAAAAACTTCAATCACTCAGCCCACTCAACATCCTTTCCAGAGGCTATAGCATCACCTTAAAGGCTAACAAGAATGAGCCTGATAAATTTACTTTAGTTACCGCATCAGACACCTTAACCATTGGCGATCTTCTTTTAACCAAACTACGGCAAGGCACAGTAATCAGCGAAGTTCAAACTATATCGTAAACTTACTTTCAGCAGGGAGATTCTACTTTGGCAACTAAAAAGAATTCGGCTCAAAAATTTGAGACTTCTCTCAAAGAATTAGAGGATATCGTTCGAGAACTAGAAAACAGCCAGATCGATTTGGACGAACACCTTAAACTTTACGAAAAAGGTATACGCTTAATTCATAGTTGCCAGACTAGCTTGAAGGAAGCAGAACAAAAAATACAAATTTTGAGCGGACAAGACCTTTCGGGAGATCCAATTTTAGAAAATTTTGAACACCAGTCAACCGAGGGAAAAGCACAGCAAGGATTATTTTCTGTAGAAAAAGGCAACTCTCCCGATTAACCTATTTCCTACAGCTTTCCTGATCGGTAGCATTTAACTTATCAGAAAGCTACAGAAGAAAAGGATTCATATACCTGATGGTGGTACAATGAAGTTGGTGTTAGATTACATCTTCAATTATTGGTATTTAGGTAATTAAGGAAATAAGAGTGCTGCAAAAAGTATCCACGGAACAGGATGATTTTCTAAGTATTTGGAAAAGCCTTGCTACACAAGTTGATACTTATTTGAGTAATTCACTTACTTTTCTGGAAGGACAACCCGACCAATTACTTGAAGCTATGCGTTATAGTGTACTTGGGCCGGGCAAAAGGCTAAGGCCAGTTTTAGTTGTTTTAGCTACAAACTCGTTTGGTTTTGAAAATACGCATCCTTGGCCTGCCGCTTGTGCAGTTGAATTTATTCACGCCTATTCTTTGATTCACGATGACTTGCCCTCTATGGATGATGATGATTTAAGGAGAGGTAGATCAACCTGCCATAAAGTTTATGGTGAAGCATTAGCAATTTTAGCAGGGGATGCATTATTGACTAAAGCATTTGAAATTCTTGCAAAAAGTTACCCTGCAATAACTGCGGCAGAATGCTGCTTAGAATTAGCAAAAGGGGCAGGGGCTTCTGGAATGGTCGGGGGGCAAGTTGAAGATTTAGCCTGGGAAGGAAAACCAGGAATAAGGTCGTTAAATCACCCTAAACAACCAACAATTCAGCACTTAAGAAATTTACACGATCGAAAGACAGGGGCATTAATTCGAGCAAGCTTAAAATTAGGAGCACTTGTCGCTTTTGCCAATCAAAATCGAAAACCTCCTGAAGATTTGTTGGAAATCCTTGATGATTACGGTCAAAATATAGGTTTAGTTTTTCAAATTACCGACGACCTTCTTGATGTCGAAGGAAAATGTGAATCTGCAGGAAAACGGGTGGGAAAAGACGCAAAAAAGGGTAAACTTACTTATCCGGGACTACTAGGAATTGAAGCAAGTAAGGTTTTAGCCTCTGATCTTTGCAAAAATGCACAAAATCTTGCTTACAGGCTTGGTCCTCAGGCTAAGCCTTTAGTAGAATTGGCTAATTATCTTGTTACAAGGGATCATTAAAATTAAACGAAATTACTTCTGGCATTTGAAGCCGGATTTCAGAATGCACAAGGGATAGTTGCAATGCATAAAATACTTCCAAAAATTGAAGGCCCGAAAGATTTAAAAAATCTTAGTCAGCAAGAACTTGAAGTTCTCTGTCAAGAGATGCGAGATGAACTTGTTCGTGTTTTAAGCTTAAGGCCTGCACATTTTGCAAGCAACTTAGGTGTGGTTGAACTTTGCATAGCTCTTCATCTCAGTTTCGACTTCAGTAAAGATCGCATTATTTGGGATACAGGCCATCAAATTTACCCACATAAATTAATCACTGGCAGGTATCGCAACTTTGATACCATTCGCACCAAAGGCGGTTTAATGGGATACCCCAACCCAGCCGAAAGCGATTACGACCTTTTCATGACCGGCCACGCTGGTTGCAGCCTATCCACCGCACTTGGGTTAAAAGTAGGAGACGACCTAAATGGCAATAGTGACCGCCACAGCATTGCCGTAATCGGTGATGGCGCTCTTCCTTCTGGCATCGTTTTTGAGGCTCTTAATAATGCAGGTGGGCTTAACAAAAACTTCCTCGTCATTCTTAACGATAACGAAATGTCGATTTGCCCACGGGTAGGATCCTTGGCAAAGTGCCTTGATCAGGCAAGAATGACAAACTTCTATCAAGATTCAAAAAAACAGATCAAAGATTTACTTGAAAAGGTACCTTTTGGGGGTGTTGCGAAGCAAGCACTGGAACAATTAAAGGACGGTTTGAAAGCATCCCTTTCAGGGGGAATGTTGTTTGAAGAATTTGGTTTCCGTTACTTTGGCCCAATTGATGGCCACGATTTGCCTGGGTTACAAAAATGGCTTGCAGCTATTAGTGAACAAAAAGGCCCTATCCTTCTGCATGTCTTAACAAAAAAGGGATGTGGTGTACCTCAGGCAAGTGAAGACCCTGTCACTTTTCATACACCACCTGTTTTCGAAAAAATTGGACCCGAACGAAATATACTTTCAATGAAGCGTGGCGGAAGCAAAGGCTATACAGATGTGGTTAGTTCAGCAATCCACAAGTTAATGCAAGAGAACAAAAAAGTTACAGTTATCACCGCCGCGATGTGTCAAGGGAATAAACTCGAGAAAGTTCGCGAAGATTTTCCTGATCGCTTTTTTGATGTTGGTATTTGCGAATCTCATGCTGTTGCATTCGCTGCAGGCCTTGCTAAAACTGGAATCCGTCCCATCGTAGACATTTACTCAACCTTTTTACAACGATCCTTTGACCAGATTTTTCAGGAAGTTGCTTTACAAAATCTTCCTGTTTTATTCTGTCTTGATCGTGCTGGTATTACCGGACCAGATGGGCCAACTCACCACGGTGCTTTTGACAATTCTTATATGCGTGTTTTTCCAAATATGACCATAATGGCACCTGGCGATGAACTTGATGTTGAGCCTATGCTAAGGCTTTGTTTATCCCATGGCGGCCCCACCGCCATTCGTTACCCTAAGGCCAACCTCGAGAGGATTCGACGCGACTTTGTTCCACTTGAAATAGGCCAGGCTGAAGTTATTGAATGGGGAGATGATGTTATTCTTATTGCCTATGGAACGCTATTAAGTGAATGCTGCAAGGCTGCTGAGATACTTCGTGAAGAAGGTTTGCAAGTTGGTGTGATCAATGCGCGGTTTTTAAAGCCGCTCGACAAAAATACACTCCTAAAAGCTTTAGAAGATTCTGGAATGGTTATCACTGTAGAAGAAGGAACCTTAGAAGGCGGGTTTGGCAGCGCCCTTCTTGAAGCAGCAAATTCCGCTGGAATGGATACAAGAAAGCTTTTGCGACTTGGCCTTCCTGATCAATTTGTTGAACATGGAGAACGAACCGAACTTCTTCAATCACTTAAGCTTGATGCTCCGAGCATCGCACTTGCTGCAAAACAATGGTTGGGAAAAGATATTGATGCTTCCAGACATCCCCTTGGCAAGTAACCGAAGAACCGGTACAAGATGAAAATTTTCATTTTAGGAAACTCTCAACGATCAGGTGTAACCGCTCAGGCTGAAAAAATGCTCCCGCTACTTAAACAACATTTTGATGTTGTTCTTGTTGATCTAGAGCAAAAAGAAGATCTCTCAAAATATGATGCCGACCTCACCATCGTTCTAGGGGGTGATGGGGCGATGTTGCGGGCGGCCAGACAAATGGGTTACAAACAGATTCCTTCTTTGGGCATTAACCTTGGTCGCTTAGGTTTTCTAGCGGACCTTAACATTGCAGAACTGGAAGAATGTATACCTGAAGTTGCCAAAGGTAATTTTAGGGTGACCAGCCATGTAATGTTTGAATGTATAACCGATTCTAAGGCAAAAGCTGGACCTTTTCTTGGCCTCAACGAAATCACGGTCCACTCTGGGGCACCTTTTCATATGATCGATGTCGATTTGATAGTTGATGGCGAAACCGTGTGTACTTATATGGCAGATGGTTTAATTATGAGCACGCCGATTGGCTCCACCGCACATAATCTTTCTGCGGGGGGTCCCATTTTAAATCAAGAATTGGAAGCCTTTGTTATTAATCCCATTTGCCCTCATGTTCTTACTAGCAGGTGCGTTGTTGATTCTTCATCAAAAATTTACACATTATTGCTTAATAAGGTTTCAAGTGGTACCACTTTAGTTATAGATGGTCAGGAACAAATCCCAATGTTAAAAGGGTCCAGAATCACTTTCCTCAAAGCGCCGGTTAAGTTTCAACTTGCTAAGGTACCTCAAAAACATTTCTACAAGACCCTTCGAGAAAAACTGAACTGGGGAGTGCATCCAAACTATCGAATTGAAGCAAAATAACCCAATAATATAAGTTAAATTTCCTGAATTTAAAACTTTATTTTAAGGTCAAAATCAAAGTATTTGTTGCTGTTGGGTTTAATCTTAATCATAATTAATCTACGAAAAGGAAAAATACACTTAACACAATAACTTTCATTTTTTTATAGAAACATAGCCCGGCAAGGGGTTCTTATCGACCAAGACCACCACCTTGCTACAAAAACATCAAGGATTTGAAATCAGAAGAACTTTGTTCTCCTCATTACCAAGAATTTACCATAGAATACTAAGGTAATGAATCTTTACAGGGGCTAACTAAATTATGAATATTTCCTTTCAACAATGGCTAACCGAATCTGGTTTTGTATGGGCACAATTTTTAATCGCTCTGCCTTGGTTAGCGGTGCTGTTCTTTTCGGATACTAGTTCCACCACCCCAAGCAAATCTAAATTTCAAGCACTTGTTATCACCCTTGTTGCAATGTTTTTGCTTGGTGCTATTTTTCCATTTATTTTCCATATCTTTCTCCAAGAAACGAATAGCCTAGAAATTGCAGGCCGGGCATATGCAGGAATTTTCCAAACCCAGCTTATACTTGATTGCTTTGTTTTTGCTTTTATGGTTATTTTAAAAATATGGCCAAAGGGTGGAGCTGTCGCTCAGGCTGCTTTCCGCGAAGGCATTAGGCAACCTATGTTTTGGTTACTATCAAGCCTTGCGCTTTTTGCACTTCTGGTCTCCCCTTTTATTCCTTACTTCACCTTCGGTGAAGACCTCATTATGGTTAAAGAACTTGGCTACGACACTATTATGCTTGCTGCGGTAATATTTGGAACCCTTGCTGCAAGTATTTTTGTTAGCGAAGAAATTGAAGGCCGCACAGCGGTGACCCTGATGAGTAAGCCAATATCTCGTAGGCAATTTTTACTTGGAAAATTTGTTGGGATATTACTTTCTGCTTTTCTAATGTCCGCAATGTTATTTTGCATTTTCCAATCTGTTCTACTTTACAAGCACTGGCTCGACCGAATGGATGCGGTGCCTAATCCTGAATGGATCAAAGCCTACTTATCCAATTCAGCACTTCCTTCAGAAACCAAAGATCTCATCAACGGAATGGCTTTCTGGATTCAACATAGTTTAGAAACATTCCCAGGTTTGATTCTTAGTTTTTGTCAAGTTAGTGTACTTGTTTCAATATCCGTTTCACTTGCAACTCGGGTGCCGATGGTAATCAATCTTAGCACGGTTCTAGTGATTTATTTTCTGGCACATTTAACTCCTGTGTTAGTGGCAATTGGCGATAAGGCAAAAGCAACAGATCCAGATTCACCGGTTTCAAGATTATTAGGATTTATGGCTGGGATATTTGACCTTTTCCTGCCGGGGCTTGAATTCTTCAGAGTTGGCCCTGCCATCGTGGGAGATAGCCCACCTGATTTCATCCCATTTGCAGTATATGTTTTATCAGTAAGTTTCTACGGTTTTATATACACCGCAGTGGCCCTGATAGTAGGTTTAATACTTTTTGAAGACCGAGATTTAGCGTAAGTATTTTTCGCCAAGGATTAGGCATTTACACGGGTGGGATATGCCCGACTTTAATCAAAACCAACAAACTTTTTTAAAGCTGCTGAACTTTCGTTCGAGCAAAAATTTGCTTCGTTTTTTAACATTACTTTTTTGTTCACTTAAACTTTCCGCAATTTTGATGGTCCTTTTTTTAAGCTGGAGTGCAGCTTACTTCATCTTCCCCCAGATTAAATCTACACTCACTGAAAACAATCCAATTCTAATTGAAAATAATTTGCTTTCAAACCTTGAAGGTTATGAAAATTCTAATGCCCCTGCGGCTCTTGCAAGTCATCTTTGGCAATGGATTGTAAACCCCGATTGGGGCCTTCCCCCACAAGCAACCCTAATCGTACTAATTTTAATCACTTGTTTTACCTTCTTGGTATTAAGGTTATTGGAACAAATTTTTAGTTGGTATAATTCAGAGTTGCAACTTTCGAAATTCCGTCAAGTTATTTACCAAAACGAATTTCTAAAAATACAACAACAATTAATCCAGCAAACTTCGACTATTTCGCAAACGGAAGAACTCCTTGCAAAAACTGGGGAGGTATTATTGGCATATGATGCTAAGCAACAACCTGCAATTCTTGCTATTATTCTTTTAACATTAATTGGAATTATTACGAAAACTGCTCTTTTTATGATTCTTTGTGGTTTATGTTTTTTAATTTTTGGAATTCAGGTGTTTCTTAATACACACCTCATCCAAAAAATTTCCAATTTAAAAATTGCATCGGAAAATGATTATTATTGGCAAGTAAATCTTTATAAAGTTATGCCATTTTCAAAAGGATTTGGTCTAGCACACACTTGGCTTGAAAAACTGTCTTACTACTCAAAAAGTTACCTTAGTAAAAGAATAGCAATAGCTATTTGCACCCTCCTAAAACAACATTGTGAATATTTTGCTATTATCTCTTGTATTGGGTTTGTCACCCTACTAGGTTGGATCAGCATAAAATATAATTTTGCTACTGGGCAAGATATTTTTTTATCGGGTAGTCTATCAATTCTAGTTGTGTTTTACTTTAAAACATATCTTGATTGCAGACAAGAAATCAACAGCGGTTTACCTTATGTTGCTCAATTATTTATTAACATAGAAGACAAAAATGGTTTCTATCAAGAAGAATCAGGAACCCTAAAATTTTCTGAATATAATACGATTTACTTTGATACGGTAACTATAAAAAACAAATATGATTCGCATCTGGTAAAAAACCTTAGCTTAACCATAAAACGAAATGAAAAAATTGGATTTGCAGGATTAAATAAAGAACAAAAAACAGCGCTAGGTCTTCTGATTTCTTGCGCACTTATTCCAGATGAAGGCGAACTTAGATTCGGAAATACGAATGCCAAAAACTTGTCCCCTGAACAACCTCCAAGAGAAGTTTCTTTTGTTCCTGCACGATTCGAAATTATAGCAGATACTTTACATAAAATCATAAGTAATTATTCTGATTTCCCCGAACTTACTAAGATTATTAATGCAGCCAAAAGCACAAATATTCATTCTTTAATTATGTCTTATAAAAATGAATACAACACCTTTTACGATTCTGCTGACCCTTCATTTAATAGTTTATTTCAGTTTCTTTTAGGGTTTGCTAGGGCCATTTATTTGGAAACAAAAACATTGGTTATCGAAGAACCAGAATCTTCAGTAGGCGATGATTTAATCCAATCGGCTTATCATAAAACATTATCTGAAAAAACAGTGATTTTCTTGGGCGGTAGTGAAATCACTTTTTCACAATGTGACCGAATCTATTTATTTAAAAATCAGCACATAGTTGCAACAGGAACTCATAAATCCCTGTTGCTGCAGTACCCGGAATATTACTTAATAAAAGAATAACCACTAATAGTTTTTTAAAATAGGAACGATAAATTTCTGGGGTTCACCACCAGTAATATGAACATTTTTTTCCCAGTCTACAAAGATGTTAATTTCGCTGCGCACACCAAATTCCTCGAGATAAATACCTGGTTCAATGGAAAACAAACTTCCAGGAAGAATTTCCCGGGTATCATTCGTTTCCAATCCATCAATATTTGCCCCATTGCCGTGCACTTCTTTTCCTATTGAATGTCCTGTCCTATGGCAGAAATAAGGCCCATAACCAGAATTTTCAATGACTTCACGGGTGGCCTTATCAATCTCCCAACCTTCAACCGAAACACCTTTAAAAAAAGAAGATTTTATTTTTTCTATTGCTGCATCACGGGCACTTGCGACTATGTCAAAAATCTTAGTAAACTTTTCAGGAACTTCGGTTCCTACAAATCCAGTGCGAGTTAGATCGCTATAGACTCCATTAGGAACATGATATTTCGCCCACAAGTCTACAAGAATAAAGTCACCTTCTTTAATACTCCGGTCTGTTTCATTGGAAGTAGAATAGTGAGGGTCTCCACTATGGGAATTTACACCAACGATCGGTGGATGATCCGTAAAAAGGTTATGCTTTGCAAAATGATCTAATATTACATGAATAACACTACTCTCTTTAATTTCAATATTTTTGCGAATTGAATCTGCGATAAAGCGAAAGACTATTTCGTAAGCTTCGCGCGTATGAACAGCTGCATCAAGGTGGTATTGAAATTGCTCTTTGTTTAAGCAAGATTCAAAGATTTGTATTAAATTCCCTGAAGACAAAATTTCTTTATCAAGGGATTTAATAAATTCTATGGTTCCCGCATCAACCCGTGAAAGATAAGGTATTGCATTATTAGGCGAATATTCCATAGCAATCCTTTGTTTTCCAGCAAGAGCAGTCAACAAAGCATTTTCTAATTCTTGCCAGCGGAGATAAATAATCTGCTTACCAGGAAAACCATTAAGAGCGGTTGGTTCAATTTTATGATTAATTTTAACCGGATCACCTGATGCAGGAATGAAATAAAACCATCTTCGACTTAAGAAAAGTTTTTCCGACAAACCCAGAACCCTTCGGGCGAGGGGGTTACAAAAGCGAAAGTCATAGAGCAACCAGCCATCGAGCCCGAATTCCTGTAATTTTTCCTGAATTTTATCAATTGAAAACATTGAACACCTCAATAATAATTTTGTTTAAAGTCAACTTATACATCATAGGTTATAATCTAAATTATTAAAACTTTGAATGGTATTTTACAAACAAGAAATCTCATAAAATGGATATTAATTTATTTAATTTAGAACTTTCTGACCCAAGGCACCAGTTCCACAAAATGCATATGGAACTCGCTTTGGAAGAGGCAAAACTTGCTGAGTTAGAGGATGAGGTGCCTGTTGGGGCCATCATTGTTTCAGCCCAAGATGGGGTCATCGCTAGAGCACATAATCAAAGGGAAATGCTTAAGGACCCAACCGCCCACGCTGAAATGATTGCGATCACCCAAGCTTCTCAGCATTTAAAATCTTGGCGCCTTGAAAACTGTATCTTATATGTAACCCTAGAACCTTGCCCAATGTGTGCAGGGGCTATTGTACAATCTCGTATTCCTTGGGTTGTTTATGGTTGTATGGATCCGAAAGCAGGGGCTTGTCATTCACTTTTTAATCTTTTAACCGATGATAGGCTTAATCATCGTAGTACCGTAGTAAGCGGAGTTCTAGAAGATGAATGCTCGGGAATTCTGTCTAGTTTCTTTCAGAAAAAAAGGAATAATCGTAAAAGTTTTCCTAAATTGTCTTAATCAGTATTGGTTTTGGAAGTTATCTTATAAAACTTAAAAATAGCTTTTTTTTCTATGGTAGATTTTTACTGATATGATTTTTATAAGAGATTTTATTATGCGAAGATTTGCTTACATTCTGTTATTCCTTATTTTCGGGGTTTCTGCTCAAGCGGCAGACAATCTTAAAATTTATACCCAACCTGAAATACCTAGCCAAGAAATACTTGATCGACTAAATTTGAAAATGCTTTGGCGTGCCTTCTCCCCTATGGAGGGGAAAAGAGATGGATACCACGATATTCAAATTGCTGATTCACAAGTTATTGCCCAGACAAGAAGTGGCACGATCATTGTTTTTAATTCAGAAACGGGCGAGGTTATTTGGAAAACTAATTTCGGTAAGCCTTATCAAGTCGTTTACAATCTTGCTTTTAATGACAAGTTTATTTTTGCTGTTAACGAAAATGACCTATACACCCTTGATCGAAGAAATGGCAGCATAAGTTGGCAAAGCAGTTTTTCTATTGCCATCAATGCACCCCCAACGGTTGATAAGCACCATCTTTTCTTGTCGGGAGTTAATAAAAGAATTTATTGCTATGCATTACCGATGTTTAAGCCTAATGGACAATTTATGGGTCATGAAAAATCAGATTTTTACAACCAAAAGACAAAAAAAGTCATTACCGAAGTCCCAGAAAATGAGCAAGATTTATCTGCTTTTGTTTCATCTGGAAGTGGTAATTCTCGTTCACGAGGACCCCAACCGAGACTTATTTGGGAATTCCAATCTAGATTAATTCTTGGGTTTCCTCTTCTTGTCACTCCTGAAATTGTTTGCGCAGTTGGTCAAAATGGTTTATTAATCGCTTTAAATAAGCATTCAGATGTTGCACTTGTCACGCTTGAAACAAACCCTGGATACTCCACAGATAAGCCCGTTATCGTTGCTCCCTCGCTTTATTTTAAAAATTTCGTAACTCCAGATGCGAGCAAAGATGGCGATAAACCAAAGGAACTTGAATCGATTTCTGACGATTCTATTGCCTACATTGGTTCAATGGATGCCAACCTTCATGCTGTTAATTTACATACGGGAAAACTTCTATGGCGGTATACGGTTGGAAGTACCGTACACCATCGCCCATTCATTACTGATGACGAAATTTTTGTAACAGGTGAAAGGAATGGTTTATTCAAGCTTTCTCGACAAGATGGGTTACCTATGTGGAATATGAATTATGGCAACAGACTTTCCACATCTCAAGAAAAATCTGATCGTGTAATTGCTGCCAATACCAAGTTCATTTACACCCTTGATAAAAGTGGTAGGATGGTGATTATTGATCGTAACAATGGTGCTTACTTAACCACTTGGGATATTCACGACTTTGTTTTTCCAGTTATTAACCGAACTACTGATCGTATTTTCATAGCTGCCAACAATGGACTATTAGTTTGTATGAGAGACAGGGATTTTCCTAAACCTTTTTACCATATAACCAAAACTAAAGAGGCCATCTCCGAAAATCCTTCCACTATCGATGCTCCAGCACCCAGTGATATTTTAAAGAAAATTCTTGAATCAAAGGTTACAGTGGAAGAAGGAAAGGAAAAACCATTACAAGAGTTGCTTGATGAGATTTCCAAAAAGTTTAATATCAAAATTGAAATTAACAAAAAATCTTTTGCAGATATGATGATTGATGATGCAGATAAAAAGCCAGCAAAAGCACTGGCGGCAGAAAATATTCCCTTAGCTGTTTGGCTTACAAATATTCTAGACCCTTTAGGAATCACTTATCAGCCAGCGATTGATACGGTTATTTTGTTTCCTGCAGGCAAACCAAAGAAAGATAATTAGTTATCTAACCGATGTCTTGGGATAAAATATCTTTTGCAAGAAACCTCGTTTTTCTTCTACTTTTGGATCTTCATGCAGGAATTTTGCCCACATTTCGTAATTTGCAGGGATTTCTTTTCCTGTAATTGATTGTAATGAATCTCGAGAACAATTTCTTAATGCAACATCTTGTTCATTTTGAAGCACCGAAAGCAAACTTTCAGAGGCTTGATAATCCTTATATTTCCCCAATGTCTTGGCGGCTATAATTCTTTCATCCACTTTTTGCTGGCGATCCTGCTCGGAACCCACCACCGCTGGTTCTTTTAAAACTTTCACAAGTAATTCAAGCCCAGAGGGCGATCTTACTTCCCCCAATGAATCTAGTACCTGACATTTAATTACGGTTGCTGTTTCAGGACTAAAATTTGATGCCCTATAGTAAGCATCTTGTAAAACTTCAGGTGTTCTTGAGTCTTTGAAACTTCGCAAGGTTGATACCGCTTGCAATCTGCAAAGCGCTTGCCGATCGATTAACGCAGCATCTGAAAGCACTTTGAAAACTTTCTCTTGTTCTTCCGCCGTTCCCTTATTTTGTAGTGGTTCTTTAAGTGCTGCAAGGGCAGCAGCTCTTTTATCACCATCCACACTTTTTTCTAACACAACCATAGGTGGATCTGGCCTTTTAAATAAATCAGCAACCCTAAACTCACGGCTTGTTACTGAATCCCAAAAAGTAGCACAACCCGATGCAGGCATAAACAAGCCAGCCATAAGCGTTGGAATCAATATTCGTTTTCCCAATCTTCTATAAAAAATCATGATCGTTTTACCAACTTTTAAGTTTCTGTTCCCAATTAAAATTAATTATGCAATTAATGCTGATAACCTCGATGCTTATTTCCTTCAATACGAGTTTTATAAATGAAGATTATTTATTTTATTCACTCAAACTAAGCTTACCTAGCTAAAGTACCAATATTTTGTGGTTTTCAGTAATTTGGGCAAGATAATCTCTATTTATTTTAATATCAATCTTTTTCATGCAATACTATTTATTATGGAAATTGAAGAATTCACAGGGTTGGTGCAAATTGCTCAAAGATTCGGACTCATCGATTCTTCGTCTGCGGATGGAATTCTTTCTGAACTTATTCACGATAATAATAAGTCCATTGATCCCAAACTACTCACTAAGAAAAATCTCCTTACGGCTTGGCAGATTAATAAACTCCTAAGTGGTAACGGCACTCAAATCTTATTCGATGGCTATCAACTTCTTACTCCCGTTGGATTTGGAAAACTTGGGCGAACTTATAAAGCTAAAAGTATTAACACTGGTGAACTTGTTGCCTTAAAAGTACTTCGCAAACGCTGTTTGGGAAACAATGATGAAACCAATTATTTTCTTAGGCAGGCTCATATTCTTGAAAATATTGAACATCCTAATCTTTGTAAATTTACCGACATCCATCTTGGCAATAACGAGATTCCGCCTTACCTTGCATCTGAATGGATTAAAGGAGGTACACTTTATGACTGGCTTGATATCAAGACTTTTTTGAGTTGTCCAGAAACATTGGTCATTATGGAAGAAATAAGCAAAACTTTTGTTCATCTTCACCGTATTGGAATAACGCATGGGAATTTCACTGGTACGAAAATACTTTTAGAGAATCCGCTTAGCCCTAAAATCAACAATTTTAGATATGGAACGACTTCAAGTTTAAATGCTACGATAAAAAATCCGCCCATTTCATTTGAATATGCTGGATTAGCAAAACATACTGGTGAATCGCCTGAAAACACTCAAGCAGACATTTTTTTTGCGGGTTGCCTTTTCTATCACCTGCTAACGGGTAAATCCCCTTTGCCTGGTACTTATGAAAAAAGAAGAGATTTTTATAATAGCGGTAAATTTCAACTTGTTTTCAATTTAGAATTCGAAAAAACAATTCCTGTGGAAATTTTACCTGTTATCAAAAATATGCTGGCAGTAGACCCCAAATCAAGATACAAAAATTTTATTCAAGTTCAAATTGCGATTGGTGCTATTAGAAAAAAAATGCAAGCAGAATATGGGCTTGAAAAATCTACTCCCATTTCTACTGTTTTTCTGGTAATTCAAAGTGATCAGAAACGAATACTTGCTAAAGCTTTTTTACAAAACAGAGGTTTCAAAATTTTGCAAGCTAACAACCTTGAGCAAGCTTTTGATACCTACTGTAGAGAACCATTCAAACACCTTGTTGTTGACCTAAACGACTATAATTCTGTTAAAACAACTTATTTAAAATTGGTGAATGAGTCTGAATTACGAAGACATTTTTTACATATCATTTTTTTACTCAAAAATCGATTTTTAAACGAAATACCCGCAAGACATGGCAACAGTTTCATAGATCCACCTGTAGAGTTCTCGGCTATTTTTGAAAAAATCTTAGCCCATAATAAAACTTAATGCACAATCAAAAATTCATTCAACTACGCAGTGCAATAGGCCGTCCTAGATGGGCCATCAGTATTTTAAAATCTTCCCACATATCTTTTTTCTTCTCAGGATTTCTTATTATTGACATGGGATGGTAGGTACATAAGGTAGGAATACCTTTCCACTGATAAAAATTGCCTCGCATTTTGCTAACAGGGACTTTACTACCTAATAAACTTTGTGCCGCAAATCCACCCAAACAAAAAATAATATTAGGGTTCACTAATGCTAATTGTTTTTCAAGAAAACACTTACAGTTGTATATTTCATTGGTAGTTGGCAAGCGCTCATCAGGGGGACTGCAGCTTATTATATTTAACATATAAACATCATCACGCTGCCAACCACATAGATTAATGATTTTATCAAGCATCACCCCAGCATCACCCTGAAAGGGTTCGCCTTTTTCTTCCTCAAGGAAACTTGGGGCTTCGCCTACAAAACATACCTCGGGGTCTAACTTCCCTTTGCCAAATATTGTTTGCTTTCTTGATTTCGCTAACTGAGAACATTTTTTACAACTTGCAACTTCTAACTTAAGAACTTCAAGAATAGTTGCCCGTTCTGAAATAGTTAAAGACTTAATGGTAGATTGAGAATGATTTACTAATTCTAAGTTTCCAGTTTCTACCAAAGCGGGGGGAATTGTAATTTCATCTGAAACTGGTTTTATAGGATGACTTGGGTTAGCAGAAGTTTTTTCAGGAAAAATAGTTGAGAGATGATTAACAACGGGCGTCTCGATTTTAGGCAAAATATCTCTGGTTTTTTGCAACCACTCAACACCAGATAGCTTTAAGCATTCCAAATGCATTTGAATTTGGAATGTCAAATTACAAGAAGTATTTTCTTTCAAATCTAAACTCCGAGACTGATCAAAGGATTTCTAATAGCTTAAACATTGTGGGTGTAATAACTATCATAAACTTTTTGATGAGAATGAACCCTTAATTCTGGAAAAAATAAGATGCAAACGGACGATCTTTTTCAGGTTGGTTTGGTCCAGATGCATTGCGTGCAAAATGCCTGCAAAAATCTTGAAAAAGCAATATTGGGAATTGATGAAGCCGCAAGCAAGGGAGCACAAATAATCTGTTTACAGGAATTGTTCCTTACCCCTTATTTTTGTCAAGTACAAGACCCTTCTTTTTTTGATCTAGCTGAACCGATTCCAGGCCCTACTACGGATGCATTATCACAATGCGCCAAGCGAAACCGCTGCGTTGTAATTGGATCGATATTTGAAAAACGAGCTGCTGGAATTTATCACAATACTGCCGTCGTCATAGGCCCAGATGGAAATATTATTGGCATTTATCGTAAAATGCACATTCCAGACGATCCTCTTTTCTATGAGAAATATTACTTCACACCAGGTGACCTTGGATTTAAGTCTTTCAAAACTCCATTTGCTGAAGTGGGCGTGCTTATTTGTTGGGATCAATGGTACCCTGAAGCTGCTAGGCTTACTGCATTAGAAGGTGCTGAAATTATTTTTTATCCAACAGCAATAGGTTGGCATCCTCATGAAAAAAAAATATATGGGATAGCTCAAACTGATGCTTGGCTTACTATGCATAAATCACATTCAATTGCTAACGGAATTTATGTTGCTGCGGTAAATCGAGTTGGAATTGAAAAAAACCAATTGGGGGGTAGCTTGCAATTTTATGGAAATTCACACATATTAAATACTTATGGAGGATATCAACAACATTCTATACATCAAAATGATGAGGTGATTGTCTCTACTTGCTCGAGAAAAACAATTGAAGACACCAGAAGAAATTGGCCCTTTTACCGAGACCGGCGCATTGATTTTTATAAAGGTTTATCCAACCGCTGGAACAGCAAATCAAATACTTAATTATATATTAAGTATAGGACTTACGCAGTTGGACAAAAATGGTCTTACCTATAATTACTATTTTAATTAAACTTTCACCTATGAGCAAGGCAAAAGTAACGGAAAACGATTTCATTAATTTTCTAATAGCCACCCCATTAAATGCAACAGCTATGGAAGCAGAGCGTACCCAACCAATCACGGGAGCAATGCCAATTG
>JBDNHI010000103.1:0-120791 GCA_041694635.1 Gemmataceae bacterium | reverse complement strand
GATAGGGCCATCTTTTTTACTTTCTTCTTGACGGGATTTTTCTCATCGTCATACTTGCTAATAGGCTAATTCTGTAATCATTACGCCCATTTCTGCGACTTGTCGTCGCTGAAGATAATTTGTGTAGGCGCAATGTTGACCGAGATAGCTTGCACAAACGAATACCTGTTAGGGCACCGCATGATGGTAGTTCTTCGACCGGTGAACTTGCAATGGATCAAGGGGTCGGCGGACGACCCAGCCGACTTGTGCGCCCACGGTGATGTCGAGTTTCGCATCGGCGACGACACGCTCGTCCAACCGGCTAGGCGCGACCTGACCGTCAGCGCGGCCGCACTCTACCTGCTCCGCACGCTATCCGTCCCTCACAGCCGCGACTCCCCGGTCGGTGAGCACCTTTTTCCGTGCTGTGGGTTTAACCTGATGTGGTCATCTTAGGGTGCCCGAACGGCGAGGACTTCGAAGTCTTCCACCAGATCAGGGGAGCCGGTGTTGTCATCCGTGCATCTGATGGGCGAGAGTGGCCAGTGGGCTGGGAGGAGTGGCGGTCGGCAGTGTTTGAGTTTGCGGACAATGTGTCCGACTTCTACGCCACTTGTTCCCCCAAGCAAGTTGCTCCAGATACCGCTGCGGGCTTCGCCAAGTTTGTCGCCGAGTGGGAGCGTCGCCGTGGACAGAAGACGGGTATAACCAAACGCTGCACCCGACCTAGCGGCATCATTCGTTTCTGGGACTTCGTAGCCCACTTATGCCGCCGGGTGGGTGACCTGTTTCGTTAGCCGCAGGAGGGTTCTCGGTATGGGATGGCTGTTCATTGCGTTGTGTGCGGCGGTGATCTGTGTGCTTATGTGGCTCCTCGATCCGAATCTTCGTCGGGGCCGTGCATTTCACGCGGAGTTGGCCCTGCGCGAATCAGTGCCGGACGGCGAAATGCTCCGGCGCTATTTCGCGGAGTCCGAGGAGTCTTCACATATCCCAAGGGAAATCCGACGTATTTTTGCCAAGCACATGGGTTACCCTGCAGAGAAGTTGTTGCCGGATGATGACTTCGCGTTCTTTTGGGACGAACTGGACATGGGCGACTTGGCCAAGGAGGTTGAGGTGGGATTTAGTATTACTTTCACGGTTGGCGATGAATTGACACCTTGCACTATCAGGGCGGCTTCCGCCATGGTTGAGGCCAAACGCCGTGCTCAGACGGCTATTTGACCGAATTGAAGTCTATCCGCAGCTAACGCAGTTGTTATCTCGCCAATGTGGTTTGCGAGCGGTGATTACATTAGATGAAAAGTTCTTGCCTAATAAGCCATTCTAAACTGTTCTTTGCTCTTTGAAATTAGTTAGCACAGTATTTACGAGAAACATTTTATTCTCGTTTTTATCTTTTAGGTTGTTGACACCCGTCACTTTCCGAACAAAAATGTTCTTAGTTGAAGTTGTTATTTTAGGGTAAGAAAGGTTTTGAAATGACAAATTTGTTTTTATTCGTGATGGCTCTTGTTGCACAAAAAGAACAACTTACTGAAACCAAAAGTGTGTTAACACCTAAGATTTATTCACACCTACAAAAGTTGGTAGAGGAAGATAAACCCTTGGCGCCTATCCACGAAAAAGCTCGAAAAGAATTAGCTGAGGTCATTCTTAAACATTATCAAGCAATTGAAGATCCCCTAGCTGAAAAAAGCCAAGCGAAGGAACTTGCTATTATTCTTATTTGCACCGGAAATTCTCGAAGAAGTATGATGGGCGCAGCTATGGGTAATGCTTCTGCAGCCTATTATGGTTTTAATGAGGTGCGTTTTTATTCCGGGGGTACTATTCCTAGTGCATTTAACAGCAGGTCGATCAAGGCGCTTAGTGAGGTTGGTTTTCAAATTGAAGGGTCAGGCGAAAAAGCTGCCGCAGGGGTTAAGGGTGAGGAGAATTTATATTACTGGGTGAATTGGGGAACGGGTGGCAAAGCAAAGTCGTTAGAATTTTCGAAGCATTATGGTGATGTAAAAAACCCACAGAAAGATTTTATTGCCTTGATTGTTTGTGATGAAGAAGATTGCCCAAAAGTTGAAACATCTCGCAAGCGCATATTAGCGCCTTTTGATGACCCAAAAGTATATGATGGAAAGCCAAAAGAGGCTGAAAAATATGCAGAGAGGCGCGATGATTTAGGGCGACTTTTACTTTCCTCTTTTAGTTTAGCCAAAGAGCAATTAAAACCCCGCTAGAATCCTTTTCAAATTTTAGTTTCGTTGATCACTCCTGCCTGTTACTTTATAGTATTCTTTAATTCGTTTAGGTGTATTTGTAAATTTCGCAACTTCTTATTTCCGAAAGATTCTTATGAATAGGCTAGCTTTTTTTCTAGTTTTTGTGATTACTTTAGGAATGAATTCTTCTTCTCTTTTTGGGCAATATCAAGAATGGAAGCATACCGCACCCTTCTTCATTATTACAACGCCTGATGGGGCAAACCTTCCAGCAGATGCTAAAGTTATTGATTTTCCCTTTTTAGTTCGACTTCAGAAAGACTTTTTTGATTTCAGTAAAGCTAAGCCTAATGGCCACGATATTCGGTTTTCCGATTCCAAAGGCAAGGCGCTTAAATATCAAATTGAGCATTGGGATACCAAGAATGGTAGTGCAAGTATTTGGGTTAAAATTCCTGTTATTGAAGGAAATCAAAGACAAAAGATTAATCTTCATTGGGGCAAAACTAGCGCTGCAAGTGAATCTAATGGGCCGAGTGTGTTCAATGAATCCAATGGTTATGCTGCTGTAATTCATATGGATGAAAGCTTGGATGATAGTACTAACTCTTTAAATCCTAAAGATCAGGGAACCTCTGATACTGCTGGAATCATTGGCCGAGGTAGGCGATTTTCAGGCAAACAGGGAATTGCTCTTGGTGAGAATATCGCTGGATTTTCTACTGCTGCAAACCCAAGCAGTACCGAGGCTTGGTTTAAACCTGCTAAGCCAAATGGCACTGTAGTAGCTTGGGGAAAAGAGCAAAAGCCTGGAAAAATAATGATGAATATTCTTAGCCCGCCACGCATTGCAATTCAATGTTACTTTGCAGATGTTGAGGCAAGGGGAAGTATCAACTTGAACGAATGGGTTCAAGTTGTGCATACTTACGAAAAAGGAAATTCCAGAGTTTATGTCAATGGAATACTCGATGGCAATTCTTCTCCCATTTTAGATATTCCTACCCCTGCTCGAATGTGGATTGGCGGTTGGTACAACAATTATAACTACATAGGCGATGTTGATGAGGTTCGTGTTTCTAAGGTTTCCCGTTCTCCCGATTGGATAAAGCTACAATTTGAAAATCAGAAGCCTCTTCATACCGCATCTGGTCTCTTAGTTTCTTCCGGGGATGAATTTAAAGTATCTACAAAAGAGGTAAGTATCCTTGAGGGAAAAACGGTAACGATAAAGGCAGAAGTAAAAGGGGCACAAAAGCTTTATTGGTCCATTAACAAAGGAGGTAAGGAAACCGTGGTAGCTACGGATTTACTTTCTTTTAATGTTGAAGCTGGAAGAGTGACTAGTGATACAAATCAGGTGGTTAAGCTTAAAGCGATTTTTCCAAATGAAATTCGTTCTATTGAAATTCCAGTTGTCATTCGTGAAGATATTCCAGAGCCCCTTTTTACCTTGAATGCGCCTACGCAATGGGATGGTAGGCAGCCGATTGAAATTGTTCCCGTTCTTTCAAATCTTGAAGCGATGGCAAGTAAGGGCGCGGGGCAGATCCATTACAGTTGGAATGTTTCGGGTATTGCTGTTATCAAGGAAGTTATGCCCGAGAAATTATTATTAAAAAGAGCCCAAAATAGTGGAAAAATGACTGTTACCCTTGCCATCAATAACGGTGGTGCAGAAATCATTAAATCAATTACTTTGGATGTGAAAGAGCCTAAAAAAGATTTATGGGTTAATCGCAAGCCTAGTGCCGATGAGAAGCCCGAAGATAATCAGTTTTACCCCCGTGATGATAAAAATGAAGGAACCCTTTTTTATAATGGCAAACTAGAGCAACCTGCTGATCGAATATTCCTTAAGGTTTTTGAAGAGGGAAAGCTTTTCAAACAGGAATTTCAAAAACCTAGTGATGGTAATTCGTATGCTTTTTCAGTTAAATTGAAACCTGCCTTGGTCAACTATAGGATTGAATTCGGGTTTGTAAAGGATGATATGGTAGTTGTTTTACGGAAGGTAAATAACATTGTTTGTGGTGATGCGTATATTATTCAAGGGCAATCAAACGCGGTTGCAACCGATTTTGGTAAAGAAACGCCTTCAACTGATAGTAATTGGGTTCGAAGTTTTGGATCGACCTCAGGTAGCCCCGATGGGTCTAGATTAAAAGTTTGGGATAATGCTTCTTATCGTGGGCAGAAAGGTGAAAAGGCACAGATTGGTTACTGGGGTATGGAGCTTGGTAAAAGGTTGGTTGAAGCAAATAAAGTTCCGGTTTGCTTTATCAATGGTGCTGTTGGTGGCTCTCGTATTGATCAGCATCAGCGGAATAATATGGATCCAGAAGATGTTTCTACCATTTATGGAAGATTACTTTGGCGTGTTAGGCAGGCTGGGCTTACCCACGGGATTAAGGCGGTAATTTGGCATCAGGGTGAGAATGATCAAGGGGCAGATGGCCCGACAGGTGGTTATGGTTGGGAAACCTATCTCAATTTTTTTGTAGATCTCTCTGCATCGTGGAAAAATGATTTTCCCAACCTTCAGAATTATTATGTTTTTCAAATTTGGCCTAAGTCTTGCTCGATGGGGGTTAAGGGTTCCGATAATATGCTAAGGGAAGTACAGAGGTCACTGCCTAATTACTTTTCGAATTTAAGTGTGATGTCAACCTTAGGGATTAATCCACCTGGGGGTTGTCATTTTCCTGCAGCAGGTTATGCGGAATTTGCCCGAATGATTTGCCCCTTGATGGAACGCGATCTGTATGGCAAAAGTTTTCTTACCTCGATTACACCTGCAAACCTTCTTAAGGCTAGTTTTTCTAACTCAGAAAAATCTGAAATTAAGTTGGTTTTTGACCAAGAGGTGAAGTGGGCTAATACCTTAATTACACAGTTCAACCTAGAGGGAATTTCTGGAGAACTAACTTCTGGCAGTTCTGCTGGCAACATCATTACCCTTAAATTAAAAAATCCTTCGAAGGCGAATACCATTACTTACCTTGATAGTAAGGCGTGGAATGGTAATAACTTGTTGCTAGGCGCTAATGGGATAGCGGCTTTAACCTTTTGTAATGTTCCTATTCTTATGAAAGAATAATTTTCACCGTTTGGGAGTAACAGCGATGCGAATGCCTATATCAGTTTTCTTGTTTTTGATTTCTGCCTCGTTGTTGTTTGCTCAAAGACCAGAATTATCTGAGTTGGTTCGAATCGAAACTGGGGTAAGTGGTCATATTCATCCAGCCCTTTGTATCAGCAACAAAGGCACACTTATTGCGGTTTTTTGTAAAAGCGAATTCAAGCCTTATCTCATTACTCGTTCCGAAGATAAAGGAAAGACTTGGTCGAAGCCTGTGCTTTTCCCTGCTACGGTTGGCACGCAGGTTTATCCTGGATCGCTTACTACTTTAGCGAATGGCAACTTAGTACACGCTTGGAATGTTTGGTTTCCTGTTGGTGAAAAAGGAAAGTCGCGCTTTGTTGCTTTTTCTATTAGTGAGGATGATGGTTTGACTTGGAGCAAGCCAAAAAATCTAAACAAGAACAAGGATGAGAAAATTGAAAGTGTGATTAGACACCCCTTTGTTGAACTTTCACAAGATGCTTGGCTTTTGCCCTTAATGGATCGAACAGTAATTTATAATCCCAAAACGGAAGAAGAATCCCCACTTGGTGATGGGGTTAAACACGGTCTAGTACCTATGGTTAAAACCCCTAAGGGCACTTTAATTAGTGGCTTGGGAAAACGTTCGATTGATCAGGGAAAAACTTGGGAAGATGTAAAACCTTTTCCCGATGTTTCTTCGCAGGGGTGGCGTCAGCAGATGATTGTATTAAAAGATGGGACTCTTCTAGCTTCGCAAATACTTGGGCCAGGCGTTGGGGGCGAGGTTATAAACTTTATTGTTTCCAACGATGATGGAAAATCTTGGAAGATGGATCAGCCAATTGTATTTTACAATCCAGGTCGGCCTATTGGAGGGCGTGCCTGCCCTCGTTCTGTGGAATTGGATAATGCTACTTTAGGTACTATTTTTTATGATACCGATGCGAAGCAAAATGGTGGTTCAGGGGTATTCTTTCGATCGTCGAAAAAGTTGCTTTTAAAACCTTGATTATGACTAATCTGTTTCTTTTTTATTCAACTAAAGCCTAATAATAGTTATACTGCTGTACACTTAGTTCAATGTTTTAAACTACTATTAGGAAAATTATAAATGCATTGTCTTTCGCATACCATAAGCTTTTTATCTTTAACAATTCTTGCTTCAACTGTTTTTTCTGCTGAACCAATGCTTACTCTGCAACAAAAGCTTAATAAAGAAGATCTCACTGGGCTGGTTAAAGATGTTCGAAGCCTTGGGAATGCCAGTAGGGGTGCGCTGGTTTTCTTCAGGCAAGATATGGCTTGTATTCGTTGCCACGCCTCAGGCGATAGTACGAACAAATATGGTCCCGAATTAGCTAAATCTTATCCTGAAACGAATGATGCCTACCTTGTGGAATCGATGTTGCTTCCATCAAAGGTGATAAAGAAAGGTTTTGAAACACTTATAATTACGACTAAAGCGGGAAAAACTTTAACGGGGCTAATAGCCGAAGAAAAAACAGATTTTATTTCTATTCGTGATGGTTCCCTAGATGGGAAGCTAATCACTATTTTGAAAAAAGATATTGAAGAAAAAAATAATAAAGGTGCATCGATGATGCCTGATGGATTGATCAATGTTTTATCTGGAAGGCAAGAGTTTTTAGACTTGGCAAGGTTTGTAATCGAGATGGCCGAAAAAGGCCCAGAATATGCGAAGCAAATGAGGCCAGCTTCTTCCTTCTTTGCAACCTTGCCAGTGCCTGAATATGAAAAAGAGATCGATCACGCGGGGATGCTAAACACCCTCGATGCCAAAAGTTTTAAAAGGGGCGAGGCAATTTATGTAAGGGTTTGTGCTAATTGCCACGGTACAAAAGAAATGGTTGGCTCCTTACCTACCTCGCTTCGTTTTGCTGAAGGTAAGTTCAAAAATGGTGCAGACCCTTTTAAAATGTACCAGACTCTGACCCACGGTTATGCAATTATGACTCCCCAAACCTGGATGGTTCCCGAGCAAAAATATGATGTTATTCATTATATTAGAGAAGCTTTTCTTAAGCCTTTTAACCCTTCGCAATATTCTGCAATGGATTTAGCCTACTTAGAAACCTTACCTAAAGGCAGCACCAGAGGCCCCAAGCCTTCTAATATTGAACCTTGGGTTGTTATGAATTATGGACCAACAATGATGGCAACCATAGAAGTCGGCGATAAAGGAAACTTTGCTTACAAAGGAATTGCCGTCAGGCTTGATAGCGGTGCAGGCGGGATCACTAGAGGCAAGCAGTGGACGCTTTTTGATCACGACACAATGCGTATGGCGGCAGCTTGGGACGGTGAAAGTTTCATCGATTATAACGGAATTAATTTTAATGGCAGACACGGAATTCATCCAAGGGTTTCGGGTAATGTAAGGTTTTCTAACCCAGTCGGGCCGGGTTGGGCTAACCCTGAAACCGGATCCTTCGAAGATCCTAGGTTTAAAGGGCGGGATGGTAAACTTTACGGCCCATTACCTAAAACTTGGGCAAAGTATCTTGGAATGTATCATTATGGCAACCAAGCAATTATTGCTTACACCGTCGGGGATACCAATGTTTTAGAGATGCCCGCGTATGAGATAACTCCTGAGGGGAAAGTCGTTTACATTCGTAATTTGAATGTAGGAAAATCAAGTCGAGATTTAATTCTGCGAGTAGCCCCGGTTGGTACAAGTTGTAGCGTTGTTGGTTCTCAAGCCTCTTTAATGATCCAAGATGGCTTTCAACTTTTGAAAATACCAGCATCTGAATCATCAAAGCTTATCAAAGTATTGCAATCGGATTGTGAATTAAATCAACTGCAAGCATTTGCAAAAACAGCGACAGCAGCTTTTAGCCTAGAGCCTTTTATAAGTGGTGGGCCAAAGCGCTGGCCCGATGTGTTAAAAACTCAGCCGATTTTAGGGCAAGATAAAAAAGCATTCGAGATTGATGTGCTTACCCATCCAACAAGTAACCCTTGGAACTGTCAGATGAGGCTTACTGGCTTAGATTTTTATGCGGATGGCAAGAGTGCTGCAGTTTGCACTTGGGATGGAGATGTTTGGCTTGTTGAAGGTTTGGCATCGCTTGAAAAAGGTTTAACTTGGAAGCGAATTGCTTCTGGATTGTTTCAACCTTTGGGCCTTAAGATTATTAATAACATTGTACATCTTACTTGTAGAGATCAGCTTGTGATTCTAAGAGATTTAAATGGTGATGGTGAGACTGATTTTTATGAGTGTTTTAATAATGATCATCAGGTGACAGATCATTTTCACGAATTTGCGATGGGGTTACAGGTTGATGCAGAGGGGAATTTTTACTATGCAAAATCTGCAAGGCACGCACTTAAAGCTTTGGTGCCACATCACGGCACACTTTTGAAGGTAAGTAAAGATGGTAGTAATACCGAAATATTAGCAACGGGTTTTCGTGCTGCCAACGGTGTTTGTTTAAACCCAGATGGGAGCTTTTTCTTGACCGATCAGGAAGGTTTCTGGATGCCTAAAAATCGTATTAATCGTGTTGAAAAAGGTAGTTACCACGGTAATTTTTGGGGCTATCACGATATTACCGACTCTTCCGATTCTGCAATGAAGAACCCAGTTTGTTGGATCACTAATGAATTCGATAGGTCGCCTTCCGAATTACTTTGGGTTACCAGTGATGTTTGGGGACCTCTCAAAGGTTCGTTATTAAATTTTTCCTATGGGTATGGAAAAGTTTATGTGGTTCCTCACGAACTAATTGGCGGAGAATGGCAGGGAGGAATGTGTGCCTTACCTATTCCACAATTCCCAACGGGTGTTTCCAGAGGTCGATTTCATCCACAAGATGGGCAGCTTTATTGCTGTGGTATGTTTGCTTGGGCTGGAAATCAGACTGCCCCGGGTGGTTTTTATCGCATTCGATATACGGGCAAACCTGTTGAACTTCCCGTAACTCTTCACGCCCGAAAAGGTGGAATGAATATCGGTTTTAGTGGTTTGATTGAAGAGAAATCTGCTACCTCAATCAGCAACTACAGTGTGAAAACTTGGGCTTTAAAACGAAGTGAAAAATATGGATCTAAGCACCTAGATGAAAAGTTTCTTAAAGTTACTGCTGCTAGGCTTTCTGCTAATGGCAAGTCCATTACCTTAGATATAGATGGCATGGAACCAACTTGGTGTATGGAAATTAAATATACGGTTAAGTCTGCTGATGGCGCTGATGTGCAAGGGGTAATTCATAACTCAATCCACCGGCTAGGAGATTAATCCAAGCCGAGAGGACGAGCGATGTAATTTTTGAGATATTAAACTAACTCTTGAATCGGTTGGGCATTATCTTCAACCAAGAACTGTGGCCTGCCGTTTAGGTCGGTCAAAGTAATCTCGTTGGTGTTAATACCAAGGTTGTGATAGAGGGTGGAGTAAATTTCTCCGAAACGAACGGGTCGTTGCGTAGCATCGCCTGCAATGCGGTCGGTTGCGCCAATGACTTGTCCCATTTTCATTCCGCCCCCTGCAATTAGGGCACAGTTTACTTGGGGCCAATGGTCCCGGCCTGTAATATTGCTAATCTTAGGAGTACGGCCAAATTCTCCCATTATTACTACACTGCAATCTTTATCTAGGCCTCGAAGGTGAAGGTCTTCTATTAAAGCGCTGACGCATTTATCAAAAACAGGGAAGTCTTCTTTCTCGCGAACGAAGATAGAATTATTATCACGGCCCTCGGCTTTCATTCCTCCGTGCCAATCCCATTTACTGTAATTAAGGGTAACTACACGGGCCCCTGCTTCAATAAGTCGTCTTGCTACGAGCATACTTTGGGGAACACGCGGGGCACCATTTCCATCAATCATTTTTGTTGGGTCGCCTGTACCATAGCGTTCAACCGTGCGGGGGTGCTCTTTCGATAAATCAAGGGCATCTGCTAACCGAGATGAGGTCAGTAACCCAAATGCTTGTTCGTTGAAGGTGTCCATTCCTTTGAGGGTACCTTTGGCATCGGCATCGCGTCGCATATTATCAAAACTTTGAAGGAGATTTTTTCTTTCTCCTAATTGATTGACGGTAATGCCTTGAAGAATCATATCTTTACGAGAAGGCCCCATTGGCTTGAATGGAGAATTAGAGGCACCTAAAAACCCTGGGCCTGGCTCGTTATAAGGCCCGTGAGTGCAAGTGTAACATAAACTGATGAACGGTGGCGTTGCTTTATCTACAGGGCCTTGAATCTTGGCAATGGTTGAACCAAACTGAGGCCATCCCCCCGCTGGGGTTAACTTCTTGGGGTTGTGGCCATTGAATACTTGAATCGCATCGTGCCCTGCCTGATTATCTACGATGGATCGGATGATCGTAATTTTATCCATCATACTAGCAAGAAGAGGAAAGGCTTCGCAAATTTGAATGCCATTGACATTGGTTGCGATTGGCTTCCACGGCCCAGCGATTTCCTTTGGTGCATCTGGCTTGAGGTCGAACATATCTTGGTGGGGAGGGCCACCGACCAGGTAAATGAGGATGACAGATTTTTGGGATGATTTGATACCTGCTGCGGCTTCAGCCTTGAGCAATTCTGGAAGAGTAAATCCACCAGCCCCAAACGCACCGATCTTGAGAAAGTTTCTGCGTGATAAATCGCGCCTTGCTTGAGTTTGAACCATCTTTAGGTCTCCAGATAAAGGCAGGATAATTCGATTAGGCGGGTTAAAAAACTTACTCACGAAGTATATCACATTATAAATTATCGTATTTTGATACGCAATAGAATCCAAATTATTGTAAAAACAGAGATTTTTTAGAGAATGTGCGGGGAACCAGAATGTTTGTACTAATAATAGCGAAGTTTGCAGAAAATATTTCTACCTAATTTGGGCCTTCTTTCTAGTTTTGGCTTTATTTTCTTGGTCTAGGGGTTTAGCTTTAATATTCCTACCTACACCTTTTTTGAAAGTTGTGACCTATGATCCAGTTTTTTCTCACGCGATTTCTTTCCTTAGTTCTTCTTGCAATTCCCTGTGCGACTCTTTGGGCACAAGTACCCAAAGTTGTTCGTGTTGGGGTTCTGGGTATCGACAATTACCAAGCGGTTGCATACACGCAATTATTTAATGATCCCAATGCAATGGGAAATTTAGCCGGCTTAAAAGTAGTCGCTGCTTTTCCCGATAAAGCAAGCAGTGACATACCCGAAAGTGTTTCTAGCCTACCTAAATGGAAAGAACAACTCTTGAAGTATGATGTTAAAATGGTTGATTCGATAGAAGATTTGCTTGCGAGTTGTGATGTGGTGATGGTGATGAGCCTTGATGGTCGCAAGCATTTGCAACAAGCAAGTGCAGTGTTGAAAGCTGGCAAACGCGTTTATATCGGTCGACCTCTTGCAGCTTCATTTTCGGATGCTGTAGCAATACTTCGTTTAGCAGAACAAACCAAAACCCCCTGCTGGACAAGTTCCCAACATCGATTCAGCCCAGGTTTTATTGGAATGAAAAATCATCCTGAAGTTGGTTCTGTTTTGGGCTGTGATATTTATGGCGGTTGCCCTACTATTTCTCATCACGCAGAGCTTTACTGGCACGCACTTCATAGCATTGAAGCACTTTATGCAATTATGGGTAAGGGTTGTGTTGCAGTTTCTTGCACTTCGACTCCAATTACGGAATCGGTAACCGGTACTTGGTCAGATGGCAGAATAGGAACTTACCGTGGAATTAAAACAGGGGCGATTAAATACAGTGCCACTGTTTTTGGCGAAAAAGGAGTTTCCGTTTCTGGAGTCTACGGGCACGGTGTACCGGTTAAAGGGTTGGTTCCTACAAACGATAAATACATGGGCTACGAAGGTATAGCAATAGAGATGGCGAAGTTTTTTAAAGGCGCCCCGGTTCCAGTAAGTGCAGAGGAAACTCTCGAAATTTTTGCTTTTATGGAAGCCGCACATCAAAGCAAGCGCCTTAATGGTGCTAAGGTTCAAGTGAAAGAAATGTTACTTAAAGCAGAAAAGTAATGGATGACTTTTGCTTGGTTCTTATTTTCCGATATCTTCATTCCAAAGACTTGGGCACGAAGAAATAAATTGCTGCATCATTTCGATACAGCGAAGATCTTGTTTTACAATAATCTGCACTTTTTTACTTTGGAGAAGTTGTTCTTCACCCATAAAGGTTTTATTTTCTCCGATAATGACTTTGGGAATTTGGTAAAGAAGGATGGCACCTGAACACATAGGACAAGGTGAAAGGGTGGTAAAAAGCGTACACTTGCGGTAAATATGTGCGGGTAATCTGCCCGCATTTTCAAGAGCGTCCATTTCACCGTGAAGAATAGCACTAGATTTTTGAACCCTGCGATTGTGGCCGCGGCCTATAATCTTCCCTTGGTATTCAATAACCGAACCAATTGGAATTCCCCCTTCTTCTAAGCCTTTCTTTGCTTCAAGAATTGCTTCATTCATACACGACTCTTCTAGTAATGACGAAGCCATATTTAAATACTCCTAAGTTTTTGTTGGTTACATCTATCAGATTCTACTTTATAATTTCAACAGTTTAGATTATCTGATTTTTTTAAAGGAAACCACGATGAATCGTAGAGAATTTGTTTCTTGCTTAACTGCCACTGGTTTAAGTTCTAGCTTTGGTTCGGGGTTGGTGTTGGCTGCGCCTGTGAAACTTCTATTTGATATTTCCCTTGCCCAATGGTCCTTGCATAAGGCTATTTTTGGCAAGAAAATCGATGCTGGAGATTTCCCTAAAATCTCGAAAGAAGAATTTGGCATCAACGCTGTCGAATATGTCAACCAGTTTTATAAAGACAAGAAAAAAGATGATGGGTATGTCAAAGAACTTCGCAAAAAATGTGATGACCTTAATGTGAAAAGCGTTTTGATTATGTGCGATGGCGAAGGCCAGTTGGGTGATGCAGATGAAAAGAAGCGTACACTCGCAGTCGAGAATCATTACCGCTGGGTTGAATGGGCCAAAATCCTTGGTTGCCATTCCATCCGTGTTAATGCGGGCAGCAGCGGTTCTTACGAAGAGCAAATGAATAGGGCTTCCGATGGCTTGCGCATGCTTTCTGAATGGGCGGGCAAAATGCAGATTAATGTGATTGTTGAAAACCATGGCGGCTTATCCAGCAATGGCGCTTGGCTTGCTGCAACCATCAAAAAAGTCGGTATTCCCACTTGTGGCACTTTGCCAGACTTCGGCAATTTCCGCGTTAGCAAAGATGAAGAATATGACCGCTATAAAGGCGTTCAAGAACTTATGCCTTTTGCTAAGGGCGTTAGTGCGAAAACTCACGACTTCGATGCTAAAGGTAACGAAACTAAAACCGATTATCGCAAGATGATGAAAATCGTTCTTGCCGCTAAGTTCGATGGTTATGTTGGAATTGAATATGAAGGTAGCAAGTTAAGTGAAACCGATGGTATTAAAGCTACAAAGAAATTGTTGGAAACAGTGAGAACGGAGTTATCCTCATCGTTATAAAAAGAGCCTAAATAAATAAAGAAGGCTTCCCTGAAAGTTGATTTCAGGGAAGCCACTAGCATTGACACTAGAGAAATTAGTTGGTAAAGCCCATCATCCGGATTGGTAGGGGCTGAATTCCGAGTACATCGCCTGGGGTCTTGGCATAGATAAGGTTAGAAAGGTTTAATTGGGGAACTGGATTTCCTGTTTTATCCAGAAGGCCATTAATCCAAGAGAAAGCAGATTTTTCATCATCCGATTTCTTTTTGCTAAAGGTTCGTAGGCTGATCTCACCTTTTTTAGTAATGCCTGCCATATAATTATTAACAAGATCATCGTTAGCTTCGGCAAGTAATTTGCTACCAACTTTATTAGAATCATATTTGAATTCGCCAGTCCATTTTTGGTCTTCCTTGCCAGTCGATTTGGTTTTGGGATCGCCCTCTTTCTTATCTCTGATAAAGCCTAGCTTAATCTTTTTTAGTTGTGCGAGAGAAAAATCATCAAGGGCTTTATCTTTAGTTCCGGTAAAGAAGACGGTTTGAACTCGCCTAGGCCTGGGCATATTGATGTCTCTAAGCCAGCCCGAAAGTTGAGTAGCAACATTTTTGCCACCTAGGGTTGGGCTAATTGAAATCCAAACAGCGGCCAATTGTGCGGTCCCTTCGGGGTCGACTGCGGTCATAGGCTTAAGAATAAATTTTTTCGCCTGTGCAGGCCTAAGGTTTAAAACTCCACTACCCGGAGTAATATCAACAGATTCACATTGTACTCTGCGCCATTCACTTGCCATCCAAAGGGCGCCAAGGGTAGCACCCTCACCTGCACCAATAACAACGAGATTGGAGGTGTTAGCTTCGCCATCATCATTTCTAATATCAAGAAATGCCTTAGCAGCAGTTATATCGTTCACAAGGTGAGGATAGTAAGCGGCGGGAAATTCAGAGAAATTGATTTTAGTCTGTTTTGCAGAAGCAGCACCAGGAAGGGTTCTATTATGAAGGTTTAGCCAAAACTTTGGATCAATGTTCACGCTTTTACCATGACCTCGAAAATCAAAACTTAATACCGTTTGGCCTTTAGCTTGAAGATCAAGCGCAAGTTTTTCCCAACCATCTTGAGAACTATCGCCCCCCTTACGAATTGCAAATTCGTGCAGAAGAATTACAGTTGCGCCTTCCTTAGGCTTTGCACTTGGGTAAAACTTCCCCGATAAGATTACTCCATCGTAAGTCTTAAAGTTTACATCCATAGCTTCTGCTTTGGCAGAGGAGGGAATTGCAAGAGTGACAAATAAACTTAAAACTAGTGCTAAAGCGCCGGTCTTAAATGAGATGTTTTTCATATTTAATACCTTGGGGGTAAGGACCGTATAATATTAATTATTTCACCTTTAATAGTGCTAGGCAATATAAAAGCGAAATTATCGAAAGAACTTGCATAAAAAAACCCGCTTATTCGCAAGCGAATGGGTTTTCGCAGGCGAATAATCGGGATAATTAGAAAAGTTCCCAGCTTTTCTCATACCTTGCCCAGCTTGATTTTCCGAAGGCGATCATACTTATGTTTATTTTTAAAATAACGCCTTATCTTGCTAGGCTAGGCCTATCTACTTAACAAGGTCTCTCCCTTAGCAGAGGAGTTATAAATACAAAAACCCCAGTATTTATAAGCCTTGTCTGACCCAGACTTTTGTAACCTTTCCTTGATAACGCCTTGGGCCTTTATTGGGCTACACCCCCAAACCTCTCCTTGCATCTTTGTGCAAAGGTAAGTTTAATGAATCAAACATTGAAACTAATTTCTACTGTACGACTTACTGAACGGGTAAATATTTTCAAACTCGAAGTGAAGATAGAAAAAATGGGTTGTATAGCTATAAAAGAAGATGCTTTAAGCCACCTTTAAGATCAAATTTTTATAGATGCGTTGCCGCTGTTATAAAGAAAATCTTAATCTTGGGTAGGAGTTTTATAACCCACCTTTTCATCACTTTGGTTTTCTGCATAACTCGGTGTCTCATAATCTAGTTCCTCGTAGCTGCAGATATACCCAGGCAACTTCGCTTTTTCCTTTTCTGATTGAAAGGCTTTGATCACAACTTGTTGGATATTATCTCTGCAACTAGGGTTAATCGGATGTGCAATATCTGCGTGCATTTTCTGTTTCCCGCTCGAGTCCCGTCCAATCCCTTTGAACTCTCCAAGTTTGTAACCACATTGATTACAAAACCGGGCTTTAAGTTGGTTTTTAAATGAACAATCAGGGCAACGATCCATCAATTTTCTACTAGGCATAGCCACAAACCAGCCCCTATTTCCTTCAATGATTTTTAAATCCCGAATGACAAACGAATGATCAAATGTGATCGAGCAAAAAGCCTGAAGCTTTTCGTTATCGTTGTTACTTTCCATTAGTTTGATGCGAACTTCTGTAATGACCATAACGCCTCTCCTTGATGATTAATTAACGCAGGAATTAAAAGCCTGCCTTGTGATAAAAGTATGTTGAATAATGTTTTTCGCAGGGCCGTTGAGCAATTTTTTTAACGCAAGGAGAGCTTGCCCATCGTTTTCAAAAAGAACAAAGATAGCAGATCCGCTGCCGCTTAGCATTGGGTTTTTCGCCCCGTTGCTAGAAAGCGAATCTAGCAAAAGTTGTAGAGCAGGCTCAAGCTGAATTGCTGGTTCCTGCAATCGGTTAAACAAAGCCTTTTGCAAATTTAACGAAGTTGAAAGGAGAGCTTCAACTTTGGTTTGATCCATAGGCGAGGAAGGGATTTTCAATTGAGAATAAACCTTAGGAGTGGAGAGCCCAAAATAAGGTTTTACAATCAAAATGCTAAAGTTAGTAAAGAAAGAAGAGGGCGAAATTTTTTCTCCCCTGCCCAAGCACCAAGCTGGGCTATCGTAAAGAAAAAAAGGCACATCGCTGCCAAGCTGAGCAGCTATAATTAAAAGTTGTTGGAGAGAAAGATTTAAGTTCCAAAGCTGGTTAAGGGCGATCAAAGTGGCAGCTGCATTTGAAGAACCACCGCCTAAGCCTGCAGCCATCGGTATCCGTTTAAACAACCGGATTTTTGCTCCTACAGCTTTTTTACTTTCTTCTTGCATCATCCTTGCTGCTCGAATTATTAAGTTTTCTGGCCCCGTCGATAACTCTTTCGAATCGCACCAAAGCTCGATTTTATCTGACTCTTCTTTTCGAAATTCCAATACATCTTGCAACCCCACAGGCACCATAAATGTACTTAATTCGTGGTATCCATCTGGCCTTTTGCCCAGTATTTCTAGATAGAAATTAAGCTTGGCATTAGCCCATATTTGCAACCAACCTGCGGTGGTAACCCTATGCATAACGCAGAGCCGCTTTCATCCTTGATGCTATCTCTAATCCCAGCTTTAAAGGTAAGCTTGGCAAACACTTTTAATCTTTGCAGAAAAGCACCCTGCAAATTGCCCACCCAAATTACCTTAACTCTTTAAAGTTTAGTTCAAATTACGCAAAGCCGTCAAGAGAGGATGCCAAATTCCCTTACTGAAGGCTTACTTCACAGGAATTAATTGCCTTACTTTTAACCAGCCGATTAAGCGGTCGGGCCAAGTTCCTGTTTCCCCCATATTCGGAGCTAGTCCTACTCCGTGTTTGCCTTTTTCATAAATGTGTAGCTCTGCAGGCACTTTGTGTTTTTTTAATGCAAGGTAGAACAAAATGCTGTTTTCTGGTGGCACACCCGAATCTTCATCGGTGTGAAACAAAAAAGTTGGTGGAGTTTGCGCTGTCACTCTATTCTGGTTACATAAACTCTCTACCAATTTAGCATCCGCATCTTTACCCAGCAAGTTATTGCGCGACCCCATATGAGCAAAGGGTGGCTCGAAGGTTATTACCGGATAGCAAAGTATCAAGAAATCGGGCCTGCAACTTACTTTTTCAATTGCATCTTCTGCTTCAGATTTGCCTAAATCAAACTGTGTCGCAGCGGTGGAAGCAAGGTGCCCACCTGCAGAAAACCCCCAGATGCCAATCTTTTTTGAATCAACCCCATAATCAGCAGACTTTGCCCGTGCTGTTCGAATGGCCCGTTGCGCATCCATTAAAGGTACGGGGTGATGGTATTTAGTTCCAAGCCTGTATTTTAAGACAAACGCGGTTATGCCATTTTTGTTCAGGAATTCTGCAATGTCCTTACCTTCGTGGCCGATTGCAAGTCCGCCGTAGCCACCGCCCGGGCAAACGACAACGGCAGCACCATTGGCTGTATCTTTGGGGGGAAGATAAACAGTAAGGGAAGGTTTATCTTTGTCTTCGGTTCCTAAAGCGCCAGGTGCGCCATTGGGCCAAAGCAGTGAGGTTTGAGGTTCCGCAGCGAAAGAAACGAGGGCAAAAGTTAAGAAGGTGGACATTGATATCATGATTTTTCCTTAAAAATAGAAAATAGTTGCAATAATTATCTGCTGAGAACGAAAATATACTATGTCGAGAAGGAATTCGAGACATATAATTGAAAGTGTTAGGACTTTTTGTTTTCGGGGGCGATCCGGTTTCGACCGGGCTTACGGAAATACAGGTCGCGTGCCGTGGGTGATCAGATGGCCACGTAAATATCTGATCAAACTTAACTGCAGAACCGCAGTTCTCAATGGCTGCCTAATAATATGGCGGTCGCGTGTCTAGAAGCTTAGCCAGAGAGGTTTTAGCGCGCTAGTTAAATCTGGATCGCGGGGGTCGGAAGTCACGCAAGTGGCTGATACCGAGGGAGACACCTGCAAGATTTCACACTTGGTTAGCTTGAAGTGGCTTTGCTCATCGAATCCATTAAAGTGAACATAGCAGAGAAAGACTGCTGAATCGATTTGCTACGCACGTAGACGCCGGTATGGAAGGGCTTCGGGACCGGGGTTCAATTCCCCGCGCCTCCACTAGAAAAAGGGGTCTAGCTATGCTAGGCCCCTTTTTTAATTCTCAATGCCACAACAATTTCAAGAATTTCACAATCAATCTTTTTTCAAAACAACTCGTTACTTGCTCCACAAAAAACTCTCGCTGTTGATGCCCCATTGCTTGTGCAAAGAATTTTCACGAAGGGCAATGATCGCTTCAAAACCATATGGCGTAAGACTGATATTTGGTATGCCATTATTGTTTTTATTAAGTTGTAAGTCGGCGAAATTTTGAGTGAACTTGCCAAACTTCTTGTGATAGTTGCGCTGCGAGTAATAGACTTCGTGTAATAAATCTTTCACCCCTTGTTCAGGGTCGGGCTTGTAATCAACATTACCCTCAGTTTGAGTGCTAAATTGTAAGTATCCCCAGCGCTCGGGCCGGTGCATATCGATAACGCCTTGAGGAGACCAGACCCAGTTGTATTCGGGTTTACCTTTGACTTTGATATACCGGCCTTGCTCAATAGTGGTGTCCCACTCGACCCGAGAGAAATTAATGCGCCATCGGTTGCCATCCTTTGGTGGGATGGGTTGTTGAGAAAGTTCCTTGAGCCCAACCCAAGGCCAAAATATTTCCACAGTCCAACGGGTATCGGTGTCGTTTGGGTTATTGATTGTGCCATTGATATGAACCGCAGCTTTAAGCCCGATGGCTTCCCAGCCATTAAGGGCCCTGCCCCCATCTTTATAAGGTTTAGAGAGCAATAAATCCCAGGTGGTATTAAGGGCGTTTAATTCTAGTTCGGCATAAAGATGATTGTCGCCATCAGGGTCGATAAAGACTTCGAAATCTGGATCGTGGAAAATAACGGAATCGTGTTCTGTGAGAGTGGCCCAGATGTGTGGTTCTTGGATTTCGGAAGCGATATAAAGTCCTTTGTCATCCCAAAGCATTTTCATTCGGGTGCGATGCGTAGGCAAAGGTTTGGAATTACCTTCGATATCGACAAAATCTTGGCTCCAAGGTGCAGCCTTCCAAGCCGGGTCATCAAGCTTTCCATCAATTTTTGGTGCTGTGTTTGTTTTAAAGCAAACATAACCACGAGGGTGGGGAATGGCGTCCGTTGGTCCATTGGCATCGCTAAGGGGTATCATCGCAAGAGGGGCCAAAAGAATACAAATAATCAGAATTAACTTTTTCATAATAACTTTCAATTGAGTAGGAAGTTAAATGTACTTCGCAGTAGGAACATCACTTCGCAGTAGGAATATCAAGGCTGACCTCAGCATCAAATATTAAAGTAGGGTCGCCTCTGCCAAGAAGGGAATTTAGCATAGTCGTGATGGTTCTAGGGGGAATACTTTTGTAAATTTCCTTACCTAAATAATTGATAATGACGGGGGAGTCGAGATCTAACATTCGGTCATCGAGTCGGACGATAAGTTTGGAGATTTTTTCAGTGGAGTCAATATTAATTTGTTGTTTGTTTCGGCTTGCGGTAACAAGTGAGCCATTGTTTACATTTTGGATGGGGCAAGCCAGCCAGTAGAAGCGATCGTTTGGAGGTCCAGATTGTTTCCAAACAATTTTATCTGGCAGAGAATTTCTTGAGAATTTAGCCATCCAAGGAAGAGCTTCTTTATCTTCGAGGTTCATCCAGTGGCCTTTGCCCGGATGAATTTTTGAAAAGTTTTGATAACCGTTTCTGTCTAATTTGTGAAGTTGTTTAAGCTGATCAGCATATTCGGCACCAACCTTATTTCGGTTGTATGCAGAATCGTTTTCGCCAACTTGTAAGGCAAAGGGTAGGTTTCGTAATGAAAGCAATGAAACACCGTTTGGGTGCCCTGCCATCATAGCAGCAGCAGCCCAATGATCAGCCATTCGAGGGGCAAGTTGATAAACCCCATCGCCTCCAGCGGAATAACCTAGGATGTAAACGCGTTCGGGATTGACCTCTTCAAGAACAATTAGGTCTTCAATAAGGCGGTTGAAAAACCGGTCGATATGAGGTTCATGCCAAAGGTTCCAAGTGTTGGTAGGTGCTCGAGGAGAAAGGTAGATACCTTCATCAAGGGAATAAAGTTTTTTTTGGTTATTCCATTGGGAATCGTTAACTTGCTTGGGTGCGCCGCCCCCGCCGTGAAGAGAAATCCAAAGGCTCCAACCCTTGTCGGGTTTCTTGCCAAAGGTTTTAAAATCGAAAGGCATTTCGAGATTATTTTCTTTAAGGAGTCGATCTTTGATTTCTTTTTGCCTATCGGATTTGATGATAGAAGCATGAGCATTCCAAAGTAGTTTTCGAGCGGTCACGGCATCTGATTTTGAAAGAGGTAAGGTTGTGAAGTCTTTATCTTTTAAAGCCGTAAGTGATTTTGGATTTGTGTCAAGAAAAGTTTTTAAGGAGGTAATAGCCGAAGAAGATTTTGCTGGTTCGGGTGAAGCAGCAAAATAAAAAGAGATAGAAAAAAGAAGAATGAAAAAAGCCCACATAAGAATCTCCCAAGAATAATAAGCTTATTGGTTAAGGTTAGTTAGAAAAGAATTCCAAGAGTTGCTGTGTGCCTGAATTTCCCGTTGTAATTTGTTTTTCGATTGTCCCCCATTTAATTTTATATTGGTGCAGGGGTTTAAGTTGAAAGCTAAGGAAGTCGTTTAAGTCAGCAGATTCAGAACGAGATACTCCGTTGAATTTAAGTTTCATATCGGAGGAATCGGCAACCTCGACCTGAACTGCAATTCGTTTCTTTAGGCTGTCTAAGATTTTAATGTTGAGTTGAAAAGTATCAGATTTTTTTTGGTCAGGTTTGGCATAACGGTCGGTGACATTTTCGCCAAAAACGCGTTTGCTTTCTCGGTTCCAGACTAAAGGGAAATGAATTTCGGTTTTGCGAAAACTAGCAGCATAGATAGCGTGCTCGGGGGAATCTTTCTGTGCCTTTGCCGCATCACCAACGAACCAACCTCGGTCTAGGCCTTTTGGGTCGGGTTCACAAGCACCGGTGAAATGCCAATCTTTATCCCAAATTTCGACCCAGGTGTGGTTGCCCCTTTTGTCAAACCAGTTTGGGGTTCCGGCAAGGCGAGCAGGTACGCAAACCGATCTGCAGGCATCACTAAGTACAATCGATAAACCAGTGCAGGAAGCATTGCCTTGAAGGATGGATTCGCTGGGGCTTAAGTTCGGGGGTCGGCGTTGTGGTGCATATTTTAATTTGAGTGTTTTAAATAGTTCTGCATTTAATTTTCCTGCAACTTCAGAAGGGGTCTTACAAGATTTAATCAATGGCATACAAAGGTCATAAAATTCCTGCCTCCAAGGGTCTCGTTTTTCATCTAAATTGGCATAAGCCAAAACATTGTTAAAAAAGAGTTCATCGGGGATCTGGTCTCCCCAAGGAACTTCTTGTTTTGCCTTGTAGGCCAGTAAATGGTTAGTGATAAGGAATTTTGCACTGATGTTTTCTAAGTCAGAAATAGGCATATTTTCAAGCAAAAAAACCATACCTGCCCGTTGTTCTTTCGGAATATTGTTAAGAGCCTTTTCTAATTCTTTACGGTTACTTTTTGACTCTACTAATTTTTTCTCGATCGATTTAGTCCACCAAGGCAAGGGTTCATCAGAATGAATCACATTCACTAGGGTTAAGCAAAGCGTGAAAAATAAAGGTAAGGAGGTAGATAAAAAAATAAATCTTTTCATTAGAAGGCATCCGCTGTTTAGCAAAATAAAAAGTTTAATAAAAAAAGCATCAAGAGACCAAAATTTGTTATCAATGGGCTCACAATTTATACCACGAATGAACCTTGATGCATTTCATTAAAGCTTAAGTGATTTAAGAATTAAATTAGTTTGTTGGAAGTTCAGTTTAGAAGATTTTCTGTGAATCTGGGGGTATGTCAAGTAAAAAAGAGAGGCCTACGAGAGCATTGCCATACTGCCTAAAGCACCTAGATTTGCAAAAAATGGTATTATTAAAGGAATGCAAGAAAAAGTTATCAAATTATTTTTTACAACTGAAATGAAGCAATTAACAATTTTATGAATGAAAATTTATTTTAAATGAAAGTAGTTCTTAATTAAGCAAACCCTATGAATCATAGGTTTATTACAAGTAATCATTTCAAAACAAAGAAACGAATCGAAAAAAAAATAATTTAAAATAAGTCGTTTAGGGCGAGAAGGTAATAACGCTTCCTACCCTATAATTCAGCTGTAAATGTCTCTTTACTATTGCTTCCAGCTGAATCAAAGTTATGATACCGCCTTGGCAGGGATGTTTCGTTTCTTGATTACTGCACGGAGGCAGTTTTATTATGGCCATTATTTTCCCCATCGTTGAACAATCTTTTTTAGCCGCTGTTAGATATCGCTCTTTAGGTAGAGACATCGAAGCCGCTAATATTTTTCAATCGCTTACCCGATTTGAAGATCTACCTAAAGGGCTAGCGGAACTAACCCAGCTTCATCTAGGCGAAATAGCAATCAAGCAACGCAGGTTCAAAAAAGCAACCCGACATTTTTCCATTTGTCTCACATACAATGAGGCGAATGCAAACTATCATTTTCTGTTAGGTAAAGCGATTGCTGCGGGGGGCAATGGCAACCTGAAACTAGCTTCGATTTCATTTCGCGCTTGCCTTAAAATTGAACCAAAGCATACTCGGGCTTTGCGCTTCTTGGGTGTGTCTTTAATTCATCAGAACAAAGGAAGCCTTGGAATTGTTTATTTAATGCGAGCCAGCAAGTTGATGCCTAAAAACCTCGAGGTGCTAAAACTACTGGTAAAACATTTGCAGGAACAAAATTTGCAAGATCAAGCTAGGGCCTGTATTACTCGGGCACTTTTCCTTAATAAAAACAATCCAAAATTTATCTGCTTTTGGAACAGCTTTTTATTCCACGAAGCCCGTTTACTTCAACATAGTTCCAATCAATCAAATCAGGATCAGCGGCAAGTTATATTGCCATTCTTAAAAGTTGTTAAGAAAAAAAAGACAGCCCCAAAGCAAGGAAGACAAGATGGCCCAGAGTCGTTACCTACGCCACACGCAAATCGTGCAAAGTGGAAAGAGAACAAAAGAAGGGTTAAGTAGAGTTAAATAAAAAAGTAAGAGTAAAGAGAAAGAGTTTGGTTTTCCAAACTCTTTTTATTTACAGTTAATTTGCACAGAAATTCATAATACGCATTGCGTGCCCCGCACTTTTTGATTCCGGTGAAATAACCAGAGAAAGGGTATGCATTCCAGGTTTAAGATCTGTACCTAGCATCACGGTGCGTGGGTAATGCAACCCTTTGCTAAAGTTGTGAAAAAGATTAACAGTGTTTGGAGTACCCCCATCGATACTAGCAAGAGCAATGCCAGCATCGGGCCCAGCAACGATAAAAGCCCCGATAGCAGTGCCTTCGAATTCTAAGGTAAGAGTGGAATCAGGTTTGGAAGAGTAAAGAACAGGAACGGAAGTGAAGCGGTCGCGTTTACTGCCGGGCAAAGATTTCCAATCGGGAATGCCAAGTGTCCAACCGGATTTAAGAACAGCCTGTTTAAGATCGAGGAATCTGCCTGAAGAATAATTAAGCGGGTCAATGGGTAGTGGAAGTTTACAAGGTGTTAGCTCGGTTTTATCGTTTGTTGTTTTCCAAGCCTTTGTGAATAATTCATCGATCATTTTTGCGCAAATGTTATTTCCAAAAGGCGCTGGGTGCACACCACCATATTGCTTCCAAGTGAGGGTGCCCGCAGTCATTTCTTCTGCAACTTCTTTAGCAAGGTTAATGCTTGAAACTTGATAATGCTTTGCAACGGTTTCGTGCGATTCGATGGTTAAAGGAATTTTCCCTTGCTGAAGGGTTTTAATCATTCCCTCGTTAACGAAGTAGGTGATAACGATATCCATTTTAGGATTAGTTTTAAACGCTTGTCGGATAATTCCTTCTAAGCCACGGATGCAATTTATACGAGAATGGGTCGCATCTTGATCATCATTGACGGCAAATTCAATGAAGAAAAGATCGACTTGTTTATTTAAAACTTCGGAATTAAGTCGGAAGGCCCCTGTGGTAGAACAGGTGGAGGAAATGCCAGCGTTAGTGAAAGCGAAATCCGTTTGAGGGAATCGTTTTTTTAAGATTTCAGAAACCATAGGCCGGAAGCCATTCATCTCTGTTATGGATCCGCCGATAAAAGCGACATTACCTTTTTTAGTTTTCTCGAAAATGACACGAGAATTATCAAGATTTCCACGAAGTTGAATATTAACGCCAAAGGAATTTTTCTCAGTAAGATTTTGGACTAAAAAATCTTCTGCAAGAGAAGTTGAAACCGATGATAAAAAGAATGCAAGAAGAAGAAGAAAAGTTTGACTCAAAATAAGATATAAAATTTTCATCCGAAATTCCTTTTTAAAAATGAACAGGGGGGGTAGAAACGAAAAGTCTATTTTTCAACGAACCCTTTCTTCGCCTTCAAGTTGCTGATCAGTCCAGTCGGAAACAAACATATGGCCAGGGCTATGGGTGATTAAGAAAGGGATTTTAGAGGCAATTGCAACAGCTTGGGGGGTTACGCCACAAGCCCAGAAAACTGGAATTTCATCCGAGTGAATAGAAACACTTTCACCAAAATCTGGTTTTGAAATATTAGGAATACCAATTTGTAAAGGATCGCCCAGATGAACAGGAGACCCATGGGCCCTAGGGAAACGACTAGTAATACAAGTTGCCTTGAGTGCTAAATCTGTAGTCATAGGCCGCATCGAGACAACGAGTGGGCCTTGAAAAACTCCAGCACTTTTACAAGCAATATTGGTTTTATACATAGGCACATTTTTGCCTTCTTCTTCGTGTCTAACAGGCACGCCTCCTTCTCGAAGGGCCCGATCAAAGGTGAATGAACAACCTAGTAAAAAGGATACGAAGTCAGCACGCCAATACTTTAAAATGTCGGTTGGTTCATCCAAGAGTTTTTCGTTTTGATAAACCCTGTAGCGTGGTAAATCGGTGCGTAAATCAGCATTTTTAGCAGTTAAAGAAGTAAGCGGATTTCCTTTTTCGAGAACTTCTAAGACGGGGCAGGGTTTTGGGTTTCGTGTGCAAAAGAGCAAGAAATCAAAGGCGAATTGTTCGGGAACGATAACAAGATTAGCTTGAACAAAACCAGAAGCAAGGCCTGCTGTCGGATTAGTTAAAGTTCCTTCCCTAGATAAATCGCGAACTTGTTTCCCCGTTTTTGTGTTCATGATGTTTCCTTGAGTATTTCTACGATGGATTGAATCACATCTGCATGGATATTCCAGTCGATGCCATCAATGGAAGCAATAGGTTGCCCGAACCTGCCATCAACAAGATTCCCTTTTTCGACCATGAGGTGCAAGACATTTTTTTCGATGAGGTGATCGAGTGTAGAAATGGAGGATTGGTTGGAAAGGATTAAAACCCCCGCGCCCAGAGCATAAGCGCCCCAGTTACTAACGCCAGCGGTAATGAGAAAATCGACGGTGGTAGAGCAGGCGATAAGAGCGCCGTTGTTGATGTTGGCAGCGATAATCTGTCTGGGGATATTTCCCATTCCGATTTCATTACCGCCATCGCCGATGCCTATGCGGGTGATATTTTTTGAAGCACAAAACAAAGGGTCAAAACAGAGATAAACAGGAGAAGTTAGATGGGTTATATCTTTGCAACTCATAGTAAGAATTTTCCCAGCAAAGGAAAATTTATCCGAACTTAGAAAAGAATCCGCTTGTTCCTTAGAGGTTGAAGTTTGCTGTTGGTTAGTCTCGAGAGAATAGGAGGGGCCGCATTTTTCGATTGCGATAAAGTGAGAACAAAAACCGATTTTTTTTTCTATTTGGGTGAGCAATGCACTTGCGTAATCACCCGTTAACTCTAAAGGAGATTCAATAAGGTTAATTTTTGTTTGAAGATTTAAGCTGTTTAGGGCTGCTTCAAATGCTGGAAGGCAGTTATTTTCACAGGCAATCGCAACCCTATGCCCAAGAGAGGAAAGAGTTATTGCAAGAAAAAGAGCCCCAGGTGGGCCATCGGTTTCGGGGGCGGGTGGGGTCGCATTAGGAATAGTGAACCCAGTAAAAATAACCACACCCAAATGCGGTGAATTAGCAAGCGATTTACAAGCGGATTGAAACCCTTGCGGAGAGTGATTGAAAAGATTATCCGGCAGCCTGCCCAAGCCTCTATTTCCTGGATCTTGCTGAATGATTAGCAAGATTTTTTCAAGAGAAGTTTTCATACGGGAGGCTTGATCCAATTGCCAAAATGATTGAACCAGATTTTAGGCAAGTCAAGTTTTAGGTTAAGTAATTCGTCTTTTACAGGATGCTTGAACTTGATGCCATAGGCGTGCAAAGCGATGCCCCGCGTGAAGTTCATCGTAGAACCATATTTCCGGTCGCCCACCACCGGGTGGCCTCTAGAAGCAAGTTGAATACGGATTTGGTGCTTACGGCCTGTCTTGGGGTTTAAGATAAGGAAGGCGTGGTTTTCGTTAGTGCCTCGAACGGAAAAATGCGTGATGGCTTCTTTCGCAAGGGGATTGTTGCCATTGGAAATTAGTGCCATTCGTTCTTCATCATCGTGTGTCAGAAAATGATGGAAGGTGCCTGAGGATTCGTTGGGAATCCCTTCGGTAACAGCGAGGTAAGTTTTTTCGACAAGTGAATCGCGAAATTGCTCAGATAGCCTTGCAGCAGCTTTGCTAGTTTTTGCAAAAATGACAATGCCTGAAACAGGTTGATCGAGTCGATGAACAACGCCAAGAAAAACATTGCCTGGTTTAGCGTAGCGAGTCTTTAAGTATGATTTTGCAAAATCGAATAAGGAGTCACCTTGAATCTGCCCGTGTGCGGTTGGAAGTGATGGAGGTTTCCCCAAAACAAGCAGGTGGTTGTCTTCCAGTAAGATATTTAAGTCCCAGCTATTAACCAAAGTAATACTTTCAGAGATTAAAACTAAGTGAGAACAGGGTGCAAATTGCTTGCCTGTAGTTGTTATTTTATGAGAAAATGAATTATTAATAAGCTAAATTAAGTTACTTTTCGATATAAGGGAAAATTTAAGATGAAAAACACATTTGCGGTTTTGTTAATAATTTGTCTGGGGATGGTTTTGTGTGCAGAATTTCTACCCGCAGAAGAACCAAATCTTGAAGGATATAAGCCGATCTCCAAAGCAGAGAAGTTTAAGTTTGAAAAATCAGACCTCAATCGGTTGGGTAAAAATTCAGGTAGGCTTGGAATAAGATTTGAATGGAAAAAAGAGTTAGGGCCGGTCGTATTAGAAACTGAAATTGAATCCGCTGCAAGTAAAGCAGGAATCAAAAAAGGCGACATCTTACTTAGTATCTTGGGTAAAAAAATTACCGATATCGAAACCCTACGCCTTTTCTTAATGGAAATTCGCGAAAACGATAAAGTTAAAGTTTTAGTTAAGAGAGATACTGCGGAGAAGGAATTTGAACTCTTGGCAATCGCTTGGAGTAACCCTTTAACCAACCAACCCAAGACCAGATTGGGAATTTCTCTTCAACCCGATAAGAATCAAACCCGGTTGGAAGTTAAAAGTATTATTCCGGGAAGCCCTGCGGAAAAAGCAGGGGTTAAAACAGGCGATATCGTAATAGCAGTTAATGGGAAAAAATTAACATCCAACACCTCTTTAAGCAATTTGGTCGAAGTAAAAAAGGCGGGCGATATTCTTCGTATGACCGTACAGCGGGAAAATAAACCTCTTAGCTTAGAAGTTCGCTTAGATGTTGATCTAGGCGATGAAGCTGGTAAAAGTTGGAATGACCGAGACCGGAAATTGTTTAAAAAGCCTGCTTATAAATTGGCGATAGTGTTAGTTGAATTTCCCGATCAGAAGTTGAATGAAAAGATTAAAGCTTCAGACTGGGAATCTGCTATTTTTAGCTCGAATTCTTTTAATGATAAGAATGCAACTGGGCAAAAAGTGTATGGCAGTATGAATGATTTTTATGCAGAGATATCTGAAGGCAAGTGCAAAATTGAGGGAAAGGTTTTTGCCCCTATTTCGGTTGAGAAAAAGCGAATGGAATATGCAGCGGGGTCTCCCCGAACTGCAATCCTTGATTATGCCTTATCCGCAATTTTGACCCGAGATGGTGAGAAAGCATTGCAAGACTTTGACGGGGTTTTTCTTTTATATGCGGGGGCTCGCGCTCCAGTTTCTCGCGGTAATATTCTTTGGCCTCATCGGGCTACTCATTTTTATAAAGGCAAAAGATATTCCTATTTCATTTCCCCCGAGGGTGGCGATCGAATGTCAACCATAAGCGTAATTTGTCACGAATTTGGCCATATGCTTGGCCTTCCTGATCTTTATGCACGCCCCGAAGTTCCCGATATGGAGGGCCTTGGCCTTTGGTGTAGTATGGCTAATGGCGCAGGGCAAGAAGGACGGCCTGTTCATTTTAGCGCTTGGTGCAAGGAGCAAATGGAGTGGCTGACTCCAACTCTGATTGATCCTAGGGTTGCACAGAAATTAATACTTTCGCCAATCGAGGGAAATAATTCGGAATGCATCAAGATTCCAGTAAGGCCAGATGGGACTGAATATTTCTTGCTTGAAAATCGAAGTCGAAAAAACTTCGACAAAAATCTTCCTGGGGAAGGCTTGCTTATTTGGCGAGTGGTGGATGGAAAACCAAGTTTGGAAGAATCGCACGGGATATCTGGTCCTGCGGGGCCAGGTAGATTTCTAGAATTGGTGCCTTATCCTAGTAAATCAAACCAAAATTTTACGCCTGCTACCATTCCTTCTAGCACCCCCGTTAAGCAAGGTGGGTGGCCCTTGCATATCACACATATTCAAAAGCTTTCAGATGGTAGAATAATTTTTCAAATTGGATTTGAATATTATTGAGATGGTTCCTCATCATTATCATCGCTGTATTCTTGGGCAAATGAAATAGCTTCCATATCTTCGCGGGCAGCTGGGCCACGGTGCATTAAAACGGTATAACCCCGCGTTTCTGCACCTTCTACTTCATAATTAGCATCGGTCATAAGTTGCACCATTTCATTAGGTTGCTTAGTGACCATAAAGAAACTGCCCGAGCGTTTCAGTAATTCGTAGGAGCGCTGAATGAATAAAAGCGCGATGGAATGGTTCGCAAAATAGGGAGGGTTCGCAAGGGCGATATCGAATGAATTTAAAGTAAGAGATGGCCCCGTGACCGAAGCTGTGGCAACGATTTCGAAATTGGTAAGCCCATTGGCTTCGGCATTAATCTTAGCAAGTTCAAGAGCACGAAGATTGCTATCGACGAAAGTAATTTTAGCATCTGGGCCAACTTTTTTGGATGCAAAGATGCCATTAGTTCCACAGCCACAGCCTAAATCCACGATATTTTGCCCAGTTCGAAGGCTCATAACTTCACAAAGTGCCCGAGATCCCGCATCAAATTTTCCGTAGGAAAAAGTGCCAGGTCGCGAAAGAAATCTCATCGATTCGCCTTGGCTCACTCTGCATTGGAATGTGACCTCGTGCCTTCTTCTGGGTCGTTCCCCTGATTTTTGGCACCATAAAAAGGTGGTGTCGCCTTCCTGATGAATGTGCACTTTCTTGTAGATTTTTTTTAGTACCGGGGGAAACAGACTTTCATTCGGTTGTGCGGACCAAATAAGAAATAATCCGGAGTCTTTTAAAATATGGAACCCCTGTTCGACCATATCAATTTTTAATTCCCGCTCGCCTGATCTTGCTGGAAGATAAACCGCAGAGGCAAAATCGTTTCCTATATTCCAAAGGTCGGGTTCTACACGAACCGTTGCAGGTAGGTTCGCTTCCTGCAACATATGTTCGAGCCTTGCGGCTTGAAATAAGTCCATCTGATAGCAGACAGCTTCCTTGTGAGGGCTTGACTGTAACAGGTTAACCACATCCGATGGAGAGCCTAAAATAATTGCAAAGGGAGGTTTAATCCTCTGCAATAAAGATTTTGGAGGATAAATTTTACTCAAAGACACAAGTTTTTTTTTCTTCGCCATGGCTATGCTCTTTTCTATGAACCTACTGATTCGATATGCAATTCGACAAGTGATTTATGTTTGCCTGATGGGGGAAGTGTGATAAGTCCAGTTTCAACCCCATTTTGATGTAAATTAATCGCATCGGTAACACAAGTGTAGGGCTCGATGCAAACGCTGGTTCGAGGGCCAGGAGTGAAAACAACCATATCGCGCCAAGTGTTATCACAATACAAAACCAAGGCGTGGTTTTTTGCAGCTAGAATGCGGCCTCTTTCCATTAATCCGTTTGGCCCTGCCTTGTAATTTGGCAGATCGGTAAGAACATCATCAACCTGAAAACCCTTCATCTTACGAAGTTGGTTAAGGTCACGAGAAGCATCGACTGGAATTTTTCTGCCATCGGGTAAACATTCATCCAGATGCCAGTACGATTTTGCGCCACACTGTAATGCACAATCGTCAGAAGCAATGCCAGGTATAAAAGGTAAATTAAAATAAGGGTGATAACCTAATCCAAAAGGGAGAGTTTTAGTGTCAGGATTAAAAACTTCGGCATCGATGGAAAGTGAGGATTCTTTAAGTCGGTAGGTTAGGCGTAAGATTGCATCGGTGGGCCAGCAAGAAACAGATTCCGGTGCATCTTTTGAAATTTGAAATTCACCGCAAACCAAAGCAGATTGTTCATCGGCTCCTTGTTCTATAATTCGCCAAGGACTTCGCACCGCAAAGCCGTGAATGTTATGTTTTTTAATATTGTCGTTGCGTGGTAGAGAATAAGATTTGCCTTCCCAATTAAATTGGGCATCGCGGATACGGTTGGGGTAAGGGAAAAGCACAGGGATACCACTGCGGGTGGGCCGTCCATTGGGAAATAATTCTGAGTCTTGGTAGAGAATATCGAGGTTGCCTTCTGAAGAAGGTACGATCCAAGAATAGCAGTTAAATCCTAATGCTGGATAAATGGTCGCACTAGCACCCTTGGGGCTATGTAAGGTAATGAGGGTGCCGTCTCGTGAAGTAACATCTTGTCGCTTTACAGTTGTAATTTTAAATGGCATTTTTTTATCCTCGGTTACGGTAATCTATTTATGTTAGAACCTTAGGAAGTTAATCCATCAGGAAATGCAGAGAATCAAGGAAAAAACATTATGCCAAGGTTTGATTGTGATAAATTGCTTGAATTTGCTAAGGAAATGTTTAAGGCCGCAAAAGTTCCACCAGAGGAAGCTCTAAGGGTGGCAAGTAGCTTGGTGGATGCCAATCTTTGTGGTCACGATTCGCACGGCGTGATCCGGGTGATTCAATATATCAAAGCAATTGAAGCCGGAATTCTTAAACCAGGGGCTCCTTTTTTAGTTCTTACCGAAACCATTAGTGCAATTTCTGCTGATGGGAGTTGGAACCTAGGACAAGTTCAAGCTTACCGATTACTCGAAAAACTTATCGCAAAGGCAACCATTACAGGGGTTGCTGCTGGATCGCTTAAGAATTGTGGTCATATCGGCAGATTGGGCGAATATGCCGAGGAAGCTGCTTGGCATAAAATGGCATTCTTGGCCACCGTTAACAACCACGGTTTTGGCAGGGCTGTAGCGCCGCCTGGGGGAAAAGTTGGAAGAATCTCTACGAATCCAATCTGTATAGGTGCGCCAACTCTTCATAACCCCGTCGTTCTTGATATTGGTACCAGTGTCTGTGCTGAAGGAAAAGTTCGAGTGAACTATAATAAAAAAATTCCTGTCCCGGATGGCTGGTTGCTTGATTCTGAAGGCAAGCCTACCAACGACCCAGGGGTTTTATACCACGACCCAAAGGGAACGATTTTACCTCTAGGTGCCCAGCAATCCTACAAAGGTTTTGGCTTGGGCTTGCTTTTAGATATGTTTGCGGGCGGGCTTTCGGGTGCGCCTTGTAGTACCCCTGGTGTAGAAAGCAAATCTGCCAATGCTGTTTTCTTCTTACTTTTAAACCCCGAGAAGTTTGCTGGAATTACTCATTTTTTAAATGAAACAACTAGCCTTAGTGCAAATGTTCAAGATTGCCCTAAGGCGGACGGAGTAACCCACGATATTATTTTACCAGGCCAGCTAGAAGCTGCCGAAAAAACTAAAAGGCTTAAATCTGGCTTGTTCCTTGATGATGGAACTTGGCAACAAATTCAGGAATTGGCTCTCAAATATAAAGTCGTTCTTCCCGTGCCTACTTCCAATGAAGTTTAATAAAAGGTTGGCTATGTTAAAATTCTTCTCTGCTTATTTACTTTTACTTTTGCCTTTAACTGGCTTGTTAGCGCAATCGCCTACAGCAAAAGTTCTACCTTTCCTTGATGATCAAAGTTTTATGCTAGCCCGAATTCTCCCAAGCAAAATTAATGTTTCTAAAATCTTAACTGTCCTAGTTCAAAAAAAAGTTATTTCCCCTGCAGAAGCTTTTACCTACGGACTTTTGCTTAATTTTCAAAAAGCTAGCATCGATCAAGTTGTTCAAGAAATTTGGCTGGTGTCAGGTCACCAAAATATTACAACTTATTTCTTTCCTTCAATTATCATCAAAACAAAACCCAATGTAAAAACCGAAGATTTGCTCAACCTACTTAAATTAATACCTTTACCCTTCAATTTGAAAACCTTGGGTGGACAGCAAATTAAAAGGGTGCCCGATTCACTTTTTACTGTTTCCTTGTTGATTAAGGAAGAAAATGGGTTCTATCTGTTGGAACCTTTAAATAGGTCAAAGCCGGGGGATAAATTTACTCAAAAAGAAATTTTCCCTCAAAAAGAAATTTACTCTCAAAGAGAAATTTACTCTCAAAGAGAAATTTACTCTCAAAGAGAAATAGCCAAGGTTTTTGATGATCTCGGAAATTTACCTCTAAGTGTGATGCTTTTTTCTTCTAAAGAAAATCAATTTGACCTACTAAAAATTTTCCCTTCTCTAAAAAAGAATGAAACTTTCAAGCAAACACCTAGCCAGCTTGCAAATGGAATTAAATTAATAACATTTGGAACCCATCTGGATCCTTGGAAAATGCAGATGATGATTCAAACCAAAGAAAAATCGATTGCAAAAGATCTTTTTAATGAAATTTTAAAAATGGTTCAGATGGTGCCCGACCTAATGAAAAATTCCTTAGAAGAAGTAGGCAAAGATCCAGCGTTTAAAGCGATAGCTGCCCTAGTTAAATCGGTGACTTTAGAAGATGATAAAATCCATATTTTGATTGAGGATTTTGAACCTTATTTTGAAATAGCGGCCAAAATTGCTGAGCAGCAACAGGCCATTGCAAAAACTGCATTTTCAATGAATCAAGCCAAAACCATTGCCAATGCCTTATTGCTATATCATAAAGAAAAAGGAAAGTTTCCCCCTTCTGCAATTCATTCCAAAGAAAGCAAACCACTCCTTAGCTGGCGCGTCCAAATTCTTCCTTTTCTTGGCCATAATATTCTTTACAAACAATTCAGACAGAATGAACAGTGGGATAGCGATCACAACAAAAAATTGATTCGCAGAATTCCCCCTGTTTTTAGAGATTCTTCCAGTGATCAAGAAAAAGGTATAACTACTTTCCTTGTCCCAGTTGCGGAGACTACCCTCTTTCCACCCAATGGCCAAACTACAAGCCTGAAACAAATTAAAAATGAGGTGTCGAAAACTATTTTGCTTTTACAAGTTCCCAGCGATAAGGCAGTTGTCTGGACTAAACCCGAAGATTGGGAAGTTGATTTTAATTTGCAGGGCGATGATCTGCTAAAAGGGTTTTTGAATGGAATCGTGATTGCTTTTGCGGATGGTTCAGTAAAAACCCTTTTTAAAAAAGAAGGGTATGAAAAGATAAAATCAATGTTATCAAAAGACACGCAGTGAATATTAAATAAAAACCAACAAAAGGAATTTGATTCTGATGAAGTTTGGTAAATAAGGATTGAATAATTGAAATAGAAATAAATTGGTAGTATACTGATGGTATTACAATGTATTTCTAGTGGGCTTTACTATGTTGCAGTTTGTAAAAAATACGCTAATTCTTACAGTTTTACCAATCTTTTTGTTGCTTTCTGGCTGTTCTTTTATGCCCGATCCTTGGCAGGGCCTTCCTGGAAAAATCAAAGTCCTCGTTAGTTTTCCCCCTATTTATAGCTTGGTCAAGTCTATTGCTGGCGACCGTGCTGCGGTGATTTCTATCTGCACCACCACCGGGCCACACGATTATACCTTTAATGCTCAAGATACCATCTTGTTACGCAAAGCAGACCTGTTTTTTTATAACGGTTTAGATCTCGATAATCTTTTTGTCGAAAGGCTTTCTAAAGATGCATCAAACCCTAAACTTCAGTTTTGCAGATTAAGTAATAAAATCCCTAAATCGCAGCGAATAGAAACTAAGGAAATTAAAACGGGCCCACATGCTGGTCATAATCACGGCAGTTTTGACCCCCACCTTTGGCTGGGAATGACTCAAGTTCTTTTAATGATCAATGCTATTCGAGATGAGCTTAGTAGTATTGATCCTGAAGGGGCCGAAGCTTATAAACTTAGTGCTGCAAACCTTTATGCAGAGGTTGAACAAATTCAGAAAGATGGAAAAAGTGCATTGGAAAACAAAAAGAATAAAGTGATGGTGACTTTTCACGAATCCCTTAGCTATATGGCATCTTCATTTGGGATTGAAATTGCGGGTGTTATACAAAAAGCCCCCGGAGGTGAACCAAACTCTCCAGAGTTAGCTGCCATCGTTAAATTATGCTTAGATAAAAGGCCCTCGTTTATTGCAGTAGAACCGCAATACCCACGAAGCTCATCTGCAAAATTGCTTCAGGAAGAACTTAAGAAAAAAGGTTTAGAAATACCTTTAGTTGAAATAGACCCTTTGGAAACTTGCATTCCAAATGAACTTGCTGCGGGATGGTTTGAAAAAAAGTACAAGCAAAACCTTGAAGCTTTGACAAAGAATTTCCAATGAACCAAGCACTTTTGTCTTTAAAAAACCTTTCTGTAGAACAAGGCAATTTCGAGGTTCTAAAAAATCTTAATGCTTCGTTACTTAAAGGGAAGATTACTTCCCTAATAGGGCTGAATGGTGCAGGTAAAAGCACGCTTCTTAGGGCTATCGTAAAAGAGATTCCTTTTACTGGAGAAATAAATTTTTATTGTGGGCACGCTCATCAAAAACCCGACCCTCAGCATATTGGTTATGTGCCACAGAAGTTGAGATTGGAAGGTGGGTTGCCTTTGACAGTAAAAGACTTTCTGGGATTAGCAATGCAGGAAAACCCGATTTTTTTAGGGATAAAAAAAAGCCTCGAACTAAAAATGATTGCGATGCTTGAACAAGTTGGTTCAACCCCTGAAATGTTAGGCCGGCCTGTAGATAAACTTTCCGGAGGTGAATTGCAACGCCTTTTATTAGCACTGGCAATGCAACCTAACCCAGAACTTTTGCTGCTGGATGAACCCGCTGCGGGAATTGATTTTCAAGACCTCGATAAGTTTTATGGCTTATTGAAAAATTTGAATACAAAAACGGGGGTTACAATATTACTTGTCTCCCACGACCTAAACTTGGTTACTTCCTATGCAGATCAGGTCTGGTGCCTGCACCGAGGCATTATTGCGGAACAGGGGATACCATCGGAAGTGTTAGCCAAAGAAAAACTACAAAGTGTATTTGGCTCAGGGTTAAAGATTGGTTGAGATTTAAAATTCGATAGATTCGGTTTGAGCTAAATCGATTTGAAATATTTTCCCATCGCCAATTCTTCCAGTTCTTGCAACTTTGGAAATTCTTTCTGCTACTTCTGCAACATTTTCGTCTTCCACCGTAACGGTAATTTCAACTTTTGGAATGAATGCCATACTGTATTCACTTCCTTGGTAGCGGTCGAGGTATCCCTTTTGCCTGCTAAATCCCTTGGCTTCGCGAACAATGATAGAATTTAATGACATTTTTTGCAAAGCTTCAAGGACAGCTTCTGCGCAAAAAGGTCGGACGACTACGGTTAATTGTTTCATCTACTTGCCTTGAATAATTTGAGAGACTATAAATTCTCTGGATGATTGTTAAATAAACTATTGGAACTTTATCCGTCAAACGCTATTCTACCAATGGGTGATTTAACCCATCCACTACCCGGTAGTGTAATGGTAGCACAAGAAATTTTGGTTTTCTTTGTCTAGGTTCGAGTCCTAGCCGGGTAATTTAGTTAAGATTTATTAGTTTTTATGATTTGATTAGAATTTATGACCAAAAGTATAATCCACTGGAGTTGGGTTCCTAGGTACTATCGTAAGGTAGACCTAAAATCTAATGATATTGGAATTGTTTATTGGTATTTTGGGTTAGAAACTGTTTTTATTGTTGTAATGGCATTTGTTTTTTATTTCACCACAATATCAGATGGGTTTAAAAAGAAAAACGAGATGGATTCCCAAGTCGAATCTTTGCGCCGGTCGATCGGTAATCAAATTCAGCCTAACAATCCGATTCCATCTAAATAAATTTTAACTTCTGGCTTGCTGATTTCCTTTACTTTTCGGATAGTTACTTGAGTGAAGGGATCTTTTACTGCTACCAATTATTTCGGAACCAAAGCAATGAAAAATAAAATGCATCAAGCGTTTATATTAAAAACACTTACCTTTTTTTACTTGTTGATTGGAACCCCGTTTACTTATGCCCAAGAGATTCCAAAAAAATCTAAAGATTTGGAAACTTTAAAGGCTGCCAACGCTATTTTTCAAAACATTAGGTATGAAAAACTTCCTAATGGTTTACAAATTTATCTGAAACCAGTTCCTAATGCCCCCGTGGTTACCACAATGGTAGCCTATAAAGTTGGTGCTGCAGATGAAAACTTAGATCAGACTGGGCTTTCTCATTATCTTGAACACCTGATGTTCAAGGGAACAGAAAAATTGATGCCCGGTGATATCGATCGGGTTACGCTGCGAAATGGCGGATCTAATAATGCTTACACCTCTGAAGATTGCACGGTTTATCATTTTGATTTTTCTGCGGATCGATGGGAACAGGCCCTTGCCATTGAAGCGGATAGGATGAGGAACTTGCAAATTGATGAAAAACACGAGTTTCAACAGGAAAAAGGCGCTGTTATTGAAGAGCTTAAACGAAATGAAGATGGCCCCTGGGATTTAGAATATAAAGCTATTCTTCCCAAACTTTTTGGCTCTAATGCACCCTACGGCCATCCTGTTATCGGTGAGGCAGACCATGTTAAAGCCGCCTCTGCTAAAGTTATTAAAGCTCATTATGACCTCTGGTACCACCCTTCAAACGCATCGCTGATTATTTGTGGCGGGTTTGAACCCGACCGAGCAATGGCACGCATTAAGGAGTTGTTTGGTAATATTCCCGCAGGGAACTTACCTCCACGAAAAGTTAATTTGCTTTTTAAGCGAGAAGGTCAGGCTCGCATTGAGATGAAGTCTAAGTTTGAAGTATCACGACTTTTGATTGGTTTTAATACGGTGGAAACTGCCCATCCAGATGCACCAGCACTTACGGTGTTAGAAGCTATTCTTTCTGATGGAAAAATCAGCAGATTTTATCGTAAATTTATTGAAGGGGAACAACTTGTTTCCGTGGCAGGGGCAGAAAGTACTACGGGTCGCTACCCAGGTTGGTTTGGAATTCAAATGGAAATGATTCAGGGAAAAGATAAAGAAAAGCTTGAAAAATCAATCTTTGAAGAATTAGATAAACTTGCCAAAGTTCCTGTTTCTTTGGAAGAATTAGATAGAGTTAGGCAGAAAATTCTGGCCAGTGCTATTTTCTCCCGTGAAAGCGTTCACGGGTTGGCGGATGCTATTGCCCGTACCGTTGTCGTTGCTGATTTAGATTATTTGAAATCCTATCTTTCCAACCTCCTTGCAGTAACTCCAGCCGACCTTCAGCAAGTGGCTCAAAAATATCTTAAAAAGGAACAATCGGTGGTGCTTTGGTCAGTTCCTGAAAAAAATGCTAAAGGGGCATCGCTTACCAAGCCTTCAAAGAGAAAAACACTTGCCCGACAAAAAGAAGATAAAACTCCTTCCAGTTTTTCTCTGACTAAAGCTAAAAAAATTGAAATCCCAGGTGGCGCTGTTCTTTTGCTCTTGCCCGACCCCAAGGTGCCTGTCTTGGTCGCTCGAGTTGCAATTCGAGATAGCAAAGGTTACGAGTCTTCTGCAAAGCAGGGTATTGCTTCTCTTACCGGTTCCCTTCTTGATGAAGGAATTCCAGGGATTGATGGCCAACAACTTGCTTTAAAAATAGAAGGTGTGGGTGGTGAACTTGGATTTGATGAAAGTGGAGGCGTATTAAAAGTTCTTTCACATCATAGAAAAATGGGCATCGAAATTCTTTTAACTTGTATGAAGTCTCCTACTTTTCCTAAGGAAGCTTTTGAACGCAAGAAAGAGCAAACTTTATCTTCTCTGCAAGACCTTGAATCTCAGCCCGACTTCCTTGCTAAAAGGGAATTCTTAAAGGAAATTTATGGTGACCACCCCCGTGGAAGGTCTTCCGTAGGTTCGCTTAAAAGCGTTAAAGAACTTACCTTAGAAGATTGCCTAACTTTTCATAAAGCTTGTTATAATCCAGCGAATATTATTGTGTCGGTGGTAGGAGACTTCGATAGCAATGCCGTGGAAGAGCAAGTAAAAGAATTATTTAAAGGCTGGGTTGCAACGGAACCTGCCAAGATAAATTTTCCTAAAGTTGAGATGCCCGAAAAGTTTAAACAGAAAATTATTACAACTCCAGATGCGGTTCAGATGCAATTTTATTTGGGGCACCTTGGCATTCGCAGAAACGATCCCGATTACTTCAAACTATTAGTTATGGATTATATTTTGGGTACGGGGCCCGGCTTTACCGATAGGCTATCTGCAAGATTACGCGACCGAGAAGGGCTTGCCTACACAGTTAATGCCAACATAACTACCAGTGCCGATATCGAACCTGGGGTTTTCTCTTGTTACATAGGAACCGATGGAGCAAATTTTGAGCGTGTTAAAAAAGAATTTCTCGAGGAACTTGATAAAATTCGTACCACTTTACCCGAGGTGGAAGAACTAGCTGATGCAAAAAACTACCTCCTTGGAAACCTCGCATTCCGCTTTACTAGTTTCTCTCTCATTGCAGGGCAATTGGTGATGACCGAACGGCTGGGGCTTGGTCTAGATTACCTCGATAAGTTTAGTAAAGAGGTTGCAGCGGTTACTAGAGAAGATATCCAAGCCGTAGCGAAAAAACATATTAACCCAGATAAACTGTTTCTCCTTGCGGTTGGTGCTATCGATGAAACAGGCAAAGTATTACCCAAAAAATAATCCTTAAAGATTCGAGAAAAGATCTTTTATTGGCGCATTTAAACATTCGGGTGAATCATTGGAAACTTTGTTTACCCAGGCGTTTACTTCGCGTAGTTGTAAATATCCACTTGGAATTGGTTTAAGCAGTTCTAATAGTTGGTCGGTTTCTTTTAAGTTATGATTTAGCCAAATTCCCCACGATTCTTTTAGTAGGATTACGGGCATCCGATGATGGATTGGTTCCATATCAGAATTTGCCTCGGTGGTGAGGATAGAAAAAGTATCAATCGGTTGGGTTTGGATTTGGGTGTTTGATTCCCATACAGCCGCAAAAGCAATTAAAGGGTGTTCGGAAGAGGAAATAAAGAAAGGTGATTTGGATTTTCCAATAGTTTTCCATTCAAAAAAACCATTTGCAGGAACGAGCCCGCGTCTTTTTATAAAAGCTTGCTTAAAGGAGGGTTTTTCGGAAATGGTTTCAGACCTAGCATTAATCATTTTCCCTGCAAGGGATTTATCTTTAGCCCAAGCAGGAAGAAGGCCCCAAAAGAGATGGTCGAGAGAAAAATTTCCCGAGGTGTTCATTCGAGCAAACAAGGTTTTTTGTGTTGGTGCGATGTTAAATCTGGGTAAAAAATCTGTTAAAGAACAGAGTCCTAAAAATTGTTCCAATCTGGTTTTTTCAGTGTATAATGCAAATCTGCCACACATATCTTGTTACCCCTGTTCGTTTACTTATTTTTTTTCATATTAATCTATGAAGGTAAGTAATTGTTAAGGAAATGTTGTATTTACACGAGTCTCTATTTGAGGATTTTAAAATGACGGTTTCGACAGAAAAAATGGAATTCAAAACAGAATTAAAGCAACTTCTTCATCTCATCACTCATTCTCTCTACTCGAATAAAGAGATTTTTTTAAGAGAATTGATAAGTAATTGCGGCGATGCAATTAATAAAATTCGGTTTGACTCGCTCGATCAGCAAGAGGTTCTTGAAGAAAATAAAGATTGGAAAATAAAAATAAGTATCAATAAAGAAGCTAATACTTTAACGATTTCAGATAACGGCATAGGGATGTCTCGTCAATCGGTCATAGAAAATCTGGGAACGATTGCTCGGTCTGGAACCAAAAACTTTCTCGAAAGAATTAAAAGCCAAGAAGGTAAAACCAAGCCGGAATTAATCGGACAGTTTGGCGTGGGATTTTATTCAGCCTTTATGGTCGCCGATAAAGTCGAAGTCTTATCAAGGATGGCAGGAAATTCTGAAGATGGTATTTGTTGGATTTCAGACGGCCAAGGCGAATTTACCATCGAACAAAAAAATAAAACCGATCGAGGCACCGAGGTGATTCTTCATCTTAAGCCTGAAGAAAAAGAATTTCTTGAACCCTTCCGCATTCGTTCTATTATCCGAAAATTTTCAGACTTTGTTGAACATCCAATTGTTCTTGATGTTGTGGGTGAAGAAAAAAAGCCCGAAGAAAAAGAAAATATCCTTAATTCCCAAAAAGCTCTTTGGCTGCGTAGCAAAAGCGAAGTCACCCCAGAAGAGTACAGCACTTTTTATAAACAAATTAGCCGCGATTATCAAGAACCTGCAGATATTATTCATTATTCCGCAGAGGGTAATACTGAATTTAAAGTGTTGCTATTCGTTCCCCAAGGTTTGCCTATGGAGTTTCAGTTTGGGGAAGCAAAGACTGGATTGATGTTATACATCCAGCGGGTATTAATTATGGAAAACTGTGAGCAACTGTTGCCCCCGTATTTAAGATTTGTCAAAGGTGTGGTTGATTGTGCAGATTTGCCTTTAAATATATCTCGAGAAATATTGCAGCAGAACCCGGTGCTTGAAAGGATCAAAAAAAATATCGTAGGGGAAATATTGAAAGCCCTAAAGAAAATGAAAAATGCGGAGTTTGAGAAATACAAAAAGTTTTTCGGAGAAATGGGTGCGATCTTAAAGGAAGGATTGCGTATGGACCCCGAGAACCGCGAAAAAATAGCCGACCTTGTTCTCTTTAGTTCATTCAAAACTAGCCCCGAAAAAACCATTGCTCTCGAAGAATATGTTGCTGCTATGCCACCCGAACAAGAGGCGATTTTCTACCTCGCAGGCGAAACTAGAGCACAGCTAGATTCTTCCCCTTTGCTCGAATCCTTTAAAGTAAAACAGCAAGATGTCTTGTTCTTCCTTGATCCAATCGATGAATTTTCTTTGCCTTATCTCGAAGAATACAAAGGAAAAAAATTAAAGGGTATCGATCGGGTCGATAGTACGAATCCAGATGCCGATAAAGATATTCTCGAAGAAACAAAAAGCAGGTTTGCCTCCTTCTTGGAGTATTTAAAATCAAAATTGAATGACTTGTCAGATGTAAAACTTACCACCCGATTGAATGAAAGCCCCGTGGTGTTGGTTAGTGGCGAAGGTGGATTTTCTTCTAGCCAAGAAAGATTTCTGAGGAAAATTGGAAGGGCAGATGACGGAATGGCTTCTAAAAAAGTATTGGAAATTAATCCTACCCATCCACTTGTAGAAAAACTACGCGACTTGCACGAACAAAATTCAGATTCACCAAAACTTCAAGAAGGTGTTGAAACTCTGTTCGACCTTGCACTTATCGCAGAGGGATCGAAGGTTCACGACCTTGGGGGATTTATGAAACGAGTTCAAGCAGCAATGATTCAGGGATTATAACCTCTGCTTTGGTTCCCGAACTTATGTTTTTTAGTAAAATAAAAGTTTGAAATAAGATTGAAGTAAGGGAACCATAAGAAAAATGAGTACAGTGACTCGGGTTTATTTAATGAGGCACGCTGAAACCAGTGCCCCTGGTGTTTTTCACGGGGCGGAATCTGATATCGGCCTTAGCGACCGCGGTTTCCTTCAGGCCAAAGCAGCCGCAAAGTATTTGCAAAAGTTAAAACCTGATCGGCTTATTTCTTCGGGTATGCTTCGTGCCTTGCAGACTGCGAAGGAAATATCATCCGCCTGTAATCTGGATGTTGAACCAATCCTCCAATTACACGAACGAAAAGTAGGTACCTTATCTGGCACGGTGAATAATTTGCCTGAGGGACCGTGGAGACAGATTTTATCTCGTTGGTTAAAAGGAGAAACAGATTATGCCCCCGAAGGATCGGAATCCTTTGACCAAATTCTTGCTAGAATTCTTCCTATTTGGGAAACTATAACCAAAAAATATGCAGGCGAAAATATCGTCATCGTGGCTCATGGTGCAGTGATTAAAGTGCTTCTACTTTCAATTTTACAAGAATGGCAAATAGAAGATTGGGATAAATTTGGCGTCATACCTAATGTAGGTATCAATGAACTTGTACTTGAGAATTATTGCTGGAAGGCAATACGAATCAATCTGGTTCCGCCTGAAGCCCCAGAACCTGCGGATTTTGTTTTAAACGGTTAAGATTTCTGTTTAGCTTGGCATCAGGATGCTTCTTCTACCTTCAAAGGTAAATACCCAGGAAAGGGTACTTGTGCAACTAAGATTATCTGTACTGATGTTTTTGCAATTCGCTGTGCCTGGTGCACTGCTTCCCCTTTACAGTTTGCGCCTTAAGGAACTGGGCTTTACGCCTATGGAAATGGCTTTTTGCTGTGCTACGCACGGCGTTGGTGCCTTGCTTGCGCCTTTAGGTGCACAACTTGCAGACCGTTATTTTGCAGCGGAAAAATGTGTTGCAGTTTTTAGCTTGCTTGGAAGTGGTTTTTTAGTCGCACTGGCTTTTGCTGAAAACTTATTCCTAATTTGTATTCTTACTTTGTTTTTTTGGTTGTTGATCGTTCCTATGATGGTGCTTTGTAGTACCATTTGCTTTATTCATTTGAAAGACCCAGAAAAGGAATTTGGCATAGTTCGACTTTCTGGAACCTTAGGTTGGATGCTTCCGGGCTGGATTCTTCTTTTAATAACTTTGATATTCCCAAATACAAATTGGGAAGCTGCTGCCAGCGATCAATTTCTTATAGGTGCTTTTTTTGGCGTTATTGTTACCCTTTATTGCTTTACACTGCCTACGACTCCTCCAAGCCCAAGTAAGGTTGATAGTTTTGCGCCTTTAGGTGCATTAAAATTGATGAAAGGTTGGCCCTTTGCAATCTATTGCCTTTGTACACTTGGCCTTTGTATTACTATGCCATTTACTACGCAAGCAACGCCCTTACTTTTAGAACATTTGGGAATTGTTCAGCCTTGGCTTAGCCCAACACTAACCATTTCCCAACTAGCTGAAGTCATTTCTCTTTTTCTTCTGCCTATGTTTTTATTAAGGCTTGGCCTTAAGGGAAGTATGTTATTTGGTTTAATTTGTTGGACTGGGGCCCTTTGTATTCTTTCAATTGGTGAACCCGCAAGTTTGGTTGTGCCTTCCTTAGCCTTGAACGGTCTTAGTGTTACAGGTTTTTTAATAACCGGGCAAGTCTATGTTAATAGGCAAGCTAAAGGAGATTTGAAGGCAAGTGTGCAATCTTTACTTACTTTTGTTCAAGGAATTGGATTAGTATTTGGTCACATTATGGTTGGGGTATTAAGGTCAAGTAACCCCAATGCATCGAATATGAGGGAAGAGTTAGAGTATGCATTTCAAGTAGCAGCAATCATCAACGGGTTACTTTGCGTAATCTTTTATTTTTGTTTTCGCCCCGTGTTTGGAAAGAAGGCAACCTAGAACCAATAAAAAAGGGAAGGCATTAAGCCTTCCCTTTTTAGATTAAACTTTCTATTAAGCAAGTAGCTCGGTGATAGGTTTAGCACCCTTTTCGACCAAGCGAATTGGCCTGCCAATTGGAGTTTGAATCGACTTGGTGTAATCAATTCCAAGTATTGAACAAGCAGTCGACATAAAATCGATAGCATTGATTGGGCGTTCTTCAACCGTTGCGCCTTGTTTGTCGGTCTTGCCAATGACTTGACCCCCCTTAATCCCACCGCCAACCATAACGCTAGTCCAAGCTTTTGGGTAATGATCACGGCCTGGCTTTGGCCCGCGTTGGTTAATTTTAGGTGTTCTCCCAAAATCACCCATCCAAACGATAAGTGTGCTATCGAGCAAACCGCGCTGGCTAAGATCGCTGATAAGAGTAGACATGCCGGCATCAACTTGTGCAGAAAGGCCCTTGACTTTATCGAAGTTGTCTTGATGGGTGTCCCAGCCTCCCAAATTGACTTCTACGAAGCGGACACCAGTTTCAACCAATCTTCGTGCAAGAATGCAGCCCTCGCCAAACTTACCGGAACCGTATTCGGAACGAAGATTTGAGGGTTCACCGCTGATGTCGAAAGCCTTGGCCTGGGCTGACTTCATCATGGTTACGGCCCGTTGGTAGGTGGTCTGATGGGAAACCCCTGCATCGGAAGAATAATCCTTGTGGAAGGCTTTTTCCATTTCATTCAAGAGGGAGACTCTGGAATTAAACTGGTTATCAGAAACGAGGGCACTCAGGTTGGCGACACCTGATTTTGCATCTGCAATATTCAGAGGCTGGTATTTTGAACCAAGGTATCCAGACCCGTAAGATCTGCCGCCGTTGATGGTAACAAAATTAGGGATGGGCAATGCTGGATTGCCTGTTTCCATGGAAGCAATTGCCCCCAGACTCGGGTAGGTTAAGCCCCCTTGGCCTTCTTTGTAGCCTGTATGAAGAAAATAGGATGCTCTGGCATGAGCGCCTTCTCCCGTGCTCATACCGCGAAGCAGCGCAGATTTGTGCATCCATTTGGCAAGCTTAGGAAAGTGCTCGCTGATTTGAATACCAGGGGCACTAGTGGAAATAGGTTTAAATTCTCCTGCGCCCTCAGAATCAGGTTTTAGATCGAATGTGTCTTTATGGCTTGGGCCCCCGCTCATATACAAAAGGATGCACGATTTATGTTTTGCTTGAATTTCGGCAGAGTGACCTGCAAGAACATTCATCCAGCCCGAAGCAGAGACTCCTCCAACGCCCAAGGCGCCCAATTTCATAAGGTCTCTGCGATATAATCCGCCTATCATTTCCGTATTCATAGCAATTGTTCCTTAAAATAGTTAGTGTGAAAAAAGTTAGTTTAGTGGTTCAAGGTGAATTCACTAGTGTTTAGTAAAACCCAAAGCATGTCTGCAAAACCTTTCTTTTGATCGGAAGCCTTTGCAAGGAAGTTAACCATGCGGGCTAATTCCTCATCTGTAGGTTTTCGATTGAGAACAGAAAGATATATTTTTTCGATAGATGTTTTTGCATCAGCGGTTTTATCAATGATCCTAAAAACCCCGGCTTCAGCATTCATTTGCGGTGAATTCATCAGGCGAAGGACTTGAGGAATACCCGTTTCATAGCTAAGTGCAGAGGCACCCTCTTCAGCTTGAAAGAAGGTTACAAATTGAGCCCTAGCTCCCTTGGGTTGGTTCTTTTGTGGTTTGTTTGCAGGTTGTTTTTGATTACCTCTGCTAGGGGAACCTAGCACGATGGTTAAACTGTCGAACAGTTGTTCGGGGCTCATATTCTTAATTGGCATATGCGAAAGAAGTGCAATATTAGTTTCTTTATTAGAAGCATTAGGCTTGCTGCTTCTTTGGTAGGTTTCACTATTGCAGATGGCCCTGATGAAAAACTTAATATCAAAATTCGATGCGGAAAATTGACTTGCAAGGCTCGCAAGAAGTTCGGGATGCGTAGCAGGATTTCCATCGTGCATATCATCCAGCGGGTCTACAAGGCCTTTGCCAAAATACTGGGCCCAAAGCCTGTTTGCCATCGCATTGCTAAAGAATGGGTTAGACTTCGAAGTAAGCCAGTTTGCAAGAACAGGCCGGAAAGGTTCTTCGTTATTTAGTTTTGGTTCTTCGGAAGCGAGGAATTTTGCATTTACAAACTTTGCAGCTTCGGGAAGGTTGTTCTTTTTCTTGTTGATTACCTTACCTTCCGTTACGGTAGGGGAAGACATATCTTTATTTCTTGGTGGTGCGGCCTGAACTTTCATAAAGAATGCTGCAACGCCCCAGTAATCCTTCTGCTTCCATTCAACAAATGGATGGTCATGGCATTGAGCACACTGAAGTTGAACTCCCAAGAAAAGCTTGGTAACAGAGTCGGTTATTTTATCGACTGAATTATTAGAGACAAAATAAGTGATCGAGCCGTTTTCATCCTGACTGCCTGTAGAAGTTAGAAGTTCTTTAGTAACCTGATCCCAGCCGGTGTTGGCGTTGAAATGCTTTTCGAGCCAAACGACAAGAGGCTCAGAATTTACCCGACGATTGTCAGAAATTTTGGGCAAAAGCAGGGCCTGCCAAATATCAGCCATATGCTTGCCAAATCCATCATTTGCAAGCAAATCATCGATCAGCTTTTCTCTTTTGTTTGCTACGGTATTTTCAAGGAAAGCCTTGGTTTCATCTGAGGTGGGAATTCGACCTATGATATCGAGGTAAGCCCTGCGATGAAATTCGGAGTCGGTGCTTTTCGCAGATGGGTTAACTTTTTCTTCTTTAAGCTTTTTCAAAATCTCGACATCAATAAGCCGAGATAAAGCCTTAACCAACATGAGTGGCTTTGCAATAATAGGTTTTGCAGAAGTTTTAGATAACTTCTTTTCTTCCTTGGTTTTTGCAGGGACTGTATCCTTGACTTCGGGTGGTGCTGCATCTGCGATTTCAATAATTGCAAACACCAAGGCAATAATTGCAACCTTAGATCCGATTGTTTTCCATGAAATTTGCATGATTGATTTCCTGAGGCAAGCGTTGGTATTTAAGCAGGTATACACACCTATCACTTAAGTACTGAACACGATTTCGTTCTCAATGTTTCGCATTTATTAAAATATTTTTAATTATTATTAAAACTAAAGTATTCTATTCAAGTTGTTTTATATCATACACTTACGGAATTTTATTTTGATTTGAGAGTCTTTTGCAAAGGTCTAAAAATCGAATTTTTAAGGCTTCGGGCAATTCCGATAGCTCTAGCTTGGTTTTATCCCCTTCCAAGCAATGAAGTAGTGCCTCAAAAAAGGGTACCGCTGTTTCTATTAATTCTTGGATGCTTGGAGCCCCAGAGAAACCAAGTGGTTCCTTGGGTTGCACCCAGTTTTTAGCCTGCTCCAGAAATTCCTGCCCCTGACTCGATTCCCATTCCAACGGATCTTCCGCTTTTCCAAAAAGATTCTCGAATAGTTGTTTTTTCTTCTCCTGGGATTGCAGCACTTTTTCTTCGATGCTTCCCCCCATGATAAAATGAAAAGCCTGAACGGTTTTCTTCTGCCCCATACGAAGAACTCGAGCAAGGCGCTGCGCCAACACTGCTGGGTTCCAAGGCGTATCTAAGTTGATGAGTGTATTTGCAAATTGTAAATTCAACCCGGTACTGCCTGCATCGGTACTGAGGAAGATCATGAAAGCGGGATCGTCGCGAAATTGTTTAACAATATTGGCCCTGTTGGTGCCTGAAAGTTGGCCATGCAAAAAGACATGGCCAATGGAATGAAGGTTTAATTTAACTTGAAGTTGATTCAGGAAGTCTTTTGATTCGCAAAAGATGACGATTTTTTTTGTGCCCGATGCTATTAGGTCTTTAATCCTAATAATCAGTTCAATAATTTTTGGGGAATCATCAGGGCTAATTTTTTCATCCACCAAAGAGGCGCAGTTGCAAACAAGCCTTAGTCGAGACAAAATCTTAAGCAATCGATTGCGGTCGACATCGGTAAGAGTTTTTTTTGAAACGACTTTTGCGAGTTGCTCCATAAGTTCGGAATGCAGTTTTTGTTGATTTGGAGATAACTCTAGCCTAATAGGGACATCTATTTTTGGGGGTAGCTCTGCCTGGATTTTATCGGTTGACCTGCGCAGTAAAATTGGTTTTAATTTTTCTCGAATCTGATCTAGGTTATGGTACCCGATAGTTTTTCCTGCAGCATTGGTTTTCCGATGATCATTGAGAAATTGAAACGCTGGGCCAAGCCTTCTTGCATCGACAAATTGCACAATGCTATAAAGTTCTTCTAGTCGATTTTCTAGCGGAGTTCCTGTTAAAACGAAGGCAAATTTGCTTTTTAATTTTTTAACCTCTCTTGTGGTTTCGGCTTCCCAGTTCTTAATTCGCTGGGCCTCATCAAGGATTACCAAATCGGGTTCCCAAGCATTAATTTTCATCAGATCGGATCGGACAAGGTCATAATTGACAATGCGATAAAAAGTAGGGGTTGCGTAAAGTTTTTCTCTTTCAGTTTCAGACCCTTCAATGACTTGCACTTGTCTGTCGGTAAATTTACAAATTTCTTCAAGCCATTGGAATTTGAGCGAAGCAGGGGTAACGATTAAAACGCGTTCTAAGTTGCGTTCGGCTGCCATCAATTCTACCGCAGCAAGGGCTTGAATGGTTTTTCCAAGCCCCATATCATCAGCAAGAATACACCGAGACCGGAAAGCTAGGAATAATGCCCCTTCAACCTGATAGGGAAGAAGTTCGGTTTTCAAAAGGTTGGGAAACCATTGTTCGTTGGCGTAAAGGGTTCGAAGTTCATTCTCTCGAAGAGCCATTTTTTTCGATTCAAGTTCATCATTGATAAAATCTAGAGCATCTGAATAGACTGTAACTTCCTCGGGGGTTTTTTCAATTTGCTTCATCAACTCTTCGAGGTTTGCATCCTGCTTTAGATCAGCATTTTGATCAAAAAACGCAAGGGCTAGGCTTTCTAAGGTGGGGGAAGGTCTGGGGGGCAAGAGAATACCAAGCCTTAATTTAGTATCGTAGCGCAGGACAATTTCGGGCCTAGTGATTTGCGCATGCTTTCGTTTAGGTAATCCCTGACTGGCTTTCTGAAGTGTTTCAAGCACAGCTTCAATATGTTTGCAGGTTCCCAGAGTATTTGTTTTGAAGTCCGGGCATTCGCAGAAATTATTGCCCGGGTGGAAACCTCGAATGCTGACCCTATAACTGGAGTTTCGTTGTTTATTAAACACCCGATAATCACTAAATACCTTGTTTCTTCCCTGATTTTCAATGCGAAAATCGGATTGACTCGCCCGCAATCTTCTTAAATCTATTTGCTCTTCTCGCAACATAGTGGCACCTAGGAAAAAGTTTATTCCCTTATTCTAGCTTGAATCTGCTTATCAGAGTTTAAATAAGTTGTTGTGTTTACTCAAATTTGTAAATTATAATAAAGCTTTGAGTGCCATCCGTTTGGCACAGTGGCTAAATAGAATCGTTTGCGCTTCTCAAGGTGAGATGAACTTGAAATCAAATAGTAACCAACAACCTGACAAAGTCCGTGTTGAACTGGGCCCAAGAAGTTATGACATTATTATAGGCGAAGGTTTTCTCCCTCATATTTCCTCTCTAAATTTGGCGATATCAAACGCCAATTCTCTTTTTGTCGTTTGTGACCAAAAGGTTGAACCTGCTGCCTCTGAACTTATTAAAGGGCTGCAAGATTCAAATAGAATAATAACGAAAGTGGTTTTGCCTTCTGGTGAAAATCAGAAATGCCTCGAATCCACTGCCAAGCTTTATGATGAACTAGTAAAAGTTCGGGCCGACCGTAAAGCCATGGTGGTTGCTATGGGAGGCGGTGTGGTGGGAGACCTAGCAGGGTTTGTCGCTGCAACTTTTAATCGTGGAATTCCACTTTTTATGATACCTACCACCTTGCTTTCCATGGTGGATAGTTCTGTTGGTGGAAAAGTTGGCATCAATCACCCAAAAGGCAAAAACCTGATAGGCGCATTTCATCAACCCTCTGGAGTTGCTATCGATATCAACATGTTAAATACCCTTCCTGAGCGTGAATTTCACAGCGGACTTGCTGAGATTGTAAAGTATGGCATGATCCTTGACCCCGAGTTCTTTTCTTTCCTAGAAACCAATGCCCAAGCTATTCTCGACAGGCAACCCCATACCCTCAGGCAAATTATCAAGCGATCTTGCGAGCTGAAAGCTTTCGTTGTTTCACAAGATGAGAGGGAAGAAACAGGGTTGAGGGCTGTATTAAATTTTGGCCATACTTTTGCTCATGCTTTTGAAACCATAGGCGGTTACGGCACATGGTTGCATGGCGAAGCAGTGGCTGCAGGCATGGTTTGTGCTAATAAACTTGCTCTTAAGCGAGGTATGATTGATGCAAATCTTGATCGTAGATTGGTGGATTTACTCAATGTATTTAAGCTACCAACGAAGCCTCCTTTACTTTCTTCTAAAGCTTTGATCGATGTGATGCGAAATGATAAGAAGTCGGTGAATGGCAAACTGAGATTCATTCTACCCACCAAACTGGGCGAGGTTTCTCTTTTTGATGATGTCTCGGAAGATGATGTTAAAGGAGTTTTGTCACCCCAAACCTGAGTAGTTCCAACGCCCATGTATGAACCATCAGACGAAGAATTAAAGCCTTGGTTACTTTTAAATCTAGTTCCCGGCCTTGGACCAAGGCTGACTCAGGCACTCGTTGATAAGTTTAAAACACCCGAGGCCATCTTGCTTGCTAAGCCTGAAGCCTTAGCAAGCGTGCCTCATCTTGGCCATAATATCGCACTAAAACTTTACGATTCTTTTAGGAAATACGATGCGGAAATTGAACTTTCCAACATGCGCCTGCACGGTGTGAAAGCGCTGCTTAAAGATAAGCCCGATTACCCCGAATCGCTTGCTAATATTTATGACCCGCCTCGGGTGCTTTATTATAAAGGAACGATTCTCCCCACCGATTCTAAGGCCGTTGCCATTGTAGGATCCAGAGCTTGCACCGAGTATGGGAAACGAATTGCAAGAAAATTCGCCAAGGGGTTGGCTCAGGCAGGGTACACTATTGTAAGCGGCTTGGCCCGTGGGATAGATGCAGAAGCTCATCTTGGAGCATTAGAAGCGGGGGGAAGAACCATTGCAGTCCTTGCGGGCGGGTTATCCAAAATTTATCCACCCGAACATCTAAAGCTTGCGCAGGAAGTGGCACAAGCAGGTGCACTTATTGTAGAAGCCCCGATGATGCAAGATCCTCTGCCTGGAATGTTTCCTGCACGAAATCGTATCATCAGCGGCTTAAGCAAAGCCGTTATTATTATAGAAGCAGCCGAGAAAAGTGGCGCTCTTATTTCTGCTGTTCATGCTTCAGAACAAGGTAAACCTGTTTTGGCTGTTCCGGGTAGTATTGAATCTTCCGCAAGTGGTGGCACCAATGCTCTGATTCGGAAAGGGGCAATTTTAGTTCGCTCTGTTGATGATATACTCGACGAACTAAGGGATTGGGCACCTTCTTTTAGTCAAAAGCTTTTACCCGGAATTACAGATGCACCTAAAGAAAAACCCAATAAAGCGGAAACTAATACCTTGGCTATTTTACCCACCGGACTCGACGATATTGAATCCAAAATTTGGCACTTACTTGTAGTTAATGAAATTTACATGGATGAAATCATTAGGCAAACCAGTCAAAGTGCCTCTGTTATTGCAGGCAAATTGATAGGTATGGAAATGAAGCGCCTGATCAAACGACTACCCGGAAACAAGTTTACTATCCGCTAATAAATCTTTTGGATTCACTTCCATTTCATAATAGAATCTCTCTTCTGGCCCTTTAACATTCCTCATCTCGGAGTATCTTTCATGAATCTTTTTCCTGTTTCCTTACGCAAACCTTTTGCTGCTTCCCTGGTCGCATTGTTGCTTTCAGGTGCTTCTGCCTTGGCTCAAAAAGAATTTAAAAGTGGTATTGAATGGCCCGAACCGAAAGTGGTTACACCTGGGGTAGCGGGCGGACCTCCTTCCGATGCTATTATTCTTTTCGATGGCAAAGACCTTTCTAGCTGGAAGAACGGCGAAAATTGGAAAATCAGCGACGGCATAGCCACTGCTTTCAAATCAGGCATCTCTACTAAACAAGCCTTTGGCGATGTCCAATTACACCTCGAATGGGCCTCTCCTGAAAAAGTTGAAGGTAATGGCCAAGGGCGTGGCAACAGCGGCGTTTACTTTATGGGCAAATACGAAATCCAAATCCTCGATTCCTTCCAAAATAAAACCTACTTCGATGGCCAAGCTGCTTCCATCTACAAGCAGTATCCACCCCTTGTTAATGCTTCCAATAAACCTGGCGATTGGCAAACTTACGATATTATCTTTAATACCCCAAGATTTGATAAAGAGGGCAAAGTCTTAAAACCTGGGAACTTTACCGTACTTCATAACGGCGTACTCGTGCAAAACCATTCCGAACTTCAAGGCGGCACTATGTACGATCGGCCACCAGAATTCAAAGCTCACCCCGAGAAGCTTCCCATCGATATCCAGTTTCACGGCAACCCAGTCAAGTTCCGTAATATCTGGGTCAGAGAATTCAAAGAACTGCTTTCACCAGAAAAAGCAAGCGTCGCAAATAAACTTAAAGAGCTAAATAAAATCAAAGACTCTAAGTAAGTAATTGTTAAATAAAAAGAACCCCAAGGTAGCTATACCTTGGGGTTCTTTTTTGCTTTCTACTCTTACTTGATAAAGAGCATTTCGCGGTAGGTTGGTAATGGCCAATGATCATCAGCAACGATGGTTTCAAGTTTATCTGCAACGGTTCGCAGTTTGACAAGGCTGATTAAAATATGGTCACGAGCATGAACTGCGTGTGCAAGGTCATCGCCCATTGCGTGTTCGCCAAGCACCTTTTCTAAATGGGCAATAGCTTTCTGGAATTCGGTGATTAATGCGGTGAGGGATTTTAAGAACTCAAGTTGAGCGCCGTTTTCAACCCCTGCAGCTTTGGTGGCATTTACCGAAATCGCAACTTCACCTTGGAAGCGAATCGCAGCGGGAAGAATCATACCTTTTGCCATAAACAACCCTGTTTTACCTTCGATTTTGATGGTTTTAACATAGTTTTCGCAGAGGATGACAAATCGGCTATGAAGTTCTTTCTCGGTGTAGACCTTGTACTTGGTGAAAAGATCAATGCTATCTTTTCGGATGATTACTGGTAGTGCCTCGGTGGTGGTACGAAGGTTTGGCAACCCACGCTTCTCGGCTTCTTTATGCCATTCTTCCGAATAGCCATCGCCATTGAACAGAACCTTTTTGCTTTCCTTGAGGATTCCTGGAAGTAAATCTTGGATAGCTTTATGAAGGTCTTTTCCACCCTTCACAGCTTTTTCAAGGTCGGTTGCGATGTAGTCAAGCGATTCAGCAACGATGGTGTTAAGAACCGAGTTTGGCCCAGAAACTGATTGGGAAGATCCCACAGCTCGGAACTCGAACTTATTACCTGTGAAGGCAAAAGGACTGGTTCGGTTGCGGTCGCCTGCATCGCGTGGAAGTTTTGGCAATACGGTTGCACCAATTGCCATTTCCCCACCTTGCTTGGTACTCTTTGCACCACCCGCTTCAATTTGATCCATAATATCTTGGAGCTGGTCGCCCAAGAAAATCGACATAATTGCAGGGGGAGCTTCATTTGCGCCAAGTCGGTGATCATTCGCTGCGCCACTTACCACAACGCGAAGAAGTTCTGGATACTTTGCAACAGCTCGAATAACTGCAACACAGAATACAAGGAACTGAGCGTTTTCGTGGGGAGTATCGCCTGGGTTAAGCAGGTTTTCGCCAGAGTCAGTAGACATTGACCAGTTGTTGTGCTTACCAGATCCATTGATACCTGCAAAAGGTTTTTCGTGGAACAAACACGCCATGCCGTAATTAGGCGCTGTCTTACGCAGGATTTCCATCAACAGATTTTGATGATCGGTCGCAAGATTTGAATCTTCAAAAATAGGAGCGATTTCGTACTGACTAGGAGCAACTTCATTGTGCCTAGTTTTGACAGGCACACCTAGTTTGAACAATTGCGCTTCGCAATCTGCCATATAGGCAATCACACGGTCGGGGATATGGCCGAAGTATTGGTCTTCTAGTTCCTGCCCCTTGGGAGAAGCAGCACCCATAAGCGTTCTGCCTGTATGAAGCAGATCAGGGCGGGCTAAATAAAAGCTGCGGTCGATTAAAAAATATTCCTGCTCGGGGCCAACAGTCGTAAAGACTTTCTTGGCATCTTTGTTGCCAAAAAGCCGAACAATTCGAAGCGCCTGATGAGAAAGAACTTCCATAGATTTAAGTAGCGGAGTTTTCTTATCGAGAATATCGCCTGTCCAGCTAAGGAAAACAGTTGGAATAACCAGAGTAGTTCCATTGGGGTTTTCAAGGATATAAGCAGGGCTTGTTGGATCCCAACCTGTATAACCACGAGCTTCAAAAGTAGCTCGAATACCACCCGAAGGGAAAGAACTGGCATCGGGTTCGCCTTTGACAAGTTCCTTGCCGCTGAATTCTACTAAAGCTCGACCTGAACTATCTACTTGTAAAAAGCTATCGTGCTTTTCAGCAGTTAGGCCGGTCATTGGCTGGAAAATATGAGTGTAATGAGTTGCGCCTTTTTCTATAGCCCAATCCTTCATCGCACTTGCGACGCTTTCTGCTATATCGGGGTCAAGAGGGGCACCCTGCTTAATTGTCTTTTGTAATGCTTTGAAAACAGATTTTGGCAAGCGTTCTCGCTGCACATTTTCATTAAACACATTACATCCAAAAAGCTCTTTCAATTGTTTTGATTGAAAGTCTACTCTTTCTAGTAGATGCTTAGCGTTGGCAATAGCCTGAACAGCTTGGGAACGAGAGTTGGGTGAATTCATATTAAAAATCCTCTAAAGCTAAATAAAGTAACGCGGGAATTCGCACCAGTCATAGGCATTGTGAAGGCCGCGCACTCCTTCTCTTGCCGACTCGTACTAGAGAGTCACATTATAAATCATAATAAAGCGCAAATTCGTAAGGGTGAGGCCTCATTCTAATTGCCTCTACCTCGTTCTCACGCTTATATTGAATCCAAGTACGGATTACATCTTCCGTAAAAACATCGCCTTGTAAAAGAAATTCGTGATCTTGCTCTAAATTATTTAACGATTCTTCAAGTGAACTAGGCGTTCCCGGCAACTTTAAGCGTTCTTCTGGCCCTAGATCATAGATGTTTCTATCCATCGGGTCGCCCGGATGAATCTTATTCTTAATGCCATCCAGCATTGCCATCAACATTCCTGCAAACGCCAGATAAGGGTTGCTCGATCCATCTGGGCAGCGGTATTCAATGCGCTTGGAATTCGCCTTGTGCGAATGCACCGGTATTCTAATTGCAGCAGAGCGGTTCCTACTGCTATACGCCAACCGTGTTGGCGCATCATAGCCAGGTACCAATCGTTTATAACTGTTCGTGGTTGGATTAGTGATAGCGCATAAAGATGGCGCGTGCTTTAATAATCCACCTATCGCATACATTGCGGTATCGCTAAGCCCAGCGTAGCCTGTTCCTGCAAAGAGGTTTTTACCACCCTTCCATAAGGAACAATGAATGTGCATACCACTTCCGTGATCTTGAAACAAAGGCTTAGGCATAAAGGTCGCAGATTTATTATGCTTTCGAGCAACATTTTTAACAATGTACTTATACTTAAGCACACTGTCTGCCATTTCAACCAAGGTCGAAAACCGAATATCAATTTCACCCTGCCCCGCAGTCGATCCTTCGTGATGATGCGATTCAATTTCAATTCCGCAATCTAGCATCGTAAGCATCATTTCGCTGCGTAAATCGTGGTTAGAATCAGAAGGCGGGCAATTCAGATAACCTTCCTTATAGCGAATTTTATGACCCAAATTTGGCTCTTCTTTCCTACCCGTGTTCCAAGCGCCCTCTGCACTTTCTATAAAGTAGTAGCCACTATGTTCGTTTTGGTTGTAGCGGATTTCATCAAAGACGAAGAATTCAATTTTCGGACCAAAGTAGGCGGTATCACAAATCCCCGATGCCTTCATATAATTCGTCGCTTTCCTTGCGACATTTCGCGGATCCCTGGTGTAATCTTCTCGGGTTAACGGGTCTTGAATATTGCATATCATTGTCAGCGTCTTTTCCTTTGCAAATGGATCAAGAAACGCTGTCTCGGGTACAGGCATTACAACCATGTCGGATTCATTAATGGTTTGCCAACCTCGCATACTTGCACCATCGAACCCAAGACCTTCTTCGAAAGTCGATTCGCATAGAGCAGTTGCTGGGATGGTAAAATGCTTCCAAAGACCGGGGAAGTCCATAAATCTTAGATCTATTGCTCTCACTTCTTTTTCACGGATGTGAGCTAAGATCTCGCGGGGAGTCACGGGTATAAAACTCCAATTAAGGTTGGCGGCTGAATGCCTTCCTTATTGTGCTTTGGGAGAGTAGAAAGAACCTTATTAATATCCTATAGGTGGTCCTAGGCAAAGGCAAATAAAACCTTTCTCAGTTCCTAACTTAATCTTTAAATTAATCTTAATCCCCCAATTCTTTTATAGCTTAACATCACAACCTTGATAAAAATACCTTTTGATTTAACGGCGCTTTTGGTAACTAAAATGGCTAGAAACATCGAGATTAAAGCACGAATATCAAATTTCAATGACCTTGCTATTCAAGTTGCAGCCCTTGCAGATTCCGGCCCTTTCCTACTCTTTCAGCAAGATACCTTCTTTAATTGCACCACTGGTTTTCTTAAACTTCGTACTTTTTCGCAATCAAAGGGTGAATTAATTTACTATCAAAGGCCTAGCCTTGCTGGCCCCAAACTTTCCAACTATAATATCTCTCCTACTCCGAATCCCGATTCTCTTAAGCTGGTTCTTGACTCTGCCTTTGGCATTCTTGGCACCGTTATTAAGAAGCGAACTCTTTATCTTTCTGGGCAAACTCGAATTCATTTAGATCAGGTAGAGGGATTAGGGGACTTCCTTGAAATCGAAGTCGTGCTAGGTGAAAATGAAACGGCAGCCTTGGGCGAAACTATTGCTCAAAACCTTTTAGATAGATTAAAGCTTTTGCCAGATCAATTAGTTTCAGCTTCATATTTAGAACTGCTGAAAAGTTGATAGTACAATCATTTAGGACTTACGCAGTTGGCCAAAACGGGGCCTGCCTTAGCTATTCAATCTGGCACTTTTTGTCATCTGTGAACACCAGGTGTCTAATCTTAGGAGCGCCAATCTCCTTGGTTGGCAAATTTAATTTCGCCAATCAGGTAATCATCAAGCCCAGTTGAATTCGCTTTTTAGCACCGGTACTTCGCCGACCAGACTCAATCCAGACTCAATAATGTGCGGCCAATAGTATTTGCCACCGTTTCCATTTTTAGATTAAATCGCATTTGGTTTGGGTAGGCAACACCCCCGCCATAGCTATTGGGCATTACCTCCAAGTTACAGATACTCACTTTGCCAAGGCAGTTGGGGTTACTTGTACACCTAACCTTATTAATAAACCCGATATCGACTCATTAGGGGTTAAAAAAAACAACGCAAAATCCGACGCACACGATGTAAAAACAACGCAAAATCCGACGCATCGGGGCGGTTCAGAAATGTTCGCAGAAGTTCAAGAATTGATTGAAATTGAGGGTAATATTGAGGTTTTAGCGGGAATTGTCGAGGAATTGCAGAAACAACGAATGCCCCGAGTAGGGATCGAACCTACGACAAGCTGATTAAGAGTCAGCTGCTCTACCGACTGAGCTACCGGGGCCAATTCTCTTACTTTCTTCTTATCCCTTAACCCCAGCCAATGGCAAAAAGCAAGGAATAGGAAAGAACTTTCTTTCCAAGAAAATAAAAGAAGTATTTATGTTTTATCGGCAAGAACTGCCATTCGCATTAGCCACAACGCCAAAGCACTAATCCGCCCCGCCACTTGTCCGCCCCAAAGCGATATCAAATTCGCTTAATAAAGGGACTAACATAGCAGCAATCGTAAAGGCAAAGGCCCCACCTAAAACCATAAAAGATAAAACAGGATCCGCAGATTCCTGAGAACCAGGCTTGGCAACCAATGCATTTGCGATTCCATAAAAAACACTTAAAGGGCTTAACCAACTAGCAAGAGTAAGTGCAGGGGAAGGCCGGTCGCCATTCAAAACCCACCAAAGACCGCCGATGCCAGCCGCAAGGAAAAAGATAAAACTAGCCCACTGATATTCGAACTTGCCATTAATCAAGATCAAGGAAATAGTAATAAGCGTGCCAGCAGTCAGGAAAAAAATAGTTCCCAAGGTGTTTAATATTGCAAGCCTACTGTTTTGATTACGAAGGGCAACATGAATACCCAGCACCATCGCAAAGGATTGCAATACAGCAAAGCCAGCAATTAAACAAATAAAAGAAGTAAGGTTCATCATAGGTGCAAGTTGTTGTTGGTTCGCCGGTGGTGTAGCAAGGAAACCATAGTAGCCATAAAGAGCAGCAAGCAGAAAAGGTGGAACGATATATTCTTTGGTATTCCAAAGAATGCCACCAAGTTTGCCAAAGATAAACTCTTGGGGGGAAAGATCGGTAACCAAGAGTAAATCTAAAGCGCCTGTATCGCGTTCGGAAGTAATCGAGGTAGCAGCCTGAGCAGCGATTAGCAAAAGACTAAGAACGGTAACTGGAATTAAGCCATAAGCGGCAAAGAAAACAGCTTTTTCCTGATCGAGGAACAAAGGCCTAAGGGCAGCGAAGCAAATAAGAGATAGGGCAAAAGCATAGGCAAGTTTAATAAGGATAGGTTTTCTGCCATAGGCCCGAGTAAAGACTTCGCGCCAAAAGATAGGGTTCCCTTGTACCCTACGGGTGTGGCCTGGGGCGGCGTGAGCTTGAGCGCGGTCCGATTCTTCGAGGGAAGCGTTATCGGGTGCTTCGCATTGCATAATAGGCTCGCCACTCGGATTCCAAATGCGGAGTTTAAACATTCCATAAGTATTTATAAAAAGGGAAAAGATAACCATAAGAATAGCGTAAGCATAAGGAGCAGAAAGCGAAGATTGAGAAGAGGAAAGAGGATCTAGTACGGTACCAAGCGCAAGAAAAGGATCAAGCCTTTCTTGGAGGAAGATAGCAGCATCTGAATTTAAACCTGGGAGAAAAGCAATGACCCGAATCAAACCAAGGTAGAGGACAAGGATAAGTGTAGTAAGGGCAAGGGCCTGAAAAGTTTTCTCGCGCCAAAGTGCAACAAGGCCACCTATTGAGCCAGAAACAAGAGAGGTGGCGGCAAGAATAACGAGAGATTGAAGAACTTGAAAAGGTGCAATACCACCAAGGAGTAAAAGCGAAGCAAGAATAGGAGCAGAGCCCGCAAGGAGAAAAACGATGGGAAGGAGGCTGCCAAAAATTTTGCCTAGAACGATTTCGCGGTCTCGTAGGTCGGTAATGAGGAGAAGAATAAAAGTGCGTCGATCTTTTTCGAGGGCAACCGCACTCGCAGAAGAAAGGGCACTAAAAAAGAGTAGGAAGGTAAGTTGAACAATGGAAATAATCTGAAAAAGAAGAGGGCCTAGCCTAGCAGTTTCGCCTAGAGTGGCAGGTTTTTGCCACAGCCCCGTAGAAAGCCAAGCGGTGACAGCAATGACCCAAAGAATGCCAAGGTAGGCAATTCGAGTGGGAATGTGCCTTGGCCGACGGGGTAAAATATACCATTCACGATCAAAAATTGGTCCAAGCACAAAAACCCCCAAGCTAAATCCAAAGGACTATCGACTACTTCCCTGCACGATGGGACTTATAAAAGTTGATCAAGCCATTAGTCGAAGAATCATGGCTGGCAATTTTGTTATCGCCTGAAAGTTCGGGAAGAATAGCCTTGGCAAGTTGCTTACCAAGTTCCACACCCCATTGATCAAAACTATTAATTCCCCAAATAACACCCTGAGTAAAGATTTTATGTTCATACATAGCAATAAGAGAGCCCAAAGTTCTGGGGTTAAGCTTTTGCAGGAAGATAGAGTTGGTGGGTTTGTTACCTTGAAACATTTTTTGTGGCACAAGCTTTTCGAGTTCTTCTTTTGAAAGCTTGGTGCTGCCAAGTTCCTTCCTAACTTCCTGTTCATTTTTGCCCTTCATCAAAGCTTCGGGCTGAGCAAAGAAATTGGAAAGTAGGATGGGATGATGTTCTCCAAGTGGGTTGTGAGTTTCAATAGGTGCGATAAAATCGCAAGGTATAAGCTTGGTGCCTTGATGAATCAATTGGTAGAAAGCGTGCTGGCCATTGGTACCGGGTTCGCCCCAAATGACGGGGCCAGTAGACCAAGTACAAGGCTCGCCATCCTTGGTAACACTTTTGCCATCCGATTCCATATCACCTTGTTGAAAATAAGCGCTGAAACGATGCATATATTGATCATAAGGAAGAATAGCGTGCGTCTGAGCACCAAAGAAATTGTTATACCAAACCCCTACTAGCCCCATAATTACCGGTATGTTTTTTTCAAGCGGGGTGTTGATGAAATGATCATCAACCATATGAGCCCCGGTCAGCATATCTTCAAAGTTATCCATACCGATGGAAAGAATGATTGAAAGGCCGATTGCAGACCATAAGGAATAGCGACCACCGACCCAATCCCAAAACCCAAACATATTTTTAACATCGATACCAAACTTAGAAACTTCTTCGGTGTTGGTGGAAAGCGCAACAAAATGCTTGGCAACAAAAGCAACATCTTTAGCACTTTTCAAGAACCAATCCTTAGCAGAATGAGCATTGGTCAGGGTTTCTTGTGTGGTAAAAGTTTTAGAAGCGATGATAAAAATAGTGGTTTCTGGGTTGAGATGCTTAAGCGTTTCAACAATATGTGTGCCATCAATGTTGGAAACAAAATGGACTTTAAGATCGCGCTTAGAATAGGGCTTAAGTGCTTCGGTAACCATAACGGGCCCAAGGTCGGATCCACCAATACCAATGTTAACAACATCGGTAATAGTTTTGCCTGTATAACCTTTCCAAGCACCAGAACGAACGGCGTTGCTAAATTCTTTCATATGAGCAAGGACGGAATTTACTTCTGGCATAACATCTTTGCCATCCACAAGGATTGGCCTGTTGGAACGATTGCGTAAAGCGATATGAAGAACGGCACGATCTTCGGTGGTATTAATTTTTTCGCCGTTAAACATTTGTTTTGCAACGCCCATAACATTGGCCTCTTTAGCGAGGTCAAAGAGAAGGGCCATTGTTTTTTCGGTGATTCTGTTTTTGGAGTAATCAAGAAGAATAGATTGAAATTGAAGGTGAAACTTATCAAATCGAGATGGATCTTGGGCGAATAGGTCTCGCATTTGCACATTCTCGATTTCGAGCTTGTGGTTTTCTAAGGCTTTCCAAGATGCTAATTTAGTTGGGTTACTCATAGCCTATCTTCTTTCAGAATGGGACTTTCAAATTAAATAGAAAACTGTAAAGGGAGTATAAAGTTTTCGAGGAGGAAAAAAACACAAAAATAGAAGAACATCAAATTTTCGCAATTGGTGAGAGTTAGGAAAACGATAAGAAAAGGGGCAAAAGTTCCGATGGAAAACAAATATCAACCATTTCAACAAAAGATAGTTTAGGATAAATAGGCAAGAAGCTTTCTTGTCTTTAAGCTTTAAAAAGTACTTAGCTTGCTTATTTAACTTGCAAATCCTTTATTTCTACGCATTTTTCCCTTTCTCGTTTCAGATTCACCTCTCAAATTTCGATAACAAGAAGTGTGAGGTTTTGTTCCTCGACCGAGAATTCTTATGAATGGACTTATTACCCTAGTTTTTCTGCTCTCAAATCAAACAGCAATGGGAACTATTACCCCTGCAACTTCACCCTATACTGCACGAATTACTCTACCCAATGCCGAAGTAAGATCTGGCCCCGGTTCCGATTCGAAATTGTATGGCACCAATAATCTAAAAGCAGGCGACCTAATCACCGTGATTCAAGAACGCAACGACGGATGGCTTGCGATTCGCCCGCCCGAAGGTTCTTTCTCTTGGGTTCAAAGCAAATACTTGCAACGCATTGTTGCAAACCAGCCCAATTATTTAGTTCAAATCAATGATGGAAATAAAGTGCCTGTGTATATTGGTAGTGCCTTATTAAATACCAAACCAACGGTAGAAAGTGCAAAGCTTGCAAGGGGAACGCAGGTGAAAGCCCTTGGATCGCCCCAAGTTGATAACCAAGAGACTTGGATTCCGATCGTGCCTCCCGAAAACGAATTGCGATATATTCGATGCGAAGCGATAGGGAAACAATCGGCGCAAGTAAAACCTGCATTGCCAGTAAATCAAGTGCCCGTAACCTCGGTAAGCAATCCAGTAGGGACAACGAGCAGCGTGATAAACGCAAATGCAAGCGTACCAAATTGTGATCCTAATTTGAGATGGAATCAGGCGGTAGCCGCAGAGACTGCCGGTCAGACAACCGAGGCGATTCGCCAGTATACACAAATAAGTCAAGATTTTGCTTGCAGCCAGCCTATGTTTTCGAATCAATGCTATAGCAGGGCAGCTTGGCTAAGAGATTGCACTGCACGAGGAAAAACGAATACAGTATTGGCATGTGCGCCTGGTCAACCCAAGCTAATCAACAAGCCATTAGTGCAAGCGATATCCAATGCACCAATAAACAGTACGGTTAATAATCCCGTAAGCAATAATATGCAAGAAGCACCAAGCCCGAGTCCGAATACTGTGCCACAAAACAATTATCAAGCGGTGGTAAGTGGCCCAACGCCTGCGCCGGTGAAGCCGATCAATTCGGGTTCAGGCACGGGGGTAGGGCCGGGTTACCTTCGAAAAGGTGGAAGGCCTCAAAGTCAAGATCCTTCTTACTACATTGAATCACAGCAAGGAAGACCTTTGATTTATTTAATTCCAGCGCCTGGCCAGAATCTAGATCTATTTTTAAATCAAAGGGTTGAAGTGTCTGGTCCTTCGTCGTATCGAAGCGATATGCGGGCCTATGTAATGACAGTGTACCAAATACAACCACGGTAGAAGTGCTAAGAGTGCATAATTGTTAATCAAATTATCCAGCTAGCTTTAAATGGTTTGTTTGAATAATTTGAGGGCGAGCAATATTTAAAACTTTTTCATAAGCCAAGAATGTTTTAAGCGCACAATGATGCCAAGAAAATTTGGAAGCGGCTTCCACTGCACCTCTGCGTAAACTTCTATGCCATTCATCGTCCCAAGCAATTTGCATCAGTGCATCGCGCCAAGAATCCTTATCATCGGGGTGACAAAAAGCAGCAGAAGAACCACAAACCTCTTGATGAGTTCCAATTCTGGAAGCAATCACGGCCCCGCCACAAGCCATCATTTCAGCGGGAGGCAAACCAAATCCCTCGTAATGGGAAGGAGCAAGCAAAGCACGGGCCCCATTATAAACCGCAGAAATTTTATCATCTGGAATGTAGCCCGACAGGATCACCTGATTATGCTTTGCGGTTTCTTCGTAATAACGATATTCTGCCTCGGCCCTCCAACCCCATCCGCCCACCAATAACAAAGGGTATTGCTCACGGATTTTTAAAGGAAGGCTGCAATAAACTTGCATAAGGAACAATAGATTTTTTCTAGGTTCGATGGTGCCTAGGTGTAAGAAATACTTTTGCGGAAGATTCAATTCACGAAGGACGGCCCTAGCTTCGGGCATTGCAATAGGAGACAAGCCATTTCGGATGCCCAAAAGTGTTGCAGTGATTTTATCGGCAGGAAGGTTAAATTCTTTAACGAGTTCCTGTTTGACAAATTCTGAATCGGTAAGAAAGTGAGAGCCGTTTCGTATCGTTTTTTCAAATCGCTTTTCAAATTCAATGACGCGATCAACTGGATGCCATTGTGGATAACGAATGACGGAGAGATCGTGAATGGTAGCAATAGTAGGGAGGTCAAGATCGAAGGGCAAAAAATTGGGCTCGTGATGCAAATCACAACCACTTTTCCGAGCCCGATCTGCAAACAGATAATTCAATCCATTCCTCGCCAGGCTTTTTAAATTCTTTTTAACAATGGATGAAATCGAAACTGCCTGAGATGCATTTTCGCTACTAACCTTCGGCACCACTTCTTTAAACCTTGATTCGATACTCTTTATCCAAGGGGCCCACTGAGGATCGGGAAATAAATCTAACTCGAGTGGATAATTCGAGCCACTTAGCGCAGCACAAAGTTCTGCAGTGTAATGACCTATTCCGCTGCGCTGTTTCAGTGCAGGAAGATAATTAACAAGAACTTTCATATTGACCCCAAGCTTTGAATTAATGCTCACTTTTACCCTGTTTTAAAACTTTAATGCAAGTTCAATATTTACTTTCAACTTTCCAAAATCTACAATGAGTTTAGCTCTATTTTTTAAGGATCCAAAAATGAAGACTGTTTAACCAATGAAACACCATCAAAAACAGGGTTTTACTCTAATCGAACTGCTTGTAGTCATTGCAATTATTGCAATATTAATCGGGCTTCTACTTCCTGCAGTGCAGAAAGTCCGAGAAGCAGCCAGTCGTATGAGTTGCAGTAACAACCTAAAGCAGTTAGGCCTTGCAATGCATAACTATCAGTCCACTTTTTCCTGCTTTACCAATAGCAGGCGAGATGCTGATTACACTTGGATGGTTCAGCTCTTTGATTACTTGGAGCAAGGTGCATTAAGAAACCAATGGAATTTTAGTACGAATTATTACAATCAAAGTGCCCAAGTTCAGCAAACGACGATTAAAGGTTTGTTTTGCCCCGCAAGAAGAGCAGCTTCAAAGCAAGATGCTAATAATGGAGATCAGGCAGATGGTTCTGCCGCTACTAGCACCCGGTACCCAGGTGCCTTAGCAGACTACGCTGCGAATGTGGGAACAACGGGCAGTGATTACTGGTGGGACGGTATCACCGCTGGCGGAACAGTGGCAAATACTCCAACCAATGGCGTTTTTCCACTCGCCAACGATTGGAATACCGGCGGTACTGGATATAGAAATGGCTACAGAATTGCTGATATCACTGATGGTTTAAGTAACACCCTAATGATTGGCGAAAAACATATTCCCAACACCCTTTATGGTGATGTCAATGCTCGAGATGGTGCGGCATATAATGGAGACAAGGGAAGTAGCTTTTTTGGCGCTTCTGCTACCAACCTGCCGGCCAAAGGGCCTACCGATACAAGAACAGGGTGTTTTGGCAGTAGTCATTCGGGTGTGGTTCTTTTTGTCTTCTGCGATGGAGCGGTAAAAGCTATTAACAATTCAATCCAAGGAACTACCTACGCAAACCTTGCTAATCGTATGGATGGAAATGTGATTGATGGCAGCCAATACTAAGAGTTACAGGTTAAAAAGCGTTTAGTTAAACTTTTAATTGAAGTGGAAATTCGATTCTAAAAGTGGTACCGGTTTCTATAATACTATTTACTTTGATCACCCCTTGATGCTTTTCCACAAGAGCTTTACAAATAGAAAGGCCCAAGCCACTGCCCCCAGTTAGCCTTGATCTAGCCTTATCAACCCTGTAAAAACGTTCAAAAAGGTGTGTTAATTGGTCTTGTGAAATTCCGATTCCGGTATCGGTTATTTCCAAAATTGCAATTCCTTTCTCATAAATAAGCTTCAGATTAATTTCACCGCCAACCTTATTATAAATAATTGCGTTGGTAATGAGGTTATCCAGAACTTGGGTCAAACTCGCCTAATGCCCGTTTATTTTAACGGGGTTTAAATCGTGCGTAATACTGATTTGTTTTTCTGTAGCCATCGGAGTTAAAAGTAAAAAAGATTCTAAAACCAGACAATCAAATTCAATTTCTTGCACTGTAAACTCTTCACTGTAGGAATCCACTCTGGCAAGTGCAAGCAAACCGTTTACCAATTTAGTCATCCGATGTACCGCTTTAAGCGAAATTTCAATTGCTTCTTGATATTCTTTCGGAGTGCGCGTTTGAGATAAAGTTAATTCCGAGATAGAACGAATAACCGCAAGGGGTGTACGAAGTTCATGAGAGGCATCCGCAGTAAACTGTTTTTGTCTGTTAAGGGATGCGTCAAGTCGGGCGAACAAATTATTAAGCACCTTAACGAGGCCAGAAAGCTCGGAATTGACCTGGGTGATATCCAAAGGTGTACTCAGATTTTTTTCTGAGATTTGTTCTGCTGCTGCAGACATCTGGGCAAGTGGTTTAGAGATTCGGCTTGCGATAGCGAAAGAAAAAAAGATACCAACCGCCATGAAAAAGGAACCTACCAAAATAATCCGAAAAGCAAATGTACCCAATCTTTCTTTTATATAAATCAGAGATTTTCCAACAATTATTCTGGTGTTCCTTGGACCTCGCATATAGGTTTCCCGCTTATTATTGAAAACCGTTTTTAAAGTCGGCCGTTCTGTAAAAATCTCATCTCCAACCTCCTGAACCAAATAACCCTCTGGAAGGTTTTCCTGCTTTAACAATTCACCCTGATTCGAATAAATTAAAAAGTAATGTTTAGAGATTTTAAGATCAGGTACAGGCATCGACAAAGGTGATGACTGTTGGTATAAATTCAGTTCCTCAGGCAACTTTATTCCTTTTAAAAATTGCTCTTGGGTCCTAGGGGGCGGAGGCCGGCTTCCATCTGGCCTAGGTGGCGGAGCCATTACTCTGCCTGGTTCAGCGGGCATTGGTCGCAAAGCTAAATCTAAATACAACGCTGCTGCTATTAACCTTTGATCAAACTCATCGTAAACGGCGTGCCAAACCTGAAAATACAAAAGCGAGCCTATTGAAACAATAAGGAATGCCAGTAAGCCTGCATAAAAAAACTCTAATTTCCAGCGCAGCGATTTAATCACAAATAATGTATCCCAACCCTCGTCTTGTTTCGATGATATCTTTTTCCAGCTTTTTTCTTAAATTAAAAATATGTACATCGACTAAATTGCTCATAGTATCATCATCGGAGTCATAAATATGTTCATAAATTGCGGTTCGACTCACCACTTTATTTCGATTTAACACCATTAATTCAAGCAGCGAAAATTCTTTTGGAGTCAGGTCTATCTTACGGCCTGCATACCCGGCAATCTTCGTGCCAAGGTCTATTGTTAACTCCCCTACACTTATAATATTTGCGGTGACACCGGCTGCTCTTCGAATCAAAGCTTGAAGCCTTGCAAATAGTTCCACCATTGAAAATGGTTTAACTAAGTAATCATCTGCCCCGATATTTAGCCCCTCGACTCTATCCCCAACCGTATCTAAAGCGCTAAGAATTAGAATAGGAGTTGCTTTCGATTTTCGAACCTTTTTGATAAATTCGATGCCCCCCATTTCGGGTAGCATCAAATCAAGCACGATGGCGTCATAGGAATTTGAAAAAGCATTGAAGAAGGCATTTTTTCCATCGCAAGCTTCGTCTACCGCATACCCTTGTTCGCGCAAGGCCCTAGCAATGGTGCTAAGTAGATCTGGCTCATCTTCTACCACTAGAATACGCATAACATTCCAGTTTCATACAAAACTATTTTGAACTACTTTTCGAGCGAAATCGTTCACGGGCACTGAGTTCTTGCTTATCTGTAACAGGTAATTTTGTTTCCCAAAAAACTCCTTTTTGATGGCCTTGCTGTACATGATTCCAAAAGGTAAGGGCAGGCCACTGGCCCTTCAAAATACCTTCACTAAAAACCGCCCCAAGTTTCAATTCCGAAACTTCAGAAGTCTGAAACAAAACCTCACCTTTTAAACCAAAATTATCAGGTTGAACCACTAAAACTTTCGATTCATCTTCTGCGCCTTGAAGTAGCTCTAAGTCTTTTTTATTTGAAATGCTTACATAGATAAACTTCCCAATAAATTCGGGCGACCAAGCAACTTTACTGATCTTTTCTTCTAAATCATTTGTTGGATTTTTTGTCGTTTTAAAAACCACTACCAAAGGCAATTTATCACAACTTGCGACATTAAGAGCAAGCCGCAAGTTAGCAACATAAGGAATCGCAAGCTTAGTCGTTGCAGCAGAATTTATTGGGTTTTGAAGAGCAATCTTACCCATAGATTCTGCCATTGCTTTTGCGGAAGAATACACCTGCCCCGTCCCCCGGGCTGGCCTAACCAAACGGTTTTTCCCATCAGAGGAAAGAATGCAAAAAACCGTATTCTCCGCATCACCAGAACGACCTACATTAAAACTTTTCAAGAACTCAGCTTCTTCCTTGTCTTCGTAGCTAAGAAGCCTAATGCAGACAAAATTTCTAGATTGAGCAATGACTTCGGGATTAGACAAGAAACTCTTATCCATCTCGGATTTACCCGGTCACCAAGTTCCAGAGACGCCAGCACAATGGGGTGCAGCCGAAAGGAATAAAATAGGAAGACCAGATTTTTGAGCTTCTATCAATCCGCGATCAAGGGAAGCAAACCATTGAATTTGGGATGGTTTTTTGAGGTTAGAATCCATATCGGGTCTGGGTTGGCCAGCTTTTTTCTCAGTTGTGCCATCTTTATCTTTACCATCTTTTCCATCATCTTTTCCTTTTCCTTTATCTTTTCCATCCATCTTACCTTTATCTTTATAAGCTTCAATTTTCTTAACTTGGTCTTCTTTAAGAATCTTAGTCAATTTAGATTTTACTTCTTTTTCAAGATCCGCAATCTGAGCTTTCTGATCTTGGGTTAGTTCAAGCATGTCGTAAAGGTGTAGGGGTAAAACCTTTCCTATTTCAAATGGCATTGGAGGTCCTTTTTTATCAAAGCCACCACCTTTTTTATCACCCTCTTTACCTACGCCACCTTTTCCTGCTCCGCCTTTTCCATCTTGGGGTTGTGACCAGACACTTAAAACCAAAATTCCCACCAAACCTAGGCTAGCGATTCCAGCAAGGAATTTCTGCATCGTTATTTTCCTTTTAAACGGTACACCGACAGATAATAAAAACTTTTACTTTTATTAATTTAACAGAAGTAACCTTAAGAAATGATTAAGATAAAGTTTTAAAACAAATATTTCTGAAATATTTATGAGTTGAGGTTTAACACTCATTTTCGCATTATTAAATGGTAGACCAATCTTCCAAAGCTTTATCCCCCTAAATCAGTTTCACTTTGTCACAGGTTAAGAAAATAAATCTGCAAAAATTATAAGACTATTTCGGCATTTATCGAAGAATTGATTTATGGGGCAAGTGCCCTTGACTGGATTCGAACCAGTGACCGACGGATTAGAAATCCGTTGCTCTATCCAACTGAGCTACAAGGGCATCTTAAAACATTATATTCAACAATCATAAGTTGCCCAAGGTGTTAGTAAATTTCATTCTAGGAATATTTTTAGCATCCCAATGCCAGGTTAAAGCGTGGATGTTATTGGTAGACAAAGCCGCGGCGCCCAAAAAGCCTATACCCGGCTCTAAGTGCAGTAAAGTCCAGCGCAGCGCCTCATTTGGACACCCATCGACCAGCCTAATTCTGGGGGCTTCATCACGCCCAAGGGCAACTTCAACTCGGTCGAGGCCGTAGCCCAAGCCGTGGCCATTTGCCTTTAAAAATGCCTCTTTCCGAGTCCAAGCCTGAAAAAAAATTGCTTGCATTTCTTGAGGAGGTTGGCTCGAAAGGGTTTTTGACTCCCAAGGCGAAAAAAACCTTTCCGCAAGAAACAAACTATTCTCCATCGGGCGAATTTTTTCAACATCGACCCCAACTTCTGAACTGCTTGAAATAGCAATCAACCCCAGCCCGTGAGAATGCGAAAGGTTAAAATGAAGGTTTCCCGAATCAGCCAGTACGGGTTTTCCCATTCCAGTGCTGGCAAAATCGATGTCTTGAGGTTCACAGTTTAAATACCCTGCGAGAAAAATCCGTAAAACAGCCCTACTAACTAGGGCCTGTTCCCGAACTTCAAGCGACCGCATACGCATAGCTCGGTCAATTTCTTTGGGGGATAAAAGGGTGGATAAAGATTCCACATCGGAAGAAGGTCGAGAAGTATGAAACGACCAAATATGAACACAATCAGGCTCAAGTGGGCTTAAATGATTACAAACCGGCCAAGAAGGCTGAACAGGATTACCCACAGCGCCCACCTTTAAATCATTTTTGAAGTGGCTTTAACAACCCTTCGTGAACCAACTCGAACGATCAATTCACCCTCAATGGTGATTTTATGATTTGGGTCAGAAATTTTGGTTTTATCAAGCCCAACAGTAACCCCGCCCCCTTGCACCAACCTTCGAGCTTCGTTATTACTTTTTGCAAGGTCAAGAAGAACTAATAATTTAGAAATAGTTAAGTCTTGGGTTAGAAGTTCAGGGGAAAGCAGAACCGAAGGAATATCGGTAGGGTCTTGGCGCTGAGAAAAGCGTTTGGCCCATTCTTCTGAAGCAGCAACCCCGGCGATTTCGCCGTGGTAAAAACCAACGATATCTTTAGCTAAAGATTTTTTCGCTTCCAAAGGATGAGTTATAGCTGCATTTAGAAAGTTAGAAATTTCAGAAGCGTCTCGATTAGTAAGAAGCTCGAACCATTCCTTCATCAGTTCATCAGGGATGCTCATAATTTTAGCAAATTGCTCGTAGGAGGATTCGCCAACGCCGACATAGTTACCTAAACTTTTGCCCATCCGCTTGACGCCATCGAGTCCCCGAAGAATAGGAAGGGTGAGGCAAATTTGGGGTTCTTGCCCTGCACTTTTCTGAAGATCTCTTGCCATCATAAATGTAAAAAGCTGCTCACTTCCACCTAACTCGACATCTGCTCGAACCTCAACACTGTCGTGCCCTTGCATCAACGGGTAAAGGCATTCGTGCATATAAATAGGGGTTCCTTCTTTTATGCGCTTAGTAAAATCATCTCTCTCAAGCATTCGCTGGATGGTGGATTGCCCTGCAAGAGAAAGAACATCAAGGAATTTGTATTTAGAAAACCATTCGCCATTATAACGAATCTCAGTTGTAGCAAGATCGATCACCTTACCAACTTGAACTAAGTAGTCGCGGGCATTTTTTTCAACTTGCTCTTCGGTAAGCCTTTGCCTTGCTTGATCTCGGCCGCTCGGGTCGCCAACTAAAGCAGTGTAATTACCAATAATAAGGACGGCTTGGTGACCTAGTTCTTGAAAAAGGCGAAGTTTTCGGAGCGGCACCGTATGGCCTAGATGAACATCAATCCCAGTTGGGTCGATACCATATTTAATACGGAGGGGTTTCTTCTGGGCGATAGATCGCTCAAGTTTCTTGACAAAGTCATCGGGTGGAGTGATTTGCTCAACGCCCCGTTTGATCAATTCCAGTTGTTCGCTAGAGGTTTTCAAGAAAGTCCTGCTTAGTTTAAATATTTGGAGTTAAAAGCAAGCGGTCAAGAATGATAATCAAAAGCGTGTTCATAATGGGAGATAACAGGGTTGGGAATATTTTTTTTCCAAGCAATTGCAATAACATCAAACCTGCAAAGAACATTATGGAGCCTATGTTTTCTTATAAAAGCCGCTGCAGTTCTACAAAGTTTGAGTTGCTTGGTCCTGCCAACCGATTCAGCAGGGATAACAGTATCATCACAAGAACGAGAGCGAACTTCAACAAAAACAAGTGTATCTTTAAAACGGGCGACAATATCTAGTTCGCCAAACTTACAGCTCCAGTTTTTGGCAAGGATATTAAAACCTTTGTCAAGAAGCAATGAAGCAGCAAGGAGTTCGGATTTATTGCCAAGCAATTTGCGTGCTGGTAATAACCAATTAGGAAACAACCAACCAGGTAATAACCAGTCCAGAAATCGCATGGGCTTGCGTCGTGGATAAAGAAAAAACTACCTAGTTACAGCAACTTTGCTAGGCTGCAACAGTTTTACTTAGCGGCGGCAGCAGCGGCGGCAGCGGCGGCAGCAGCAGCTTTTGTTGGTCGTGGATTTCGTTCTTTTAGACGGGTAGATTTACCAGAACGATCGCGCATATAATAAAGTTTTGCACGGCGTACCTTGCCTGTTTTCTTAACTTCAACCTTAGCAACGCGTGGAGAAAACACTGGAAAAGTCTTTTCAACCCCTTCGCCTTGCACGATGCGCCTAACCGTGAACATCTCACCCATACCGTGGCCACGCATACTCGTGACAAGGCCGTTAAATACCTGAACGCGTTCTTTAGTTCCTTCAAGAATACGCAAGTGAACATCAACGGAGTCACCTACTTCAAATTTAGGAATAGAGCGCTTGGTTTCAGACTTTTCAGCATGGTCGCTAACCTGCTTTTTAGCAAAGTCTTCAACAATCTGGAGGAGGCGATGTTTCATAGTAAAATTCCTTAGCAATTAAATTATTTAATGAAGTCTTGGCTTCTTAACCGAGACTGTTCTTCCCGCCAAGAAGCTATCGCAGCATGATTGCCACCAAGCAAAACATGTGGAACTTCCATACCCCTGAACACCCTAGGTCGAGTAAACTGGGGATATTCAACTTTTCCAAGATCGTTATGAGATTCTTCCGCAAGGCTATCGGGATCACCGAGAAAGCCAGGAATCAGACGAATCACCGAATCGATCAGAACCATAGCTGGAACTTCGCCGCCATTGCAGATGAAGTCGCCGATGGATATTTCTCTTGGTTTAAGCCCAAGACGAATGCGTTCATCAAACCCTTCGTACCGCCCACATAAGAACAAAAGTCTTTTATAGGATGAAAGTTCGACCACAATTTTTTGGTTAAGTTTCTCCCCTGCGGGAGTAAGCATAACCAATAAGCCAAGGTCTTCAGGAACTTTCAAGCGAACTTCTTCGACACAGTCAAAAATAGGCTCGGGCATCATAACCATTCCTGGCCCTCCGCCAAACGGCCTATCATCAACATTAGCGTGTTTTCCTTTGGCCCAATTACGGATATTCCAAAGATGAATAGCAACCTTATCAGTCTGAATAGCCGTTTTAAGAAGGCTTTGAGAAAGATACCCCTGAAATAAATCGGGGAACAAGGTTAGCACATCAAAACGCATTGTCTAGGAACCAGTACTTGCTGCTGCCTCAGCCTTCTCGAATTTATCCATATACTTTTCGAGAAAAATAGCAACGCGATCAGAGGGCTTAGCGCCTACACTTTTCCAGTACTTGATCCTAGAAGGCCTAAGAATTACCCTAGCCTCTTTGTCCTTAACGGAAGGATCGTAAGTGCCTAAAATTTCAAGGACATCACCATCTCGTGCCCTGCGTTTATCGATGGCTACGATTCGGTAAAAATGTCTACCGTGTCTTCCAAACTGTTTCATTCTAATGCTTACTGCCACGATTATTCCTTTCCAAAGTATGCCAGTAGATTATTTTATGAAAGTTTGAGGCAGAACCCACCACCTTTTGCATTCATTTTAAAAAACTACCGTTTTTTCTTATTTTTTCTTTCTTTAGCTCTTTCCTTAGGTGTTTTTCTATGACCTGTGTCGCCCTTTGTCTTAAGTTTTGCCCCCGGCTGAAAAGCACCCATTTTACTCATCCCCGTCACCATCTTTATTCGCTCCCAAGTACTCATCCGAGACATCGATCTCATTAGATTGCGAACTTGCTCGAAATGATTCAGAAACTGTTTAACATCTTGGGGTTGCATTCCACTACCTTCTGCCACCCGACGCCTTCTATTCTGGTCCAAAATATCGGGATTCACTCGCTCTTCCCGAGTCATTGAATCGATCATTCCTTTGATTCTGCGAAAAGCTACTTCGGGGTCTTCCCCCGCCGGGATCATTTCAGACATACCGGGCATAGCCCCGATCAAATCCTTCATGGGGCCCATTTTGGCAATTTGTTCAAATTGTTTACGAAAATCATTAAGATTGAAGTCGCCTTGCTGCAATTTCTTCTGCTGCGCTTCTAATTCTTCCTTCGAGACTTCGGATTGAACTTTGCTAACTTTTTCAACCAAGGAAAGAATATCACCCTGCCCTAAAATCCTTTGCGCCATTCCTTCGGGTCGAAACTCTTCCAACCGATCCAGCTTTTCTCCAACACCAATAAACTTAATCGGTACTTTCGTAACTTCCTTAATAGATAAGGCTGCACCACCCCGAGCATCGCCATCCAACTTTGTCAAAATTACGCCATTAAGCTCTAAGGCTTCATTAAAAGCAGCAGCACTGTTGACAGCATCTTGGCCAGTCATCGCATCGCAAACCAAATAAACTTGATCTGGTTTTGCTTGGCGGTCGATTTGCTTAAGTTCTTCCATCGGCATTTCTGCAATGTGCAATCGACCTGCGGTATCGATAATGACGGTATCAAACGAGGTTTTTTTTGCGTATGCAATTGCATTGGCGCAAACTTGAACGGGCGTAGGGATTGGTTTTCCTGCCTCTGCCAACTCATAATAAACTGGAACTTGAATTTGTTCGCCTAATACCCGTAATTGTTCGATTGCAGCGGGGCGCTGTAAATCTGCTGCGACTAATAAAGGCTTACGGCCACGCCCTTTTAGCGTAAGCGCAAGTTTTCCTGCGGTTGTTGTTTTTCCCTGACCTTGCAATCCACAAAGCATCAGTATGGTAGGCCGGTCCTTGGCGAAAGGAATTGCGGTATCAACAGGCCCCATCAACGCAACCAGTTCATCATAAACAATTTTTACAATTTGCTCACTTGGATCGAGGCTACGAAGAACCGTTTGACCTATTGATTTTTCTGTAATGCGCTGAATGAAATTTTCTGCTGCGGTGAAATTAACATCGGCATCAAGAAGAACGGTTCGGATCGCCCCCATCGCATCGCGGATATTCGCCTCGGAAAGGCGACCTTTACCCCGCAAGCTTTTTAATGCAGCGGTTAATCCTTTTGTTAATCCGTCAAACATAACAAACCCATTAGCTAAAACCTGCAACGCTAGAAATCAGCGCATTAAGGTAAGTAAATATTGTAAAAGGAAAAGGGTTAAGGTGCAACTGTTGGAATAAAAGTAGGTAAAATCGAATAAAATGCCTGTTTAAGATAAATCGATTATTCTGTTTAACCACTTGTTAGGCTTTAACCACCTTGTGTATACAAAAGTACACATAAGGTTAACCTTTTTATTTTTTTAATTCGTTGACACCCGTTCCCCAAAAAGATTACTCTACTTCCTCACGGCCTCTTCTCTGTTCCGGCCCCGCTGAAGTGCTCACGCGTTTTAGCGGGGTTTTTTATTCCCTTTCACTATTATTCCTTTCCTCTGCCTATTCTTTTTCCCTTATATTAACTTGTTCTAATACCTTGCAAACCCTTTTACAGAGTTCAGCGACCTTTATGACCGCCTTACACCGAATTCTTGAACCCGAGGTTATGGACTCCCCTGAAGATGCCTACGAATACGACTTGATGGATCATCGTGAGGTAAACCAAATATTCTGCACTGATTTTTTTAACGCCTTAAATAACGCCCCTACTTCTTTAAACCTAAAAGCCGCTTCAATTATTTTAGATATAGGCACAGGCACAGCCCAAATACCGATTGCATTATGCAAAGATGCCAAAGAGTTAAATATCAAGGCAATAGACTTAGCAGGTTCGATGTTAGAAATAGCAAGGAAAAACATTGATGAAGCAGGGCTACAAGGGCAGATCAAAATTGAACAAGTCGATTCTAAAAATTTGCCTTACCTCGATGAATCGTTCCACCAAGTAATCTCTAATAGTATTATTCATCACATTCCTAGGCCTATGGAATGTTTTCGAGAAATGATTCGGGTGACAAAAAAAGGTGGGTTACTTTTTGTACGCGATTTGCTTCGCCCTAAGTCTCTTATTATTTTGCAAGAAATTGTTGAACTTCATACACAAGGTGCCACCCCCAAACAACGAGCCTTGTTCACAGATTCTCTTCATGCGGCTCTTACCCAAGAGGAAGTAGCCCAAATGGTAGAATCCTTCGGGTTTGACCAAGCTACCGTAAAACAAACCTCGAACAGGCACTGGACTTGGAGTGCGATAAAATCGTGAAAGGACTTCAATGCAATTTCTAAACACTTTGGGAAAAGGCTTAGTTTTCACTTGCTTAGTGATGCTTGCAATGCCCTCTGCTTTTAAAGACCCACAAGAATTGCTTAGGCAAACCTACCGAACTTTGATGGGCGCCTTGCCCCTTGGAATCGTCGCAGGGCTTGCTATTGGTATTGTCGTATGGATTCATCTTCGAGATGCCTTGGTAAATGTTGCAGGTCCTTCTGCAATTTCATACTTACCGCAAGCGTTGTCTTTGGCGGTGGTAGTAGAGTTTGCCCCTTTATGCTCGGCCTTAATTCTTGCGGGTCGATCTGGAGCAAGCCTAGGGGCAGAAATTGGCTCGATGAAACAAACCGAACAAATCGATGCGCTTGAATTACTTGGCATACGGCCTCTACAAGCCTTAGTAGCGCCTCGGGTTTTTGCCTGTATGGTTGCGTTACCCATCCTTACAATTTTTACCGCATACTTGGCTATTTACTCCGGCTTTCTTACAGAATCTTTAACTGGCTCGATGACTTTTTCTCAATACCAAAGCGAAGTACTTCGTGTTCTTACATTAAAAGAAGCACTTCCTGCTTTTGGAAAAACCCTATTCTTTGGCCTTGCGATCGGAATTTCTGGGTGCTTCTACGGCATGGAAACCGAAGGCGGAACCGAAGGCGTAGGCAAAGCTGCAACTCAGGGGGTGGTTAGCTCTATCCTTTTAGTGCTGGTCTTGAATGTATTTTTGGTCAAAACAATCCATCTATTTACAAACTAAAACCCTTCTTAGGAAAGCTTAAAAGCTGCTACAAAGTCCAACCGGGTTTATATTCACGAAACAAGAATTTATCAGCATCCTTATTACCAGTAGTGCCCGCAGCATCGTCCCAAGTAATTTTCATACCACTTCGCAGGGCAACATTACCAAGTAAAACAGTTTCAGCAAGGGCGCCGCTGTAATCAAAATTACAAGTCGTGATGGTTTTCTTGCGAATAGATTCGAGCCATTCCTGATGATGGCCAATGGAATTAGGAATCGTAGCAGCAGGCGGGGTAAACCCTTGGAACTTATCTTCGGGCAACAGTTTATATTTCGAGTAATCGGATATCAACTGCCCTTTGGTTCCTTCAAACATAACTGCAGAAGCAAAACCATGGTAAGGCTTTTCGTGATCCCACCCTGGCCCTTTAACTCCGTTATACCAAGTAAGTTCGACCTCAGATTTATTACTTCTTTTAGGGTATTTATAATCTGCTTTAACTAGATCAGGAACCGTTTGATCCCCTGCTTGAATTCTTTTAGAAGTTGCTTCTACAGTAAGCGGTTTGCGCAAGTCTAAAGCCCAATGAACAAGATCCATATAATGGCAAGCCATATCAGCAAACACTCCACCACCAAACTCCCAGAAGTATCTCCAATGAAAATGCGTAAACGCAGGGTCATAAGCCTTGGCAGCAACAGGCCCAAGCCAAAGGTCGTAGTTAAAACTTGCAGGCACAGGCAGAGGGGTTTTTGAAAGATTACGAATCGAAGGCAATGAACTTACCCAAACCTGAACTTTTTTAACCTCACCAATGACCCCTGCTTGAATAATCTCTACCACCCTGCGATAGTTATTTCCAGCGTGAATCTGGGTTCCCATCTGAGTAACTAGGCCGTTTTCCTTTGCAGTTTTCACCATCTTGCGAACTTCGCGAACCGAATGGGCCAAGGGTTTTTCGCAGTAAATATGTTTCCCTGCCTGCATTGCTGCAATCGCTTGCACAGCGTGAACATGGTCAGGTGTACTAACCACAATAGCATCGATACCTTTATGTTCGAGCAACTTGCGGTAATCCTGATAGAAACTAGCTTTGGGGTGTTCGGATCTTGCTTTAGCTGCCCTTTCTTCATCGACATCGCAAAGGGCAACGATGTTTTCACCAACAACGCCAGCAAGGTTAGAAGCGGCTTTGCCTGATAAACCGATCAGCCCGATATTAAGTTTGTGGTTTTTTTCCTGAGCCCGAATAATGCCCGGGGCATTAATAAAGCCGGGTACAACGAAAAAGCCCGCTGTAAGAGTTGCACTTTTCTTAATAAACTTTCGACGCTGGTTTCTAAGATTCATAGGTAACTCCTGCAAAAGAATCAGGGTTAAGGGCAGGGAAAATTATTTCTATTTCCAAGATCGCACAGATTTATTCCTTAGTCAACCACTTAAATATGCTCAATCTAAGCTATTATCATCTCCAAAATAGGCAAAAACCTTGCATCCTTTCTGTCTAAACAGTATAATATATATTAATTATGAAGCAAATTTCGCTACTCCTTGAGCTACCTTTAAATCTTCCCCAAAAGGGATGATTCCGGGAATGTTCTCGAACTAGTCAGAATTAAACACGAGAAACCCGGAACCACCTAAGGTTCCGGGTTTTTTTTCAGTCAAGCTTTTTGTTTGGAGACTTTTTATGAGCCTAGATAAAATTATCATCTTTGATACCACCCTCCGCGACGGCGAGCAATCGCCCGGTGCTAGTATGAATCTTGCTGAAAAACTTGAAGTTGGTATGGCGCTTCGTGACCTTGGGGTCGATATCATCGAGGCTGGTTTTCCTATTGCTTCACCAGGCGACTTTGAAGCAGTGCAGGAAATAGCCAGACAAATTCACGGGCCCACCATCTGCGGCTTAGCCCGTTGTAATAATGCTGATATCGACCGAGCTTGGGAAGCTCTTAAAGATAACCCTAAGCCCAGAATTCATGTTTTCCTTGCCACTAGCGCAATTCACCGTGAATTTAAATTGCGGATGGCAAAAGAAGAAATCGTAAAAAGGGCCATCGAAGGAATCAAACGCGCCAAAGGACATACTCACGATGTTGAATTTTCACCCGAAGATGCCGCTCGAACCGAACTCGATTTTTTAACCGAAGTTGTTGAAAAAGCAATTGAAGCTGGCGCTACTACCATCAACATTCCAGATACCGTGGGCTATGCAATGCCTGAGCAATATGCCCAAGTGATTGCCCACCTTAAAAAAAATGTTCGAGGCATCGAAAAAGCTGTCCTTAGTGTTCATTGCCACGATGATCTTGGCTTGGCAGTTGCAAACACTTTAGCCGCCGTGCTTCAGGGTGCTAGGCAAATTGAATGCACCATTAATGGCATTGGCGAAAGAGCTGGAAATTGCGCTTTAGAAGAAGTGGTGATGGCTTTAAAAACACGACAAGACTACTTTAAGCTTGATACCAACATCAACACTAAAAAAATCTTCCCCACCAGCAAACTTGTCTCCCATGTTACTGGAATTCAAGTGCAACGAAACAAAGCCATCGTTGGGCAAAATGCCTTCGCACACGAAGCTGGTATCCATCAAGATGGTATGCTTAAAGAAAGATCCACCTACGAAATTATGAACCCTACCGACATTGGGTTAGCTAGAACCGATCTTGTTTTGGGAAAACACAGTGGCAGGCACGCTCTCAAGCAAAGGGTTCTAGAACTTGGTTATCACCTTGATGAAACCCAATTTCAAGGGCTGTTCGAAGACTTCAAAATTCTTGCAGATCGAAAAAAAGTTATTTACGATGCAGATATCGAAGCCCTTGCTGAATCGCGTATCCATACTGGGCCTACTGTTTGGACTCTCCAAGCTGTTACCTGTAATGCAGGCACCGGAACTATTCCTTCCGCAGTCGTTGCACTTTGGCATAAGGATGGGCATATTGTTCGAGATGCTTGCATTGGCGACGGCCCTATTGATGCTGTTTTTAAAGTGATTTCCAAACTTACGGGTGTGGAAGTTACTTTGAAAGATTACCGTTTAAGAAATGTTACCGTTGGAGAAGATGCCTTAGGTGAAGCCCAGATCGAAGCTGTTTTTGATGGCAAACCTTTAAATGGCAGAGCCGTAAGTACCGATGTTATTGAAGCAAGCGCTGTTGCGTTCCTTCAGGTTATCAATCGAGTTCTAATGCGACAGGCCTTAGGCGACCGCATCAAGCCAACCGAAAACCTTCCTCACTAAAAGTTTAGTAAGTTCCCTTTTACTGTAATGGCAGCATTCGTAATACAAAGGGGACATCCACCGCCTTGATTACACTTCCATCATAAATGATGGAGGCAGGGGATTTTGAAGAAGCAGGGAATCCTATTTTCATTTCTCGTTTGGTGATTCCGGTTGGGCCAGAAGATGAACTTGATGAAGTAGAATTTGGGGTAAGGGCTTTCCCTTCTTCGTCAAGGATTTTGAAGCCTGATAAATTTCGAGCAGCAGCGCCAGCAAAAACAAAGTTCACCTGCCCATTTAAAATGATGACATTTCTTCCAGGGTTTTGAAGGTTATTTAAGGGTTCATTTGCCCCTGCGATTTCAGATGGAATATCAAATTCAAAGCTAATCCGGTGCGAGCCATTTTTATCTTTTTCAAACTCATTTAGCTTGATCCAAGCACCAGACTTTCCCTCGATTTTTTTCCCAACTTCTTTCCCAAGATTTTTCACTTCTAGCACAGGCCCCGTTTCATTCATCACTTGTAACACTAATTTTCCTTCTAAAACCTGAATCGTTTTTGAAGCTTTGTTACCTTTCAAAAAGCGAATCGGAACTTTAGCATCGATTGCCCCAATAGACCCTTCCATGCCAATCTCGGGCACTGCCCTGCCTATAATCCGACCCGGCCTTGGAGGTGCTGGCGGATCATTATTCGTATTGGAAGCATCCAATTCCAAAACTTGACCTTCATCATCTATAGCTTTTGAAATTTTAATCGAGCTTATTTCTTTTAACCTTATTCGAGGTTCTGGGGTCACCTCTAGGCCCACGAGTATTTGTTTATCCGATGGTTTTCCAAACAAACTTTCAGGCGCTTTTATCATTCGTATACGATAAGCAGAACCAGTGTCCGCGGGTAGAACTTCGACTTTTCCTTCTTTAAGAATAATTGCATTATCTTTAGTTGGAATGCCTCTCCCGTCAGGAAATTGTCCAATAGCAGGAAACTGCCCAGCAGGAAGTTGCCCAATAGCTTGAATCTGGCCAGGAAGAATAGCGCCAATTGGCCCTATAGGTAAAATTTGAATTTGTACTTGGGGAAAAATCCCCTTGGGAACCTCAGGGGGTTGTTCTTTTTCCTGCGGGGAAAACATTACCCGCACCACACCCTCATTCGATAAACCCGCTCCCTTTTTAGGTGCGAGTTTCTTTTCTTCGATTTCTCTGCGTTCTGGAAGAGGATTCACAGGTTTTGCAAGGCCAGGGCCAACTGGCAGAAGATTTCTAAAGGGAAGCGCTTCAATTATAGAACTTCTTTTACCACTTGGTGCCACTACTATTTCTACTAAGTTTGCCTTAACCTCAATGAGTTGCAAAGCTTCCCAAAATGGCATATCTTTCACTTGGACCGTTATTTTTTTAACCTCTGCAGCACCGCTTTTATCTTGTAGTATAATTCGATACCCCGTTTGCTTCACAAGGTCTGCAATTACATCAGAAACAGAAGTTTCTAAATGATTCATCGTAATTTTTTTAGGATTGATAAGTTTTTTGTTTTCGACTTCTGATTCGATTTTCTTCACCAGGCCATCTGCTCTGCGTCTGACTTCTGCATCTTCACTTTTTAATACTTTTCGCAATTGAGCTAAAGTTGGTTCACCTATTAATTCTAATTCCTTCTGCGATTTTTCACGGATTTCAAAAGACGCATTACCCAACCCCTGCACCAATTCAGCAATACTAGATTCGCTTACTTGAAAAGCAGTAAGAGTGGTAAAAGGAATAATAAGAATTAATAAAACCACATAAAACATTTTGGGGAACATAATAGGTACTCCTAATCACAAGAATCTTCAGCAAGGAATTATTATCTCACAAAGAAGCAACTATGTCTAGAATCTGAAAAGGAATAAGAGTTGAATGCATAAAAAAAGACCCCCAGTGATTTGCTGGGGGTCTTTGAATACTGAACCGATTAGGCAAGTAACTTATCAATAACGGTTCCTTCGCGGAACATCTGAACATTTCGACCCGTTGCTGTAGGCAGTTCGGTCTTGGGATCAATTCCCAAGTTGCGGAAGATGGTTGCGGAAATATCATCAGGAAGGCAAGGATCGGTTGCAGGTGCCATACCCTGACCATCGGTAGTACCGTGAGCATAACCACGCTTAAAGCCACCCCCTGCAAGGACAACCGCCATCGACCTAGCCCAGTGATCACGGCCAACATTTTTGTTAACCTTAGGGGTTCTACCAAATTCGCCAGCACAATAAACCATCGTCTTTTCCAGCATTCCGCGATCAGAAAGATCGGCAATAAGTGCGGAAAGAGTATTATCTAATGTAGGTTGCAACTTCTTCGAATGCGATTCAAAGGTTTTGCTATGGGTATCCCAACCACCAATGCTGATGGTGACGAAGCGCACCCCAGACTCTACTAACCTGCGGGCAGCAAGTGCACTTTGGCCGAAGTTATCGGTACCATAGCGAGTTCTGGTTTCTGGTTTTTCCTGCGACAGATCAAATGCCTTGCGGGTTTTGTCAGAACGAAGGATATCAAGGGCTTGCTGATGAAAAGCATCGAAGCCTTGAATCAGGTCAGCAGATTTATCTGCTTCTCGGAATGTTGTATCAAAGCCTGAAAGCAATTTGTCACGATTACTTAGTTCATCAAGCGTAAAGTCGGTAGGAAGTTGAATTCCACGAACTTTAAGCGTGCCTTTACTTTTACCATCTGCCCCAGCACTTCCTTCAACAAGGAAAGGATTGTAGGCGGTTCCCAAATAGCCTGAGGAACCAGCAGTGCCCCCGCGGATATCGGAGAATGAAACATAAGAAGGAACACCTTCTTCACCTTTTACCAACTTGCTTACCAACGAACCCATTGCAGGGTACTGAAGGGCAGGAGTTGGCTTGTTGCCGGTGGTCATAAACACGGTAGCAGGGCCATGCGATGGGATCGAGTGATAGATCGAGCGAACGATGGTAGTTTTATCAGCAACTTTAGCCATTTTAGGCATATATTCGCTGATAGAAATACCAGGGGCAGAGGTACTAATAGGTTTGAATTCACCACGAATGCCTTCGGGCGCATCGGGTTTAAGATCCCACATATCGATGGTAGCGGGGCCACCACCAAGCCAAACCATAATCACAGCATCGGCTTTTTTGGAGGTAGACACGCCATTGTTTTTGGCGGCAGCGTTTGCTTCAAGTTTTAATATTTGGGGAAGGCTAAGCCCTAGTAGGCCAGCTCCTGCCCCTATTCTTAAAAAGTCACGGCGATAAAAACCTTCGCAATCGGAAGAAAATCTAGAAGCCATTGTCATTCCCCTTTACATTCTTACTTTTCTATTTTGTCTTAAGTTCCAAAATACAATTTTAGAACTTCACCCCTCTCAAAGGCAGACAAAACTTAGTGATTAAAAATAAACTCTTTGGTATTCAACAATGCCCATAGGGTATCAGTGAATGCCTTTTTTCTATCTTTGCCCGTAGCAATATAGGATTCAAAATGCTTGAACTCTTTTTCGTTGGGCAACCGACTTAAGGTCGAAAGAAACATTTCTTCCAACGCTTTTCGATCATCCTTATAATCTGCAAGAATCTTTTTAATGATGTTGGCTTGTGACTCGATCTTCGCTTGAAGATTGGTGTCGGCCATTAGATATAACTTTTGCGGTAGGGCAGGTTCCATCGACCTTTCACAGTCGCAAGCAGCGGTACGAGGTGGCCTTCCAAAAATTCTAAATGCATAGCTAATCGAACTACTGACTCGGCTAGCACCAACCTCAATGGCGCGGGCATCTTTTGGCGCATCTGCTCCAAAATTTTCTACCATCCCTGTTGCAGCACATAGCACATCCACCACAACCTCGGCCATCATCGATCGAATGAAACTATGCGAGTAATTATTATCATCTAGCCGATTTGTCGCATTAGGAATATAGGTCAATTGGTAAACTCGAGTTTCTAAAATTTTTCTTTCCAATCGGCGAATATCGTAGCCACTTTCAACAAAATCTTTTGCAAGGGCATCGAGTAATTGCGGGTTAGAAGGTGGGTTGGCGATTGAAAAATCGTCAAGCGGGTCAACAATACCAACACCAAAATAATGGCCCCAAACACGGTTTACAAAGCTGCGAGCAAAATAAGGGTTATCAGGTGTTTTCAACCATTCAAATAGTTTCTTGCGCGCATCTACCCCTGCTTCCATTTTGATTTCTGGACCACCCAAGGCCTTAGGGGCCAAAGGCAAATTAGTTTCGGGGTGGGTTAATCCTTGTCGAGCTCCGCCTTTGCCATTTGAAGCACTTGCTAAATAAACTTCCTTCACAGGATTAACCAGATTATTATTCGTTGCATTTTTCTTTCTTTCAGCGTTTTCTGCATCTATAACCTTTTTAGCTTCAGGCGAAACACCATAACTTAACTGGGTAAAAACATTCGCATAAGAACGGTAGTCGGCTTGGGTCCAACGGTCAAAAGGATGTTTATGGCATTGAGCGCATTCAAGACGAACGCCCATAAAAGCGGCAGCGGTTTTTTCGCCCCATTGGTCTAAAGCAACAGCGGCTTGCTTGCGCCAAAACAAATCTAAGGATGGCTTTTCAGCGTAGGTAGTAGAAAAACCTACTTTAAGTTCTTCATCTAATTTATTAGTCTTTTCTAAAAAGATTTCGGGGGATTCTCCATCTCGACTTGTAGAACAAAGCACGCCTTCGACTATTTTGTCGTACGACATATTATCCGCAACCCTTTTTCTAAGCCAATCGTGCCACATCTGGCTACGCTTGATCCTTAAATTTGCAGGGTTTTCCATTGCATCGGTATTATTCCCCGTGATATCACTTAGCTTTGTTGCCCAAAGTGCTGCGTGCATTGGATGCTTCAGAAGTTCATCTATTTTTTTAGAGCGCTTATCACCCGACTTATCAGCTACAAACGAGCGAATTTCATTTGGAGATGGCAAGGTTCCAATCGTATCGATGGTAATTCTGCGAAGAAACTCAGCATCTGGGGAAAGGCCAGAAGGCTCAATATTCAACCTCTTCAGCTTTGAAAAAACAATCTTATCTATGTAATTTACTTCCGGAACCGAAGGATATTTATAGCCAGGCTTAACTTCTAATGGAACCATCGCCCGTACCGGAACAACCGTTCCTCGGTAAGCTATGATTATCGAAGTATCGCCCGCACGATTACTTGTTACGGTTCCAGAAATATCAACTTCAGCAACGCCATCATCTAGGGTGCGATATTCGCAAAGAGAGGTGATATTTTCAGAAGTACCATCTTCAAATTGAACCATAGCTTTGAGGTTAATTTTTTGCCCAGGCTTATTAAATGGAATTTCTTTGGGGGTTACTTCAAGAGATTTGATTGCGCCACTACCTTTAGCCAATGGCGCACCTTGCTCGATCCATTCTTTAATTAACTTGTGCTGCCAAGATCCGGGGGAAAACCTTCTGCCACCAGCGTGTTCGGTCAAGCCCATCGATTTAATCAGAAGGAGGCTGTTATCTGGGTTTTGTAAATCGATGCGCCTGCCGTTGCTTTCTCTGCTAACAGTAACGCCATCTTTTTCAGCTTCATAACCAAAAAGAGAAAGCCTGAACCCGCCCTTACCTTGGAAGGACCCATGACAAGAACCAAGATTACAACCAGACCTGCCAAATAAACCGACAAGATGTTTTTCAAAATCGACTTTTTTGATAACAGTACCATCGGGGAGTTGAACTTCAGCCCGAAGTGTGGAGGATGAAGAAAACAAAAGAATCGCGCAAACAGCGTAAAACTGTTTCCAACTAAAGCACGATTTCATAGGAACTCTCCAAATTGCCGAACCACAAGGAGGGATTTAAAAGGTGTCCATATAACTAGGCTTGAACTAAATCAAATTAGTCACTTATAATAAAATATCGGCGTTTTTGAATGTTTGCAACAAAATAAACACTTTTATTACAATTTACTTGGTTATTTTGGCAGAGTGAGTGCCACTACAACCCTAAAAACAAAAAGAAGCCTCCCAGAATGATTCTGGGAAGCTTCTTTTTACTTAAAATACGACCAGATACTTAATCACGGCTACTAAAAGCCATTAGGATTCTCAAGATGTAATAAAAGAGGGTTGCTATGGAAGAAAAAAGCATTAAAGCAGCTGCAACATGCTTGTCCGTAGGAAAATGTAACATCACTTGAGAGGTTTCATACAGAATGTAACCGCTCAACAATGCCACCATCGCAAAAGAAAAAATCAATCCTAAGGAGAAACCAAAGATCATAGAGCAAATAATCAAGCCAAATACAATCATGCTTCCAACCGAAAGAGCTGGTGCCAAGAATGAATAATCTTTGCCCGTGGTGAAAACCGAAATCGTTAACCCTGCAAAAACGCACAAGGTCATCGCCCCTGCTGCGGGAATTAAATTTGGATCTTTAATGTAATGCGTTGCGACATACAAAATGGGCAAAAAGATAAAGCTCTCCGCCACAACATAAAGGCCCAAACCCATATACTGCATAGCAGGAGAACTATCAGACTGAGCCCATTGGGTAGCAACCCAACTAGCGCCCCAAAACGCCAGCATCACGATGAGAAGAGACCAAGGTGAGGCCCCAAATATCGACATTATTTGCTGTTCTGTTATTGATTTCAACAAAACAGTTTCTAATGCAACGAAAGCCAAAATTGCGCCCGCAAGGTGGGCATAAGTTTTACGAATAAAAGTTAACCGAGCCGTGTTAGATCCTTCGTATGCTAGATCTTGAACCCCAGAATCATATTGCATAGTTGTCTCCTTAAAAATATGTACGCTAAGTTCCTATGATTATTGTAACAAATTAAATTAGAAAAAATCCAGTGTTAAGCCAATAAGATTAAAAAGAAATGAAAACAATTAGCAATGGTATCGATAATGGTTTCTAGAAGGTTACTTAGATGCAGGTAAGTTTTTTTCTTCAATTTTAGGTTCTAGCTTAGCTTCAGTAGGCGCGTTCAATTTAGCATCACTTTTTGGATCGGTAGGCCAATTTCTTACCTTCGGAATCAAACACGATTCCTGCTCTTTACAACAAAGAGGATTAGGCCCCTTTGCCATTGGCGATTTATCTTTCCAAAAATCTTTCGCTGGAATAAATACCCTATCCCCAGGGGCTAGTTGATAATTAGTCGTGGTATCGCCCAGTTGAACAATTTCCTTAAAGCAAACAGGCAAAACAATCCTACAGCTACCAGGAGGAGTTGGCCTTGCGACCACAATATTTTGCCTAGATGCTTTATCATTCAAGCCACCCGCTTGCAAAATTGCGTCAAGAACTGTTTCCCTACCGGTAAGAGGAAAAGAGCCGGGGGCATTCACCTCCCCGACAACATAAAAAACCTTACTTTGTCTATTTACAAGTCTAATGGTAATTGGCCCAGCCTCTTTAGTCACCTGACTGATTTGCGCCTTCACCATAGATTCAACTTCATCCAGATTTCTACCTGCAACAGGCAACCTGCCATACTTACCCAAACTAATCGTACCATCTTGAAGAACAGGTTGATCGCCTGGAAGTCGAATTGGGGAGTCTAAATCTGCAGGTTGGATTAAAAGAACATCGCCCGGCTCTACAGTCAAAGAAGAGGTTAAACCTTTATCGAGTTCTCTGGGAACTTGAGGGATTTCAGTAACAGAATTTTTGATATTGCGAGTGGAATCAAGCAGAGTATTGCCATCTTGGCAAATTGAAAAAATAGACATAGGACTCTGGCAACCTGAAAGAGAGGTAGCAAGGGCCAAGCCCCAAAGTAATTTCATTATTTCAGATGATTTATTTTTCATTCCTAGTTGACTTACTTGCCCCAAATTAACTAAAAGTTTCTAACTGAAAGTGGAATACCAGAAATAAAAATGTGTGCAATAGGAGTTAGCGAATAGAAATTGCACAACTTATTATTGGCCCGACGAGCTTAGTCTGCCAAAAAAGAAGCGTATTGCTTCTTCAGTAAGCAAAGTAAGTGCGACGCTTTTAACAATAGGGCTACGGTAAGTGCCTGTGATTTTGAAATGGAGAATTCCTGCAGCAATTGCGCCAGTGGCTTGAGATAAAAGATCTAAAGGAACAGCACCAACTGCGGGTATTTTTAATCCTAGATTTCGCATCGCCTCCGGTAATACCGAGAAACTTCCCGTCCGAGCAGTAGCTTCAAGATCTAACTTTCCTTGCGTAGTAATATTGCCTTCGATAAGCACCATCATAAGGGAATTAGAAATCGCAAGTCGCTGGACCCGAATAATGCCTCGATCCATCCGAGCTTTTAATTCTCCCTTTTCGAAAAATGTTCCAGTCGCAGCAACGGGTAAAAAAGGAATTAGATCCCGCACGATAGGAATCCCTTGAGCCCGACTTTGAGTCAGTGTTCCTTCTAAATTTGCGGTGATATTATCCATCGACTTGATGTCTCTTCCAGCGAAGGCAAGTTTTCCTTGAAGGATGCCAGAACCTTGTGTTCGGGAATCACTAAATTGCGCCTGAACTGCTTTCATTTCGAGAGATTGAAAACGGAAATTACCATTAAGTGAATTGCCAACACCCCAGCGATATTCGTTAGAGCCATAAACTTTACCGCCTGCGAAAGAACCTGCGATGTCGCGCATAATAAAAGTACCTGCGCCTCTGGCTTGGGCGGCAGAGTAATCGAAGGGAGAACGCCAATCGCCAAAATCTGCGCCATAAAATTTCAACCCTGAAACAAAAGTTTCGCCAGTGGCAGTAAGTTCGTGCCCCAATTTTCCACTGAATCTGAGATCCATTTTTCCCGAGGGTTTCCAACTTGCAAACCACGGAGCGAAAAGCTTCGCAATCTCCGCTTGGTTAAGAGTGCCACGATAAAAACTCTTTTCCATATTTTCAAAATTTAAAAAAACCAATCCACGCAACTGACCCTCTGCAACATTCCCCGAAATGTCTTTAATGTTAACTTCATTCTTTTCGATGAAGACATTGGCTTGCAACTGGTCGCTTAAAATCACATTAGAATGCGAAAGCCTATTCAGAACCAGTTTGCCATTAGCTGCGACTAAAAAACTATCGATATCAAGTTCATAAGGGAGGTCGAGGTTACAAATTGCATCTAACTTTTTAAGCTGTTCACCAGCATCAAAGGCGAGAAGAATTTGATTAGCTTTAGCCCCTTTTATCGAAAAAACTCCCTTCATTTTCGCAGAAGAACCAGAACCAATATTAAAATCAACTTTTCCTCTTCCATCTGCAAAATCTGTTTCAACCAAGCCGTTAATACCTCCACGCTTCCAATACACCTGAGCTTTCGTTTGGCGCAATGGAATACCAAGAATTTCGTATCCAGCGGTATTTAAATCAGCATTAAAAAGAACCTCTCTTTCACCCATTTTATCTTGAGGAGAAAAATTAGTTTGAATAACCCCACCTATTTTACCTTTAACGGGAAGTTCTCGGTTAGATGCAGTTCGTACCAACAAACCCGCATCGATATCCTTAATAGTAAATTTAACATTACCAGCGTTAGCAGAAGAAAGAGGGATTTCGGCATCGGCATTCCAACTGCCTCCCATCGTGGTTCCCCCAGCATCATTGAAGACAAGCTTATTAGCATTAATTAGCCACTTGGTATGATTTTTTTCAAGAATTAAACGGCCTGCCTTAAACTTTTCAAGCCTAAGATCACCAGATGCAAGCCAAGCTAAAGGCTTTAAATTACCCGTGGCAAGTGCATCAACTTCACCTAAGCCCTCGGGGTCAAAGAATAGTTTTTCCCTGCCCAAGATTAAATAAGCGTTGCTAAAATCGAGGGCCTTTGCACTTAAATTGACCTGAAATGGGAAGGATTGCCCAAGATGCAAAGTAGCATTACCTGCAAACTTTCCCAACTGACTAGCGGTTTTAAAATCAAAAAGATCAAGCCGGCCTAAAGATAAATTTAACTTTCCATCAATCGCTGGGAAAGCCAAAGCCTCGTAGGCAAAGTTATCGAAGCGAAAGAGGGCACCGGCATCCCAGTTGCTTATATCAAAAACCTTGGTAACAGAAGATTTTAGGTCTAAACCAAAAGAGAGAAATCCTTTTACCTTTGAAATCTCCTCGGGCAACCAAAGCGAAAAAAGCTCCAATGGAATCGAGAAAGCCTGCGCCTTACAATGAATTATTCCATCTTCTTTAAGATCCATTCTTGCAGCAGCATTGATTTCCCCAACCAAGATTTTTTCATTTTGATTCAAAGTTTTTTTACTTACTTTGGCCTTTAATTCTCGCAGCACAATAGCTCCATCTTGCATATCTAAAAATGCATGAAGGTCGGGAATATGAACCCCCGCCAACCTTGCATTTTTAAATTGAACCTTAGCTTGCCCCAGATAAGAATCCCGATCTAGAATTTTGTCAAATGGAATTCCTATCTGCACATCTAGGCTCATTGTTCCCGAAATATCATCGGGTAATTTAGTGCTGGTGTGAGTTAATAAATCACGGACGGGAATATTTTCCAGATGCAGTTCTGTCTGAAAGAAAAGCAAATTATTGCTAGGCACTTCAACTGGTTTTTTTTCTTTCTTAATTTCAGGCGGCAACAAACTTGGAATCCCAGATACCGGAGTAATTTTAAATTTCGCCCCATCAGATTGTAGTTCTAGGGGAATTGACTTTGCAGGAAAACCAAAGATTTTCGCTTCCCCTATCATCCCCATTCCATTCCCCGAAGTTTGCAAACCTTTCAAAGGATCGTATAGAAATTTTAACTTTGCGTAACCATCCAAGATCCCTTGAATAAAAGATTTTCCATTTTTGTCTTTCAGTCCCCAAGCCTCTGGGAGTTCTTGAACCTTCATATTTTTAACCTTCAGGTCGTAATCCATCTGATAATTAGGGCTACGAAAATCAAGATCCGCGGTGCGAAGCTCGATGGTGCCGTGCGCTGAACGCCCTTGCACTTCGCGAATTTGAATAAGACCATTATCGATTTGAATTTTCCCGCTAGCATCATTGGCTTCTAAATTAATGATTGCGATTTTTACTGAAGTGTTTTTAGGAGCCATTCCAATTTTGTAATCAATGGTATCTTTCTTTCCATCGAAAAATAAATCCATTTCAACCGATGATGTCCCGTTTAATTTAATGTGATTCCAAGTAACTTTAGGGACAAAAGGTAGGCTTTCGAGTAACTCGCGTGAAAGGTAAACTTCATTGGTGGTAAGTTTGAGTTCGGAATCTCCAACCCCGGGTTCAACCCTCGAAGTAAGATTCCAAGACTTCCAAGTATCATCCTGAAAGTTGGCGTGAATGATCATATCATTATTTTCATTACGCCAAATTTCGGCTTCAATTCCTTTAATAATTAAAGGGGGCCTACCCTCCTGTTTTAAACAGAAGTCGGAGTTTTTCAAAAAAAATCTGGGCATTTTTGGCGGGTTCTGATTCTCACTTTTTGGCAACTTCGTTTGCAAATCACCATTAATATCAAAATGCAAGGTCACCGAGGCGTTATCCACAAAAACCGTTTCAGGCACCACCAACCCGCGAACCAAGCGCCAAAGCGAAATATCCGTTTCAAATGAATTAATCTTTAACCAAGGCTCTGGCTTAGACAAATCAGTTTCAAATACATCTACTTTTCGAACCGACGAATTTCCAAATAATCCTAACTCGCAAACCTTCACTCGAATCGGAAAGTTTGCTATTCCACTAACCGTTTGGTCTAACCAAGGGCGCAACATACCAACCGCGAGTAAAAATTTAACCCCGCCAAGCAATAGAACTACAAGCAATAAAGTGATTGCAAGAAATTTAAAAGTGAATCGCAGTAAACGACCTAACAATCGAAAGATGAATCTTCCTATTTTTTCTTTTTTCGGGACTTCAATTTCTTTTTTTTGACCCGTTGCATCCATCACTATGTATCAACCTCACCTTTTTCTATTCAAACTACTTTAAATCTTAACTAGTTTCATTTATTATGCGAAGACGACTAGTTGTATACTTACTTGGCAGGTGGGCAAAATAGGAAGACGGGGCGAAATATTCTTGCCTCTTCCTTACTCTTTTTTAAGGATTCGCTTTATGAATACGAAAATTCAATGGCTTGGGCACTCTTCCTTCTTCATCGAATCCGCTAATTACAAAATCCTTATTGACCCGTTCCTTTCCAATAATCCCATCGCAACTTTCAAACCTTCAGATTTTCAAGCAGATTTTATTCTGATTTCACACGGTCACAGCGACCATGTAGGCGACACCATCGAAATTGCTAAGCGTTGTAATTCAACGGTGATATGCAATTATGAAATCAGCGGTTGGATGGAATCAAAAGGCCTTAAAGCTCACGGTATGCAGCACGGTGGTGCTTTTCGTTTCCCCTTCGGCAAGGTCAAACTCACACTCGCCTTCCACGGTTCTGCTTTGCCCGATGGAAGCTATGGCGGTAACCCGTGTGGCTTTCTCATTCGCTTTAACGACAACTTTACTTTTTACGATGCCGCAGATACTGGCTTATTTGGCGATATGAAATTAATTGGCGAGGAAGGAGTCGACTTAGCCGCTCTTCCCATAGGCGACAACTATACCATGGGGCCCGAAGATGCTTTAAAAGCAGTTAGGTTTATCAAACCCAAAAAAGTGATTCCTATCCATTACAATACATTTGATTTGATCAAGCAAGATGCTTTTGCTTGGGCAGAGCAGGTTAAAGAGCAAACAGGTGTTAATGCTTTGGTTCCAAAACCAGGCGACTGGCTTGATCTTAAATAGTCGAGATTATTACCAACCAAGGGTTGATCTAAATACTTCGAGGCCGCCTAGGCAAGCTTCCTCTGCGGTATCAAAAGTTTTATCACAGGGATATTGTTTACCATTAATAGTCTGCATTACCTTGACGCCATTTTTCCCTTTCGATGGAGAAAGAGCAATCACATAAGAAAGCTCTTTACCAAAATAAATCATCCAAGATTTTCCATTCTCGCTTGCAACAAGCGAGGCATTATGATTAGCCAACCAATCTGGTGTACTGACAGTCATTAAAAAACCCTCCAGGAAATTGCGATTATAAAAATTATTCTATCACTCCGGTAAAGGCTTGCCTTTAGTTTCCGGAAGGAAAGGTAAAGCAATCAAGCCAAGTAAGAAGACCGAGCACATAGCTAAACCAGCGTAACGGAAGGGTTCATCGTACCCCTTGTCACGGGTGAAAACCATAGTTGTCAACATTCCTAAAATAACAGGCCCACCCGCTGCTACCAGTCTGCCGAAGTTATAACAAAAAGAGATACCAGTGCTTCGCAGTTTTGTTGGGAACAACTCGGGGAAGTAAATGGCATAGCCACCAAAGAGTGCCAATTGGCAAAAGCCCATCAAAGGCACCATCCAGAAGATTTGGTTAAACTCTTTGAGAAACATAAAAACCATAGCGGTACTTAAAGCAGCAGCAACAAAGAACATAGCAAAAGTAGGCTTTCTGCCCAATTTACTGGTAAGCCAAGTGAAGCCATAAATGCCAAAGAAAGCGCCCAGATTTTGCACAAGAGAAGTGATTCCACCCCAAAAAGCTTTGTTTCCTGCAACATAAGTTTTAACATCGTCGCCAGTTTTTCCAAGTTCAAGTGCTTCTTTTTCAAATTGCTTGTTAAAAACGGTGCCTGTTAGATCAACCGCAAAAAAACCAATGCTCCAAAGACCAACCACACCTGCAAAGGCAAGAAGAAGGCCAAGCATAGCGTGCCTGCCCCAAGGGGTTTGGCCAAATAGATCAGCAAAGGAACCTGCTTTGTCGCCCCGAGTTCTGGCTTCAATCCATTTTACAGGTTCTTTTAATCGCCCTTGAATTAAAATCGTCAAAATAGCAGGTATCACGCCGATCATAAACATAATCCGCCACGGTGTTACATCAAAGCCCGCAAATTTCATCCCAGCAAAGAATTTATCTTGTTGCAGACTGCCTAAGTAGATCGATATTAGGGCAGCAGCACAATTACCAAAAACGCTCGAAGCTTGCAGTAAGCCTAAGGCAAATGGCCGCGAATGGGCGGGCACCGTCTCTGCTAGAAGCGATACCGCAACGCCAAACACACCTCCTACCCCCATACCGGTAAGAAAGCGATAAAACATAAAGTCGTTAATTCCAACAGAAAATGAACTTAGGCCAGTAAACACCGAATAAATAAGAATGGTTGCCATCAAGGTTTTAACACGCCCCTTGCGGTCACCCATAACCCCAAAGCCTAAGCCACCGATGGCCCAACCAACAAGAAAAAGGGAGGTAGAATAGGTGCCATACAGTTTAATATTGTCCGCGATTTGATTAGGTTGTAAGCCATCGGGTTTACCATAAAGTTCGGTAACAGCGGGGACTCGTGCCAGAACAAAAAGCTGCTGATCCATGCAATCCAGATCCCAAGCCAAACAGCAAACAATAAAGACAAACCAGTGGTAGGGGGTTAAATCCAACAAACTGGACCAACCACTACGAAGTGGGGGCAAGTTGAGGTCAGCAGTGGCCATCGGGCGTCTCCTGTAACGATAAAACCATTAAAACAATGAACTTGTTATAAGGTTTCAAGTGAAGTAATTCCAGTTTCATTGCGTAAAACCATAAAAAGAAATAGAATAAGTTTCTGTTTTGACAAAAATCGGCTGGGGGTCAGGGAAATGGGAATAGGATTTTTAGGCGCAGGAAAAATGGCAACCGCCTTGGCTTCTGGCTGGAGGGATGCCAAACTTGCTAATCAAACCGATTGCCTTGCAACCGATATTTCAGAACCAGCAAAAAAAGCCTTTACCGATGCCACCGGCTTTAAAACCGTTTCTACCTGCAAAGAGGTGCTTGCACATTGCAATACGATCATTCTTGCAGTTAAACCTCAAGGAATGGCAGCGCTTTTACAAGAAATTAAACCGCTTCTCACCTCCGAACACCTTGTGATTTCTATTGCCGCTGGAATTAATATTGAAACCCTTTCGAAAAGTATGGGGTCAACTCGTTTGATTCGAGTTATGCCAAACACCCCAGCCTTGGTGCGAGAATCTGCAACTGCATACGCCTGCGCAAGTGGCGTTAAACCTGCGGATCAAGAACTAGCAGCAAAGCTATTCGATTCTGTAGGTCGTTCTTACTGTGTGCCTGAAACATTTCTCGATGCAGTGACCGGGTTAAGTGGCAGTGGGCCAGCTTTTATTTATTTAATGATTGAAGCATTAAGCGATGGCGGTGTAAAAGTGGGATTGCCAAGAGAAATGGCAACATCGTTAGCAGCGCAAACGGTACTTGGCGCAGCCAAGATGGTGCTCGAAACAGGCCTTCACCCTGCTCAACTCAAAGATATGGTAACAAGCCCGGGTGGCACCACCATTGCAGGGATTCACGCACTTGAAGACAAAGGTGTTCGAGGCGCGTTCATCGATGCAGTGGTGGCCGCAACCCAGCGATCTAGGGAACTAGGCAAGAGTCAGGTCTTTTCTGCCAAATAATATGAATAATGACATTACCCTTTTCTAAATGCTCTATAAAATTAGCTTTTTAAATTATGGTGAAAACGAATGGCTGACATCAAAAATCGTGAATCGGTATTAATCTTAGACTTTGGCTCGCAATACGGGCAATTGATAGCTCGCAGGGTGCGAGAATTAAATGTATTTTGCCAAGTTGTACGACACGATCTTACCGCAAAGCGAATCAAAGAACTAAACCCCAAAGGGATTATTTTGAGCGGCGGGCCGGCTAGTGTTTATGAAACAAACGCCCCTAAGTGTGACCCTGAAATCTTCAAGCTTGGCATCCCTATTCTTGGCATTTGCTACGGTATGCAAATATCTTGCAAATCGCTGGGCACCGAGGTCAAGCGCGCGCCCTCTAGAGAATTTGGTAGGGCTAGTTGCAAAACTAATAATTCCGAACTTCTCTTCAAAAACATCCCTAGTGAAATTACGGTTTGGATGAGCCATGGTGATCAGGTCGATCAGCATAGTAACGATTTCGTTTCCATAGCGTCTACCGATACTTGCCCGATGGCTGCAACGAAGCATAAAATCCTTCCGGTTTACGGGTTGCAGTTTCATCCGGAAGTTAGTCATACGCCTCAGGGAACCATCATTCTCAAGAACTTTCTAAATGAGATATGTGGCTGCAAGGGGCTTTGGGAGATAGGAAGTTTTCTAGAAGAGACCGTAAAAAATCTGCATGCGACTGTAGGCAATCACCGTGTGATTTGTGGGCTTTCAGGCGGGGTAGATTCGTCGGTAGTTGCCGCCCTTTTAGTTAAAGCTATCGGGAAACAAGTTGCCTGCATTTTTGTCGATAATGGTTTACTCAGGCAAGGCGAATCGGATATGGTTCGAAAAACCTTCCGGGATAACTTCCAAGCAGATCTCCATGTGGTGGATGCATCCGACAGATTTCTAACAGCACTTTGCGGCGTAACCGATCCGCAGCAGAAGCGAAAAATCATCGGCCATGTGTTCATTGATGTCTTTAAAGATGAAGCAAAAAACATTAAAGATGCTAAATTTCTAGCTCAGGGAACCCTTTACCCAGATGTGATTGAAAGTGGGGGTAGCCCTGATGGTCCCGCTGCTGTCATTAAAACGCATCATAATGTCGGGGGACTTCCTGCAGAACTAGGCTTCGAATTGATCGAACCCTTGAAAGATTTATTTAAAGATGAAGTCCGCAGGTTGGGCCTACAACTGGGCCTACCTGAAAACACAGTATGGCGACACCCTTTCCCCGGCCCCGGCCTTGCTGTAAGGTGCCTTGGCGATATCGATAAGGCTAAGTTAGATATTCTCAGACAGGCAGATTTTATCGTTCTTGATGAACTAAAAAAATCAGGATGGTATAAGAAAACCAGCCAAGCTTTTGCAGTCTTACTGCCTGTTCAATCTGTTGGCGTTATGGGGGATGGTAGAACCTACGAAAATGTTGTTGCGGTCAGGGCCGTTGAAACCGATGATTTTATGACTGCAGATTGGTCTCACCTCCCCTATGAACTTCTTGCCACGATATCAACCAGAATCATTAATCAGGTTAAAGGTGTGAATCGTGTTGTTTATGATATTAGCAGCAAACCACCTGCAACCATCGAATGGGAATAAAGGATAAATTATATGCGCTTTGTTAAAATGCAAGGTATTGGCAACGACTATATCTACATCGACTGTTTCAGACAGTCGATACCTCAAGACCCCGCTGCACTAGCTATCAAAATCAGTGACAGGCACTTTGGAGTGGGTGGCGATGGGCTCATCCTTATTTGTCCTTCCGAGAACGCTGATGCGCGTATGCGTATGTTTAATAGCGACGGGAGCGAATCGGAGATGTGTGGCAATGGTGTGCGCTGCGTAGCAAAGTTTATATACGATCACCGCATTTTTCGTAAAAGAAACCTTACCATAGAAACGGGTAGAGGCGTGCTTCAGCTAACTTTGGACATTGAAAACGGCAAATGCCAAAGCATAAAGGTGAATATGGGGGAGCCGATTTTAATTCCTGAAACGATCCCTACCACCTTTGTAGGATCTCCGCCTTTGGAAGTTCCCTTAGTAATCGATGGGGTTGAATTTAAGGTTACTTGTATTTCGATGGGAAACCCCCATTGCATTATTTTTGTTGATGAACTCTCAGACGCTTTGGTGCTTGGAATTGGTCCTAAGATAGAAACACACTTGGCTTTTCCCAAAAAGACCAATGTCGAATTTGTTCGAGTTGATAACCGTGAAGAAATCACCATGCGGGTTTGGGAACGCGGCTCCGGAGAAACCTTGGCCTGTGGCACAGGGGCCTGCGCTGTTGCTGTTGCTGGTTTTCTTACAGGTAAAACTAATCGCTCGATTACTGCTCATTTGCTGGGCGGAGACCTAAGACTGGACTGGTCTGAAACCGATAATCATGTTTTTATGACGGGGCCCGCAGTTGAAGTCTTCGAAGGAGAATGGCCCGACTGCTGATTTTTATTTACTGCGGAAAGGGTTCCCATGAAAATAAGACATCCATTACTTTTGAAAACAATCGGCTTCTTCATTGCCTGTTTCGTCCGGTCTTGGATCAGGACCATCTTTTTTGACTATCGACCCGAAACTAAAAACTACGACCCTAGTCGGCCTCATTTTCAAGGTAGATTCATTTACATCATGTGGCATGAAAATCTGCTCATGCCTATTTACCACTATCGAAAATCCAATATCAGCGTTCTGGTCAGCAACCATTCCGATGGAGAAATGATTGCCCAAGCGATCCAGCATTTGGGATTTGGTCTGGTTCGGGGTTCGAGCACCCGAGGCGGTGTAGAAGCTTTTCGAACCATGATAAAATTAAGCAAAAAGGGACATATCACCATTACTCCAGACGGTCCCAAAGGCCCGCGTGGAGTGATCCAACCTGGGGCTATTTACCTCGCATCCAAAACCGGCCTTCCGATCATTACCATGGGCTTTGCTTATTCTTCCGTCAAGCGCGCTAAAAGTTGGGATTGTTTCGCTATTCCTAACCCATTTAGCAAGGTCGTAATGGTTTCCACCGATGAAATACACATTCCCAAAGGTGTCAATAAAACCAACCTAGAGCAGCACTTAAACTTTGTTCAAAACGAATTAGACCGTGCTACCGCATTGGCAGAGTCTATCCTTTTGGGTAATATAAACAAAGTAGCTTAACTCTTTTCCATCTGCTATTGCACTTTGGTACACACATCGTTATGAGCACCAACCCAAGACTATCTCCCGGCCTTGCTAGAAATAAATATTCGGGCAAGCCCCTAGATACTTGGCTTCGAAGTGCTCTAGTTGGCTTAGTGTTGGGAATTACGGTGGTCTTTGGTATTGCCTTCTGGCTTAATCCTTATGAAGCCAAGGGTAACCCTAAAACGATGGGAACTCACGAACAACTTGGGTTTCCTCCCTGCAATTTTCTGATATTTACAGGCAAGCCCTGCCCTTCCTGCGGAATGACCACAAGCTTTGCTTTAGTGGTAAGGGGGGATTTAGGAAATGCCTTAGAGGCTAATTGGGCTGGAACCGCACTTGCATTGTTTTTAATGCTTGTTCTCCCTTGGGGATTGGCAAGCTTATGGTTCGGAAAAACTTTGTTTATCCGCTCCATTGAACTGACTGGCCTTATTGTTCTTGCTTTGTTTGTTGGTATTGCATTATTGCGCTGGGGGATTATTATCGCCCCCACTTATTATAAATAAAACGACCGGCTCTTTGCCGGTTGCAAGGAGCCTTCAATGATTCTCTTGAAAACCTCTTGTCGCAGCTTTGCCCTTATGGCGCTGGCTTTCCTCATTTCGGGTTGCAACCCTTTTTCTATAGCAAATTTTCTTTTAATGGATGACCCCAGACATCAGGCGGAATTACAAGGCCTTGCTTCCAAAGATAAAAAAATCGAAAAGAAAGTCATCATCCTTACCTATGGCAAATTAGACCTAAGACCCGAATTAATAAATTCAGATCGTGAAATCGCCTTCAATACCGAAAAACATATTAAAGCACTTACCAAAGCCAATGATGAGAAAATCAGCATTGTTCCCAACCGCAAAGTGGAAGAATACAAAAGCACTCATCCTGATTGGCTAGACCGAGACCCCACTGAAATAGGAAAACACTTTAGTGCAGACTATGTCATTTACCTCGAAATTAACTCTCTGGGAATTTATGAACTAGGAAGCGGTGGCACGCTTTACCGCGGCAGAGCCGACATCAACATCAGCCTTATCGATGTTAAAAACCCCGATGAATCGCAACCCTCGCGCAACTTCACTTGCCAGTACCCTAGGGAATCAAGAATGCAAGTAACTTCCACAGATCAATCTCCTATGGAGTTTAGGCAAACCTTCCTTGATTATGTTGGGAAAAGAGTTTCCTGGAAATTCGCAGCAAGGCCTACCCGTGATGACTTCTACGCTGATTAATTCTCATAGAATAGTAGAGTGTGTGGGTTTTTATTTAAATTATGCAATCTATAAAGGAAACTGTAATGTCTGAACCAATAGTAATTCGTTGTCGGGATAATGGCCCCTTTGTCATCAAGGGTGCCCTTCAATTAGCAGCAATTCAAATCGTTGACCACGATGGCAACGCTTTTAAGATACCCGAAGGAAAAGAATCGATTGCGATTTGTAGGTGTGGTGCATCCAAGAATAAACCATTCTGCGATGGCGCCCATAATGGGTGTGGCTTTCAGGCGGGTGAAAAAGCCCCCATCCCTGCCCCTGCATAAGATCAAGTTATTAAAGATCAAGTTATTGAAGATCACTTTGTATCAAGGTGATCTTTTATTTTTTTTTAACAGCTTTAGAAATATCTAAGTCTAAATCAGAAATTGCAGCATCAACCTTAAGGTCCTTGGAAACCATCCCTATGCCTTTTGCATTACTATCCGCCCTAAAGCCTGCACTGCCTGTAACTTTATAGTTCCCCGGGGCTAAATCAGCGGTAAAAGTACCATCATCCCCCACCTTGGCCTGAGTCTGAGCTTGATTTTCTTTTGCTTCAAATTTAACCATTGGCCGTTCACCGGGAGGCAACCCAACGATGGGGGCGCCACCCGAATGAATTTTACCCGTAACTTTGAAGGTATTTGTTTTAACTTCTCCGCCACAACCTATTACAAAAACCAACATTATTGAAGCGGTTAAAATTTTCTTAATCATTATTTAAGTCGCCTTTTCCTACGGTTCCTAGCGCCTGAAAGGAAGCCAATGTAACGCTGTAATTAATAAAGCGAACTGCACCATCAACCATCACATAATTGGCCCCACCAGAATGAGAAGAACCAAAAATATTTCCTCCCGCCCCTGTTCCAAGCAATCCATCAGGCTGGGGAACAGCATTAGTCGTTCTTGATACATCGTGATCCCAAGCACAGGCATACCCCTCGTTATCATCACTTTGATATTGACCAATACTTGTAATATCCATTCTTTTCTCACCAAACATCAAAGTATTGCTTGTACCATCGGTGATGTGAGTAAGCTTTAAGCCGTCATAGCCATAGGGAATCGCACCATTAGTACCATCTGAAGCAGCGGTATTGTTATTGGAAGAAGCGTAATCAGTAGGGCCGTGGGCATAAGTACCCGCAGGGCCATACCAACTAGGCGTAGGAGGTAACGCCTTAGGTGATCTTCTACTAGGGCAAAAATAGACCTTAATAACACCCGAGATAATATTAATTTGACAATCTGCAATAGTAGCACCGCCAGCACCCTTCCAGAGCGCTTCTTGTTCAAGGAAAGGTAAAATCTGATAGCCCCAACCAGCTCTTTGACCCGTCCCACCAACAGGGTTACCAGGTGCAGTAAACGTTGGGACCGCATCGGTCCAACCAATTCCACCAGATGGCAGCATATTATAAACATTATGTAGGTTATGTGCAGCAAGCCCCATTTGCTTAAGCCCATTGGCACATTGAGCCCGTGCCGCTGCTTCTCGAACTTTTTGAACCGCAGGTAACAATAACCCTATTAATATAGCTATGATTGCAATAACAACCAATTACTCGATGAGAGTGAAGGCCCGTGTTTTCTCCCTGAGTTTAATATTCATAAGAATCTCCTAAAAAATAAAAGAATGATGATAATTTAAATCCTAGTCTACAAAGCTAGGTTTGTAAACAAATAAAGCTCCGTTTTAGTTAAAAAAGGAGCTTTATTTGACACTAACTAAATAGCTTACTTCTTATTCTTTTCTTCCAGCACAGCTTGCGCTGCTGCAAGACGAGCAATCGGCACTCGGAACGGGCTGCAACTTACATAGTTTAAACCAAGTCGATGACAGAATTTCACCGAATCAGGTTCGCCACCATGCTCGCCACAAATACCAATCTTTAAATCAGGTTTCACAGAGCGGCCTTTTTCAACACCAATTCTCATCAGCGATCCCACGCCATCAAAATCGATCACTTGGAATGGATCCTTCTTAACAAGATCGTTTTCGATGTAATGGCGGATAAAGCTGCCGTAATCATCACGACTGATCCCCAAAGTAGTCTGGGTAAGATCGTTAGTACCAAAGCTAAAGAACTGGGCTTCTGTTGCGATTTCAGCAGCAGCCACGCAAGCGCGGGGCAACTCGATCATCGTGCCAACGAGGTAATTAACCCTCATACCTTTTTCAACAAAAACTTTTTCAGCAATAGCGTGAACCAATTTAGCCTGAGCTTTTAATTCAGGCAAGAAACCCACAAGAGGAATCATGATTTCGGGCTCAACAGCAATACCTTCCTTGGCGACATCACAAGCAGCTTCGATAATTGCACGAGCCTGCATTTCAGTAATCTCGGGAAATACATTGCCCAACCTGCAACCACGGAAACCAAGCATGGGGTTTAGCTCATGCAGTTCCTTAATGCGCTTCTCAATAGATTTAGGGCTAACACCAATCATCTTGGCAACTTCCTTCTGCTTATCTTTTTGGTCAAGCGCAGGAAGGAATTCGTGAAGCGGTGGATCCAAAGTTCTGATAGTTACAGGCTTGCCCTTCATGGCTTTGAATATGCCTGCAAAATCACTTCTTTGGAATTCCAAAAGCTTTTCTAAAGCAACCTTCCTTTGTTCCGTAGTGGTCGAAAGAATCATCTCTCGCATTGTAAGAATATGATCAAAAAACATATGCTCGGTTCGACATAGCCCGATACCTTCTGCACCAAAAGCAATTGCAGCAGCAGCTTGGTCTGGTTGATCAGCATTGGTACGAACTTTCAATGTTCGCACTTCATCAGCCCAACTCATAAGCTCTGCAAACTGCTGGTAAACCTTGGATTCTTCAGGCTTCAGAGTCTTCGAAATCAAAACCTGAACGACTTCACTAGGCTTGGTTGCAACTTTGCCTTCCATCACTTCGCCCGAAAAACCATCGATTGCAATCCAATCGCCTTCTTTCAAGGTTTTGCCACCTGCCGTTACCGTGCGCTTCTTGTAATCGATCTTAAGATCTCCACAGCCTACGATACAAACCTTACCCATTTGGCGACTTACCAAAGCAGCATGGCTTGAAGCACCACCAAAGGCAGTAAGAATCCCAGTTGCAACCTGCATGCCACGGATATCTTCGGGGCTTGTTTCTTGACGAACAAGAACCACCTGTGCATCTTCGGGAAGCTTGCCGTTTGCATCGCGACTGAAGCTATTTACATAAGCTTCAGCATCATCGGCATAGAACTTAATTTTACCAGTAGCAGCACCAGGGCCGGCATTGATACCAGTAGCAAGCAATCGGCCTTCTTCAACCGCTTTGCGTTTGGCTTCTGGGTCAAAAATGGGCTGGAGAAGTTGATTTAAATCATCAGGTGGAATACGGCCAGCAGAAATAGCCTCTTCTTTAGAAATCAAACCTTCGTGAACCATATCAACAGCAAAACGAACACCAGCAAAACCAGTACGCTTGCCATTACGAGTTTGCAGCATCCAGAGCTTACCTTTTTGGACAGTGAATTCAATATCTTGAACATCTCTGTAATGTTTTTCAAGCTTGCCACGAATTTCGTCAAGTTGAGCATAAACTTCAGGCATTTCGACCTGAAGTTCCGCAATTTTCTTGGGTGTACGGATACCCGCAACAACATCTTCACCCTGAGCATTGATTAAATATTCACCGTAGAAAACTTTTTCACCGGTGGCAGGGTCTCGCGTAAATGCGACCCCGGTAGCACAGTCGTCACCCATATTCCCAAAAACCATGGCGCAAATATTTGCAGCAGTGCCCCAGTTATGTGGATAGTTATACTGCCTACGATAAACCACCGCACGATCATTACCCCAAGACTTAAATACAGCGCCTACAGCTTCAAGCAACTGTTCCATCGGGTCATCTGTAAATTCTTTACCCGTTCGTTCAAGCACAGCTTTTTTGAACTGCTTAACCAATTTTTTCAGATCATCAGTATCTAATTCATTATCGAGTGCAACACCTTTTTTCTTCTTCATTTTATGAAGAAGATGTTCAAAGGGATCTTCCTCTTCCTTTGATTCAGGCTTCATGCCTAAAACAACATCGCCATACATTTGTACAAATCTGCGGTAACTATCCCAAGCAAAGCGTTCGTTACCTGTTTTTTTAATCAAACCTTTAAGGGTTAGTTCATTCAGACCGATGTTCAAAACGGTATCCATCATACCGGGCATAGAAACCCTAGCCCCGCTACGGCAAGAAACAAGCAAGGGATTTTCAGGGTCGCCGAACTTTGCACCCATCTCAACTTCAGTTTTATGCAGCGCTTCTAAGATCTGAGCGTTTAAAGTTTCGGGGTATTTATGATGATTATCATAAAAATGAGTACAAACTTCAGTGGTGATGGTAAAACCAGCGGGAACAGGAAGTCCAATATTGCTCATTTCAGCAAGATTAGCACCTTTGCCGCCCAGCAGATTTTTCATATCTGTGCGGCCTTCAGAACTGGTACCACCAAAATAATAGACATACTTAATGCTCATAAATCAATTCCCCTGTGTTTCTTAAGCGTTATTGCCCAAGGTAAAATGGCCATAATTTGTCAACTTACAAAATAATCAAAACAATCGCTTATTTCATTATTTATGAAGTTAACTTGGGTAAGTCAAAAGGAAATGGGATTGGTTTAACGATTATAAGGACTAAAAAGTGGTGTCAATCTACTAGACAAACGCCAATAGTTAACAAAAAGCAATGAATCTAGCAAGAAACTAGCATCAAATCAGATTAGAACTTGAATCCCTCTAAAACCTTAAAAAATCGAGCTAATGTAACTTTTTTAAAAAATATTCCAACCTTTAACCCCTTAACAACAACTGAATGAGTTTAGGCCAACATTCTTAATAATTTAAATCCCATAACCTCCATTTTTAAACCCTAGTTTTATTCCTTTGCGGTAATAGCAACCTTCAAAGGTTCAACCCAATGTTTAAGTTCGGGATTATAATAAAGGTATGCACGAGAAGCCTGACCAGAATAATTACCGGGCACCCTACAAACCAGATCAAGCTTTAATTCTATATTCTGATTAGGGGCAAGGTCACGCCAGTAAAGCACAAGTTCCCTACCCAAAACTTCAAATGCACTTAGGACAGGTTTTGACCCATCTTCAGGATTCAGGCAAAACTGTTTCAATTGTTTGAAATCTTCAGGAAGAGAAAGCCCCGCTGGAATGCCAACAATGGCAACCGCCATCCCCTGCCCCTTATCCAGATTATTCTTTAAATTAAGTTTTAGTTGCAGGGTATCACCCTCGCTGGCTTTGAGGTTGCTAAGGCTGGTTTCAATTTTAAGTGGCAGGTTATTAATATTAGCAGGCTTGATCGAGTTAAAAGACCAACTTAAAGTAGCTGGAAAGGTGTTTTTTCCTGTAACTTGGATGCGAATTTCATTATCACCAGGCTTCAAATTCTTTTCAGGTTCGGGAAGCTTTAGCTCCATAACTTCGGAAGCTCCCTGAGCAAAAGCGAATTTGGCCATCTCTTGATCACCAAGGAACAATCGCACTTCGCCCGCCTCCGCAGTTTTTTTATTTGCCTTGGTGAAAGCAATAAGCGCCTTCAATGCCAAGATAGTAGATTGCGTAGACCCAAAAGCCCCTTCGCCACTTCTGTTTTTAGAAACCCAAGTAATTGCATTTCGAATAGGAAGATTGAACTGCGGTTCATTAGCTTTTAACAAGGCAAGTATGACCAAAGCGGTGGCTTCGATCTGCAGGCTAACCCCACCCGAACCAGTAATACTTGTGCTTTCAGCATTAAAGAAGCCTTCTTCTTTTTGCAAAGCTAGCATTTTCTTAAGCAAGTTTAAAGCAGTAGGACGGTCATCCCGATTCAAAAGCGAGTTGGCAACCAAGGCAAGAAAATAAGGGTCTTTAGAGTCTGCTGCCTTTAATTTTAAAGCTGCAAGTTCAGTAGCAACATCATCATCTTTACCCGATTCAGTAAGGGCCCAAACTATGTAAGCATTAGTAATATCATCTGAAGCTCTGCCAAAGGAATCGAGAGCCCGGGCATTGCGCTTGAACCCACCTTTGCCATCTTTTTGGCCAAGCAAATAATCCTGAGTACGCTTAAGCATAGCTTGGTCAATATTCATAACCCGAGTTAAATCGCGGAACTGCAACAACCCATAGGCGGTCAATGCCTCGTGAGCAGGTGCAGAGCCACCAAACCATTCATACCCCTGCCTCGTATTACTTTGATTATTCATACACTCGAACGAGACCAGTTTTTTATAACCGTTATCTAGGAGTGCAAGGGCACGCTTTTCCACCGCAGGATCACTCAAATTACTTTCACGCAAATAATCGAGCACCAAAAGATTAGGATAATTGGTTGTAGAAGTTTGCTCGAAGCAGCCGTGGGGCTCTCTTAGTAGCCCTTCAAGCCCTTTTTGAAGATCTGCAAGCACAGAGGGATAAACCCTTGCATTCACTTTTAAAGTTCCAGGGATAATCGATTCAGGCATGGTGATTTTAGTAACCATCGTGCCTTCTAGGGTATCACTGAAAGCATTTGCAATAGGAAAACCAGAAGATGAAACCTTAATGGTTTGACGAATCGCATCTTCCGCAAAACCTTGCGATTTACCTTTAAACCCAAGAGAAATCTCTCCTTCAACAATGGTAGGCTTAAATTTATAAAGCTTACGAATAGTTTCATTAGGGTTCAATTCGAGGGCAAGGTTCGGCTGCCCCTCTAAAAGTTGTAAGCCATCAAATCGTTCTAAAGTTATGTTTGCATTTTTTTTGGAAGTAGCGTTACTCGTGATAGCAAGAGGAACAAAAATTTCATCGCCTGCATTAATTTCGAGAGGAATTTTTGGCTGAAGAACTAAAGGAATTCTAGACTCGATTACCACTTTTGCAGCACCAAGCCTTCCATCCAAGGTATTAGCAAAAGCAGTTGCGGTAAAACTAGTGACAGAATCACTGAGGTCAAAGATAGCTTCCGCTTTACCATCTTCGGTGATGATAAAAGGTTTCCAACAAACTGTTTCAGTAAAATCGGTACGAAGTTCAGATCGTTCACCTTGGGTTCGTTCGTGAGCATACTCACGAACTAGCATTGGAGGGAAAACCCTCTGTGCCTGCATTTTGGCAAAGGGCCCAGCAAACCTTGCATTTTTTTCAAGTTGTTCCCTATCATTAAATATTGGTTGAGCTGCACCAAATCCTTGCGGAGCTAAATCGGCCTGAATACCATCCGCCAGATTTTGTTTTCTTCTATCTGCAAGTCCGAAGAAGGGAGGCATCTGCTTACGATTTTCACCATCTTGCAAATCTCTTTGTTGCACCCGACCAAGGTTTGCAACTGCCCCAAGCCTCGGCGCAAGATTTTTATCACCAGCACCTCCAGCAATATTGCCGGCAATATTATCGTTAGCCAACCCTAAGTTGTTATTAGCTGCTAAAGCAGGGCCCTTGAAAGCGAGGACAGGGGGCAAATTCGGCATCTCATCTTTCATCATCATTAATTTTTCCATTTTCATTTCCATCATTGGCGCACTATCGACTGCAGCGTCTTCTCTTACACCAGCAACCTGTGCCATTTTCATCACCACTGGGTTTAAAGCTTCCTTCGTTTGTACATAGACTAAAGCCAATCCAGCAACAGAAATTAGAGCGCCAAATGTAAACCTACCCACCTTCTTAAAAACCAATCCGTTGATTACAAATCCAGCGGCCATTACTAGAAATAAAGCACCAACAAGTTTGAACAAATTACGGCTCAAATTCTCGAAAAACTGATTCCAACCATTTAACTTGGTTATCGCTGCTAAAACCTCAGCAGATGCTACCGCAGCGTCTTTTACCTCAAGGGCCTTATCTGACTTTACTTGCGCTTCGGTTATTTTCTTTTGATAATCCGTGGCGATTTTATCCACCGTTACCATTGCAAGATCTTTTTCTTGGGTCGATGATTGGCCAATAGTAACCAGTAAGTTATCGGCTTCCTCTTTATGAATCTGCCTAAACTTATTAGGGTCTTGCTCTGCAAACCTGCGCCAGCCTTGCGAACCTAATAACAAATCTAAAGCTTCAGAAGATCGAGGATGATCGCCTAACAGGACATCGGTGTATTCGAGGTCTTGAGCTTTGCGAATTTCGGTGGTAAGGAGAAAATGAGTGGGCATAGTGCGGGCGGTTTTTTCATCCGCCATGGTAATGACTGTACGGTCTACCACGCCCAGCATAATAATCGAAGGGATTAAGTTGCTAAGCTCATTAGAGGTTTCGATTTTCAATTTAACTTTTTGGCCAGGCACATAGGCAGCCATATCTGGAATCAATTTGATTCGCATAGATTCTAGAGGGGTTCGATAAAACAATCTTTCCGCAACGGGCACTAACTCGCGAGTTTTTGCATTAGGGATTTTTTCTTCAAAGACAGTAACCCTACAAACCCCACCGCTAGGGTCGGAAAGGTTAAGCTCTGCAGTGGTCTTTCCTTGTTCTAATAAGATCGAATCTAGCAGCCTACCTCTGCAATAAACGCCGATCATCAATCGAGATTTAAAAGTAGAATTTACTTGAAATTTAACAGGGGAACCGGGCTTAACAATTTCGTCTAGAACTCTTAAAACAGCGCCCGATTCCTTAACCAAAGGCAGCTTAAACTTTCCTTCAATTCCCGAAGGATTTTTTACTACTAACTCATAAAGAGCATCTTTTTTAGGGGTAAGCTCAAATTTTCCTAGTCCTTGATTAATTCCCGGTTCTTTTTCATCCGTTAAAGTTTTCACCACTGGGATGATTTCTTTACCATTTTCCAAAATAGAAGCCACAATATCCGCGGGCTTTCCTAAAGGGGTAGTCGCCTGAAAATAAACCCTGCTTTTAATACCTAAAACAAGATCACCACCTTCGGGGAAGAATTCCAGATTTACCTTATTCAAAAGGATTGGCACCGGTTTAACCAAAGTTTCGGTATTACCACCATCATCAAAAACAACAGAAAGGCTTGCCTGTCCTTTTTCAATAGTTGAGGGCAATTTAAATTTGACAGTAACTTTTCCTTGCGCATCCGTCTGGTATCGAATTTGATTATTATTTGCTTTACCATCGGAGCCAATTTGCACACCATCCAAATTTAATGAAGCAAGCACAGGTTTATCTGCAAGAGGTTTTCCATCTGCAGAAACTGCCTTGCAATTAGCTACCACTTCATCGCCTAGGCCATAAGACCTGCGATTAAAATCAAGTTCTTTATTAATCCGCGGTTTTTGATAACGGTTGACAATGAACTTACGAACTTGCTCGGGAAAGCGGTTTTCTTGATCCTTTACAGTAAGGATATATTCGCCACCGGGGGCATTCGGATCGATTAAAAAGGAACCCGCACCCACACCTTTTAAAGGTTTACCATCTGGGCCTTTAATAGTTTCCAAGGGTTTATCAGTTTTAGAAATTCCACCTCCACCCTGACCCACCACCCGTTGCTCTAAGGTGGGCGAAGTCAAAACGAAGTTAAGGGAAAAGTCTTGCTCAGGGGGGCGTAAACTAAAACGCTCCAAAATCATCGTACGAAAATAAACCGTTTCACCAGGCTGGTACATCGGCTTATCGGTTGCAATGTGAGCCACAAAAACCATCGAGGCTAATTGCAGTCCTTCGGTGATCTGGACTTTAGTTTCTGCATCTCTTAAAGCAGAGACAATTAGGGTTGGCTGACTTCCCGCACGCAAGGGAAGGTCTGGAGGAATGACAACTTGCAATTGGCCCATTTTTGTAATTTGGGAAGCAACGGGAAACCGGGTTCCGCCATTTGCTTTATCTTCAACAAACGCTTCGATCTTGGCATCAACAGGTCTGTTTAAATTATCGCGTGTTAAAATTTGGTAACTATTGGGAGCCCCCGGTTGCAAAGTTGCAGGGCCCGTCACCACGACCTTCAGTTGTTGTTTTTGAATTTCGTCAGCAGCATCTCGAACTTTGGCCATCCCTTCTTGCTGAAGTAGGGCAACTGCCTTGGACTTTAATATGTATTCTTTTTTTACGAAAGCCAAGTGGTCGACATGATGCTTTACAATGGTAGAGCAATAAAAGTAGTTAAAAATGCCTAGGCCCGCAGGCAAACCTAAACCTAAAATAAGAATGGCTGCTGCAGACCACATCCAAAGGCGAGCGCTATCGAAACTGGCAGGCATAGCTAACGAGGATGAAACTTCTTTAGGGGCTTCAAACTTAAGGTTAGGAAATTGAACTTTTGTAGCCCTAACCAGCAAATCTTTATGCCCCAACGCTTTTTTTAATTTCAAGCCACACGCACCACAAGCCAAGCAATGCTGTGAAAAATCATCTTTTTCCGATTGGTCAAGCAACTCGTACAAGAACTCGAACAATTTTTCTTCGGTATTTTGGCAAGTCCACATATCAATCTCCCAGACATTATTTTAATTTTGAATAAAGCAATTAAGCAGGTGCAAGGGCAAGTTTAAGTTTTTGCAACGCAGATCGCATTTGAGTTTTAATAGTACCCAAGGGCCTGTTAGCGGTTTCAGCAATCTGCTCGTAACTCATTTCAGCATTTTGTCTAAGAAGAAAAACTTCTTTTTCTTCAGGCCTTAAATCCATCAGTGCTTTTCGCAACTGCTCCATCATTTCCTTTTCTTCCAAAAGTTGAACCGGAGAATCTGACTCGAAATTTTGCATGACTTCCTCCTCAGGCATTGTTCTTGTCTTACGCTTCCAAGCACTTTTACGAACATCCTTAGCAGCATTAATAGCTACCTTGAAAATCCAAGCCCGCAAGTTTTGAACTTCGGGAAGGGTTTCTTGTTTTTTCCAGCATCTCAGGAAGGCATCCTGAGCAACATCTTGGGCGTCGTCTTTATTGCCAAGAATAAACCAAAGCGTACTGGTTAATTCATCCTTGATCGTGTTGAAAGTGTCTAATAAGCGTTCTGAACTGGATTGTTTACCCAGTTTTTCCTTGGTATTACCATTATCAGTGACAACACTACGCTTCATAGTTTGGCTTCATTGTACTTCACTCTAAATGAGACGAAACACACTACAAAAAAGATTTAAGAAACAAGGTTTCATATCATTTATAATTTTATTTTAAGACACTAGCACAATTTACCTATTGCAGGTACAATAATATGAATTGTATTGTGGAAGGAATTCTTATCCCAAAGGGGGTTGGTAATGAGTACCATTCAAGAAACTTTAAAAGATTTAATAATATTAGGCGAAACTAAAGGCTTTGTAACTTTCCAGCAAGTTTTTAACGCCGTCACTAAAGAAAAATCGGACCCCGAACGGCTTGATAAACTTCTCGCTTTACTTGAAGAACACGGTATCGAAATCATCGATGATGAAAACGATGACTAACTTTTAACTTCTTTCAACTTTCTTCAATTCTGCCACTAAGTTTTTTGCAGTTGGCCTATCTACAGGAGAATCTGAACGATAGGCAAACTTAATTTCACCACTTCCCATTAAGATAAAATCCCCACCCAACTGCAATAAATCTTCTTTAGAATAGCGCAAGGATGGCAACCACCCAGATAATACTTTGACAAAAAACTTGAACAAGACTCTTGGAGAAAAAAACCCAAGGTAAGTTGCCCTTCCTAAACCAAAGGTTTTATAAAGCTCTTTCTTCATATCACAAACTAGAGGAAAAGGAAGATTCAACTCTAGAGAAAGCTTGGTCGCATCTTCTACGGGACAAAAAGTAATTGCAACAACTGTTGCTCCCACACCTTGGAACATCGGCCAACAATCGCGGATGTCCCCTAAGTGGGCCCTACAGGGAACTCAGCCCAAATGCCTAAGAAAAACAAGGAGATAAGGTGCGGGGCCATAAGATTGTATTTCTTTAAAACCGTTTTTTTGGTCTTGTACTTCCAGCCGTAAATAACTCATAAAGTCCCTCTTACTAAAATTAAAGCAGTTAAATCCTTATCAATTACCACTTATTTACCCATTCTAACAGGATTAAAACCTAAACCACGAATCTTTGCTGCAATCGTTAAAGTTAACCCTTTCGTTAAGTCGATAAAAAACCTGTAAAACTTCTATTTCATTGCAGGGCAAGAAATGGAAGGAATTAATCCGGGTTAAAACTCCGGTCAGAGAAAATGAGAACGAAAGGGTTTTATTATGATCATTAGAAAAAGTTATACTGTTTGGGGGCTAATTGCAGCCTTCTCATTGAACCTGACGGGATGTATGCCATTCTCTATGGGCATATTCACCCCCACGCCAGTCCCTCCCTGGGTCACCGACCGAATGGAAGAAAAGTACAAGCATAAAAATGATCATCGCACGCCAATTATGCCCCCAATCAAGGAAGGCGCACCACCGCCACTTTGTGAAGATGCACCAGATGAAGCTCAAATTATCAGGGCAATGCCACAAGTTTCGAGAGGCTTCCCTTATGTTTATGAAGAACACCGAGACGATATTCAAATTGTAACGGAACGCCTAATAGACAAAATTGACCCACCCCGATTCTTCCCTCTTGTTGGGCCAGCACAGCTTCACCACTGTCATTGGAAAGCCACAATCTACTACACAGAAACCATCGAATCTGGCTATCCATTCCCTGTAAAAATTAAAAGGCCAAGAATTCAAGTGGTGTATATCGATAAGGACCACCTGCACCTTTATGCAGGCACACCTGAATTACAAAAATCATTCACGAAAGATCTTGCAGGATATTAAAACCTGCAGGATTACAAACCCAGATTAACGATAACAAAGAACTTTTGGAGAGATGTAACATTATGCGCAACCGATTTAAAATAACAGCTCACAAGCTTTTTACCTTGAGCGCCTTAGGGTTACTAACCTCTGTATTTGTAAATGCCGAGCAACCCAAAATAAATACCACACCTTTCTCCAAAACAACTTCTCCCATTTCTACAGCAGTTAAGAAAAACGAAGAGCCTAAATTCCTGGCAGAAACTATGAGTATCCATCTTGAGTTTTTAGCGGATGCCTCCATTAGCGCTACCGATATTAACCCAACCTTTAAAAACAGAAAAATCTACCTTAAAGGAAATGTAAACAATAAAGAAGTTTCAGAAAAAGCAGTTTCAATCGCTGAAAAAATTACAACCTGCAAAGTTGTTAATGAAATTAAACATTGGCCCTTTCCTTCGATCAAGCCTACAAAAGTTACCCTAGAAACTCTGCAAAACAATACTTCCAAATTAGTTGGTTCAGAATTACTAAGCAACTTTCCTAAAATAGCAGTCGCTGCCTCCATAGAAGGAACCATTTTGGTAACCGGCCCCGTTGTCACCTTAGAAGATAAACTTGAAATTAGTCAAAAAATCCGAAAAGTTAACGGTTGTGTTCGTGTGGTTAACAAAATGATTGTTCAACCTATGCGCATAGCAAATGAAACCGTCACTATGGTCAATAAGGATGGCACTAAATACCTATCAGAAAAAGAACAGGCAGCCCTGCTTGCAACTATTACAACCTTCAAATCAAATCAAATGTTGGCAAATCAAATAGAAACTCCAAGTATCAAACCCATCAATTCAGCAGAACCTATTGCAACTAGTAAAAATCAAATTATTTCAACGCAAGCAGTTTCAAACACAACCAAAGAAAAAGAGCAAAATGGAATAAATCAGAAAAAACCAAAGAATTTGCCTGATAGCCTGGTACCTGTAAAACCAGAAGCGAAACCATTACCCGCTCCAACAAAAACGGTAGATGTTTTGGCAGTACCTAAGTTGCCCGATTCTTGGCAGACACCAGAACCAAACGATAAAAAACCAATAATTTCAAAGACAACTAAAGCTCCAGCCGTTCCTATTGATGCAAAAGCAGCAGTAAATACTTCGGGAAAAGAATCCGTCTTTCCTTCATTCCCAGCGGTCATTAAGAAAACCGAAAAACCAGAACCAGTTGTAAAGGAAATTTCGCAACCTAAAGAACTGCCTTTAACCAAGCAAACAACCACCCCATTAAAAACAGAGGCAAAGACCGGTGTTGCCCCAAACCCTTTGGATAAGAGTGTAAAAGAAACAACTACGGCTAAAAATATTTCACCGAAAGCGCCTGCAATAAATAATGAAGTTGTAAAAGCAAAAATCAATACAGAAATAAAATCTGTAGCAAGGGTATTTGCCCCAGCTCACGATCCAATTGGAAGTGCCCCCGTAAGGGCCGATATGAAAGGTTTTCCTAGCGTAAGAAAAGAAGTTGCAGAGGTTACGAACATAAAGCCAGTTCAAGAGGAAAAAATTCCAGCCCGGTATGCAAAAAACTCAGATAATGATCCTGATTATAACAGGCCTTACCTTGCAGTAAAAACAACACCTAAGCCCGTTTCACCTGAAAAAATGATGACCGCATCTAACAGCATTGATCTAGCCAAAACCCCAGCAATTAAAACTCCAACCGTTTTGGCGAAAACAGTTACGAAAAAAAACGAATTGAAAAAGCCTGAACTTCCCGCAACAACCGTTGCTGTAGAAAAACAAAAACAAGTTCCTGCGAAAACTGCAAGTATGATTAAAGTTAATAGTAATCCTGCAGTAACAACAGGTAGTATTTCTTTTGATCCCGACGAAGTTGAAAAACAAGAAGAGGGTAAAGTTAGTCCAAACACTTCGCTACTAAGTTTGAAAAAACAAGTGGACCAGGTATGTGGTAAAAAAGCAAAAAGCGTACAGATTATAGAAAAACCCAATGGCTCAAAAATAATCTTGATCGAACTTACAGATCACTCTAAACAAGAAGAATTAGCAGCAAAGATATTCGTAATTCCTGAAGTTGCCCAATCCAACGCTTTAGTAGAATTTATTTTAAAGTAAGCCTTGTTTGATAAAACAGATCCCGCAGGTGGAGCGACCTTAATAGTAAGGAACTCCACCTTATTTTTTATAAACTAATTAGTTTTAAAGCTTCAAATACAACTTAAGAAATTTATCATTGCAGCAGTTTTGAACTACTTCTTCCCCATACGATCAAGCGTTTTCTGTATTTGTAATTCAACCTTCTCTGCCAAATCTCCAAATGAACTAATGTCATCCATAATTGATTTTGAGTTAAACCGAATAATCCCTTTTTCATCGATAAGAATAAGCATAGGGAGAAACGGAATATTCCATTCGCGAATGATTGCACCAGTTCCATCCCAGAGGGAAGGCCAAGTCATATCATATTGTTGCTGTGCTTTAATTAATGCAGATTTATCAATATCGGAATTAATGCCTAAAAGAACAAAGGGCTGATCCTTAAAAGTTTTAAGCATTTGTTTTTCATAAGGAAGGAGTTCCTTGCAAGGGCCACACCAAGAAGCCCAAAAGCTAAGGAGGACAACTTTTCCTTTATATGCATCAAGCTGTAATTTTTTCCCTTCAGCATCTTCTCCCTTAATCTGAGTTGCAATGTTACCAATATTCACCCCTTCCACAAGTGTGGCAGAATTTTCACCACACCCAGATACAAGTATGAAAATCAGTAACAAATTATATTTTCTCAATTATATTTCTCTTTTTTATAGGATTAGCAACTGCAGGTTTATTCGAAAGAAATTCTAAAGCCATTGCAATTATTTTAGTTTGTGGCGAGCTTTTTGGGTATTGCTCAACTTCGCTTAAAGGAACCCACGCAAGTTCCTCATAAAAATCAGATCTTGGAATACCCGATACCTTTGCCAAGAAAAAACGGACTTTAATACGGTACCGAGTAACAGGGTGAGTAATCAAACCCAATGGGAAAAAACTTTTTGGTTTTAAGGAAGTATATTTGTAAGCAATCGCTTCCAGATTCTCTATTTCAGTTTTATCAGGATTTGAAACATCGTGGGGAACCTCCCACAACCCTGCCCAGCGCTGTTTTATTGGTCGTTTTCCCAACAAAAGCTTTCCTTTATTTTCTAAAATAACTGCAAACTCATCCACCTCGGTGATTACTAATTTCTTTTTTCGAATGGGCAATTCTGAAACCAACCCCATTCTTTTAGCCTTACAAAATGTCTCAAGCGGGCAAACCTGGCAATGGGGATTTACAGGAACACAAACAAGGGAGCCAAGTTCCATCATACCTTGATTAAATGCCCCAACATCCTTTTCGGGTAAAATCTCTTCAGCAGCATCCCAAAGAAATTTATTACCTAAGGAAGAATCAACATCTAACTTAGAAGCAAATAACCTTGCCAAGACTCGTTTTGTATTCGCTTCTAGAATAGGAAGTTTGTAATCAAAAGCCTGAGATAAAACAGCATTAATGGTGTACCGCCCCAACCCTGGAAGAGAAGCAAGATTATCTAAGGAAGTAGGAAAAATGCCATTAAAGTTAGAGGCAATTAATTTAGCAGCTTGGTGCAAATGTCGCGCGCGCCTGTAATAACCAAGTCCCTGCCAAAGTTTTAAGACTTCTTGTTCATCGGCTACAGCAAGAGATAAAACATCAGGAAATCTAACAAGAAACCTTTCGAAATAAGGAATAACGGTTGCAACTTGGGTTTGTTGCAACATAACTTCACTAATCCAAATGGCATAAGGATTTTTGGTATTACGCCAAGGAAGGTTTCGTTTTTTTTGGTCAAACCAAGATAGCAAGACCTGGGCAAATATTTTTTTAACCGAAGGCGAAAGAAAAGCGGAGGCGTTTACATTACTGGAAATCTTTTTCGCCATGAACCACTTCACCTATTACTTTTTAATTCTAAATTTTGCAAATAATGCAGCAGCCGCATCCGAGGTATTGCCAGATGGTTTGGGCTTATCCTCAGGCTTCCCAGACCCATCCTGAGCAATAATCGGGTTACCATCTTTATCAACTGTGCCAGGCTCTGGAACTGCATCTTTCCAAGAAGGCCTTGCCCCGGCAGGTGCTTTATCATCATCATCAAATAAAAGGGCGTCCATGTCGTCGGCATCTTTGGTATCTGCAATTTCGGCAGCAACAGGTGTTGTCACAGCAGCAGGTACTGTCACAGCGGGAGGTGTTGCCACAGCAGCAGTGGTTGCGACAGCAGCAGGTGTTGCCACAGCAGCAGGTGTTGCCACAGCAACAGGTGTTGCCACAGCAGCAGGTGTTGCCACAGCGGGGGTTTCAATTTTGACCTCAAATGACAGTGGGCCAACTTTCACTTTATCTGTTTTTTTAAGTTCAACTTCTGATGTAATTTTTTTATCATTAACAAAAGTACCTTCAGTACTTCCTAAATCGTTAAGGAAAAGTTTCCCTTGTTTTAAGACAAAAACGCAATGTTTATCGGAAACGCCAGCAGCGGGCTTTAAATTGCAAGATGGGTCTTTTCCTATGCGAAATTCAGCTATACCAATAGGTATTTCCTTACCTTGCATCTTCCCTGCGGACAACACGATTAAACTAAATTTCATAATTAGAACCTCATTCGAATAATATTTTCACGATTTCATCATACAATCAATTTACATCATTGCAAAACATCTCATAAAATGCTTTTATATTCTAGAAAAAGAGAACCGGACAATGCAAAGAAAAATTATCAGTATCCAACTTGTTTTAATCTTCCTACTTGGATTTTCGGGGTGTAAAGCAAAGGTAGAAAGATTAAGTGTTGAAAAATCAGCTAAAAAAACAACCCTAGTCGTAGCCTGCCCCAAGGGTGTTTCACAACAAGTCCTTGAAAATCAAGGGAAAGTAAGTGCAAACCGCCTAGGAATAGAGCTTCAAATAATAAGTCGTGAGGCAGGAAATTTACCATCCGCCGTTGACTCTAATGTCGACATCTGGATTATTAAATCGGAAGAAATTGGGGAATTTAGTCAAACTAAACTTCTGGCTTTTGCACCCGATAGCATTATGGAACCAGGAGATAAAATCAATTGGTCCGATTTTCTGCCACTCTACCGGGAAAAACTTTTAGTTTGGCAAAGAAAAATCGTTGGGCTTCCTATTTGTGGAGAAGCCAAAGTTTGCTTGTTTCGAGAAGATTTATTCAATTTACCCCAACATCAACAGGGTTTTAAAAACCAATTCAAAACCAATCTAAAAGCACCATCCACTTGGGATGATTATTTCAAAATTGCACAGTACTTTTCTCAAGTTGGATTTAATTCGAGTAACAGCCTTGCTGGTTTAAGCTCTAATGATCACGATTTTGAATTTGAATTCCTTTCGTACTGCGCGGGGTTCACGCGTCAACCCGTAAGCCCATCAGATAAAATCACGCCAGAAATAGAAGATGCAGTGTTTTCATTTTTATACGATTTTCGCAATGGTAAGCCTTTAATCAATAGTTCGGGTTTTGTAAAAGGATTAGAGAACTTCAAACTGCTGCAAAAATTTCGTAGCCAACAAATGGAGTCAAGTTCTGCAAACGCTTTCTTAAAAGGAAAAGCGGTACTAACGATTACAGATGCAAACTTGGCAAGCGAAGGTCAATCAAATACAGAATTAAAAGATAAAATAGGGCTTTGCACCTTACCCGGTTCAGATGGTTATTTCCTTGCAGGATCAAACGAATTTAGGCCACTGCCCATAGGTAATAAAATACCTTATCTAGGGACAGCAAGTAGTTTTGGATGTGTGAATTTAAAATCAGGTTTGAAAGAATTAGCTTTTCAATTTTTATTAGACCTAGCAGGGCCAGAGATGGGGGAACGCATAGCAGTGGAGCCATCTATAGCAAGGTATACGCGATATTCGCAGCTAGATAAAATCAGGTTAGATGCAATGGGATTCGATAGCGCAAGGACGACAAATTTGCGTGAATCAATCCGAGCAAACCTTTCTCATGTGGAAATAAAAAACCCAGCATTATGCAGCAGGCTTCCGGGCTATTTAAAGCGAAGAAGGGCATTAGTAGAAGAAGTGAGGTCTTTTTTAATTGCGCCTACTGGTTCTGCAAAGGAAACCTTAGATAAAGTTGCCAACCGGTGGATACAAATCGACAAAGCCTGGAGCGAAAAAGAATTCCAGGCTTTGGTAAAACTTAGCGTTGGACTTATTGCAGAATAAAACCTGCAACTTAATCACCAAGCTTATATCGAAAAAATTGTAACCGTTCCGTGAAACCCTTCTTGCGTGGCATGTTAGCCTTGGAGGTCTCAATAACTCGAAGAAAAACAAGCAATGTCGATTAGAAGAAAAGCCCACATTATAAAAAGGACAACAAGGACGCAAACGGAGCCGGAAGCGTTAGCGGACGGTAATGACGCAAACGGCAAACGGAGCCGGAAGCGTTAGCGACGGGGTAATGACCTAGCTTACTTCATCACCTTCACCACCTACGGAACCTGGCTGCAGGGGCACGATCCGGGCTGGGCAAACCGTCGCTAACGCTTCCGGCTCTGAGGTGAGAGATCGTGGGCACTGGCAAAGGGGACAGGCTCGTTTTTAATAAACACTGCGGGTAAAACAGCAGTCCCACCGCCCAGCAGAGAGCCCCAAAGCCCAGCGACTGCGCTCGCTGGGACCGCCTTTATAACCTTTCTCGACATTGAGACATATAAAAATGCTTCAAACCCCCTTGTTTTATTGCAACTCGACCCCAAATGTCTTTATTTTAGAAATGCTATCACCTTATAGATGCAATCCCTACATTTGGTAATATTGGGGCCTTTGGGAGAAATATTCCTTGTATTTTAATTGTATTTCACTTTAATATTGCGATACTATAATCGAAGATAACCTTTGTATAAAATGCCTCACCTCCGGTTTTTACCGCTTAAATGTAGACTTTGTGGTGCGGATTACTCGACAATTTGGGCATTGTTTGACGCTTTTCCCCAGGAACTCTTTTTATGATTAATTCTTTCCTCAGATTCTTTAGAACCTCACAAAATAGAAAAGCACGAAGATCTTCTATTTATCCAAGACTCGAACTCCTCCGCCTCGAAGAAAGAATCACTCCAGCTACATTCACTGTGACAAATACCAACGATTTAGGGCCGGGTTCTCTTAGGCGAGCAATAGTAGATACTAATCTTACTTTGGAGGCTGATGACATCGTTTTTTCAGTTACCGGCACCATCACGCTTGCCACTGAACTTCCCTCGATTGTGACCACATCAACTGCACGGCCAGCGCGCATAGGTAGGTAGTTTAAGAAGACTGGCGCATTATTCGAGGATATGCTATTTCTACTTCCTGAATTGTGGCTGCGTGGGTTCGTTGGTTGTGTGACTGCGGACAGGAGCGCAGAGACCAGGAGGTGTC
>JBDNHI010000102.1:0-18699 GCA_041694635.1 Gemmataceae bacterium | reverse complement strand
GGAAGTTTACTCTGCTCCACCTTTCTCGCTCGTTTTTCTCAAGGGGCACAAGCATCCAAACCACGCTGATTCAGTTCATCATCGTTCGCCCAATATTCTCAATGGTTCTAAACGCTTGTGTGTTGTTTTGGATTTCTAAGGTTCTTTTACACAAAGGTTGAAGATCGTGATAAATAAACTTCCCGTAACAGTTCTTTCCGGTTTTCTGGGCGCAGGTAAAACGACATTGCTCAACCATATCCTCGGTAATCGCGAGGGATTGAGGGTTGCGGTGATTGTAAATGATATGTCCGAAGTTAATATCGATGGTGCCTTGGTCAAGGAAGGTGGTGCTGCTTTATCGCGCACCGATGAGAAGTTGGTTGAAATGTCCAATGGGTGCATTTGTTGCACTCTGCGTGAGGATTTACTGAAGGAAGTTGCCCGACTTGCAGAAGAGGGCCGTTTCGATTATTTGCTAATCGAGTCGACGGGCGTCAGCGAGCCGATTCCCGTTGCCGAAACTTTCACTTTTGAAGATGAATCCGGTCAAACGCTTTCCAAGGTGGCACGCCTCGATACGATGGTTACAGTGGTTGATGCTTTTAACTTCTTGAATGATTATCAATCCCTTGACAATCTTGCCGACCGTAATCTCGCCCTTAATGATGAGGATGACCGTGAAGTCGTTGGGCTTCTTGTCGATCAGGTTGAATTTGCGGATGTGATTATAATAAACAAAACAGATCTTTTGACTTTAAATAAACTTAGTAAACTTGAAGGTATATTGAGATCACTAAATTCTTCAGCAAAGATTATTCGTGCCAAGCGGGGCAAGGTGCCACTTGCGGAGGTATTGGACACTAAACGGTTCGACTTTGATCGGGCGTCTGATGCGCCCGGGTGGATGGCAGTCTTGCGGGGTAAGGAACAGCCTGAAACCGCAGAGTATGGAATTACATCTTTTGTTTTTAATGCCAGAAGACCACTGCATCCCAAGCGCTTTTTTTCATTTGTCAACAAAAAGAGTCTTCCCAAGGGGTTGCTGCGTTCCAAGGGATTTTGCTGGATTGCCACTCGCTCCGACCTGGTTGGACTTTGGTCTCAGGCTGGGCAAATTGCTGAACTATCACCCCATGCCTTTTGGTGGGACACGGTTCCCCCCAACGAGTGGCCTGATGACCCCGAGACTCTCGCCTCGATTAAAAACCAATTTGATGGTGAATATGGGGATAGGCGCCAAGAATTGGTTTTCATCGGACGCAAGATGGATGAATTTAGGATTCGCACCGCACTTAACGCATGCCTGTTGACGGATGAAGAGATGAAAGGTGGGCCTGAGAAGTGGGCCACATTCCCTGACCCCCTTCCCAAGTGGATTCTGCCAAATCTCGAGACAGACTTAGAACCAACCAGCGGGAGAAAAGATGATTAACTTATTCCACCAAAAGCCTGCCTGCGACCCTGATGCTGTTTTGCGTATCAAACAGTGGGCAATAGATTTGCTAGGCTTGGGAAGCGATGTTGCGGTGACGGTGATGCAGCTGAGCTGCACAAAGGAGGGTTGTCCCGATGTCGAAACTGTTCTGGGTATTCTTGAGCCAGGTTGCCAGCGGAAGTTCAAAGTTTTTAAACCACTTGCAGAGGTTTTAAGGGATGACCTTGAAAAGGTGATCCAGGAATCTATTAAGGAGCAAGAATAATGGCTAATGTACTTTTACCGTCGCTTGTTTTTTAAGTTTAGGAAGCGACTGTATAAGTGAAACATCAGAGTATCTCCCACAGCATCAAAGTGTGACCTTAAATAAAAGTTCTTTATTGGTTGGGTATATTGCAGAAGTGGAGGTGTTTCGAAGAGGGGTCACCTCATTCGGACGAATCATCGTAACCAAAGATGGTTGCATCCATATCGAGCAATTGGATGAACCTACTGTCCGTTGGTTTCAAGGCATCATTGATCAGATTCCATCATCTACCTCAAGGGGTTGGGATTACCGATCCCTCCGCTCCGGTTCGGTGCGCTGTGTATGGGGGGGTCTGGCACAAAAAGATGTGCTTGCAGAAATTTATACTGATGATGCTTCGATTAGGGTTTATAAGCACCAACTTTTGCCTAATCGTTAACTTCTTTCATTTTCGAAAGATTAAATTTTTGATGGGAAAGCGTTGTTATTTTACCTCAATTTATCTTAATAACCGTTTTAATTTGCTTCTATAAGCACCATGATGAAAAAAACATTTTGCCATTCAAGTTAAACTTTTTTTTCTAGACTTGCCGACCTTAAGGCTTCTGGTATAATTTTGTAAGACTCAAATAGTATTACATTGTTAGCACGAAACGTATCCATTTAAGCCGTACTTTTAGGAGTTATCACCATGAAAACGAATACCGATAGCAGGGTTCCGGTTACGGTACTAACTGGGTTTCTTGGTTCAGGCAAAACGACCCTTTTAAACCATATTCTTACCGCCAACCATGGCAAAAGAATTGCTGTTATTGAAAATGAGTTTGGTGAGGTTGGCGTCGATCAAGATCTTGTGATCAATGCGGAAGAAGAAATTTTCGAGATGAACAATGGGTGTATTTGCTGTACTGTCCGCGGGGATCTGATTCGCATCTTGGGCAATCTCATAAAGCGTCGCGATCGTTTTGATTACATCCTTGTCGAAACGACGGGAATGGCTGATCCCGGTCCTGTAGCACAAACTTTTTTCGTCGATGAAGAGATCAAGAAAAATACAAAGTTGGACGGGTTGGTTACGCTGGTCGATGTCAAGCATGTTCAGCAGCATTGGGATACGAACGAGGTGCAAGAGCAGATAGCGTTTGCAGATGTCATCATGCTTAATAAGATCGATCTTGTTACTCCCGAAGAACTCAATTCTCTGGAAGCTCGCATTAAGTCGATGAATGCTGCGGCGAAGGTGTACCGAACCCGCAATAGCGTGATCGAGATGGATCGCATTTTAAATGTGGGAGGTTTCGATCTCGACCGTGCAATGGTCACCGACCCTCAGTTTCTTGAGCCCGAATATCCATTTGAATGGGGTGGTGTTTTCGCCCTTGAAGCCGGCGAGTACACTCTGGTTATGCAAGAGGGCCCAGACCCTGCCATTAAACTTGCACTGCTACCAGCATCAGGCGGGTTGGCCTCTGCTGAAGATAATGCAGTATGGTGTTTCAGCGAGCGTGATCCGGTTGAGGTTAAGGGGGCGATTAAGCCTGCCAAGAAATTGCTCGAGGTACCACTGCCTGGCGGGGAAGTTTGCATTTCAGTGCATATAGCCCTTAAGGGTGACTATGCACTTTTCACTGAGCATCACCCAGATGAATTCAAGGCCGTGTTGTGCGGTCAATCTGGAATACTTGGTGTGAAAGAATCGCACGCCTACAAACCAGATCACGAACACGATGATGCAGTTTCCTCGGTTGGGATAACTATTTCAGGTGATCTGGATCAAATCAAACTCAATAAATGGCTAAGCGAATTGCTTCAATCCCAGGGGCAGGATATCTTTCGTATGAAGGGTGTTTTAGCGATTAAAGGGGATGCCAACCGCTTTGTTTTTCAGGGTGTTCACATGTTGTTTGACGGTCGGCCTGATCGTCCATGGGGTAAGACTGTTCGAACAAACAAGCTTATCTTTATCGGTCGTAATCTAAACCGGGTTGCACTGACGGAGGGCTTCCGATCATGTTTGGCATAACCCGCAAGCCTCATTTGAAAAAGAACTGGGAGGGTAGTTTATCAGATCACATCATATCTCTTTTATGGTCGCCTGACGGTTCCCGCATTGCTGCAGCTTCTGTAAGTGGTCCGGTTGCCATTATCGATGCCGTTTCGGGCAAACTTCAGCATATTCTTTCAGGTCATGGCTTTGGCACCACTTCGATCGCATGGATGGATAAATCTACGCTTGTATCTGCTGGTCAGGATGGTTTAGTGCGGTTTTGGGATGTCGCAAGCGGAGGAGAAAAGTTAGCGCTTGACGCTGGGGCTAAGTGGGTTGAGCGACTTGCGGTAAGCCCGTGCGGTTCTTATCTAGCGTCTGCGTCTGGTAAGAAGGTACGGCTCTGGGACCAAAAGGGCATTCTAGTCCGTGACTTTCCTGACCAAGGCAGCACCATCACTGATATTGTCTGGGGGCCAGGCCATTTAGAGCTGACATCTTCGGCTTATGGCGGCATACGCATCTGGTCTCCCAAAAAGAATGAACCCGTGCGGGAATTTAATTGGAAAGGGTCGGTGCTTCGTCTGGCTTGGTCGCCTGATGGCAAATACCTTGCAACCGGAGACCAGGATTCGACGGTGCATTTTTGGATTCGTGCTACTGGCCAAGATTTGCAAATGTTTGGCTACCCGATGAAAGTGCGTGAACTGGCATGGGATTCGGATAGTCGTTTTTTGGCCACGGGTGGTGGTTCTCAAGTTTCTGTTTGGGATTGTTCTGGGAAGGGCCCTGAAGGGACTACGCCATTGCAACTCACCGGGCACGATGAGTCTGCCAATGTCAATGTACTTGCCTACCAGCGTAATGGCGACATCTTGGTATCTGGTGCAGGCGATGGAAAAATTTTGCTGTGGTGCCCTGTCGATGGGGCCCGCAGAAAAGCAGGGGCGAGGTTAAGCGGTGGCGTTACGCAAATTGTCTGGTCGCAGGATGATTCACTTTTTGCAGTTGGTTCAGATGTGGGTGAAGTGGCGGTTTACTCTATATGATCGGTTAAGGCAATGGCCAACTCTTCAATAATTTTGCGTTTGCGAACCTGTTTTCGGGCCTTGGTAGAATACGATTTTGCCCCCAAGTTTAGTGCAAAAGTCCGATGGTTTGTCTACCACCCGCTAGGCGTGCTTACCATTGCAGCCTTCATCTCTTTTTTGTGTGGATTATTTATCCAATCGCAGGGTTTCGTGCTTAGTGGTGGCGTGTTTGCAGTGATGGCTTTAGGCGTAATCTGGCCCTGGCTTTGTTTGCGTGGGTTGGCCGGATCTATTTCCTTTGATCGTTTGCGTGCCTATGAAGGGGATTTTGTCGAGGTAAGACTTACCCTGCGAAATCGACTCCCATGGCCGGCGTGGGGATTGGCGGTGCGAGGCGGGTTCGGTGGCAATACAACCGAGGTGGTTGCTGGAATCGCTGTCACTCCCCGACGCAGAAGCGCACTTTGTCGTTGGACTTTTAAGCCAATTTGTCGCGGTATTTTCCCTGTTGCAACTCTGAAACTGACCACGGGTTTCCCCTTCGGTTTGTGGGACAATTCCAAAGCAATTGCTGTCGAAACTACCATGATTGTCTGGCCTCTTGTGTACCCGGTAGGACCCATCCCACAAATAAATGGCAACCATCAGGTTGAAGGAAATGTGTCTCGAAGCAAAGTAGGTACAACCGGCGATGTGCTGGGTGTAAGGCCCTACCGGCGTGGTGATTCTCCCCGCAGAATTCATTGGGCCCAGTCGGCGAAGTATGACCGGCTCATCGTTTGTGAACTTCAGTCGAATTCCCGTCCTGTTATTCAGATTGTTCTTGATGTTGACCCACGCAGCCACGCTGGTAAAGGAGCAGATTCCTCGCTGGAGTGGGCGATTCGTATTGTTGCAAGTTTTGCCAAGGGGTGGCTTGAAGACGGGGCCCAGATTGGTCTGGTTTATGGTGGAAAAGATATCCCGCCGGCGTCTGGCCAAGCGCAACTCTTCAAAATTCTCGATGCCTTGGCCTGGTTACCCGAAGATTGTGTTAAACCTTTAATCGATGTTCTGGCTTGCCCGAAGTGCAGGGGCTTTCGTGATGGACTACAGGTAATCATTACCACCGACCGAACCCGTGCCCATGAAAATTGTCGTGAGTTGGAGGTCGAAGATCAGCGTTGGGTTGTACTTAAAGCCAACTCATTCTCTGAACCTACTAATCTCGTTCCCTTTGACAACTGTCGCATTGCTCCATGGCTGTACATTGATTCTCCAAAATCAGTACCAGCTCAACTCAAAGGTGGCTGGCGGGAGGCAAGACATGGTTCCTGAAATATCTAGATTAGTTCGCCGTTCTACTTTTGTTCTTATTGTTTTGGCATCGTTTGGCGTTGAAGTTGCTGCTACCGATGGTCGTGCGGTTGGGCAAAGTATTTGTTTTTTATCTATCTGGATTGTGGTGGCTGCGGTGGTCGCCCAGTTTATTCCAATCCCCACCGACCCGCGATCAAAGCCTCCTTTATGGTTATTCTTTTTGCTACTTGGGTTAGCTTTGGCACCCTTTGTTGTAGAACCGCTGCGTAGGAACTGGACTGGGGATGGTTACCCGCTTGAAATCCAGATGGTTTGCAGCTTTCGGAATGTCGGGCTCGGATTTTCTGTTTGCGCCGGTTGGCTTTTGTGCCTCCGACTTGCCTGTGTGACCAGCTTATTCCTTATTCTTTTCTCTGTCTCGATGACCAATCATCCCGCAATGATGGTGGTCCTTGGCATGTATACTGCAACAGGTAGCATATGGCTGATGATTGCTTATTGGTCTGCCTTTCGTTCGGTCTTTGTCGCCCCCGAGAAAACTGTCACTATCGAATTGCATGATTCCTGCGAGCGGGCACCTTGGCTTGGGTTTTCAGTTCTTGTTTTCTTTTTGGGACTGGCATTGGCGTTAGTGTTGGTGGGTCCAAGGCGTGCGTCTTATGCTCTAGGTGAATGGATGCCAACATCGGGGGGAACAGGGGCAACTGATATGTTTGCCCGATTTGGGGTGGGGGATGGCCCCGAAGAAACTGCGGGAGACAATGCCAAGGCTGCAGGCATGGTCGAGACTGATAAAATGATCGAAGATAATAAAAATTCTCTTATAGATGCAGTCAATGATTTATACGGCCCACCTCATAAACCGAATGAGGACGTGGAGAGGATGGTTGCAGCAGGCAAGGTTGATGTGATTCAGTTTCACGGTAAACTTCCAGACAATAAGCGCCCAAGTCGTGACTTTGACACCGGGCGCAAGGGTCCCAAAGGTAATCCGAAGCCTAAGAGTCAGGGTGCCCGTGGAGTGTTTGAAGTGCAGGGCCGAACTCCCTTGCATATTCGCCTAGTTGCTTATGATATTTATGAACCTGTTGAAAAACGATGGCTCGAGGCCCGTAAACCCACGGGTAAGTTAATCGAAGCCCAAGGGGGCGACTGGATGAAACTAGGCTTCTTAAAACCCAATGATTGGTATTTGGCAGATGAACGCCATCGGTTAAAGGTTGCAGAATTAAAGTCGAATCTTGTTCCAACTCCATCGTTATTGATGCACTTTCGCATCAACAAGGTGGATAAATCAGATTACTATGAGTGGGATTATGAAGGGGTTCTAGTCCTAGCTGGAAGAAAAAGTATACCTCCCGGAGTTATAGTAACTACCGATTGCCGTACGGTCGACCCTATGCGGTTACCAAAATCTGCTTTTGGAACAGTGGGTGGAACTAATGGTACATCTCCCAATCTTGGAGATGTACCCTCAATCATTCGTCCCGAGATCTTGAAACTTGCAAGGGAGTGGGCGGGAGATCATCCAAGAGGCTGGCTTCAGATTGATGCAATCCAAAGGAAACTTTTAAATGAGTACACTCTGGATTTGAATGCCACTGCGCCGCCCGAAAACCCCGCACCTGTGTTGTGGTTTTTGAATGAATCAAGGCGGGGACCAGATTATCTGTTCGCTAGTGCATTTGCGCTGATGTTGCGAGCCCTTGATTACCCAACCCGTATTTGCATGGGTTACTATGCATCCCCTGATGCCTATGATCCAGAGACAGCACATACCTCGGTGAAGGTTACCGATTTGCACTTTTGGCCCGAGGTGTTACTTTTAGATGGTCATTGGATGGTGCTGGAACCTACCCCTGGTTATGGGATACTAGGGCCGACCCTTTCATTATTCGAACGCATCCTTGACGCCTTTGCCTTCCTTATATTCTGGTTATACTCGCACATAATAAAATTTACGCTGCTATTCTGCTTACTATTTGCAGGCTGGATAAAACGTTGCGATTTGTTCGATTCGCTTGCCTTCTTGATATGGGCATCGTTTCCTGGAAAGACATGGTGTGAACAAGTGCGGGGCGCAATGGCAATTCTCGAACGCAGGGGAAGGTTATCTGGTAAGGCGCGAAAGTGCCGACAGACCATGTTTTGCTGGCTGCGCGAATCCTTGTTAAAGCCGTCCAAGCCTGATGCCGACCTCTACCAAATTGCCCTTATGGCCCAATGGGCAGCTTATGCGCAAGAAGCCCCACCACCTTGGTCCCAACCCGAAGTTCTGAATGTTTGCCATCGAGTGTTGGGGAGTTGGACCCTGAAGCGTTGGCGTGAGGCACCTCCTGACTTTTTAATTGGAGATAAATCCTGACATGTCCATATTAACAGATGATGCTCAAACAAATCTTGCCTTGAAGGGCACGCTACTTGAGGGGATTCGAGCTGCATTGAACCGAGCGTTGCGTGGAAAAGCGGATGTGGTAGAAAAAGTTATAGCTTGCCTTCTTGCGCGTGGTCATCTCCTGCTCGAGGATTTGCCCGGCCTGGGTAAGACGACACTTGCCAAGGCTATTGCTTTTGCTGTGGGAGGAAATTTTTCTCGAGTCCAGTGCACCCCTGATTTACTTCCGGGAGATATCACCGGCTTCAGCGTCTTTAACCAAAAAACCCGGGAATTTGAGTTCCTTTCCGGCCCGGTCTTCAGCGATGTACTGCTCGCTGACGAAATCAATCGTACCACTCCTCGCACCCAAAGTGCTTTGTTGGAGGCGATGGCAGAGCGTCAGGTGACGGTGGATAATATTAGGCACACACTAACACCAATGTTCTTTGTGGTCGCCACCCAAAATCCCTTCGAGCATCACGGTACTTATCCTTTGCCCGAGGCCCAACTCGATAGGTTTGCTATGAAACTGGCAGTGGGATACCCAGAAAAAAGCGATGAACTCGGTTTGCTTGCTGCAGCAATTGGCTATGTTGATGATCCTTTGATTCAGAAAAGTGTGTTGTTGAAAGGTCAGTTGGCAGGATTGCAAGAACAAGTCTCTAAAGTTTTGGTACAGCCAAATTTGCAGGAGTATCTTGTTGATTTGGGAAGGGCGACAAGGGTTCACCCAAAGGTGACGCTAGGCTTAAGCCCCCGGGGTTTATTGATCTGGCAACGAGTTGCTCAGGCATGGGCTTTCCTCAAAGATCGCCCATTTGTTACACCTGATGATATTCAAGATATTGCAATTCCTGTTCTCTCCGTCCGTCTTGGCCTCGCGCCAGATGAAGCATCAAATATTATAAATCAGTTGCTCGAAACAGTCCCCGTTCCAGTTTAAACTACAGATTTTTTATGAGGAGTTTGACGATGGATATTTTATGGAGCGTGCTGCTTCGAATCGGACAGACTGCGGTCGAGGCATCTTCAACTTTATTTGTCGGATTCTTCGTTGCAGCTGTTATGCGACGGATGTTAGGCCCTGAATCCACCCGAAAATTATTTGGCGGAGAAGGGCTCAAGGGCCTGTTTAGGGCTTGGGTCATTGGGTCTTTGCTACCAGTCTGTTCTCTAGGTGTAATCCCTGTCGCACGAGAAATGCGTAGGGCGGGCGTTCCAGCTTCCACTATTCTGGCCTTTATCTTGGCAGCTCCACAACTTAATCCGCTTTCTTTCCTGTACGGGCTCACTCTTTCAGAACCGATAGTTATCATCTGCTTTGTCATTGCTACAATGCTTCTCGCAATTTCAGGAGGGGAATTATGGAAGCGTATATTCGAAAAACCTTCAGATTCCATAATGCTTTCCGACGAGCCAATGCCTCCCCCAGGTCTTAAAAGATTGATGGCTGTCATCGTATCCGCAGGAAATGAAATTGTTGGCCCGAGCATGGGCTACATCCTTATTGGTATTCTCTTCACCGGATTCTTTTCCGGACTTCTTCCTCATGGTGCGCTTAGCATGACAATGCGCCATGATGATTGGAAGTCGCCTGCATTGATGGCGCTGATAGGACTGCCCGCATATTCTGGAGTGCTCCCCGGCATGATGCGTATTGGCTTGATTTTTGAGCATGGTAATTCAACAGGGGCAGCATTCATACTTTTTGAATTGGGTGTTGGATTCAATCTAGGTTTGATTTTATGGGTCATGTCTGAGTTCGGTTGGAGGCGTGGAATGCTATGGCTGATGATGATCTGTGTGCTGGTAATAAGCCTAGGATATGTTATGGAGCAACCTTTATACTTCGCCAAAGAGGAGGCCGTCCATACGCATGCATTTGATGATTGGACAAGCCCATTCCCATCTGATTCGAATACAAAATGGGATGTGGTTCTTGGTAAACTCATGCAAAAAGTTGAAGTGCTGGAACCGGTTGCCCTTGGTGGATTACTTTTGCTGTTCATTCTTGGTGCTAGTTTGTCCTGTTTCGACCAGGCAGGGCAGGTCGAGAATTGGCTTACCACCCACCCACCTTTTTCTGAAGCACCGGTTGGTGTATGGAATCGCGGTGTGCCGGGTCCCGTGCTGGGCGTAGTTGCATTGTTGGGACTTTTTGTTTTCAGTTTGGTTGCTTTATACATTTATTACCCAGATCCAAAACAGGCGTTTTCAGAGATTAGCCAAGTCCGACCCAATGTTTTTATTGCTGTTCGAACGGGAAAAAAAGATGAGGCCATCCGAAGAATAGAACAATGGGATTTGTTGACCCGTAAATTGCAAGTTGGCGTATTCATAAGAACCGGATCGATGGATCCTAAGGTAGGTAAAATTACCGAGGATTTACGCGAACGCCTCGAAGATCTACGGGACGCTCTTTTGGCAGACGATCTTGCTAAAGCTAAAGAACTACTAACCATTGTTGAAAAAACATACAGCAAGTTTCGTGCCTGCTTTGAGTTTAACGAATAGGTTATCCAAAACCAATAAGCTTCCTCTTGCCTAGCCAATCCCTAGTCATCCTTGCTTAATGTACTGCTTACTTGGGTATTTTTTTTTAAATTAACAAATCGGGTTGAGTCAACTCATTATTGATTTTGGAGAAAGGTTTGTTCTGCATCATCCAATTTTTATTGATAATGGTTGCATGATTGTTAATATTCAATCTTCCACTTTGTAATTTGCAAATATTAGAACCATTAATACTTTCAGATTTAACTTCAAGGATAAAACTTCAATGAGTTATAAGTTAGTTTTTATCGTTGCGTTATTGCTTGGGTTTTGGGTTACGAATGTTCAAGCAGAAGATTCCTTACCATTGCTAAAGGATGGTAAAGTGCCGCAAAACTTGGTTGAACTATGGGGTGGGTATGAACCTAAAAAAGAACCATTAGAAATGGAAGTCAAGAAAGAATGGGAATGTGAAGGCGTGGTCTGTCGGATAGTGCGTTATAAAGTTGGCACATTTAAAGGCGCTCCCTCAATCATGTCCGCCTTCTATGCATTTCCCAAGGGAGCTAAAAATCTGCCAGCTTTGGTGCAGATTCATGGTGGTGGGCAATCACCTTCCAAAGTTGGTTTGCTGTAAACAGGATCTGCAGCAAAGGCAAATCCAACACTTAATACAAAAAGTAAAGTTAGCGTTCGTTTCATATAAAACTTTCAATAGTAAGAGGTTAATCTTTTTCCATTTTTAAAGGGTGGGTGGCATCAATGCCCAGGGCAGCAAGGGCCCCAACAACTTGAACAAGTGCGCAAACATAAAAGACAGCAGACCACCCTGCCATTAAATCATCGGGGTACTTAGATTTAATAAAGATAAAGATTTCAGGTGCGATTGCAGCACCAAAATTGCCCCACATGTTTCCCCAGCCAACGACAGAACCCACATACTTTCCGCCCACATCTTGACACCAAGCCCAAAACCCAGGGTTGCCCATGTCGGTCGCTGCTGCAACAACGCACATCATGATGGTAACTCCGAGGGCATCATCAATATAAAGATAAACATGGAAAAATCATAGGTTCAAAACAAATTGCAGGGGCAATAAGGACTTATACCATCGAAGCTAATTTGGTAAAACCAGAAAAAAATCTGCTGGTTGCTGCCATCGTTAGCAAAAAAGGGCCAAGTGGATTTTGCTCTAACCCCAGCAATATGGTGCTTCGACCTTTAACAAATTCAGGCAAGGATGTGATTAGCTTGGCAGGCATCTGGAAAGGCAAGCCATCGACCAAGCTTGAAGAATTATCTGAAATTCCTACCCCACAAGTAGGGCATTATAAAACCATCACGGGGCTTTATAACGGTATGATTGCGCCCTTGTTTCCTTTTGCAATCAAGGGCACCCTTTGGTATCAGGGTGAAGCTAATGGCCCCTTCTGGATGCAATACCGTCGATTGTTACCAACCTTAATTGCAGATTGGCGCAAGCGATTTGATGTTGGTGATTTCCCTTTCCTTATTGTTTCTCTTGCCAACCTAAATAAGTTACAAACGCTGCCTATCGAACCGGGTTGGGCTGAAATTCGCGAATCCCAATGGCTTACATCTCGCAATGTTCCCAATACCGGCCTTGCTATGACCATCGATATTGGTGACCCAGATAATATCCACCCAAGAAATAAACAAGAAGTTGGAAGAAGACTTTCCCTTATTGCTAGGCATATGACCTATGGCGAAAAAGATCTGGTCTATTCCGGCCCCAACTTCACAAAAATGGAAATTGATTCCACCGATAAGCAAAAAATTCGATTGTTCTTTAATAATACAGGAAGTGGCTTAATGATGAAGCAGGGTGATAAAAAACTTACTGGCTTTATTATCGCAGGTGCGGATAAAAAGTTTGTTTGGGCCGATGCGGTTATTGATAAAGAGACAGTCGTTGTTTCATCTTCCGAAATTAAGGACCCTAAGTTCGTGCGTTACGGTTGGGCTTGGAACCCAATCGTAAATCTTTTCAATAAAGATGGCTTGCCTGCGATCACCTTCCGAACCGATGAATAAAGCAAGGCTTAGTCCTAGTTGCATAACTTATGGATAGTTAGAAATCGTAAGCAACTATAAAAGTGTGCTTATTATTACTTTGTAAACCAAGAAAAGATTTAAAAGTTTAGGAGGTTAGAACCTTAAACTTACTTGTTAGAATCTTTTTTAACTACCTCTTCAGGGAGTAATAATTCAGCAGGAGTTTGGGCAAAATATGGAGGCACCGTAAGAAGTCGTACCGAACCCCTACAATAGCGCACACGCCAAAATTTACCGTCTTCACCGGGGGGAACAGGCACACTATAAAAATTAGGCTCACGACCATTAAGCCAAAAATGAGGCCGATCCTGACTATCCCTCACTTCGCCATGCTCACCACCAAACAAACCAATAACCTTAGTTCCCTTAGGCACATAAAAATATCCCATCCATAAACCATAAAACTTATTGATGGGATTTTCTTGCATAGAAACTACCGTCATGGTCTGACCCTTGGGCCATTTCACCATGGTTCTATCATTACCATCTTTGATGTTGATTTTATAAAGGCCAGGTTGCATGAGAGAAAATTTAATTTTGCGCTCAACACCATCCGGGGGAATAGAAGCGTTGGTTTGCACCAAAGTTTCTTTTTCACCCGTTTGACTTTCGCCACCAATCTTAAAAAGCTCAACCTTAACATTACCCCGATCGCGATAATGGGGAATCAAACCACCAGTGATTTGTAATTCGATCTCAGTTGGTGCATTTTTTGCATAAGTGTAGAAAGTCTGAATCCCTCGGCCAGCGGTGAAATCACCCGAAGGAAACTTACCTAGAGGAATATCCAAAGGGATTGTCAGACTGGTTGCAGCAGGAACAAGATTAGTGGAAAAAGTAACCTGCTTGAAATTCAATGTCACAAGCTTATGCGTTGCAATGCCTTCCTTAATAAAAACATCAATTTCCTCTAGTTTAAACGGGGCACTAGACTTCCAAGGATTCTTACCCTCGGGGATTTGCCATTTCGCCTCAGCAGGAATAGAAACGGTTTTATCACGGCCCGCAAGGTCGCGATACAGCGCATAGGTATGAACCATCATAGTGGTGCGCATACGAAAAGCGTGCTTGATCAATGCTTCAAAAGCATCTTGTCTGGCTTTGCCATCCGCTGTGGCATAACGATGATAGAGGGAGCAATATTTTGTGTAAAGGATGAGGTCATCGAGTCGTTTTTGAATTTCAGAAGGCTCAGAAACAGCTTTGGCTTTTTCCAAAGCACGATACATTTTTCCTAACTGATCATCGATAACCAGATGAGGCTTAGACCCATCAATTTGGTCATAGAATTCTCGCATAATTTTGCTGGCGGGGCCAAAAGCACGATCGAGAAAATCTTGTTCAATACCAGCTTTATTTTTCCCCTCCCGAATATCCCAAAGCATACGGGAAGCAAAATAATAACCCAAACCATTAGGCCCCCAATTATCACTCGACTCCGCAGACATATAGCGGGCACCCTTGGAATGAAAATCGGAAATGGTGCGTTGCAAGTATTCTAGATTCCCACCCCGCGCATGGCCTGGTTGATCTCTATCCCAAGTATTTACGCTGTAATATTCCCTAATACCAAGAGTTGCGCCCTTAGAAGCCCACCCAGAAATAATATCTTCCAAGGTCATCCCACCCTTTATAAATGCAGTTGCTACACTTACCACCACCTTAGGATGCACCTGAATAGTAGGGGGTGGCGAATGATAGTTATACCCATAAATACCAACAAGTTTGCCCGGGTACTTTTCGTTAATTGCCACCGCTACTTCATTAGCTAGCGTGATCGCCTGATCCGAAACTGTTCCAAGCTTGGCACAAAGTTGACACTCACACCAACCGCCTCCATCACTCGGATCCATCGAGATACTATCTAATTCGGGATTTTTTTTAACCTGTTCTACCGCACGGTTGACAATCAAAGCACGAAGGTCTGCATTACCCAAACAAGGCTTGGTATTTCTAACCTCTTTGCGTTCGTTATTTAAAAGGGGCCAGTATTCCGGATGGGCAGTAAATTCTTTTTTCAAAGCTTTAACGATTCCATCGTAGGCGTGGCCTGTATTGAGGTTAACCCCTTGCAAACAACGATTTTTTTCACACCAATCACGGTAAGGTTCCTTCGCATAATCCCACGCACCAAAACCATACCAAATCCTTCGTGAGTAATAATCTGGCTTTTCTATAACATCGATTGCTAATTCGATTCGAGGTATTAAGGGCACCACTTCCCAATGTTCCCCAGGGAAATATTGCCTATGACCTATCCGATGAAGGAGATCCCATACGCCATGCCCAACCGCAAGATCCGTTGCCCCTATAATCCAAAGTCCACCCCTATGGGTTCTTAACAAATAATCTTCACGGCGAATAATATCGGTAGGTTTAAAGAGCGTGTCATATTTAAGATTGGGAAAATCAGATGCTACCCCAGTTACGATACCTTTTGTACCATCCCCTTTTTCAATTGCAAACTTAGCCCCACTTATTCTTTCAAGGTAAGCTGCAAGCTTAGTGGCCTTGGCCTTGGTTAGATCACTGGCTTTTTCCGAAATTATAATAGGAAAAAGAGCTTTTCCATTTTCTGTCAACTTCACTTTCTCGGGCACCGCTGCGAGAAGTATACTTGGAATCATTATGAAGATACTTACAACAGGCAGACTAAGGAAAGACTTCATTTCTATTCTCCATTCTTTAGTTTTTTAATCAGGTAATCATTCATAGAAGTATACTTCACCTTAGCTGCACCGGGGTAAACCAAATCACATTCAACACCTAAAGAGTCGAGCTTTTCTTTTAGCTTGACTCCAAAATTTGCACTATGCGTAGGGTCTTTTTCATCCTTACCCATTGCAGGTGGTCCACCGTAAATCATATAGATTGGAGGATCGCCTGCACTTGCGTGTTCAAACGGAGAATATTCTTTGATCCAAGGAAGCACTGATTCTCTTGCAGCAAGAAACTGTGGGAACTGCGTATCACGAGTTTTACGATCTTTGTGATCAGGGTAAAAACCAAAGGCGTGTCCACCATACCTACTATTAGGAGTCCACTCCTTCATCTGTTTAGGGTCAAGTGTGGTTTGAGCCCCTGTAACCGCTGCACAATAAAGCCTAGTCGATTCGCGTGCTATAGGATCATTACTTTGCGGTTCCGCAAGGTCGTTATGGAAAGCCAACCAAAGACTAGAGCAAGCACCTGCAGAACCACCCGAGGCACCTATTTTTGTTTTATCAATATTCCATTCCGCAGCTTTGCTACGCACAAACTGAAGCGCACGGGCAGCATCGTGCAAGGGCCATTGAACCGGAGGTTTTACTTTGGCATCGATGGCATCAGCGATGAATCTATATTCAATGGAGACTACAGAAATACCTTTGGCGAGGTATTTTTCTGCATCGGTGATGCGCCTGTCGCCTGCAACCCAGCCACCCCCATGAATGAAAAACACAAGTGGGGTAGGCTTGTCAGACTTGGCTTTGTAAAAATCTAATACTTGTGCGGGATGGGTGCCATAGGCGACACCTTCCAAAGTTGGTTTGCTGTAAACAGGATCTGCAGCAAAGGCAAATCCAACACTTAATACAAAAAGTAAAGTTAGGGTTCGTTTCATATAAAACTTTCAATAGTAAGAAGTTAATCTTCTTCCATTTTAATGGGGTGGGTGGCATCAATGCCCATGGCGGCAACTGCCCCTATGACCTGAACAACTGCACAAACGAGAAAAACCGAAGCCCACCCTGCGCTAGGATCATTGGGGTGATACGATTTGATGTAAATGAAAAGTTGCGGTGCGATTGCAGCGCCAAAATTGCCCCACATGTTTCCCCAGCCAACGACAGAGCCCACATACTTTCCGCCCACATCTTGACAATAAGCCCAGAAGGCTGGGTTGCCCATGTCGGTCGCTGCTGCAACAACGCACATCATGATGGTAACCCCGAGGGCATCACCAAGATAAAGACAAACAATGTATGAAATTCCAACGATGACGCGGGAAGTTGCCATGGGAATGCTTCGCCCCCATCTGGGCCCTGCGAGGCGGAAGATGCGATCCGTCCACCAGCCCCCAATTAACATGCCTACAATGCCGAAATATAAAGGTAGAGATTGATAAAGGGCCCGTTTATCTGCAGGCGTGTCAAAAACTTTTTCGAGGTAATCTGGAAAAAGAGAGATAATAAAAATCCACCCAAAATTCGAGATAATCATGACGATGGAAGCCAGCCAGAGGGAAAGGTTGGTTGCAAGTACAACGAAGTTGGGAAAGCCTGGCTTGGAAGAATCTGGAACATGGTTGCTTCCATTGATCAAATCAATTTCACCCTGATTTACCAACGGATGCTGGCTTGGTTCATCGCGATACCAGACCCAGAAAATAATTGCCCCAACCATACCAACAAGGCCGTAAATAATAAAAGGTTTGCGCCATCCATCAGAAGCACCTGCAGCCAGAAAATTCGTGAGCATGGGTGCGATCGCGCCACCAAGCCTGCCACCGATAGCTACGATTCCACTTGCAGTGCCCCGGCCCGATAAAGGTATCCATCTGCGAACAATGCCGTTTGCAAGTGGGTAGGCTCCTGCTTCAAATAACCCGCATCCCAACCTAAGTAAAAAGAATAAAGCATAGCCACTTACCATACCCATCAATCCAGTGCAAAGCGACCAGAAGAAAAGATAGATTCCGAGGGCGATGCGGGGCCCATAGCGATCACCGATCCACCCTGCGGGAATCTGGCAAAGTGCATACGCCCAGAAGAATGCAGATAAAAGATTGGCAAATTGAATTTCGTTGAAGTCCAAATCCTTCTTGATGGAAGTGCCAAGAATGCTCAGACAAACCCTATCGAGGTAAAGCATGATTGCAACCATGGTGGTGCATAAGATCATGCCATGACGAACGCTGGTAGGTTTATCATTGCCTATGGAATTGTTCAAGAAATTACCTGCAAGGTTTGGGAAAAAGGTGGGAAGAAAAACGCTTTCATAATCTCGACTATAGCAATTTTAAGTTTAGTAATCAGTAGAATTATTTTCCCCCATAAGCGGTAACATCAACCTCGTATTTTAATGCTCCCCCTAAGCAATTGACAATCGTGGTGCGTGCAGGAAAAGGCTCGCTAAAATATTCCCGGTAAAGCTTGTTGTACTCCGCTAAATCTGCTGGGTTATCGATATAAGAACGAAGCTGAACCACATGGGCGAGGGTAAGACCAGCAGCGTGAAGAATCTTTTTAGTATTTTCTAACGACCTACGAAACTCCCCTGCAAAAGTATCGTTGACGATCTTTCCTGTTTCATCGACAGAAGCCTGACCCGAAACAAAAACAAAATCCCCTGCCCGAATTGCTGGGCTAAAAGGCAAATGACTTGTAGGTGTGTCATTTCCTCGAATAACTTCAATAGGCATAAAAAGATCCTTTCTTAAATGATTATTTTACCTTTAAAACCTTTTCGATCTCGCGGGCCACCTGCTGGACCAACACTTCATAACTTCCCCCATTAAAATGAACATCCTTTGGGTTTTGTACTTTAGCAAGCTGAGGCATGATAAATCCATACAAATCATTAACATGCACACTATTCTTCATCAATTCTAGAGCGATGCGATTTTTCTCAACCATGGATGCCGATGCTTCAGGGTGGCGAAAATAGTTTAAGAATTCTTGTTGCCGACCTATCTCTGGTTTGGTAGTCTCTTTTTTATCACTTTAGTTTCCATAACAGGAGGCTCCCCATGAACCTGCTCCGCACATTCGATGCGTTCATGCGTCTTT
>JBDNHI010000101.1:0-20692 GCA_041694635.1 Gemmataceae bacterium | reverse complement strand
TTAACGAATTACATTAGGTTTAACGAATTACATTAGGTTTAACGAATTACATTAGGTTTAACGAATTACATTAGGTTTAACGAATTACATTAGGTTTAACGAATTACATTAGGTTTAACGAATTACATTAGGTTTAACGAACTATAGCAGGCCCAAGTGTAATCGAGGAGCGTAAAAATCGAATTCCAGATGGCAAAGTGGTCGCAGTAGGCGGCTTACGCATAAGCGGGCAACAGCGCGAAGGCCTCGACTGAGACGCCGTTGCAGCAGTGCGCAAGCGCAGGAGCGTGGCCCGTGATCGGAAAACCATCCCATTCGATCGGCAGTTCGCTATAGGTCGTGAGATGCGCAAGGCTTACCTGGTAGGGAGTGTGATGGACTTGGCCGCGCATAAGCCGGCCACTTTTCATCGTAAAAAAATTGTAACGCTCGGCGAGGTGGAAGAGTAGCGAGCCGGGCTCGGCGGCGATGGGCGGCGTGAGCGCATTCCACGCATAGCGGGCGGAATGAGCTTGGCCTGTGCGCAGACAATTCATCTCCCAGCCCTCGCCAACCTGCATATGGCTCATCTTTGCGTGTTCGTAGGGAAGGCCGAAGCAGGTGCGTGCGATTTTCACTGCGGGCCAGCGGTCGCAGTCGAGCGAGAGGAAATATACGCCGGGCTCGCCGCTGGCGTCCCGCACATAGACACGAACATTAAGCTCGTTGAAATACGAAAGCCAAGGCAGAGCGGAGAGGCTGGCGGGCCGGACCTTATTCATCTGGAAACCGACCACGCCGATATGAGCCTCGCCGCCGAAGGAGTCAACGGTCAGGCCGGCGGGTAGGCGCTTCCGAACTTCGGCAGGGTCACAGGTCCAGTGGAGAAACAGGAGCTGATCCCAATTCTGGCGCATCATAATTTTGCGGCTTGGGCGCAGGCGGGCATCAAGTAATCTGGTGGTGGCATCACGAATTAAGCCGGTAACCTGATCGGGTAGAAACTCGCAATGTAAAAAAAGGTTTGGAAATTCTGGAGAGTTTTCTTGATAAAACAATTGTTGGAACTGCATAAACAATTGCTTTAAATCTGCCTTTAAACTTTGTCCTTTGGCAAAAATATTTAGATGCGAAAAACCAAATACTCTCATAAAAAGATGCGGTATATTCATGTTGTCGGAGCGAGTTGCATAGGCTTGCTTTAAAACTTCAGCAAGCACGGCTTGTGCATTAAGAGAAAAAAAGTTGATCGATAATTTTCTGTTAATTTTAAAAACATCATCCATAATGCCATCCTACTATTATTAGTAATAAATCAGGCTATGAAATACTCAACAGATGAATTATGCAAGAAGGTAAATAGTTAAGCAAGATGAGCATTAGACCGAGTAACAAAAAGGATCTTTTTTTTCACCTAAACATCCTGTTTTGCCAAGCTAAAGCAACGGGGTCAGGTAAAAGGTAAAGGTTTTCTTGCAACTTATTACTAAGTAATTGGAGGGAGTCGGTTCGAAGGGTGATGTGACCAAGTTTACGCCCGTTGCGTGGTTCCTTATTGTAATCATGAAAATGTGCAGATGGAATTTGCAGCACTTTAATAAGCTCGGGCATAGTGCCAATTAAATTAATCATTGCAGAATACCCACGAAGAGAAACATCACCTAATGGAAGGCCAGCAACAGCCCGAATATGATTTTCGAACTGGCTAGTTTCAGCGCCCTCGATGGTCCAATGTCCGCTGTTATGAACTCTGGGAGCCATTTCGTTGGCAATAAGTTTACCTGCTTTTTCAAAGAACTCGACGGTAAGAACGCCAACATAATTAAGCTTTTGCAGGACTTTACCGACTTGTAAGGCGGCTTGGCGATTAAGTTCGATAATATCCCCACCCGCAGGAGCAAGAGAAAGACGAAGGATTCCTTGATGATGAAAATTTTCAACAAGAGGATAAAAGAGAGTGGTGCCTTCAATATTTCTAACAGCAATTAAAGAAAGTTCACGGTCGAATGAAACAAAGCCTTCAGCAATGATTGCATTTTCGCTTGTGGATTGGGTAAGGTTTTCAAATGCGGTTTGGGCTTCGTCCCAAGATTTTACAAGTGCCTGACCTTTGCCATCGTATCCAAGTCGCCTCGTTTTAAGAATCAAAGGGAATTTTAAAAGTGCAACTGCCTCTTTTAAAGAAGTTAAGTCATTTACTGGATAAAAAGGGGCGGTTTCGATGCCCTGTTGATTGAAAAATTGTTTTTCTATAAGTCGGTCTTGGCTAGATTCTAGTGCTTGTGCTGGTGGAAAAACACTGCAAGTTTTCGATAACTCTTGAACCATCGCCCCAGGAATGTTTTCAAATTCATAAGTAAGAAAATCACAACCTTGAGCAAAATGTGAGAGAAAAGAAAGGTCTTCAAATGGTGCAATAATATGTTGGCCAAGTGAAGAAGCAGGCGAATCAGGAGTTGGATCCAAAAATCGGAACTTAAAACCTAGTGGAATGCCTGCAATTGCCATCATTCTGGCAAGCTGCCCAGCGCCTAGAATTCCTATAGTTTTCATACCGAACCCCTAGGGTCTGGGTTATTGACTACTTCTTGAGTTCGTGATGCACGCCAAGCCCGAAGCAATTCTCTGACTTGTAAATTTTCGTTAGCAAGGATGGAGCAAGCAAGCAAAGCAGCATTAATAGCGCCTGCTTTTCCAATGGCAAGGGTGCCCACAGGAACCCCCGCAGGCATTTGCACGATTGAAAGCAGAGAGTCCATCCCTTTGAGGACTTTAGATTCAACAGGGACGCCTAGAACAGGAAGAATAGTCCAAGCAGAAACCATACCCGGTAAATGAGCGGCACCCCCTGCCCCAGCAATGATAACTTTCAGCCCGTTGGTTTCTGCAGTGGTGGCATATTCCCTTAAGAGGTCGGGGGTGCGGTGAGCAGAGACCACTTTAGTTTCGAAAGGGACATTAAGAGCGTCAAAAATTTCGGTAACAAACTGCATAGTGTCCCAATCAGAACGGGACCCCATAATAACGCCAACCAATGGTTTCATAACTCACCTCAAAAAAAGGTAAATGTTTCTAAAGGATGGTTTAGCCGAAAGAATAGTAAGAGGCCAGCGATGAGAGAAGAAAAAAGGCATAAGGATTAGAATTTGGCCAATTGTCGGGAGAGAAAATTATCAAGGCCAGCGAGGTTATCTAATTGCCAAAGTTGATAATTTGGAGGAGGATTTTGTTGCTGTAATTTTTTTCTATGCGCAAAAACCGCAGGAATTTCAGCTAAAAACCTTAACTTTCCCATCATAAAAGGGAGTAAGTTTCCCTCGGTTCCCCTGCGCCAAGCCTTGGCTAATAATGCCAGTAAATGTAAAGGAAAGGACCGGCATAATAATCGGAAGGGAATATTCCGCCAATAAACCCTTTCTTCATTTAGCGATTGTTTTTCAAGCAGACTTCGATTGAAGCAAGAATTGCCATAGCTTGAAGAAACCCTGTGAAGCACACGAGACCCGGGTTGAAATACCACATCATACCCAGCCCAATGTAATCTAAAAGCAAGATCAACATCTTCAAAATAAGCGCCAAAAGATTCTGGATAAGCCCCTACTTTTAAAAACACTTCTCTGCGATAAAATGCACTGCTACCACTGGCACCAAAAACCGGTTCTGCAACCATCCACTTGGCTTCCATTTGTTCGCCGTTGCCCCTTTTGGTTGCAACCCCAGAGGTAAAGTAAGCATCCCCTGCACTATCGATAACCGCATTTCCCTGGATAGTTCCGGGCCAGCGTAAAACGAGAGGTGCAACCGCAGCAACTTTTGGATCTGCAAAAACATCTAAAGCGGTTTCGGCCCAGCCTGCACAAACTTCGGTATCATCATTAAGCAGTTGAACAATTTCGCCCAAGGAAGCTTCGACCCCAAGGTTTGCAGCTTTGCAAAATCCAATTCTTTTAGAGGAACGAATAATTTTAATCCCATTAAATTTTGCAGCAGTCAAGGAGATACAATTATTTTCAGAGGCATCGTCAACCACAATAATTTCGGTATCGAGGGGTGAATTTCTACGAAGGGAATCGAGGCATTTTGCCAGCAAATCTGGCCTAGAATAACTGGGGATAACTACTGAAAATGTATGCAAGTAAGCAAACTCCCAAAAGTTACGCAATGTTTTCTAATAACACGGGTTCTGCCAACACAGGTTCTGCTAAAGCAGCGAGAAATTCACCACGGGCTATTCTCAATCTTCCCGAAGCAATTAAATTCGAATACCTACCAAGCCTGTCAAACCATTTTTTCGCCCGCGAATCTCCAACCAACCGAGACAAAAACGACATCAAAAACGCTTCACAGCGTATCAGCCTACAAATCCATTTAGCTTCCGAATTTGTCCAATGCTTTTTAGCATAAGTCATCAACGCTTGCCGTGTAATGACTCTTAATCTTGCGGGAACACGCCTAGTATGAATGGGAGCGTGATGAATAACCTGAAGCGCAGGTTCGTAGAAGACCTTATAACCAGCCTGAGAAACTCTTTTACAAAGGTCGACATCTTCGTAGTAAAGAAAGAAATCGGTATCAAATTTTTTCAATTGTTCGATGCAACTTCTGCGGGCGAGCATACAACAGCCGGTAATCCAATCCACCGTCTTGGGAATATTATTTTCATTGAGGTCATACTTACGCCAAGCTCGGGGTAAAAATCTACGAGCAATGGTTCCCCAAAAAGTGGGAAAAGGGCCGGTGGATCCTTGGGTAGTGCCATCGGGGTTGCGTAAACCAAAACCAATCACACCCGTTTTGGTGTCCCCGACTAAGTTCAATTTTAAATACTTGTCGATATCATCAAGGAAGCTAGAGCAAGGTGTAATGTCAGGGTTAAGAAATAAAATCCATTGACCAACAGAAAGTCTACACCCTTCATTAACAGCACAAGAAAAACCCCGATTTTTATTCCAGCGCCTTAAGGAAACGAAAGGTTTTGCTCTTAGTCTTTTAATAACTGGACTATAAGAAGAATTATTATCAATAATAATAATTTCAGCTTTACCCTTTTGAATTAACTCAGATTGACTAAGCTTTCGAACGAGTTGTTCGGTCCATTTCCATTGGCGATAATTGACGATCACGATGGAAAGTTGAATTTGTTGATTGGGCTCAAGATTAACAAAGTCAGGAAGTCGATTGACCTCTTGATTTTTTTGTAATCTAAGTACCGAGCAATTTAAATCCGGCATCGTGCCCCATTTCTCTCACTGACCATCCGTGGTTTTTGAGTGGTGTCAGTTTAATCGAAAAGGGTAAACTAGGGCAATGCCATAAAAAAGAGTTAAGGAAGGTTTATTCATCGTCGCGGATATCGCCATAATCTGATGATAAAGAACGACTTATGTCGTTATTATTAGGAGAAAGAAAGGGGAAGAGCCAAGCTTTTTTAGCGTTGTCAAGTTTTCCGCCATATTCTGAAATCTCAAAGGCTTCGATCCATTTAATGGAAGTGCCTTTTTCAATGCCATAGGTTTGTATAATCAGGTCACGAAAGCGATTTGCCATCGGTTCGATCAAATTCGTCATCCATTTTTGAAGCCACTCTTTTCTATCATCACAACTCTCTGGCATAGTTTCAAAAAAAACACCATTATAAGGAAGCCATTCATAAAACTGAGAAATATGACAGTCAAGCATACTCATCACGGAAGAAAAAACAGGTTCAATATCTACCACGATATCAGCGTTAAAAGGGTTAGGCTTTTTAAAATCGTCTGCGAAATATCCAAAAACTGGGTTATGTTTAAGGTGAGGAGTATCTGAGCAAACAGCAGGTACGGTAACCATATAAGCAGCATCTTGCACCAAGATGGAAGTGTAGCGATGATCGGGGTGGTAATCGTTAGGTCGATGGGTGAGAACAAGGTCGGGCTTAAAATTTCGAATAAGCCGAATTATTTCGTGCCTAGCTTCGAGGGTGGGAAGAAGCGCACCATCGGTAAAATCAAGGACCCGATACTCTGCATCAATTACTTTTCCTGCTTGGGCCGCTTCGGCTTTGCGCCGTAAGGCAAGTTCTTTACCACGCAAGGTCTGATGGCCCCCGCTGCCATCGGTAACACTGATGAGCAAAACCTCGCAACCAAGCTTACGCCAAAGGGCGGCAGAACCGCCTACTTTAATATCGACATCATCAGGATGAGCGCCAATTGCAAGAATTCGAGGGGAAGCCATAAGAGAATCCTTTTGATAAATAGATGAAATAATGCAAGGAATATACACTTAGTAAAGTAAAATTTCCATTAAATGCTAAAGAGAAGAGGGTAAAAAATGTGCAGGTGTGATGAAAACTAGGGTAAAAGCTGAAAAAAGGCTGTTTATTTTAACCCGCAGGCTTTGACATAATTCACCCTAAATCTTCATCTATTGGCCCTTTGTTTCTTTATTTGCTGCTTTAGCCTTGGTAGACTTGTTTTGCTGGTCGTCAAGGAAAGACGGCGTGGTTGGAGAATCCTCTCACAATTTGCGATGGTTGGAACCGAGTCCCAAGCGATTTTTTTAGTGTGAAGAATTCTACGAGGAGTTTCTCTTTTGGCTTTCCAGATGACCTTTTTGTTTGCGTTTACACTTTTCACTAGTGCAACGCTACTGTTTCTTGTGCAACCTATGGTAGGGAAAATTCTTCTTCCTTATCTGGGTGGAACGCCTTCGGTTTGGAACACCTGTATGGTGTTTTTTCAGGCAGCACTTTTAGCAGGATATGCCTACGCCCATTGGCTCACCAAAAGTAAACCATTTCGAACTCAGATTTTCATTCATAGTATTGTTTTGGGCGTAGCATTTATCCCGCTTGTTTTAATGCGCTTTGATGCAGGGATTCTTGCAAGGACAATACTGCCACCACCTACTGCTATAAACCCAGCCCCTTGGTTATTATTAGTTTTAACTTTGGTAGCGGGCCTTCCCTTCTTTGCTGTTTCCACCTCGGCTCCATTGTTACAGAAATGGTTTTCTTCCTCTGACCACCCCGATGCAAAAGACCCTTACTTTCTTTATGGCGCAAGCAACCTAGGAAGTATGATTGGCTTGGTAATTTATCCCTTTGTAATCGAGCCAAAGATTGGTGTAGCAACGCAGGCGGTATTATGGGTGTTTGGTTATGTAGGGCTTATTGGGATGACACTGCTTTGTGGTCGTATTGCATCGCAAAGACAAGCGAACCAAAAGCTCGCTCCTGTTATTAGCTCTGAAGTTGCTCCAACAAATTTCAACAGGTTCCGATGGGTGGCACTCGCTTTTATTCCTTCCAGCTTAATGCTTGGAACCACGACTTATCTAACTACGGATATTGCAGCGATTCCTTTACTCTGGATTCTTCCACTAAGCTTGTACATCTTAAGTTTCATTCTTGTGTTTTCAAACATACCGTTAACAGCGTACCTCATCTTTATTGTTGCAGCACCTTTGCTATTTCTTTTAAAGAGTGCAAACCTTCCCGAATGGCCTGGGTTTGGTTTTGAATCTTTAATCAATTGGCTAGACGATTCTGCTAGGGCACTGAAAGTGGATACAAAAGTTACTTTTTTTCAAATAACTTATACTTTAATGACGGTTTTATTTGTTGGGGTATTTTTCAAGTCTCATAATCGCATTCGCTTAGGAATGGTATTAGTAACCCCGGTACTTTTATTATTTGTGGTATTTATGCATCAGATTAAAACAGCTCTGGACCTTCGCGAAGTAGAAATCATCGGGATTCATCTTGCATTGCTTTTGACAACCGCAATGCTCGCTCACGGAGAAATGGCAAGGACCCGCCCTAGCGCAGCTTATTTAACTGAATTTTATCTTTTAATGTCTTTAGGAGGTGTACTAGGGGGAATATTCAACGCGTTGATTTCACCACTGGTGTTTCACAGAATCTTAGAATACCCCTTAGTTGCTGCTTTGACTTTACTTTTAATTCCAGGTTTTATACTGCCACCAACGATCAAATGGCTAGCATTTCCTATTCGAGGATTTAGCTTTGTTATAGGCGTAACTGCAATAGTTATTTTATTAGTTCAAAACTGCCTAGATCGAAACCTTGCTTTAGAAATGGCGAACAAGGTTCCCGAATTTGCGCGCAGTGCTGCTCGTATGGTGGCGAACGGTGCTAATGATCGATCCAAACTACTTCTTGAAGAACGCAATTTCTTTGGTTGCTTTACGGTTCAGAAATGGGAAAGCCCCACGACGGGCGAAATTTATCACACGATGTACCACGGCACAACCAACCACGGGATGCAATGCTTCGACCCAGCAGAAAGACGACGCGACACCTTAACTTACTTCCACAAGATGGGTGCAATTGGTCAGCTTTTTGAAGCTGTTGAGAAAAAGAAAAATGGGCAGCCCATTAATATGGGTGTCTTGGGCGTTGGCACCGGAACTCTTGCAGCTTATGCCAACAAGGGTTGGAACCTGACCATGTATGAAATCGACCCCGCAGTCGTAAACACCTCGATCAAGCGATCCGATTTATTTTCCTTTGTCGATGATGCTAAAATCAGGGGAGTAAATGTTGATATTATTTTAGGGGATGGCAGACTCCAATTTTTAAAAGCACCAGATGCCTACTACGACCTAGTTTTTATGGATGCCTTCACCTCAGATGCGGTGCCTGTACATTTACTTACCCGCGAAGCTTTTGATATCTACCTTAAAAAACTTGCACCGGGTGGCATCATCGTTATCAATATTGCAAATCGTTATCTGGACTTTGAACATGTGTTGGGCAACATGACCCTAGACCGAGGGCTTGTTGGTCTTATCCAAGGTGGTTATGAAATCCGAGAAATTGATAAGTACGGTACCAACTGGGTGGTAATGGCACGAAAGATGGAAGACTTTGGCCTACTTCCAACGATGCAAGCAGAACTTCGTACCGATGCGGAAGAGTGGGTCGAAAAATGGAAATTAATCGAAAATAACCCTGCGCTTGGGGTTTGGACGGATGATTACTCTAATTTACCAAGCATTTTTAAATGGGGACGATAAACTAACCACTATTGTATTTTTTCCTGGAGGAGTATCCCTTTGTCTCAGTTTCAGATTAGTATGCTTTTTACATTTGCTTTTACGCTTTTTTCAAGCGCAACTCTCCTGTTCCTTGTTCAACCTATGATCGGGAAAATGATTCTTCCTCTCCTTGGGGGAACCCCCGCGGTTTGGAATACTTGTATGGTTTTCTTCCAAGCCTTGCTTCTTGCAGGTTATTCTTATGCACATATCAGCACCACTTGGCTAGGCGTAAGAAAGCAAGCCATTGTACATATGGGGGTAATGCTTCTTCCCATTCTATTTTTCCCCATTGCAATCAATCGTAACTTTCTCGATGGGGGTGAAAGCAACCCCATCCCCGGATTATTAATGCTGCTTTTTACATCCGTTGGCATTCCATTTTTTGTTGTTTCAAGCAGCGCACCTATCTTACAAAAATGGTTTTCTAGCACCAATCACCCTGCTGCTAAAGACCCCTACTTCCTCTATGGAGCAAGTAACCTTGGTAGTATGTTAGCACTTGTTGGTTACCCTGCCTTTGTAGAACCCAACCTAATTCTTGCAGACCAGAAAAAGTTCTGGGCAATGGGATATGGCTTTCTGATGGTTCTTACCGCTTTAAGTGGTTGGCTGATGTTTAAATGTGTCCCTGCTGAAGTTTATGTATCAGTAAACAATGAACCAGAAGATGAAGCAGACAAAGTCTCTTGGAATCGAAGAGGTTGGTGGATTCTTCTTGGTGCAATTCCTTCCAGCTTGATGTTGGGTGCGACTACTTATATGACCACCGATATTGCAGCAATTCCGTTACTTTGGGTGTTGCCATTAGGGTTGTATCTTTTAAGTTTTATCATTGTATTTTCGCGGGTGCCGTCTTGGGTTCAAACCATAATGGTAGTGATCACCCCAATGTTAGCATTACTATTAGTATTTATGATGCTTTCGGAAATAAGGCCGCCTAAAGTTTATTACACCGTGGGTATACATTTATTATGCTTGTTCGCAGTCTCGATGGTTTGCCATGGGGAACTAGCAAAAAATCGCCCTACAACAAAATACCTTACCGAGTACTTCTTATGGATGTCGTTTGGTGGCGTGGTTGGCGGGTTATTTAACGGTCTTATTGCACCAATCGTATTTTACGGCATCGTAGAATATCAACTCATCCTGATGGGCACTTGCTTTATTCTTCCTCCCTTATTCCTATCCAAGCCCAACAAATGGAACAACATTGCAGACCTAAGCTTGGCTTTACTTTTCCTCGTTGGGGGGGCAGTGCTTATTTATCTTCGTACCAAGGATAACGATATCGCCTATGAGGTGTTGAAAAGCACCAAACACTGGTACTGGCACGCTGCCATTCTTGGTATCTTTCTAGCGTATGGCTTTTATCATACCTTCAAAGAAAAAGAAGAAAGGCTGGAAAGAGCGCTCGATATGGTTCTTCCTTTGACCTTGGCTTTTCTATCCTTTGGACTTATCTGGGGACTTTTCAGCGATACCCTTTGGCCTAGGGTCAAAGGGCTTGCAGGATGGGTCGGCCTTAAACCTGCGCAAACTCTGGCAATCCTTACTTATGGGGTTCCCACCGTTCTTTGCTACACCTTTGTAGAAAGGCCAATCCGCTTTGGCCTTAGCGTAGGCGCCATTCTTATGGCTGCTGGATTTAACACCCTTTTTGACACTTCGGTTTCATACCAAGATCGCAGCTTCTTTGGCGTGCTTAAAGTTGAACATGATCGGTTCTTCCAACGGCTTGTGCACGGCACAACCCTTCACGGCAAACAATTCCTCGACCCGGATGGTCATTCGATCCCCCTTACTTATTACCATGAAACAGGACCTATCGGTCATGTGATGGCGGCTTACAATGTTCCTGATAGCAAAGGCAAGTTTCCTAACTGCGCCTTCATCGGACTGGGTACCGGGTCGATGGCGGCCTATGCCCATAAAGACCAGCATGTTACTTTTTATGACATCGACCCGGTGGTTAAAAAAATCTCCTTCGATGATGATAAATACTTCTCCTTTGTTCAAGATGCCAAACAAAAAGGCGCCGAAGTTGAACTCGTTCTTGGTGATGCTCGCCTTACTATGGAACGCAAAGACCTTACCGAAGATGAAAAATATAAAATTGTTGTGGTTGATGCTTTTAGCTCTGATGCGATCCCAATCCACTTGATTACCCGTGAGGCACTTAAAATGTACCTAACGAAAATCACCCCCGATGGATTGCTTTGCTTTCATATATCCAATCGTTATCTTGACCTTCGACCCGTCCTTGCAAACCTTGCAAGAGACGCTGGTTTAAAGTGTCTCTATTTCAGCGATGATGACGAGACCGAAGCTGGAAAAGCTAGGTCTACTTGGGTAGTACTGGCAAACAATCAGGAAGCATTATCAGGCCTGCTAACCAAGGAAACTCTCGAACCATTGCAGAATCAATGGGATAAACCACTAAAACAACTATCGGGAATTTTCTGGGAACACTCCCCAGGGCCAGGCAGCTTTTCCATGATGCTTTATGGGGCGCTCAAAAATACTGAAGCCCCTTGGAACCCCGTTAAAACACGCGATGAGGTTGGCGTTTGGAGCGATGATTACTCGAACCTCCTTAGCGTCTTTATGTGGTAAGCAAACCTCTTTAACAAAAAACCTCATCTGAAAATTTATTCAGATGAGGTTTTTCTTTTACTTCCACCTTTTACCATTCTATCTGCTGACCCAAACCTTCGGCTTGTGCCTTCTGATACACTTTCAAAGCAACTGCAAGATCTTCAATTCCTATTCCCAACGATTTGAATAAAGTTACTTCAGCGGGGTCGGTACGGCCTGGGTAACGGCCGCCAATGATTGGGCCTAATTCCCGAACTTCGCCCCACTTCAAAGAACCATCTTCAAAACCTTTCTGAAAATCACCCGCTTCCATTCTGCATTGGTCTTTGCTATCGACGACAATTCTGCTGAATTTTCTAACCGCTTCGGGCATAAGTTCGGCCTTGCCCATAAAGTTTGAGCCAATCGCATTTACATGAACACCTTCTTTCAACCATTCGGGCTTGAAGAAAGGATCACGGGCGGAAGTTGCAGTTATTAGAATATCTTTATCGCAGGCCACATCTTCAGGGTTTGCAACTGGAACAACTTCAACCCCGCAAATTTCGCTCATTTCTTTGGCGAACAAGTTTCGGTGTTCTTCATTTGGACTAAAGACTTCAACCTTGGTAATTTTACGAACCTTGCACATTGCAATAAGCTGCGTTCGAGCCTGTTTACCAGAGCCAAAAATTCCAACCGAGGAAGCTTCCGCACGAGCAAGGTATTTAGTAGCCACGCCACTAGCAGCACCAGTGCGAACTTGCCCTAAATAATCGGCCTGAATCAGGCTAAGAAAGTTTCCCGTTTTCCCATCGAACAAAGTAAACAGAAACTGAGCATTACCTTTTCTTGTAGTTGCGTAAATTTTTGATCCCATCCCAGCAAGGGTTTTTGCAGAGGCTCCCATCGTATGAAGGACTGCGTGGTCGGTAACCACTCTAGCTCGGTTAATATTCATCGCTTCATCAATGCCTAGTTTTTTAAGGCCGATCTCGACCCCTTCCATTGCCATTTCCATTGTTAATACTTTTCGAACATCCTCTTCACGAAGCAGAAGTACCGTCATAAAGAATCTCCATCTAAAGGTGGGTTGAGCTAAGTTATACCGCAGTTTTTAGCCAAGCTTGTAGCTTATCTAAGCCTGCTTCAAGGATTTCTTTACTGGTTGCGTAGGAAAGGCGGGCAAAGCCCTCAGCACCAAACGCAGAACCTTGCACAAGATTAACATGGGCTTGCTCTAAAGCTATTAAGCAAAAAGAAGCAGAATCTGTAACCTTTTTACCTGCAAATGTTTTTCCAAAATAGTAAGACACATCAAAGAAAGCATAAAAAGCACCAGGGGGTACCAGACATTTAATACCCGAAATGGCTTGCAGCTTCTTACAAACAAAATCTCTGCGAGTTTCAAATTCCTTGCGCATTTCTTCAACACATTCCTGTGGGCCATCCAGCGCTGCAATGGCAGCAGCCTGACTGATACTGCATGGATTGCTGGTTTCTTGACTTTGAATATTCCCCATAGCTTTGACCACAGCATCAGGGCCAATTGCCCAACCAATGCGCCAACCTGTCATGGCATAAGTTTTACTTACCCCACTTATAGTGATTGTTTTTTCCTTCAAGCCGCTTCGCAGAGTTGCAAAACAAGTTGCTTGGGCATCTCCAAAAACTAATCTTTCGTATATCTCATCGCTAATTACCCCGATATTGGTTTCAAGAACCATATCAGCAATGGCTTCAAGTTCAGCCCGGGTGTAAACTGCGCCTGTAGGATTACTAGGCGAGTTTAACAAAAGCAGCTTGGTTTTTGAAGTAATCGCTTTCTTGATTTGGTCGGCAGTAACCTTGAAGCCAGATTCCAAACCCGCGGGCAAAAGCACAGGTTTTGCACCGGTCATAATAACCAAATCACTATAACTTACCCAGTAAGGGGTAGGGATAATCACTTCATCGCCTGGGCCTACAAGGGTAGCAAGGGCATTATGAATCGAATGCTTAGCACCATTGGAAACGATAATCTGCTCGGGTGTACAATCAAGGTTATAAACTTTCTTATACCAGCGAGAAATCGCGGACCTAATTTCGACAGTGCCTTGAGCTACCGTGTAATGAGTCTGGCCGGCTTTCATTGCAGCAATTGCAGCCAAGCAAATATGCTCCGGAGTAGGAAAATCTGGCTCACCTAGGCTAAAATCAAACACCTTGATGCCCTGTGTTCGCAACAGTCGAGCCTTGGCGCCCGCTGCAAGAGTTGCCGAGGGTTGAACCGCCGATGCCATCTTTGATATTCCTAACATTTCATCTCTCCGGATTAAATATTTCGAAAGACCCCCAAGGATCATGGACTCGCTCATCAAGGCATTGTATCGTACTTGAATTGTAAGAGGAGGTCTCCCGAGGAAACAGCTTGAGTTTTAAACTACTAAATATTGTTCAACGCTATGCACCTGCCCTAGGAGGATCGGAGTTATACTTTCAAAAACTAAGCGAACACCTCGCATCAAAGGGCAATAGTATCACGGTTTGGACAAGTAATGCCCGCGAGTTAGAATCGTTTTGGTCCGCCAATCATAAGCTACTCCCCGCAAGCGAAAACCTGATTTCAGGGGTGAAAGTAAAAAGATTCCCTTTATTACAATTCCCATTTCAAAGGTTATTGTTAAAAGTAATTTCAAAAATACCAATCCGCAACCTGCAGTGCCTTACTTTTGCTCACAACCCGATCATGCCTCAAATGCTAAAGATGGCAACCCAAACGGTAGAAAAGTTTGATGCAGTTCATGCAGGATGTTTTCCTTATGCCTATCCGATATATGTAGGGATGAAACTAGCTCGGGCAAAAAAAATCCCCTTCCTACTCACCCCTTTCCTTCATCTGGGTGACCTAAAAAAAATCCACAACAAAACCCGTAAAGGATACACCCATCCTGCACTCCTTTTGCTCGCCAAAAACGCTGATGCAATCTTCGCACAAACTCCAGTCGAAGCACAAGTTCTCGAAGACTTAGGCATCCAGCACCATCGCATTCACCTTCAAGGCATGGGGGTTGATCTTGCGAGTTGCACCGGGGGCAATTCCGAAATTGCTAAAAAGCATTGGCAAATCAAGGCAAACGAAGTCGTAGTTGGCCATCTTGCAAACCTAAGTTGGGATAAAGGCAGCACCGACTTACTTCAAGCAATGGAAATACTTTGGCAAAAAGAAATACAGGTTAAACTGGTGCTTGCAGGCCCTTCGATGCCCTCTTTCGAAAAGCTCTACCGTAATTTCCCATTCAAAGAAAAAGTAATTAGAACCGGGCCACTCTCTGAAGAAGATAAAAGAGACTTTTTCTCGGGCCTCAATATCTTTGCCCTTCCCAGTAGATCTGATTCTTTTGGCATCGTTCTTTTAGAAGCTTGGGCCAATAGCAAGCCCTGCATCGTTTACAATGCTGGCGGGCCAGGGAGCCTAATTCAACACGAATCCGATGGCTTAATTGTCGAGTGTGATAACATCAGCAAGTTAGCAACATCGTTAGAGCAATTAATAACCAACCAAGAATTATCTGCAAAACTAGGCCGAGCGGGATTACAACGAGTCAGCAAAGAATTTTTATGGGAACAAAAGTTCCAAATCTTTGAGAACGCCCTTTCCGCACTTCTTTAATCAACATCAAGGCTTTATTTTTTGAATCGCTTCAAATGCTGCATCGATGACTTTATCACTTTTATCTTGCAAGGCAGATTGTAATGCAGGCATAGCTTTGGCAGCTTTTGGCCCTAATCCACCCAGCAATTTTGCTGCATTTATCCTGATTTCAGGGTCTACATCCTTTAGCAATTGAGCTAATACCCCTACGCCAAGTTCACCTTTTGTAATTGCAACTTTCATGGATGCTTCAAAGATATTGCCCTCGGGCGCAGCGTTCCAGCCACAAACTTGAAACAAAGACCGATAGGCTATTTCTGCAGTTTCTCCCTCGGTAGAACGAACTGCAACCAGTAAAAAAGGTAAAGAAGCAAAGCCATCTATTCCCAGATTTCCCACCGCGGCTATGGCTCGTAGTTTTGTATCTTTATCGAAGTGGGTCATCAACTTGCAAAGTTCGGGAAGCGATTCTATCGCCTGATTTCCCAACCCGGAAAGCACCATCAAGGCTAGTAATCTAGAACTCTTAGGGCCATTTGAAGCAATTTTCGCCAGCGAAGGAACCGCAGTTTTCCCCATCTGTCCCAGAGTCGAAATAGACTTAGCTCGCACATCATTATTTGCAGCGACTGCAAGTTTTTCAAGAATTGCAAACGAATCTTTTCCAAACATACCTAATGCTGAAATGATTACTAGCTTTCTTTCTAGTCCAGGATCGGTTTCGAATTCCTTGACCCATTGATCTAAATTCTTACCCTGATAAACTTTTTCAGTTTCAGAAGCAAAACCAAGAGCAATTACAAAGCACATTAGGATAATCAATTTCATGCCCCAATCAATGGTTCGAAATCAACTTCTACGGCCTTGAAAAATCGCATCCACCGATTGACCTTTACCATCTTCCGTAGCGTAAAAAGGTCGCTTTTCAATATCAAATGCAGTCTTGGGTGATATGCCCATTGCAGTAAAAATCGTAGCATGCATATCTGGAATAGAAACCGGATCCTTGGTAACAATCAATGGCCTTTCATCCGCAGTAACGCCATGAACATGGCCTTTGCGAACCCCGCCTCCAAATAGAACCGCAGAGCATGAACCAGTAAAATGCCTATGCAAACCATAATGCTTGGGCTCTTTCATCACATCCGTCTTGGCGCGGGATTGATCTGATGCATTACTACCAGGTACGCCCTCAATCATCATGTCTCGGCTAAATTCTGTTGCCAAAACTATTAAAGTTCGGTCCAACATTCCTCTTTTCTCAAGGTCTAATACTAACTGAGCAATCGGTCGGTCGATCTGCTCTTTCATCTTAGCAAAAGTTGAATGCCCATTTTCATGTGTGTCCCAATGCAAAAAGGGAACATACTCGGTCGTGACTTCAATAAAGCGAGCTCCGGACTCTGCAAGTCGTCTTGCAAGCAAACACCCCTGGCCAAATCTTCCTGTATTATAAGCATCAAAACTTTCTTTGGGCTCACGATCAAGTTCAAAAGCGATGCGTTCGGGAGAACTTAAAAGTCGATGTGCATTTTCCATAGAGCGAACAATAGAGTCACGATGAAAATCGCTGGTTTTTTCGCCGATAGAGCTGCGCTGGACTAACTCACGCCAGCGTGCCATCCGAGATTCAAATCGTTGCGGAGTCATTCCTTTTGGCGGCCTAACCGAATTAGCAGCCTCCATAGGGAAAGGAATATTAAAAGGGCTGTACTCACCACCAAAGAAACCCGCTGTGGTAAATGCCTTCAACTCTTCTGATTCACCATGCCCCTCTAACTTCTGCCCTATATTGATAAAAGCAGGGATAGCAGGGTTACGCTGGCCTAATACCTTTGCTACCCACGAACCGATATGAGGGGCTGCCACGGTTTGGGGCGGGACATACCCGGTATGCCAATGGTACTGATGCCTCGAGTGTAATATCGTACCAAGGTCTGGCATTCGGTGCGAACGAATGATAGTCCCACGATTCATAACCTTGGCAACATTCTCTAAGCCTGCAGAAATTTTAATGCCATCCACGGAAGTGGGTATCGATGGAAAGGTACAAAGAATTTTCTCGGAACTCACACCGATTTCATAAGGAGTATAACGCTTCGGGTCGAAGGTTTCAGGCGAAGCCATCCCTCCGCCCATCCACAACAAAATACAACAATCAGCAGTTGCTTTGGGCTGTACAACTTTTTCATTAGCGATGGCAGTTGCTTCATTAAGTCCAAGGGTAGTAAGGCTGGCACTTGCCATCTGTTTAAGAAAGCGCCTGCGTTCAAATTTCTTTATTAAAGCATTATCAAAATCATTCATCATACACCTCAACCAATTAATTGAAATTCGGGAAGAAGAAAAAGGACCCAAAGAAGATCTGCTAAATTCTCAGATTCGGGCTTATCGCCCAAAAGGCTAGCTGCAAGTTGCAATTCCTGACTATCGGGCAATCGTCCTAAAGCCCTTAGGTAAGCGGTTCGTGCGATCATTTCCTTGTCCTTCGTTTTTAATTCAGCAAAGAGTTGTTTGCCCCCTCTGCTGACAATATCATTAAAAATTTCCCCCGATGTCAGGTCAAGAGCTTCCAGCGTAGTAAGCAAATCGGCCCGGGTGGTAACCACCTGTTCTCTATTCGGCCTGCCCAAAGTTCGCATAAGTAAATCAGAATGAACAAGCACAGCACGAACGAAGTTCCTTTTACTCGACCCTAAGGCTGTAGGAATGTCCTTAGGCAAAGGGGCATCAAGCTTTTTAGGGGCGGTGTTGGTAACAAGCCAAACCGCATCCATAAATTGTTCTGCGGTCATTCGCCTTAGCATAGGTCCTTGAAAGACATAACTTTCTGAAGAAGGTTCCTCGTTATAGAAAGCAGCTTTATACTGGTAGGCGTTAGAAGTGACGATATGGCCGATAAGTTTTTTTAAGTCAAACTGATTGTCTTTAAGATAAACTGCGAGGTAATCGAGCAGGTCATCGTTCCAAGGTTTGTTCGCCATCACATCCACGGGATGAACAATGCCCCTGCCCATCAACTTCTGCCAAATGCGATTAGTAATAGTTCGGGCAAATCTGCCGTTATCTTGATGAGTTACAAGAGAAGCAAGTTGTTCGAGTTTTTTATCTTTAGGCAAATTGGGATCAATGGTGCCCAGTTCAGGCCACAAGAAACCAGCAACCGCATTCTTACCCGTTGCTTTATCGCATCTGAAAATTTCCAAGGGCTTATCCGAAACCACCGCGGCTAGTGCATAAGCATCCGCAAGCTTCCAATTATCGATAAAACTATCGTGGCAAGAAGCACACTTCATATTAACGCCAAAGAAAACCTGCGAGACATTTTGAGAGAATTGTAATTCCGTAACTTGACTAGCATTAACCCTGCCTCGCCATTTAATTCCTTTAATAAAACCTTCTGAATCCGGGCTAGGCTTAATCAATTCCCTTACGAACTGATCATAGGGTTTGTTGTTTAAAATCGCAGTGTAAAGCCAAGAAGTTATTTGCTTACGACCGCCATCAATGTAGCCTGTTCCTTTGTATTCATTACGCAGCAAGTCGTTCCAGAAACAAAGCCAATAGTCGGTATAGGCACGCTTATCGTTTAGGAGTGAAGTTACAAGTTTTTCCCTTTTTGTATTATCAGAGTTGGCTTTAAAGTTTTCCAACTCTTCAGGCAGAGGAAGTAACCCGACGATATCAAGGGAAGCTCTACGATAAAAAACTTCGTCATTAACAACGGTCAGGATATTTTTTTTATTACTGGCAAGATAGGGTTCTAGAATCCGATCAATCGGATGACCTTTTCCCTCTGGCACTTTAACGGCTCGATATTTCAGGAGAGGGACATAGGCCCCGCCCTTAAAAGAAAACCCCTCATCCCAAGGCATTTTTGCATCAATCCATTTAGCAAGGATTTGAATTTCAATCGTTGTTAAAGCAGGGCCTTTTGGCGGCATCCGTTCTTTAGAATCTTTGGAAGTAATTCGATGAATCATTTCGCTTTTTTTGCTATCGCCCGAAACCGCTCCTTTTGTTTGAATCATCGTTTGTCTAGTATCAAAAGAAACCGCACCTTTGTAGGTACCATTGGTATGACAGGCCGCGCAATGCTTTTTAAGAATAGGCACAACTTCGTGAGAAAAGTCTAAAGGTTTTTCTTGGCCATAGGAAACCTTTACACCTACGAAAAAGAAACACCCCACCACCATTAGTCGGATCATTACAGGCATAAGATTATACAACATAGAAAACACCCAAAACTATTTTTAATCACATTTTTATAGCAATCTTAATCATAACCTTAAATCATTTAATAATGAAGCTACAAAAAGAAAACCCCAAGAAATGTCTTGGGGTTTATCTAAAATAAAGGGAAATGAGAATCGATTATTCCATTCTACGACCCTGAGTTTTAAAAATGACAGGATCAATGCTATAGGCTACAAACTGAACCGAGCCATCACAAAAACACATATTCATACCACCCGAATGAGCACTGCCAAAACGGTCGGTATTGGTAACAGTAGGTAAATCCTGGGCTGGGCCATTGGTATTCGTATGCCGAAACGCATCATTGTTAAACCCAGTATACATGGACTCGTTATCACCCGGGTCGCCACCAGTAAGATAATTATTGCTAGACATATATTTTTCACCGACGAAGAAAGTGTTACTAGTACCCCGAGTAATATCAGCAAAACGAATTTGAGAGCGGACGAAAACCACACCAGTCATTAAGGGGATATCGTTTGCAATACCATTCCAGTAGGAAGGGATGTCACCCTGAGCAAGAGAACCAGGCCCGGCATTAAGTTCACACTTATAATCCCCAGCGTTAGCAACATAATCGGTTCGGGCAAGCATACTGGGAGTTGGAGTCGTTTCGTAATAAGAATATCCCATACCGTTAGGAAATAGCAACAGTAACCCAGTTAAGTAGAAGCGTATCATTTGATTAATTCTCGAGTAAATCGGATGACGCATTTCCGTTCAATAATAGGAACGGGACAATAGGCAGGAATCTTTCAACAACCACAATCTTTAGCACTGTTATAATTATAGACCTAAATCCAAATCAATCAAATCATTTCATCCATCATTTGTAATAACCTACTTTGAAGGTTCGAGGAAAGATTGGACAAAAGGTAAGACAACTGAGGTAGGTAACCGAATTGGAATTATCGTTACCATTAGCACAACAAGAATAAATTCCTTGCATTTTTCCTCTAGGCAAAGTCTTATAGAAATATTCTCCCTGCCCTGTTTTTCAAGAGAGGCACCGCTTTGCTCTTTGCTTGTTTGTCTTTGGCTTGTGCTTCGCCCTTCACCGGGTTCAGGGTGGCGAAAATAGTTTAAGAATTCTTGTTGCCGACCTATCTCTGGTTTGGTAGTCTCTTTTTTATCACTTTAGTTTCCATAACAGGAGGCTCCCCATGAACCTGCTCCGCACATTCGATGCGTTCATGCGTCTTT
>JBDNHI010000100.1:0-1673 GCA_041694635.1 Gemmataceae bacterium | reverse complement strand
TTTAGACGCCGCTGTTGAAAAAGCCTATGGCGGGAAAAAGAAAATCTCTTGGATGGAAACCTTCGCAGGCGAAAAAGCTTTCAAACAATTTAACACTTGGCTTCCCGACGAAACTGTCGAGGCTTTTAGGGATTTTCTCGTGGGTATTAAAGGGCCTCTTACCACGCCCATCGGGGGCGGTATTCGTTCCCTTAATGTTGCCCTCAGGCAGCTCCTTGATCTCTATGTTTGCCTCAGACCGGTTCGTTGGTTTAAAGGCGTTCCTTCTCCGGTAAAACATCCTGAAAAAGTGAATATGGTTATCTTCAGGGAAAACACCGAAGACATCTATGCCGGTATCGAATTCGAACAAGGCACCGAAGCCAATAATAAGTTTCTTAAACTCTTCAAGGAAAACTTCCCCAAGGAATTTGCTAAAATCCGCTTCCCAGACTCAACCGGCATTGGCATCAAATCTGTTTCTCGCGATGGTAGCCATAGGCTTATTCGCTCTGCAATTGAATATGCAATTCGCAACAAGCGTAAAAGTGTAACCCTAGTGCATAAGGGAAACATTATGAAGTATACGGAAGGCGCATTCCGTAGCTGGGGTTATGAATTAGCAGAGCAGGAATTTTCAGCACAGACTTATACTTGGGAACAATGGGAACGAACCAAGAAGGAAAAGGGCGAAGACGCTGCAAATTCGGAACAAAAAGCAGCACTAGCTTCCGGTAAAATTTTGATTAAAGATGCCATTGCTGATATCACCCTTCAGCAAGTGCTTACCCGCCCCGATGAATTTGATGTTATTGCAACCTTAAATCTTAATGGTGATTATCTTTCTGATGCCTTGGCTGCTCAGGTTGGTGGCATCGGTATTGCCCCCGGTGGAAATATCAATTACCTCACGGGGCATGCGATTTTTGAGGCGACTCATGGCACAGCTCCTAAGTATGCCAACCTCGATCGTGTTAACCCTGGATCGGTAGTTCTTTCGGGCGAAATGATGCTTCGTTATATGGGTTGGATTGAAGCCGCTGACCTTGTAATTAAAGCCATGAACGGAGCGATTGGTGCCAAGCAAGTCACCTACGATTTCGCCCGTCAGATGGAAGGTGGCAAAGAAATTAAGTGTAGCGAATTCGGTACAGCATTAATTGCCCATATGTAAGACCTAAGCTTTTCTTAAGCCTTATTTACATCGTTGCAAGAATTCATTTTCTGCAACGATGTTTTATTTTGCAGCATAGATCTGCTTACCTGATAGATAGGTCTCTAGGCATTTTGTATGCATGATTTGATCTTCCTCGCAGGTGAGGATGATCTGTAACGCCTATCGCTCACTCTTCGCGGGAATGACTGCTTAAGGAGGTGCCGAAAATATTTTGAAAATTCTTGTTGCTGACCTATCTCTGCTTTGGTAGTCTCGCTTTTATCACTTTAGTTTCCATAACAGGAGGCGCCCCATGACTCTGCTCCGCACATTCGATTCGTTCATGCGTTTCTGGACATTGCAATCAATCAATCATAAGAAGCGCCGTTCAACTTCGTGTCGGCTTATGGTCGAACGACTCGAAACTCGCGATCTGCTGTCCGCATCAACTTATGATATGGTGGCGATCACTGACGGCCCGTTCACAACCGTCAAAAACAAACCGATCGACATCCCAGTATTGGTCAACGACAAGATA